>JAZLLQ010000036.1:0-16810 GCA_045598245.1 Candidatus Gastranaerophilales bacterium
ATTTATCCTTCAAATTATCCAAAATTAAATTTATCCAATTTTCTCCTAAAATATTTTCGATATTTTCTTCTAAATTAATTTGAGAAAGAATATTTTTTCCGAAAAACAAATTAATATCATCAGAAATGTTTTCATCGAAAATTAACAGACTTAATGCAAGAATATTCTTATCAAGTTCAATGCAATCAATTTCAAAATTACAATTAATGTTATTTTTCACACAGTAATCAACAAACGCTTTAGAGTTATATCCCATTCCATAACAAACATCCAAAATTTTTACAGTCTTATTGTTAAACAAAACAGGATTAGCAGGCAAAACAAATTTATCAATAGCTTCCTTGTATGCGCCTATATCACTGAAATAAATATCTTCAATTTCATTATTGTATAATGAAAATGTATTGTTAGGTTTTACCCTGTACTCAAAATTCATAATTTACCTTTTAAATAAACTTTTAAATTCATCTCTGCTCTTTAGATATTCAAGTCCAAGATTAATATATTTTATTGAAAATTTTTTGACTCTATCATATATACATTTGATATTTTCATAGGTAATACGGTCATTTGTGTATGCAGCCAAAATGTAGAAAAAACCGAACTTTTTCTTTTCCTCTTTCAAATTTGATATTTGTTGAATTAAGTTTTCTTTTAGACAATAAAGTTCAGCACGCTTATCTTTATCTTTTTCAAGATTAAACAATTGAAGTATTTTTAATTCTTCATCAAGTCGCAAGAGCGTTCGTTCTAACGCTTTTAATTTAAGATTTATTTTCACAACTTTGTTTTGTGCGGTGTTATCTATATTTTCTAAAATTAAATCCGAATCAACATCATTAAGCCACTTTTGCTTATCAAATTTTTCGTCCTCAATAGGATTATTAGTAGCAAAAAAAGAAGCAGCAGCATTATCCTGAAATAATGTATTATTGGAAAATAAATTTTGTTGTTGTGATTTATTAGCCACAAAACCACCAAATTATACTTATAACAGTAGTATAATAGCTTAAATCAAGAATTTATAACTCATTTAAACGGTTGATATTATTAATTCAAATAAATAAAGTTTGTTCTCTATCAGGTCCAAGACTTATTATTTTTATAGGAGTACCTGTCAACCTTTCTATCTCAGATAAATAATATTTTGCATTTTCAGGTAGATCATCATAATTTTTAATTTTTGTAATATCTTCTTGCCAACCGTCAAACTCTCTGTATACAGGCTCTAAATACTTGTGCAGATTAATATTTGTCGGATAATTTTCATAAATTCTACCATTTCTTTTATCTTTATAGGCAGTACAAAGTTTTATTTTATCAAATGTATCAAATACATCTAATTTCGTAAGTGCAATAGCCGTAAGTCCACTCACTTGAATACTATATTTTGCAATAGGCAAATCAAACCAACCGCATCTGCGCTTTCTGCCGGTTGTAACTCCAAACTCTTTCCCAATATTCTGTATTTTTTCACCCTCATCATCGAGAAGTTCAGTCATAAATGGTCCTTCGCCGACTCTTGTAATATATGCCTTAAAAACACCAATTGATTCTTCTATAGCACTGGGACCAAGCCCTGTACCTGTTGTTGCACCGCCTGCAATAGGATTAGAGCTTGTAACATAAGGATAAGTACCAAAATCAATGTCAAGCATCACACCTTGAGCACCTTCGAAAAGTATTTTTTTACCTTCTTTAAAGGATTTTTGCAAAAATGGTAATAATTCCATATCAACATATGGTTTCAAATAATCTCTGTAATAATGACAAAATTCTAAAATTTGCTCTTTTGAATAAGGTTTTAAACCATAAATTTTTTCAAGTTGGGCATTTTTTATAGGCAATGCTCTTTCAATTTTTGAAATTAAGAGTTCTTCATCATATAAATCTTCAATTCTAAAGCCCAAACGTGCCATTTTATCAGTGTAAGTCGGTCCGATACCTCTCTTAGTTGTCCCTATTTTGTTTTTTCCTAATAAAAGCTCGTCAGCACCATCGAGGTCAATATGGTATGGCATTGTGATATGAGCTAAATGACATATTTTTAAATTGTCAGTCGAAACATTTCTGTTTTTTAAATCTTCTAATTCTTCTTCCAAAACGATTGGGTTAATAACTGTACCTGCCCCTATAACACAAGTTTTTCCTTTATACAAAATACCGGACGGAATTAAATGAAATTTATATGTTTCCCCATTAACAACAACGGTATGACCTGCGTTGCAACCACCTTGGTACCTTATAATAATATCCGCTTCACTTGACAATAAATCAGTAATTTTTGCTTTTCCTTCGTCACCCCATTGGGCACCAACTACAACAGAATTTTTCATATTGCCCCCACATATTAAATTATTTTAAGAACGACTATAATTATACGTAAAAAATAATGATATTTAAAGTATAATTTTTATATTAAATAATTAAAATTTAATTTTAAAAATACATAATATTTCTTTTTTGTATATATCTATAAGATACTATTAGTTTTGTATAGTATAGAATGAAAGTAGTATTCAAAAAAATTAATAGCAAATTTTTGTATTTATAGATTTATAAAAAATAAACAGGAGTACTTTTATGATAATTAAAAATATTGATAATAAAACATTTGGATTAAGATTCTCAAAATTTAACTATATTTTCCCGTCTAAAACACCTGCTATTTCGCGTTTTTCAGAACAAGAATCGGCAGAATTAAAACCAATAATACAAAGATCTATAAAAAATTTTTCTGATGATAGTTATATTCCACTGGAAAAAACAGGAGAAGAATGTAATAAATTTCTTGAAGAACACCCGTTTTTCGCATTTTGGGCACATTTTTTTGATTAATAAGGTGTCTCATGGAAGTAGGAAGTATTTGTACGAGAAATAATTTTGGAGCAAGTTTTAGCACTTTTGGCAAAATACAGTATATGATAAGACTTCACCGTTTTCCAAAAGCAGCCAATGCAGCAATGCAAGATTTAAGAAATTGCGAATGTGATTTTGTGCAAATTTCAGGACTAAAAACAGTAAGATTACTTGCAGATAAAAGTGTATACAGAAAACCCCGCAAGGGAGTAATATCCCCAAAATTCATAAAAGAACAAATAAGTTCAATGCTATGGGAAGCTATTGAAAATGCAGCAGATGCAGGACAGGTAAAAGAACAGGGTAAAGTTCTTTTAAAACAATTCCCTCACAGAACAGAAGAAATAACAAAATACCTAAATAATGATCACATAGTAGGATTAAATGAGTTAGCACGTGAATGCAGGAGCATTAATCCAAGACTACAAGGATAATTTCAATTGACTTACTAACAATTGCTCTAAACAAATGTCCTCCGTATGTTCTGAAATCTTTATCAGAAATAGTTGCGTGCGTATGAATTTGTGGTTCATCAACATCATCAGAAGTTGTAATTGTACCGCATAATGAAGATAACTCAAAAGGTTTATGCATAGATTGCTCAATATAAGTTTGCTTTTGTGTATCGTAAAAGCCCAATGTCACCGAGTTAATAGCACCCAAAGCATTAATTGTTGCATTTTTTATATTATTTTCGATACAAAACTTTTTTAATTCACGCATAAATTCTTCATGAGTGTCCAATTTTAACAAATAAGTTTTTCCAAATTGTTTGTAATTCATATATAATCTCCTATAAATCCAATTCTTTCAGCTTTTTAATTAACGGTAAAATAAATTTTTCGTAATCTGTTTTGAATAAAGTAAACATAATTTTGGCTAAAAACAATCTGTGTTGATTTTCCTGAATATTTTTCAAATAAAAATCAATAAAAAACGTATTTCTGCATATAAATAATTCAAATAAATCTGTTGTAGGGACAACTCTCAATTCTTTATAAAATTTTATTAAATATTCTAAGCTGTCAAGATAAATCTGATTCTTATCTTTTGCATCCTCTTTCTTTAGTAAGGCATCAAAATTGTTTGCAATTTTCAGTGCTTCGTCAAAAATTTTTTTATATCTTGTTTCAAAAAGCCCTATTGTTTTAGTAACTTCTTTTTTTATTATTTCATTATTAGCAAAATCAGAAACAGTAATATTCTCAACTGATTTTTCAATATTTTTAAATGCAAATTCAGACAAAACTTTGTCGAATTTCATATTTTCGTAACCATCAATTTGTGCCCCTCCCGGAGAGGAATTAATTAATTTTGTTGTTTTAGAATAATCTTTTGCAATATCTTCAAAATACTTTATAAAACTTGCATAGTCACCGGGCGAAATCAAAAATTCGCCATTTTGACCTTTTACTTTATATAATTGCTTAGTCAGACTTTTTGCCCTGGAATTAATACTTTTTTCCGAATTTTTTGTTTTTTTCATCAATTCATCGGGATTATTAATAACAACTTCTTTATCTTTTACAACGTAATTATCATATATAGAACCTGCTGCATAGCATTTGTTATCCGTATAAGCCAAATCTTGTCCTACTAGAATTATAGGATTGCATCCCATGATTTTTGCACTTACCAATGCATTAACTGAAACAGTACCGCGATTAATATAATCAGTCGTGCATATATTGAATTTTTTTGCAACCCACTTAGATGCTTCATCATTATCGGCATAAAATATAAATTTGTTTTTTGCATTAGACTTAAATATTTCATTACAGGTTGAAGGCTGTAAAATAATATTTGAGTCAGATAAGTCAACTTCATCAAGCATACGAGCCGTAACGGGTAAATATTCAACTACACAGACAAAATCAGGTTTTATACCATATTTAACAGCTGATTTTAATGCTGTTCCAACACAAAAAATAATAAATTTGTCTTGATTTTTTGCAATAAATTCTATACTTTTATCAAGTGACGGACCTGCCGAAATAACAATTGCAGGTTTATTTTTAAATTTATCTTTTAAAAATTTCACTTCATTATACTTTGGAATAAAAGCTAAATTATCTGCAAGTGAATTAACCCATGAATGGTGTTTATTCCAAAAAGTTTGATAATTTGACAAATAAAGTCCATGAATATATCCTAAGTGATCAATAAAAGCCTTGGCATTGTCAAAATCAAAAGTTTTATATGTGTCTGCAATAGATGTAGAAATAGTATATTCATAGAAGAAAAATTTTTCATAAAATTTATCAACATCATTCAAATTATCAAATATAAAGACTTTATTATTAGAAAGTTCATCAGTAAAATCAACCATTTCAAACACAAGTCTTAATACATCTAAATCTGACTCAAAAACAATAATATAACCTTCTACAGATTTATTAAAACGCTTTAAAAAATACCCCAAACCAAGCCCGTAAATAAAGTTAAAACCTGCAGAACCTTTATTTTCTACCATATTTAAATGATTAATAGCCTCTTGTTCAGGATCAACATTATCATTTAAAAAATTATTATTTTTCATTAGAACCGGATCACCTGACAAACTCTCGTCAAGTGTAAATTCAGAAGTAAAATCAGTATGATTTCTGATTTTTTCTGCAAGTACAAAATTTGTTTTGCTTAATAATGCCAAGTTATTTTGTAATATATCCATATTAATTAAACTTCTCTTCTAAAAATTTTATCCAATCTGCAGAAATAGACACAACACTCTCTAATAACTGAATTTCAAAATTTTTCAGTTTTATAAAAGTTTCGTTGCCTTTTTCAATACTTTCATTTTTCATATTAACAAAGCTAAGAAATTCGCTTTGAAAATATTGCGATAAAAAGGCATCTTTTATTATTTCAGGCAACAATTGCGTAAATTCAGAAGTCATATCAGCTAATTTAACATTGGAATCGGAATCAGCAGAATTATTTATTAATTTTGTTATAACATCTTTTTCACGCTTTAACAAAATAAAAGTTTTTTCCGAAATTTCTTTTAAATTTTCTTTTTCATTTTGTAATAATTCTAAAATATTTTGATAAATATTATTCCATTTAATAGCTGTTTCAGCTTTAAAATTAAGAATATCATTATAAATATTAATTTCAACATTGTTAGCAGAAGTAATAATTTTATCAAAAGATGTATATTGCATACCTTTGATAAATGCCGCAAAATCGGAAACATTATAGACATTTGCGACCGAATCAGCTTCAAAAATTTCTTCAAACTGTCTTATGAATAAAGCATAATCATCACGTGTTTTTACTTCATTACCATTCAAATCTTTAACTGTAACAAGTGACTTGATATAGTTTTTTGAATTATCAATTGAAATTTTCCCATCATTAATGGAACTAACAGTTTTTCCATCAGCATAGATTACATTATCTTTAAACACAAGATCCAACCCAACAAATATTATATCAGTCATACCCAGCAATCTTGCTGCATAATAGCTTTGTGCAGTCGCCGTTCCTGCTGTTTCAAGAAGTGAAAAAGAATTTCCTGAAACATTATTAATATTTTGTGCAATTAAATCATTTTTGGAAAAATAGGTCAGTATATTCTCAAATGTTGAATATACTTGTGAATTTGCACGTAAATCAGCAATTATGTTTGTAGTTTTTAACTCTTCAACAATATCTTTTATATTATCATTAACCGAGTTAACATCCGCAAACAATACAAAATCCGGTTTAATTCCGTTTTTATAAAGAGTTGGTGCAGCTCTGTTAACAGAAAATATAATAAATTTATCTCTGTTTTTTTTAATTTGTTCAATATTATCAGCCAATGACGGACCTGCAGCTGCAATTAATGCAGTTTTACCTTTGTATCTGTCTTTTAACCACGAAAGAGGTCTTGAATTTTGTATTCGTGTAAGATTGTTCAATGTATGCATTGTCCACTTTTTTGCCATTTTTTTAATTGTATTAACATCCATTTTTTTCAAATTACAAATTTCGACAATATCATTAGTAAAATCAGACATTATTTGCGTAGACAGTTGCGCATAAGCCTCAGGAAACAAGAAGAATAAATTGTCATCTGAAAGATATTTTTCAGTTAAAAAAGATAATGCTTCTTTTTTTTCGTTTGTAATAAAAACCCTGTCTTCACTGATAATTTCAGAAAAATCAACATATTCAAGTACATATCTTAAAATGTTTATTTCAGGTTCAAAAAGCAAAATACGACTATCACAGTTAATGTAAGCTCTTTTGAATAAATAACCCAAACCTAAACCAAAAACAACAACAATATCATATTTGGAAGGCGTTTTAGTTACGTTTAGATTCCAATTTGTTTTGGCAACACGTATCGGATCATAGATGTCGTCAAGTGCGAGTCCTTGATAAGAAATTATGACATCTTTTGACTCTGCTTCATAAACCTCAAAATCCTCTTTAATAGTTTCTAAATCAATAGCAATCAACTTTTCTGCAAGATTTTTATTTTTTAATTTTAACGCATCTAAATTTTTCTTAAACATATACCTCTTCCCATGCTAGTATGCTATAATTTTATATGTTACATTAGATTGTAGTGAATTAATACATATAAATGGACTATATTATGGAAGAAAATTTTGAAATAAATATTGCACATCTTTATCCCGAAATGCTTAATTTATACGCAGATTTTGGTAACATTTGTGCTTTAACCAAAAGACTTGAATGGAGAAATATTAAAGTTAATGTCGATAAAATTTTAATGAATGATGAAATCAATTATAAAAAATACGATATTTTCTTTATAGGCGGAGGACAAGACAAACAGCAGATTTCAGTATCTAATGAATTAAAAAAGCATAAAGACGATTTCAAAAAACTTGCTGATGATGGAGTTGTCATGCTTGGTATTTGCGGTGGTTATCAACTTTTATCAAATTATTATCAGGATACTAACGGCAATAAAATTTCAGGTATAGGCTTATTAAATGCATATACACTCGCAAGCGAAAAGCGTGCAATTGGCAACATTACAGTTGAAACTAATTTTCTTAATCCGAAAACACTGGTTGGCTTTGAAAATCATATAGGACTTACTTATTTAGAAAATGGAACTAAAGCAATAGGTAAAGTAATAGTCGGCACAGGTAACAATAGGAATGACAAAACAGAGGGAGCAATGTATAATAATGTATTCGGAACATATCTTCATGGAGCATTGTTACCCAAAAACCCTGCTTTTTGCGATTATCTTTTAAAAGCGGCTATCTCTCGCAAACTCAACGATAATAGCTATCAGCTTCCGATATTGAATGATGACTTTGAGAACATTGCGCATAAAATGCTTGTCAAAAAAGACTATTAGGCTTTACACTTGTTTACAAACGCTTGCTAAATCTTGAAATATAGATATAATAACTAATGTACAGATATAGGAGTTGTTTCATGAACAAAGAAGAATTAGTAAAAGAGATTGCAAAAAAATCTAATGTGTCTCAAAGAATTGCTGGTGATGTATTGGCTGCTATCTTAGAAACAGTTGAAAAGACTGTATCTAAAGGTAAAAAAGTTACTTTGGTAGGTTTTGGTTCTTTTGAAGCACGTAAGAGAGCTGCAAGAACAGGTAGAAACCCTCAAACAGGTGCTTCTATTAAAATTGCTGCAAAAACTGTTCCTGCATTTTCTGCAGGCAAAAAATTCAAAGAACTTGTTAAATAAGTTTTATTTTGAATTTAAAAACCCTCTTTCACTTGGAAGAGGGTTTTTTATTTGTACATAATATTAATTTTAATTATTTATTTTCTTCAAAAGTGAATTAGTAGCGCGCTTGCCAATAATATCTTCCAAATCACATTTTGATGCAGATAAAATTCCTTTTATATCACCAAATTTATCAAATAATTTTTTCTTTCTTGAGTCACCAAGATATTGAACATCATCCAAAATACTTTCTAATGCCTGTGTTTCTCTTAGTTTTCTATGGAATGATATTGCAAATCTATGTGCTTCATCCCTTATTTTTTGAAAGAAAAACAGAGCAGGGCTTGAATAAGGCAAAATTACAGAATTTTTCTGATACGGTACAAAAATTTCCTCTAATCTTTTAGCTAAAGACACAACATCCTGTTTTTTTAAACCTAAATTTTTTAAAACTTTTACACCTTGTGCAAGTTGCCCTTTGCCTCCATCAATAATAATTAAATCAGGCATTTGCAAATTTTCTTTTACAATACGTGAATAACGCCTATCAATAACTTCAAGCATAGACTTAAAATCATCGGGTTTACCCTCTGCAGAGCGGACTTTAAATTTTTTATATTTAGATTTTGCCGGTTTTCCATCTTCAAAAACAACCATACTTGCAACAGTATTAGTTCCTTGAAAATGAGAAATATCAAAGCACTCAACAATATGCGGAAATTTATTCAGCATTAATTTTTCTTTAATATAACTGCCGGTTAAATTCCACTCGGATTGCAATTCAACAACATCATTAATTTTTAATTCCTCTAAATACGCATCAGCATTTTTCTTTGCAAGCTCAATAAGCTCACGCTTTTTACCTTTTTGAGAAGTAGCAATATGTACTTTACAACCACGCTTTTGAGATAACCAATTTTCAAAAAGCTCATTATCGTCATCATTTATAACAATAGGGAGCAAAAGTTCTTTAGGTAAATCATTATCTTTCAAAATATAATAATTTTTTATGAATGTTATAATTGCATCTTCTTCTGTAATAGTTTCATCTTTTGTAATTTCAAAAGATTTTTTGTTAATTAATCTGCCGGAACGAATTTCCAAAAGAGATATAACAAAACGAATTTCATCTTGCGTTAAACCAATAACGTCTTGATAAAGATTCAAACTGTCATCGACAACTTTTTGCCGCTCTAAGGCTTGTTTTATATTAAAATAACTGTCACGATAAATAGCAGCTTTTTCATACATCTCAAGCTCTGCATAATGTTCCATTTGACTTTTCAGTTCCTCAACAAGTTCACCTTGCCTTCCTGATAAAAATAACTCTACTTGTGCAACAATTCTTTTATAATCATCCGAAGAAATTTTCTTTTGGCATGGTGCACAACATTTACCCATCTGGTAATAAATACAAGGTCTGTCCTTAAAACGAGGAGTTTTGCATTGTTTTAAAGGAAAAATTTTTTTTATGTGTTCCAGTGTTGCATACATAGCACGTGCATTGGTATAAGGTCCAAAATATTTACCTTTTTTAGGAGCGTCTTTATTTCTTCTTGTAACCAAAATCTGAGGATAATCTTCATCTGTAATATAAAACCACGGAAATTTTTTGTCATCCTTTAAGAGAATATTGTATTTTGGCTTATGCTTTTTTATCAGTTGAGATTCCAATATAAGAGCTTCAATTTCACTATCAGTAATTACAAATTCAAAACGAACAATTTGAGGTACCATGACACGAAGTTTAGGTGTATCAAGACTTTTAGTAAAATATGATTTTACACGATTTTTTAATTTTTTAGCCTTGCCGATATAAATAATTGTGTCATCCTTATCATACATCAGATAACATCCCGGTAACATCGGCAAAAGTTTCAAACGTTCTTTAATTGAAATTTCTTTTTTCATTCTTCAAAATTTAATATATCACCTAACTTTATTTTAGCACTTTTTAAATTTCCTGCATTAAGTTCCAACGCACTTTCTGCACCAAATACAGGAAATATAATACATCTTGGAGAAACACCTTCATAAAATTTTATGACCTTATTATTTTTATTCAAAAAAATAATATCAAGTTTATCACTCATAAAAATAGTATGCACAGCATTACATTTTAAGAGTAACAACGGGTTATTTATAAGAAACTTTCCACGTAATTTTTGAACAAAAGTTTTTGCAACCTTGCAATTATCAAATAACATTTCTCCATTTTTGTAAATTTTCATAGCAACCTCATAACGGTTTATTTTTTATGACAGAAAAACTCCTTGGATACTCTCTTGGGGTAGGGATTATTTTTTCTGTAACAACTAAATTCCTTGTAAAATTTTCAGGTAAATTTAAGTTGTACTCAAATATGTCAAGAATTTTACCCCCTAAAATTTTTATTCCATTCTTTGCTTGTTCAATTTCTTCTGCAACTTTAATTGATTTATAGGCTAAAAATTTTCCGCCAATTTTCAAATACGGCAAACAAAGCTCGGAAATTTGAACAAGAGAACCAACTGCACGCGCTGTCACAAAATCAAATTTTTCTCTGTAAGTTTTTTTAAAAGCTAAAGTTTCTGCTCTGTCATTAATAGAAAGAAAATTTTTCAATCCGATTTTATTAGCTGCCATATTTAAAAAATCAACTTTTTTCCCTGTTGAATCGACTGATATTATTTTTGCATTCTTCAAAATTATTGCCATAGGAATAACAGGGAAACCACCGCCTGAACCTATATCAATAATGTTAGAAGTTGTATCAGACGGAATATACTTACAAAATGAAAGTGAATCAGTAAAATGTTTTTCAAAAATTATGCTAATATCATTTGGCGACATTAAATTTGTATGCTTGTTAAATTCAGAGATAATTGAATTGAAAAGCACAAATTGTTCTAATTGTTCATCGGTGACAACTACACCAAAACATTCCGGTACACTTTTAACAAAGTCTAATTTTTCATTCATTACTTACCCAATTCTTTCAACAAAAATCTATACGCACTTTCCCCAATTTCTTCAACAATAGTATCAAAACGCCTTTCAATTTTATTTTTACTGTCAGTTGAAATTGTTGCATCAATATTCTTTTTGGCAAGAAGATAAGCCTTTAGAGCATTTTTGTAATCTTGTATAGACAAAAAAGTATCACCTAACTCAAGAAAGGCAGAAGCAACAAGATAACAGTCAGCAGTAAGTTTTGCAACTTGAGTTTCTTTAATAAAAGATTTAATAGCGACTTTATACTCATTTTTCTTCAAGAAAATATTACCAATTGCAGAATATGTCTTTGCAAGTCCTTCGTGATTTTTATTAAATTCATCCTCTTTTAACGATTTTTTGTAGTAAGAGAGAGCATTAAAATAGTCACCTTTCTCCTCAAATATTGATGCGATATTAGAGTAAGCAGATGCTAAAATAATTGAATTTTCGGCACAAAGAGCATCGTCAACAGCCAAAAGATAGTACTCTAACGCATTATTTATATCATTGGCATCATCAAAGAGAAGTGCCATTTTAAAATACGCCTTTGATGTAAGAGCAGGAAGGTCTAATTCACTTGCACAGTTTAACGCTTTAGAATAATAATCAAGGGCAGTATTAGAATCGTTTTTATATTCAGAAACAGAACCGAGTTCAATAAGAACATCTACCTGAAATTGAGATACATCGCTATCGTCATACATCTCATTCAAATATCGAAAAGCATCATCATATTTGAAAGAATCAATTAGAACTCTTATCATTGTAAGTTTTGTTTGTTTGTATGCGCTATTATCTAAATCCTGCAATAGTGCCATTGCATTCTTAAAATAAGTTATTGCATCATTAAAATTGTCATTTTGTAATGCATCATTAGCTTTATTTATAAAGTTTTCAGCTTTTATTTTATCGTCAAAATCAATATCGGCAACTTCAGAAAAATCTTCGGCAAAATTTTCGTCAAAAGAAAAATCTTCTTCTACAGGTTGCTCTTGTGAATCATTTTCAAAAAGAAAATCAGTATTATTTTTTTCATCAAGAGACCCATTGTCAACAGAAATATCGTTAAGCAATGCTTTTTCGTCATCGGATAAATTCAAATCCTGCTCATCAATATCAATACTGACCGCATCATTGTTAGTTTTTTCATCATCAGCAGTTTTTATTTCAAAATCAGGGAAATACTTTGTTGATGCCATGTATTTAAACCTGTCAGCTGAAGAGATTTTATCTGCTTTGAATTTACTATCAGCAGCACCATTTGTTTGTAGTTCAACACTTTTAGAGAGCTTAGAATATACATTATAATGATAAAATTTTTCGGAATACATACTTGTACGAGATATTTCCAAAACACGTTCATTAGGTTTTAAAGGCAACTGCTCGCCATAAAAATCAGCAATTTTTTCATGCAATTTCATTTTTTCTTTTGTCGGAAAAGTATCATATAGCATTTTCCTTAAAAAATCCCGAATTTCAAAATCATTTTCATCGTCCAAAAGCATATAATTTTTTAACAATTCAACATCACGTGAAACATCTTCAAAATAATCAATACTTTTTAAAATATTTAACGTAATATCATGTCTGAAAAATACCGCATAATATAAGACTTTTTTAGCATCCTGAGATAATTTTGATATAAGTTTTTTTGCAATATAAATATTTAATTCCTGTCGTTTTAACGTACAATCTTTTATTAATTCCGAAACAGGTAAATTTAAAATTTTAGTAGCCATAGCTAAAAATTTTAATGAAAAAATATGTCCTGAAGTTAAATCATAAACCTGAGATAACAAAGAATTAGGAATATCAATCTTAAATATTGAGAAAAAATCCTTTATTTTATCTTCTTCAATAGCCTCTAATCTCGTAGAAAAATGAATATTATCAGGCAATTCTAAAACAGATTCAAGTTTTACGGAAGTAAAAATAACTACTTTTATATCATTCAATGAAGATAAAAATTCAAAAAAACTTTTTACGTTTTGCGCTCTGAACTCACAATTTTCATCAAGTAATTTTTCAAAATTGTCAAAAATAAGAACAATATTTCCTGAAGAATTTTTCAGATAATACAATATTTGCTCATCAATAGATTGAGATTTTGAAATTGTTTTTTTTCTAAGGATATCGCCTTTTATCGGATGCTTTAAAATGAATTTGTAAAATTTTAAAAATATGTCATCAAGCTCTGTAATATCAGAACAGTTATAATCAAAAAATAAAATATTGTTATCAATAAGATTTTTTACAAGTGTCTTGAATGAACTTTTCCCGCTTCCTTCAACACCTCTCACGGAAAAGAATTTATAATTATCAAAAGAAGTAACAAATTCACCTAAATTCTCTAATCTTATCAAAGAATAAAATTTCAAATATGGATCAAGAGTGTCAGACGCGACTTTAGCCAAGTCTAACGGTGTATTTGCTGCAATAATATCACTC
The DNA here is from genome assembly GCA_045598245.1 of Candidatus Gastranaerophilales bacterium. Lineage (GTDB taxonomy): Bacteria > Cyanobacteriota > Vampirovibrionia > Gastranaerophilales > JAILCC01 > JAILCC01. The sequence continues at coordinate 13,948 of JAZLLQ010000036.1, forward strand.
TTCAAATAATTCACTTAATTTGCCTTAAAAGTTTAACAATATAATTAAAACAATTTTTTACAAATTGTGCAAATTATTTAATTTCTTCGGTTTTTTTTGTAATATCGCGCTTTGCATATTCAAGAACTTTTGCAAAATTGTTTAATTGCTCATTTAATACCGCACCTGAATAAGCCCCTTGTGTTGTATAATAAGAAACATATGGCGCATTTTTATTAATTTTTATCCAATAATTTTTTATTTGCTGAACATCATGATTTATATTATCAAGAGCAATATTGGCAGAATAAAAACGCTCACTTTTAAATTTTGAAATTACATTGTTTGATGTTAAATCGAAAACATTTGCAGATGCAACATAATTTTTAAAAGATTTATCTCCTGATAATATTTCGTGTAGCCTGTCCATTTGCATGAAAATATTTGTCATATATTCTTTGTATAAATCTAATTCTTTATCAACAGGAACAACCTGTCTTGACGGAATTGTAAGTTTATCCAAAGGAAGAATATTATTTTTGGGATTTTTTTTAGGCTTAGCACTTTCCAAATTAACTTCTTTAATTGACAAATCAGGTAATGTACCTTTATATCCCGAACCGGAAATACAAACAGAAGTTAATAAAATTAATAATAAGCTAAAACTTTTTTTCAAAATAACCTCCAAAACACATGATATATTATACTAATATTTTCCAAAAAAGAAATTACAACGTATAAAGTATTTTTAAAAAGTATAAAGTTTTCAGGCGCAAGTACTTGCGAAAAAACGATTTTAGATATAATATTAAGTAAAATAATGAAGAGTAATATAGGTAGAAAACAATGGGTATTGTAGTTCAAAAATTTGGCGGTTCATCTGTCGCAGACGCTGACAGAATTAGAAATGTAGCCAGAGCAGTGATTAAAGAGAAAAAGGCAGGTAATCAGGTTGTAGTTGTAGTGTCAGCAATGGGAAAAACTACAAATCATTTGATAGAATTAGCAAATCAAATTTCCCAAAATCCTAATAAACGTGAGCTTGATATGTTATTGACAACAGGAGAGCAAGTTTCAATTGCTATGTTAGCAATGGCACTACAAGAAGAAGGACATAAAGCAATCAGTATGAATGCACTTCAAATAGGTATAATTACAGAAAATGTTCATACAAAAGCAAGAATAATTGATGTAAAAACAGAAAAATTGAAAGAAAAACTTGATGCGGGATATATAGTTGTAGCAGCTGGATTTCAGGGTGTGACTCCTGACGGTGAAATAACAACACTTGGAAGAGGTGGTTCTGACACATCAGCAGTTGCAATTGCAGCAGCATTGAAGGCTGATTATTGCGATATTTATACCGATGTTGACGGTGTTTATACTGCTGACCCGAGAATAGTATCAGCCGCTACAAGATTAGACAAAGTTTTATACTCGGGAATGCTTGAACTTGCAAGAGTTGGTGCAAAGGTTTTGCACCCTCGCTCAGTTGAAACGGCAAAACAATTTGACGTAAAGTTGCGTGTTCGAAGCAGCTTTAATCATTCAGATACAGGTACAATGGTAGTAGGAGAAGAATATATGGAAATATACAGACCGGTTAGCGGAGTAGCTGCGGATTTATCGCAAGTAAGAATATCTGTCATTAATGTCCCCGAAACTCCAGGAACAGCAGCAGCTTTATTCGGAAAACTTGCTGATAACAACGTAAGTGTTGATATGATTATTCAAACACACGCTATTAATGCCGAAACAAACAACATTGATTTTACAGTTGCAAACAGCGATTTGGAACAAGCACTTGAACTTGTTGAAGAATTTAGAAAAGAATTTAGTGCTGAAAAAATTCTCATTAATGAAGATATTTCAAAAGTAAGTATTGTCGGTGCAGGAATGATTGACAGACCGGGTATTGCGGCTAAAATGTTCAAAGCTCTTGCAGGAGCGGGTATTAATATTCAAATGATTTCAACCAGTGAAATCAAAATCAGCTGTGTAATTGAAAAATCCGCATCTGAAAAAGCAGTAAAAGCTCTTCACTCAGCATTTGACTTAGACCAAAATGAAGCAATTGCGAAAGTTTACGGACTATAATAAATTTCACAAATCAAATAAGAACAGTTCTTCTGACACAGGAGAACTGTTCTTTTATAAAACGATAAGAAATTTTCACAAAAAATATTTTTGTTTTATAATTATTTTGAGAGTAAAAAATTGAGGGAATTATGGGTTACAAAATTATTTCAAAAAAGGAATTGTGTCCAAATCAATATGAAATTCAAATTGAAGCGCCTTATGTTGTAAAAAATGCAAAAGCAGGTCAGTTTATCATATTTCGTTCAGAAGAAAACGGCGAAAGAGTACCATTAACTATTGCAGATGTAGATAAAGAAAAAGGTATTTTGACTATTGTTTATATGGCAGTAGGTTATTCTACAAAAAAACTTGCTCAAATTAATGTAGGAGAAGAAATACCTGATATTGTAGGACCTCTTGGTGTACCAACACATGTAGAAAAACTTGGAACCGTGATATGTGTTGCGGGAGGTTATGGTGCTGCGCCATGCTATTTGATAGCAAAAGCATTTAAAGAAGCAGGCAATAAAGTTTATATGGTTATGGGAGCAAGAAATAAAGACCTTATTTTCTGGCAGGATAAAATGAAAAATGCATGCAATGAACTTTTTATAACAACTGATGACGGCTCACTGGGAAGGAAAGGTTTTGTTACAGGTGTTGTTGAAGAAATAATCGAAAAAGAAAAAACTGATTTAGTAATCGCTGTAGGTCCTATGCCAATGATGAGAGCAGTTTGTAACCTTACAAAAGAACCACAAATCAAAACTATAGTCAGTATGAACCCTATTATGGTTGACGGAAC
>JAZLLQ010000037.1:0-160952 GCA_045598245.1 Candidatus Gastranaerophilales bacterium
AGTAAATAAAAACAGACAAAAAATTAAAAATTATTGAAAAAACAGGAAAATAATTATAAAATACAAAGAAAATGATAAACTTACTGTCAATTTATTTTATATTTATATTTAATGCAATTACAAAGCAGAATTAAGGAGCCAAAATATGCCTATAGTTTCAAGAGTTGCAGGTCAATCAATGACAGACACAAAAGGATTTGATTCCATCAAATGGGAAACAGGTACAACCAGACATAGTCTTTTCAAAAATCACCGAGGCAAATGGATTTATACGCACGGTACAACAGTACCCGGACTTTGCGGACTTGCCCGTGTCGAAATTTCTGAAGAAGATGCTAAAAACCGCATTTTTGATGCCATTACAAAAACTGATGGAAGCACTCTAAAAATAAATTATATAGCATAGAAATATTTATATAAATTTTTAAGCGGAATTATTGTATAATTCCGCTGTTTTTTCGTGCTAATATTATTAATATGAATAACAGATTTAAAATATTATCAAAAAATTTAGAAGAAACAAAAAAAATTGCAGAAAAACTTTCATTTTTTCTTAAACAACATGGCGGTTTGATTTGTTTGTACGGAGATATCGGAGCAGGCAAAACCGCTCTGACCACTTTATGTGCAAAAATTCTCGGAGTAAAAGAGCATGTCACCAGTCCGAGTTTTGTAATTTTAAACGAATATCACAGTGGCGAAATTGACATTTACCATTTTGATTTATACCGACTTGAGAATGAAGGGTTAAAATCAATTCTTGATGAATTGAGAACATACTCCGAATTAAAAAATGCTCTAACCTTTGTGGAATGGGCAGAATTTTCTAATGGTGAATTAGACGTAAACAGGCTTGAAATTTCAATAAAATATGTTGATGATACTGAAAGAGAATTTGAATTTGTAAATATGGGAATTTCAAACAATGAAAATTTTGAAGAATTTAAGAAGGAACTAAAATAGTGAACATACTTGCTTTTGATACAGGTTTAAACAAAACATATATAGCTTTGGCACTTAATAACGAAGTTTTTTCTCAAACAATAGAAAGTACTAATGACAAATATCATAGTGCTTTTTTGATACAAAAAATTGTTGAAATGCTTGAAAACCAAAACTTAAAAACTCAAGATATAGATATTTTTTCCGCAAACATAGGACCTGGAAGTTTTACCGGAATAAGAGTAGGACTCACGGTTGCAAGAGGTTTAGCACAAGGAACAAATAAGCATGCAATTGGCGTAAATTCTTTGGAATTAATTTCTACCGCATATGGGCTTCCTGCAATAACTGTTTTAGACGCAAGAAAAAACAAAGCCTATGTTGGCAATAATAAAAATGTTGAACTTATTGACCTTGATAATTTAAGCAAAATTTTAAAAAATTATAAAGGTAAAATTATTGCAGATACAAAGATGCAAGAATTTTTAAAAACACAAGACATCAATTCCATAAATTTTGAAACAGATTTAAAAGATTACGGAAAAGTTCTCATTGATATAACAAAAGAAAAATTAAATCAAAATCTGCAAACTAATTGGCAAGGGCTAAAACCGCTATACATACAGCCGCCCCCAATACATCAAAAAGTTGTTAAAAATTAATTTCGAACTATCAAAAAATAATATGTTTTCATTTTATACAAATACAAGTTCAGAGTATCAGGGAGTAATTTATGCAAGTCAGTAGAGTAAATACAACTAATTTTGGTGCAAAGGTTAATTTTTTCTCAAATGTACAAGTTTTATACAACGGTTTAAAATCAGACAAATCAAAAAAACTGGTTGATAAATATATGACTGTAATAGCAACCAGTCCAAAAGTTGATGAGGTCTCTATATTAAGAAACAACTTTGGCAATTATTTCTTTATTTCAAAAACGGGAGAAACCATAGAAGCATTGTCAGAACTTCGTTCTTCCAATATAACATTAAAAGACTTAAAGAAATTAGCAAAAATCCTAAAATAAACTAAACTTGCTTTAATTTATTTGCTTCGGCTAAAACCATTAAGACTGAAATATCTGCAGGTTTGATACCACCTATTCTTGATGCTTGTCCCAAAGTTTTAGGTTGGACTTTTGCCAGTTTTTCTTTAGTTTCCGATGAAATATGTTCTATTTTCATAAAATCCATGTTATCAGGGAACTTAATTTTATCAAGTTTTGAAGCCTGTTCAACCTGTGCATTTTGACGAACAATATAGCCGTCATATTTAATTTGAATTTCAACTTGTTCATATACTTCTTTTGGCAAGTTCAAAGTCCTTGTCGCTTCATCAACATCTTTAATGATTTCATAATTAATATCGGGTCGCTTTAAAAGTTCGGCTATCTTGTACCCTCGCTCCAATGTTATACCGTATTTTGCAAGAACCTTGTTATTTCCTTCAGTTGGTGAAATCTTTTCAATTTTGCAACGCTCTTTTTCTTCTGCAATTGCTTTCATTTTTGACTTGAATCTTTGATATCTTTCCTCTGAAATTAAGCCGACTTTATAACCTATTTCGGTTAATCTTGCATCAGCATTATCTTGTCTTAATATCAGCCGATACTCAGAGCGTGACGGCAACATTCTATATGGTTCATCCATTTCTTTTGTAACCAAATCGTCAATAAGAGTTCCGATATAAGAACTGTCCCTCGAAAGCGTTAACATTTCTTTGTTTTGAAGATATAAAACTGCGTTAATTCCTGCGATTAAACCTTGTCCTGCCGCTTCTTCATAACCGCTTGTACCGTTAATTTGTCCGGCACAGAAAAGTCCTTTTATTTTCTTTGTCATAAGAGAGTGTTCAAGCTGAATTGCAGGAACATAATCATATTCAACAGCATAAGCAGGCTTTATAACTTTTACATTTTCCAAACCGGGTAATGACTGCAACATTTGAATTTGGACGTCCGCCGGCAAACTTGTTGAAAACCCTTGAACGTAAGTTTCATAAGTGCTTTTACCTTCCGGTTCAATGAAAATATGATGCGACTCTTTGTCACTAAATCTAACGACCTTATCTTCAATAGACGGACAATATCTCGGACCCCTGCCATGAATTAATCCTGCATACAAAGGTGACTTATCAAGGTTTGCAAGTATAATTTCATGAGTTTTTTTAGTTGTTCTGGTTAAATGACACGGATATTGTTCTCTTATTGGTCTTTCAGGTTCAAACGAAAAGAAACTGAGTTCTTTATCTCCATAATGTTTTTCAAGAATATCAAAGTTAATCGTTCTGCCATCAACTCTTGCAGGTGTACCTGTTTTCAATTTACCTAAGGTTAAACCGTTTTTCATTAATGAGTCGGAGAGTCCTATTGCGGGGAATTCACCTAATCTCCCTGCCCTAAAACTTTCTAAACCTATATAAATTCTGCCTTCTAATGATGTTCCTGTTGTCAAAATTACACAAGGTGAAGAATAAACTTGACTTAATTCATCTGTAACACCCTTAATTTCACCATTTTCAACAATTATGGAAGATACGCAACATTGTTTCAGGTCAATATTTTCATAACTTTCCAGAACATTTCGCATGTATTTTTTATATTCAGCCTTATCGGACTGCGCTCTCAATGCTCTAATTGCAGGTCCTTTAGTCATATTCAAAGTTTTCATTTGCATATATGTAGCATCGGCTGCAAGTCCCATTTCACCACCAAGAGCATCAATTTCACGGACTATGTTTGATTTTGAAGGACCCCCAATTGCAGGATTACAAGGCATAAGAGCAATATTGTCCAAATTAATGCTTGTCAAAAGCGTTTTGCACCCTAATCTTGCTACCGATAATGCCGCTTCAACCCCGGCATGTCCTGCACCTACAACTATTACATCATACTTAAACATAATTCTTTTACCTTAACTGAAATGTCTTCTTTGCTATATTCATCAATATAAAATTTGTGAGTATCTCTAACTGCTCTAAACCAAGTCAATTGCCTCTTTGCAAAATTCCTCGTATTTTTTTTGATAAGTTCCTTCATTTCATCAAATGAAATTTCACCATCCAAATAACTGCTAACTTCTTTATACCCCAAAGTTTTTAATAATGAAATAGTTTTGCCGTATTTTGCTATAAGATTTTTAACTTCATCAATTAAACCGAGTTGGAGCATTATATCGACACGCTTGTTAATTCTGGAATAAAGATATTCTCTGTCTTTTGCATCAAGAAAAATATAAATTATATTATAATCAGGTTTATTTTTTTTCTGAGCTTCAGTCATTGTCTGACCTGTTTTTTCTATGACTTCTAATGCCCTGATTACCCTGAAAACATCGTTCGGATGAAGTTTTTGAGAAATTTCAAAATCTTTTTCTTTTAAAATATTATGAAGATATTCGTTACCTTTTTCACTTGCAAGATTGTGCATTTTTTCTCTGAAACATTCATCAGCCTGAACTTTTGGAATATCTAACCCTTCAAGAATACTTTTAATATAAAACCCGGTACCTCCTGCGATTATTGCAGGTTTATTTTGTTTGTGTAAATTTTCGACTGCAATTTTTGCTTCCTTTTTAAAATCGCTCACACTATAATCATCAAGCGGAGAAGCAACATCTACACAATGATGTTTAACTTTGTTTAATTCTTCAAAAGTTGGCTTTGCAGTTCCTATATTAAAATCCTTATACACCAATCGTGAATCAGCAGAAACAACTTCACTACCAAAATTTAAAGCCAAATCAATAGCCAAATCACTCTTTCCTGTGGCAGTGGCACCTATTATTGCAATTACGTTATTTGACTTTTTCATAATACACAAACAACGATAATATATACCAAACACTCAAATAGCATTGTAAAAGTATTGCTACAATTGAAACAATTATACTCGTTGCAAAAGTTGCATTGAGCATCGTTGCAATACCGATACAAATATTAAAAAATAAAAATATACACAAACTCACGGGTAAATTTTTAAATAATGATTTTATTGAAAGCCAAAATGACTTCAAAAAATTGTCTTCTTTTTTGACTAAAACAACAGGATATAATGTTATCAAGTAAGAAAATGCAAAATAAATTCCTAATGATAAGATTCCTATTTTACCGATTTGAGCTTTGTCAGACACAGAAAGAGAGTTTGCAAATTCTATCATTTTTGCATCTGATGACATAACTTCATTCAAATTTATGTTTAATAAACTTTTTGGAATAACTACATAGTGATGGATGAAATAATCATATCCAAAACTTAAAAGAACTATTAAAGCCAAAATAAACGAACCTGCAAACAAAAATTTTTTAAAATAACAACCTGTTCCCTGAAAAAGTTCCGCAAAATATAACGGAGAAAGTCCAAATTCATTTTCGGGCGGTTTTTCATCGTATTCCAAAGATTTTTTGAATGCATAAAATAAACCTGCACAAAAAGCACATAGGAAAGTAAAAAATATTATAATAAAAGGAATTGCTTTCAAGTTTAATTTTATACCGCTTAGAAATGGTGTTGCCAGAGTGACGATTATGAAAAAAATGAAAATTAATTGGGTCAAATTCAAATTCTTTTTCATTAAATTTAAAGATTTACTCAATATTTCTAAAAGCATTGCCTATCCTTATATTACTTATAAAAAGATTTTACACCAAAAACAAAATATAAAAAATACTTGAGTTATCTTTTATATCACAAACAAACTGTTAAATTATGCCAATGCTAACCATATTATTTAGTTTGTAATATAATTTTTATATGAGATAGATAATGGAGAGAAATATGAATATTGATATTAATGAAATTCCTATAAATTATCAGGCTAACGAAACAGAAAAAGAGATTTATGAACTTTGGGAAAAAAATGAATGTTTCAAGGCAAATGCAGATTCAACCAAACCTCATTACAGTATGGTTATTCCGCCTCCCAATGTTACCGGTGTTTTGCACATGGGTCATGCTTTGGACGGAACTTTGCAGGATATTTTAGTCCGTTATCACCGTATGGCAGGTTTTGAAACTCTATGGATTCCGGGAACTGACCATGCCGGCATCGCTACACAAAATGTTGTTGAAAAAAAATTGAGAGAAAAAGGCTTAACCAGATTTGATTTAGGCAGAGAAAAATTCGTTGAAACCGTTTGGGAATGGGCAAATGAACATAAAAGTGCTATTCTTAACCAATTTAAGAGATTAGGTGCATCATTTGACCGTTCAAGAGAAAGATTTACTCTTGATGAAGGTTGCTCTGATGCGGTTAAAGAAGTTTTTATAAGTTTATATAATAAAGGTTTGATTTATAAGGGTGCGTATATCGTTAACTGGTGTCCTCGTTGTCGCAGTGCGATAAGCGATATTGAAACCGAATACAAAACAGAGCAGGGTAATATGTGGGAAATTTGTTACCCTCTGAAAGATAAACCCGGTGCAATTGTTGTTGCAACAACAAGACCTGAAACAATGTTCGGTGACGTTGCAATTGCAGTTAACCCTAACGATTACAAATACAAAGATTTAATCGGGGAAACAGTTATTATTCCTTTGACAAACAGAGAAATTCCTATTATTGCCGATGAATATGTTGATTCTTCATTCGGAACAGGTGCAGTAAAAATCACTCCCGCACACGACCCTAACGATTATGAAGTCGGTAAACGCCATCACCTTAAACCGATTTGGATTATGGATGAAGATGCAAAGATGCTTAATTTAGACTTTATACCCGAATCTATCAGAGGCTTATCAAGAGAAGATGCAAGAAAAGAAACAGTAGGACTTTTGAAATATAAAGGTGCTTTGCTTGATGTAACACCACACGAACACAATGTCGGTCACTGTCAGCGTTGCGGTACGACTATTGAACCTTATTTATCTGAACAGTGGTTTGTAAAAATGAAACCTCTTGCTGAAAAAGCTATTGCAGCAGTTAAAACGGGTGAATTAAACTTCATTCCAGAAAGATGGACAAAAATATACCTTGACTGGATGGAAAATGTACGTGATTGGTGCATAAGCCGCCAGTTATGGTGGGGGCATCAAATTCCTGCATATTATCATAATGTAACCGGAGAAATGGTTGTTGCAAAGCAAAACCCAGACCCGACACAGTATACACAAGACAGTGATGTTTTAGACACTTGGTTTTCGTCAGGCTTGTGGCCGTTCTCTACTATGGGTTGGCCTAATAAAGATAGTAAGGACTTTAAAAAATTCTTCCCAACTTCAGTTCTGGTAACGGGTTTTGACATTATATTCTTTTGGGTTGCAAGAATGGTTAATATGTCTTATGAATTTACAGGCAAATCACCATTCAAAAATGTTTATATTCATGGCTTAATTCGTGATGAACACGGTCAAAAAATGAGTAAATCAAAAAACAACACAATTGACCCTGTCGGAATTATTGACAAATACGGTTGCGATGCTCTGCGCTACACACTAACAAGTATGTGTACTTATGGCGGTCAGGATATCAAGGTCAGTGATGATAAGTTTGAATACGGCAGAAATTTTGCAAACAAAATTTGGAATGCTTCAAGATTTGTAATGATGAACCTTGACGGAATGGAAGAAAAAGAAATTGATATGAATAATTTAACTATTGCCGACAAATGGATTTTGCAAAAACTTTCAGACGTTACAAATGATATAAGAAATAATATGGACAACTTCCGTATCGGCGAATATGCAAATCAAATTTATGATTTCTTCTGGGGAAGTTATTGCGACTGGTATGTTGAACTTGCTAAAATTCAACTTGCAAATCCCGAACAAAAACAAAATACCCAAAGAGTTCTATGGTACGTTTTGGAACGCTCTTTGAGGTTATTACATCCTATAATGCCTCATATAACAGAAAAAATTTGGCAGTTAATACCGTTTAAATCATATAAAGACGGTCAAAGTTTCCTGATGAAATGCGATTTCCCAACCGTTCAGGATTATAATTTTGCTAATACCGTTGTACAGATGGAAAAAACCATTGAAGCTATCAAAGGTCTGAGAAATCTTCGCCAGTCTTTGAATGTTCCTGCCGGTACTCAAATTGCTATAAAAATATATGGGGACAAAGATTTATTCGAAAAAACTCAGGCATTTATAAAAAGAATGGTTCGTGTTGAAGATATTGAGATTTCAAATGAAACTATTTCCGAACTTCCTCCTCAGTCTGCTTCTTGTGTTGTTGGCGATACCAAAATTGTTGTTCCGCTCGCAGGAATTATTGATTTAGAAAAAGAAAAAGAAAGACAGGATAAGAAAATCGAAAAATTAAGTAAAGAAAAAACTTCACTCGCCTCAAGAATTGCAAATGAAAACTTCGTTAAAAATGCACCTGAGGAAGTAATTAGTTCTACAAAAGCAAGAATTGCAGAATTAAATCAACAAATTGCAGCAATTGAAGAATTGAAAAAAAGTTTGTAGAAAGATAATTTAAAACCTTAAAGAACTGTCCGAATTGTTTTCGGGCAGTTTTTTATGAAAGGAATTACAATATATATAAAGTGTATAATATACAATTATTTACTTGCAGTCTTTCCCTCTTTCTAAATCTATTCCAAAATATTTTTTGCAAAACACCCTTGTAAATACGGGGTTTTGCCGATTTCTTAAAAAATGTTAAAATGAAATACAAAAAAATGCTTGACATTTACATAATAATTTGCTAAATTATTAGTGTAAATGAAACACTATTTAATTCGGATATAAATCCGAAAGAAGAGACCATTAGGATGCAGAAAACACACCACCGAACAGGTGGTTTTTTTTTACCATAAAATAGTAGTCCACCCGACTGATTAAAATTTCTCAATTATATTTTAAAAATAAATCATAGGAGGACTAAATATGATAAAGCATGAATGTTCTGTTTGCGGATATGTATATGACAAAGAAAAAGGTGATAATGATGGCGGAATAAAAGCCGGTACAACTTTTGAGGAACTACCCGAGGATTGGACTTGTCCTGTGTGCAGATCTGAAAAATCCGTTTTTATTGAAAAAGAGGTATTAGAAAATATTGCACCGCAAAACGATACCAGAATTGAAGAAAAAATTAATGAGGCAGACTACGATGATAACTCTAATTGCGGAACATGTGACCTTTAATTATAAATTTGAAAGGTAGCTTGAATAACTTTGCATTTTACTTATATAGTTATCCATTGACTCAAATTGCTTTTGCAATCGTGCTCTATATGCTTCTACCGAAGTTTGCTTTCTTGTTAAGGACTGATTTAATGATTCTATTTCGGATTCAAACGAATTTTTCTTAGTCGTGAAATAGCCATTTTCAATATCAAGATAACCGTCTATCATAGTTTCAAGTTTGGTCATTACACCGTTAAGGGATGGCTCTTCTTCGTTCTTGTTGATAAACAGTTTTTTAACTTCTGCGGGATTTTTGGTCATTGCTTCCTCAAATTTTGCTTTATCAAAAGTCAAAGATGTAGGAACATTAGTTACATCCGTTGTTGTTTTACCTGTTGAAATCCCCACACTTGAAAAGCAATTATAAGTAGTCAGACCCGGAACTATATTCATCAAAACATTGGCCATATCAGTAATCATTTTGCGAATAGAACTGTCATGTGCTAATGTACCGTCACTTGCACTTGCATTTTTCAAATCGGTAACAAGTTGATTATACTTTTTAATGAAACTGTCTATATTACTTTCAACTTCGCTCAGGTCATTTGTAATATTAATTTGTACAGGTTCATCTTCTTTTGTGAGTTTGTTTAATGTCAAAGTCAAACCGGTTATACCTGTAACATCTTCGCTCACAACATTGGAAGCAGCTTCAAATTCTTCTCCGTTAATACTGAATTTAGAATTTTTGCCTAAAACCTGAGAACCTTCAGCGAGATTTCCTCCTGAATTTGTCCAACCGACAACATCAGTAAAGTTACTTGTTCCGGCTTCAATATTTATTGTTGTTTGTCCGGGTTCTGTTGATTTCAATACAAGTTTGTTTGCAACAGCGTCAAATGATGCATTTACACCTGTGTCGGCATTTGAATTTATCTGATAAATAAGACCACTGATAGAAGTTGTTTCATCTATGGTAAATTCTACCGTTCCTATTTTGAAGGTTCCTGCAGTTACAGGAGCAGAAAGATGTGCCGTATCTAATATCGTTCCGCCGGTATTGATTTCAGTCAGAATTTTTGGTGATGACATACTTATTATGTTACCCTCTTCATCAGTTTCGGCCTTGAAACCAAAAAAGTCTAAAAGATTACCCTTATCGGCGGTTGAACCTAATTTCAAATCAGTTACACCTGATGAAGATAGGTCAAGCGATAATGTTCCTTCAGTTGTAATTTCTACATTTCCGCCGGATTTTTCTTCCAAAAAGTCGCAAAAATCTTGTAATGTAGTATCTTCTTCAACTTCAAATATGTATTTTTGGTTGTTAACGTACAATGAAATACTGCCTTCTTTAATAACTTTGTTATTTAATGCCATCAATTTGCTGTCCATGCCTGCGAGTTTCCCCAAGGCATTTACGCCTGTAGCAACGGTAGGAGTTGCAATTTGCGAAATTAATAATTCCAGATTTTGAACAGTTGCAGAATTACTTACGGAAGCTGTGGCTGTTTTATTTTCATCAGATACTTCCGCTTTTTTTCTCGAAAATATGTCAAAAGCACTTACTATATTACTGTCGGTAAAGGTTGATATACAGCTGTTTAATGATGTAAATGAAGATTTTAACTTATCAATTGTTGTTTGCGATGCTTCGACCGTTTTTATTTTGTTTTGAACGGTAGTTACACTCTCTTGTTTAATTGCAACCAACGCATCAATCCACGAACTGTAGTCCATCCCCGAGCCAAGACCGGTAAACGATATAGCCATATTGACACTATCTCCCTATGTTATTATCTTTTACCATTTTAATATGTTTAATGATTTTTTTTATCCTATGAAAATAGTATTTATAGGCTTAATCGGATATTACAAAAATAACTTCTTCCGCAAGGAGATTTGGTAAAAATCTTGTGAGCGGAAATTTTTTAACTGATGCTTTAGTCGTATAAATACTTTTCAGAATTTTGATGTTTCTTTTTTTTGCAAATTCAAAAAAATCACTGATTGTTAATAAGTGAATATTTGGTGTGTCATACCATTCAAACGGCAAAATTCTTGATTTAGGCATTTGACCTTTGAAAAATAAATGGCATCTGACTTTCCAATATGCAAAATTAGGGAAACTGACTACGCATTTTTTTCCTACTCTCAACATTTCTTGCAACACAAACTCAGGATTATGCGTAGACTGTAATGTCTGATTTAATATTACATAGTCGTACGACTTATCCGGAACCTCATGCAAACCAATATCAATATCGCCCTGAATAACCGATAATCCTTTTTTCAGACAACTGATAACATTATCCTGATTAATATCTATGCCAAGACATTTCGCATTTTTATCTTTTTTTAAAAGCTGCAAAAGTTCACCGTCACCACAACCTAAATCCAAAATATGGGAATTTCCTTCCACCATTTTGGTAATCAAAGAGTAGTTTAAGTGCAAACCTTTAGATTTTAAATAATGCTCATTCATTATCAACATCCTTTAAAAAACTTTTAACAATATTTGTTTGTGTTTCAAATTCCAATAAAAATGCATCATGCCCGCATGGTGATTCTATTTCGCAGAAGGAAACATCTTTACCTGTCCTGAGAAGAGCATTAACCATTTCTTTGGATTGAGAAGTCGGGAACAACCAATCCGATGTAAATGACATAATAAGAAATTTTGCATTTGTTCTCCTGAATGCATCTTCCAATGAGCCGTATTTTTTCCCTAAATCGAAGTAATCAACCGCTTTTGTTATGTAAAGATAACTGTTTGCATCAAATCTGTCAACAAATACTTCGCCCTGATGCTGAAGATAGCTTTCTACCTGAAAATCTATATCCATCGAAAAATCAGGCGTTGTTTTGTTTTGCAACTTTCTGCCAAATTTTTTATGCATAGCTTCTTCACACAAATAAGTAATGTGCCCTACCATTCGTGCAATAGAAAGACCTCTGTCAGGTTTATTTTCTTTATCGTAATAATCACCATTTTGCCAGTCTGGATCTGAAATTATTGCGTTTCTACCAACTGCATTAAAAGCAATTCCCTGTGCCGTTAACTTACTTGTCGTTGCTATCAATATTGCAGAATCTACCATTTCAGGGTACATAGTTGCCCACAGCATCCCCTGCATACCGCCCATTGAACCGCCTGCAACACTCAAAAGTTTTTTAACGCCCAAAAAATCAACGAGTTCTTTTTGAACTTTTACGGTATCTTCTATTGTGATGACAGGAAAGTCAATACCATAAGCCTTACCGGTTTTAGGATTTATTGAAGAAGGACCTGTTGTCCCCTGACAACCTCCGAGAATATTTGACGCTATTATAAAATACTTGTCTGTATCAAAGGCTTTTCCCGGACCAATCATGTCATTCCACCAACCGGGTTTTCTGTCTTGCTCAGAGTGATAACCTGCTGCATGAGCATCACCTGTTAAAGCGTGCATAACCAAAATAGCATTATTCTTTTTGCCGTTTAATCTTCCGTATGTTTCGTAAGCAACTGTAATCGGAGATAATTCTTCTCCGGATTCAAGCCGTATTGGCTTTTCTATTGTGTAATATTTTGTTTCTACTACGCCGACACTTTGATTTATCATATTTTGCTCTAAGTTCTCTTCCGTTAACCCACTTGATTTTAACACTATTATTTTTAGTTTTCAACTTTATATTCGCGTTTAACACTTGCAAAGCTATGCACTGATAATATTATTTAAGCATCAGCAAAACATGTCGCCAACAAAACGATTATATTTCACTGATTACATCAAGACGATAGTCTTTAGAAAGTTCTTCTTTTGCAATGACTCTGACTTTTGGAATAAAACCTTTTAGCACTCCGCTGACTATTGACCTGATTTCAGTAGGCACAATAATAGGAGTTTTGGCGGGATTATATCCTTCTGCCAAAAGCATTTTGTTTATTTTCCCGATTAACTTGTCTACAGAATTTATGTCTATCGCTTCGGTATTTTCTTCATCATCAATGATATTACAGAATAAATCAACAGCATCATCACCTAAAACAAAACCTGATATTGTATTTTGTTCATCAGCAACACTCTTGCTTATTTGACGGGAAAGAGCCATTCTTATTTCTTCTACAATATCAACATCTTCCTCATCACTCGTAAAATCACCTATTTTCTCAAATATAAAGACAATATCTCTGATACTTACATAGTCACTAACAAGTTGTGCAAGAATATATCTTATTTCACCTACGGAAACTACCTCGGGAATAAGGCTGTCAACCAAATAATGATTTTTCTTCAAAACTAAATCAAGATAATTGTTTATATCCGAATAATCCATAATATCTTCTGCATGCTTAATCGTGATATATTCAAGTGCTTCAGATATATATTCAACAGCACTTCTTCCTGTTTCCCAATAATCTCTTGTCTGTTCTTCCTCTACCCAGTAAACAGCTTCTTTAGAAATTTCATCATAACCTTCCACAGAGTTTTTTGGTTTTGTATTAATTTCTGATTTCTTAATCACTCTGCAATGGGGAAAAACAACACTTTTATATGCAGGAATATCTCTTATTAAAATTTCAAATTCATTCGGCTCTAAATCCTCAGAACAATCAAATTTTACATAAGGTAATACATAGCCTAATTCATCAGTTAATTTTTGTCTTAATTTTACCGTTTCACAAAGTAAATCATTAACTCCATCTTTGTCAGCAAGGCACGACAATTCTTCACTCAATAAAATTGTAATTTTATTTGTTTCAATGGTATCAAACATTTTGTCAGGCTGAATTACATCTGAAAGTTCAGCCTTCATATCCTGCAATTTCTTCAATTCTTTTGATATTTCTTTATTTAAAAGTTTATGTTCTTCTTCTGAATTAACTGTTTCTAATTCAGCTTTAATCTTTTTTATTTTGTCTTTCTTTTCTTTCATTTTCCTTTGAACCTGCACACACTGATTATAAGGTTCATCGGAATTTTCAAACATTTTTTCCAAAGGACTTTTAATGTCACCGATTTCAGCATTATCCGGTTCTTCATACACTTCTACTTCACGTGTAAAAATACAGTTATAACAAGGTTTTCCGCTTTGCGTTTCAGCTTCATGAAGCGTGTATAGTTCCCAACCTTCATTAGACATTGTATTCAACAACAACTCAACTTCAAGAGGGTCATTGAGCGGAGCTGTCTTTACGGCATATTCATTCCTAATATCTTTAAACATTAAAAATCTCCCTTTTACTTGCTATGAGTATAATTTTATTATATCAGTTTTAGAATGTAAACAAATATTTCAAAAATATATACAAAATATAGCATTTTTTTTTACTAACTTGTTTTTATATATATGTAAGAGCTAAGAAAACCACAAGAGAGAATTACAGAGAGAGTTTACAAAATTAATAAGAGAGAGATTTAAAAGAATTTAATTATATTATCCTATTTATCCTATTTATCCCTATATTTACCACATACCCTGAGAGCTTAACATCGCAGGGTTTTTTATTGTATAAAAAATTCTGCGAAAAGCATTTGTTAAGTTTTGTAACAAAAAACAGACAAGTAAGCAATTTTTATAAATTTATATACTTTATATATATGTAAGCGATACTTACTAAGAAGTAGAGCAAAATTTCCTTCCAACTTCCTTTCCTAATAATTTCCCTTTTTTGAATCAAAAAATTCAGCCGACGTTAAGTCGGTTTTTTTTATGGTTATTTTTTCAAATATTTCATAAAATGCTTTTATAGATAAAATTCATTAATAATATGGTATAATGTTTTAGAAAAGTTGGGATGAAATGATAGAACAAAGTACCGAAAAATCAATTGAATTTATAAAAAGCAGAGCAATAGAGATTTTAGAGCATACGAAACTCTACGACTACAAAGGAAGTGTATCAAAACTTTTGGGTCTGACGGTTGAGGTAAAATTGCCGGGATTAAAAATAGGTGATTTATGCTTTATTGAAACAAATACCGGTGAAAAAAAGGCTGCAGAGGTTGTTGCGTTTAAAGGAGAAGCAGCACAATTATTACTTTTATATGATGGAGCCGGTATTGGGCAGGGCAGTTTGGTTTCTACAACAAGAAACCCTATCATTGTACCTGTTGGTGATTTTCTGTTGGGTCGATTAATTAATCCTTTAGGTGAACCCATTGACGGAAAACCAATGGATATAGGAGGTGCAAGTTGGGTAAATGTCGAAGGTCCTCCTCCCGGTCCGTTTGAACGTCCTATCATCAAAAACATGTTTTCAACGGGTGTAAGGGCAATAGATTCATTACTAACATTCGGTGCAGGACAACGTATGGGTCTGTTTGCAGGCTCAGGCGTTGGTAAGAGTACACTGCTCGGCATGATTGCAAGAAATTCCGAAGCAGATGTTAACGTCATGGCACTAATCGGAGAACGTGGTCGTGAAGTTAAAGAATTTGTCGAAAATTCTCTCGGACCTGAGGGCATGAAAAAATCCGTTCTTGTTTGTTCAACAGGTGATCAACCGCCTTTAATCAGACAAAAAGCACTGCTGACTGCAACCGCCGTTTGCGAATACTTCCGTGACCAAGGTAAAAAAGTATTTCTGATGACAGATACGGTAACAAGATGTGCAATGGCAGGCAGAGAAGTAGGCTTATCAATTGGTGAACCACCTACGATGAAAGGTTATCCGCCTTCTATATTTTCATGGCTTCAAAAAGTTTTGGAAAGAACAGGCACAAGTCCAAAAGGCTCTATTACCGCATTATATACGGTTCTTATGGAAGGCGAAGACGTTAATGACCCTGTTGTTGATACCGTTCGCGGTATTGTTGACGGTCACGTTTTCCTCAGCAGAAAGGTTGCAGAAATGAATCACTATCCTGCAATTGACGTTCTCGGAAGTATAAGCCGTCTTTTCACGGAAATTACGGATAAAGAACATCAGGAAGCTGCCGCAAAAATGCGTACTCTAATGGCAACATACAGAGAAAGTAAAGACTTGATTGATGTAGGTATGTATCAGGCAGGTTCAAACCCAAGGCTTGATGTAGCTATACAGCTTATGCCGCAAATTAATCAGTTTTTACAACAACGTATTAAAGACAGCGTAAATATGCAAAATACCATTCAAACTTTAAAAGACATGATGGCAAATGTAGATATATACTAAGTTACGAGGTAAAATATGACATATCAAGGTGATGATACTCAACAAAAAACTCTTTTTAAAATCTTTGCATTTTTATTTACACTATTTTGGATATTACCATGCTTCGGGTGGGGAATTGTAACATTAGGCGGCCCAATATTTTTTCAAAATGTATTAACTAAGCAAACAGAAAACTACATTTCCGTTAAAGCAAAAGTTGTTGATTATGAATATGAGGGTAAAAATTCATTAAAAAAATATGTTGCGGAATATGATGTTAAGGGACACAAATATCGTATTACATCAAATACTTCCACGAATATTTCTGCATTACAGAAAAAATACGGAGAAGAAGTTCTTGTAAAATATAATCCTCAACACCCTGAAGACTCAATACTTGAAGAAGAAATATCAGGTTCATTCAACCTAATATTCTTTATCATAGGTACAATCAGTATTGTTTTAGGAATACTTTCGGTAATTGGTTTATTATTTATAAAGAATAAAATATATAGCAGTACTGAATATTATATTCAAAGGTAAATACCATGAATTTTACCCGTTAAAATTTGATAAAATCTACAATATTTGCTTTAATAAAGGAAAGAATTAAGGAGAATTTATCATGTTTGATGTCGTAACTTTTGGAAGTGCAACAGTTGATATATTTGTTGAAAGTGACAGCGCTCACGTTATTAATATCAGAGGCGTAGAAGGTCAACTGGAATTATATTGTTTAAAATACGGTGAAAAAATAGAAATTGACCACTCCGCATTTGAAGTCGGCGGTGGAGCAATAAATACCGCAGCATGCTTTGCAAAATTAGGGTTGAAAACCGCTGCTGCCGTTAAAGTAGGTGAAGATGTTGACCGTAAAGAAGCAAAGAAGAGATTAAAAAATTATGGTATTGACGGCTCTTTTATAATGGAAGCAGAAGGCGAAAGAACCGGTTTTTCTATTATATTAACCAGCTTTGAAGGTGACAGAACAGTTTTAGCCCACAGAGGTGCAAACGTAACAATAGTGCCGGATGATATAGATTGGGACAAATTAAAGAAAACAAAATGGATATACTGCGCACCTTTAAATTCTAAAAACGGCTGCATTTTGAGAGATATAACCGAATTTGCAGGGAAACATGATATAAAAGTGTTCTGTAACCTCGGAGGCAAAGCACTTGAACGCTCATTAGACGAACTTCATGACATCCTTGAAAATGTAAATATCATTTCCCTAAATACTCAGGAAGCAACAAGAATTACAGGAATTGAACAAAAATATACGAAGAAAAAAACAATTATTAACGATGACGTTAAAGACATGATGAAAATGATTAAAAAATACGTTAAAGATTTTGTAATCATAACAGACGGTTCAAAAGGTGCTTATGCCTATGATGGGGATAAATTCTACTATGCTCCTATCTATCCGACTAAGAGAATAAGTTCTTTGGGGGCAGGTGATGCTTTTGCAAGCACAGTTTGTGCCTCAATAATTCAGGGCAAAAACATCTTACACGCACTTGAATGTGCTTCCATTAACTCAGGACACGTTGTAACCTGCTATAATGCTCAAGACGGATTGCAGGAAGAAGAAAAACTTGAAAAAATAAGAAAAGAAAATCCTGAATATAAAGCAATTATTGTGGATTAATATATGAAAAAGATGTACGTAACAGGTCTAATGTCAGGAACATCACTGGATGGCATTGATGCAGCATTGGTGGAAATTCTGCCTGATTTATCGTGCAAATTTATAGACGGGGTCAGTCTTGATTACTCTCAGGATATGCAAGACAAGTTAAAGCAACTTTTTTTGCCCCAAATTTCTCCAAAATTTTTGTGCGAAATGAATGTTCTTATCGGAGAATATTTTGCAAAATGTGCATTAAAATTAGAAGAAAAAACAGGTATAAAACCTGATTTAATAGGCTCACATGGTATAACATTTTTCCATAATCCAACATCCGAAAAATTCGAAAATATGCCGTTAAATTCAACTATACAAATAGGCGAAGGAGCAGTTATTGCAGAAAGAACCGGAATAACTACCGTTTGCGATTTCAGGGTTCAGGATATGGCTGCAGGCGGTCAGGGAGCACCGCTTGTTCCTTTTGCCGATAAAATATTTTTTGCAGACGAAAATGTTAACAGAGCAGTTTTAAATCTTGGCGGAATCGCAAATGTTACCATCCTGAGCAAAAATTGTAAAATTTTTGCTTTCGATACAGGTCCTGCCAACATGCTCATAGATGCTGCCATGCGAAAATTATTCGGAAAATCTTTTGATAAAAACGGAAAAGTAGCAAAATCAGGTTCAGTCAATATACCTATGCTAAGAAAACTTTTATCCGATAAATATTTTAATATAACTCCACCAAAATCAACCGGTCGAGAACTATTCGGAGAAAATTACCTTGATGAAATTTTGAAAGAATTTAGCGATACAAAAGAAAATATAATTGCTACATTGACAATGTTTACGGTTAAATCAATAAAAAACGCATTTGATAAGTTCATATTCCCAAAAACTTCCATTGATGAAATTATTTTGGGCGGAGGCGGAGCATATAATTCTGAAATCAAAAGAATTTTACAAAAAGAATTTGCACCACGTACAATTATAAAGACTCATGAAGATTTTGGAATTTCTAATAAATTTAAAGAAGCTATGGCATTTGCTATACTTGCATATTGCACACATGAAAATATCCCTAATAATGTAAAAACCGCAACTGGTGCGGTTAAAAATCTTGTATTAGGGAAAATTATTAGGAAGGTATAGATTAAATTCGATTAGCTTGCTTTACTTAATGTTCTTTTTCTTACATTCATACAACCCATATTTGCTACTGAAATCAGTTGAATGTAATTCATAACGTCATCGGGGGATACCTTACTCTCGCTTGTTTCTGCTATTGTGCTTTTGTCTTTGTATATTTCTACTATACGTTGATCTGAGGTGTACATTGCGCCTATCATTTGATTTATCCTATATTCTATTTGCTATCCACATATATATAAAGTATATTTTTTTTATATAAAATCATTTTTAAACGTTTTCGTTACATAAGTTAACAAACCAACTCAAAATATCAGATAAATTCAGTTATATCAAGCATTTATCAGATATTACAAAATCGCTGATATTCAAATATAGCTGAAATACTGTCACAGATTTAATAAACATGTAATATTATAGTTCTCAAGAACTATTTTTTTATATTCTCAAGGCTAATTACAAAAAGTGGATTTACGTGTAACATATACATATTAGTTCTTATTGAATAAATAAGAATTAAATCTGCCTCATGATCTCTTCTTCCCGACAAAAAATCGGGATTTTTTATTGTCAAAAATTATTTTTATACCTTTTAATATAAGCGTATACAGTACAAACTAAAGATATATGAAGATATTACCTATAAATATATATAACAGTAAACAGAGTATTAATACCCCCAAAACATACTCAAAAAAGTCATGCCTGATAAATTTTGATACGATTTCTTTTGGTGCCATGAAAAAATCACGCTTTCATGGAGTGGACAGTATTGTTGTAGAAAAATTCAAAGCACCACTCAGTAAATTAAATTCGCATGAGGACTTTCAAAAATGGACAAAAGAAGAAACTGAAAAACTTTTAAAAAGAAATTTTTATAAAGATAAAGCGAGTTTCAACGCACAGGAAATTAATGAAGGAAGAAAAGCATTAATAAAAGAATGGAAAAACCACCTCAAAGAAAACAGCGACAAGTATTCTGATTCTGTCGGACTTTACATACTATCTTCTGTTTTACAAGACGTATTACCCACAAACAACCATTTTCCGCCGCCATTAGACGAAGAAATTCTTTCCGGCGTTATCACCACAATAAATAATGCTGCAAATAAAAACAATTGGAGTAATTTTAATTTTACAAGCATGTATCAAAAACAGCTTATTTCAAAATTTCTTGATAAAGAAGAAGAGTCCTGCAAATATATAACAAAATGGATAATAATTCCATCTAAAGAAAATGATAACAAGAATTTCGCACAAAATGTTCAAAAATTAAGAACTTTGTCAGCTAAAACATGGTGTACTTCATCTTATATGGCAAAAGAATATTTGAAAAAAGGTGATTTTCATATATATTTAGATAAAAACAAACCTGTCTTGGGCATCAGGTTCATTGGAGATGAAATCACTGAAATACAAGGACAACTGAATAATTCCAGAATACCTCATAAATATTTTTTACTTGTAAAAGATTATATTAAAGATAAAAAATTAGATGCAAAAGAAACGAAAAGATATGAAAAATCTCAAAGAATATTCAACGAAATTGAGAAAACAAAAAAAGAACTTGAAAATGCAATAAGAAATAAGGATTTTGAAAAAATATTTGATTACATCGGAATTGAATATACAAAAACAAAAGACGGATTATTTGAAATTTCTGAATACAAACAACCAAGTACTATAATAACTTTTGCAGATATAGGAATAAACGAAAACGAACTTCTCAGACAAATAAAAACAATTAAAGGTAATGCCGTTTTTAAATATTCAAAAGCGACTAATTTAGGAAATCTTGAAACTATAGGTGGTAACGCATTTTTTACGGAAAGCAATATTTGTAATTTGGGGAAACTTAATACCATTAAAGGTAATGCATATTTTTCAAATACAAGAATTAAATCATTAGGAAACCTTGAATTTATCGGAGGAAATGCAGATTTCTCATATGATAAATCCATATCCTGTTTAGGAAAATTAAAACATATCGGCGGAGATGCAATATTTAAAGATTCTAATATAGAATCACTGGGAAATATAGAACTTGTGGAAGGAAATTTGATTCTTGAAAATTCAAAAATATCAGATTTTGGAAAGCTGAAACCGAAGAAAGAAGATGGAAAGCCTAACAACAATGTTCTTTAAAATAACTAACTATTAACCCAATAACATCATCGCTACTTGACCTGATGTATGAGTCTGAGAAAATAACGCAGCAGCGGACTGTTGCAAAATTTTATTTCTCACAAAATTTGATGTTTCTTTGGCAAAATCAGTATCAAGTATTCTTGAACGGGAAGCAGTTGTATTTGTTAATTGCACCTCAAGAGAATCAATCACGCAAGCTAATCTGTTTGTTGTTGCTCCGTCAAGCGCACGATGAGATGTAATTCTTTGAATTAACTCATCAGTTTTATTCAGAGTATTTTTTGCATTATCAACAGTACTTACATTCCCATAATAGTTTCTAAGATAAAATTCCGAACCTACAAGCAAAACATTGTTTTCATCACTATTTGCACCAACTTGTAGTTCCAAATTCATTTTTTCAGGTTCAGGCGGAATCGGTTTAGGCGGAACATATCTTGGATTGGCGGTTAATTGAGGAGGAGTCACTTCAGAAGTCAAATCGTATTTACTCCCCAAAAATCCTAAATTATTATTATCATCAAACCAAATCTTAATTTCATCAGCAACACCCATTTGAGAAATTGTTACACCTGCAGGTTGCTGAGCATTCGCATGGCAATTAACAAAATTAGAACTTCCTGCTCCTGAAGAAAAAGCCCCGCCATTTCTTGAAGTAACAAATCCTTGGGAATAGCTGTTACTTATATAGACATTATTGTTATATTTCCCAACAAAACCTCCGGCATAAATATTATTTGAAAACACATTACCGGTCGTATAGCAATTCTCAATAGTTGCATCAGCTGCTAAGCCAATACTGCCGCCAATTACATCATTACCGATTACATCGCCGGTAGAATACGAATCTCTAATAGTTGAATTAGAAAATATATGTCCTACTAATCCGCCAAACTGACCTGAAGAATTACCTTTAACATTACCTGTTGCATAACATTCAGAAACAACAGAATTGTTAAACAAATGTCCAATCAGCCCGCCATAACAACTTGTGCCATCACTTATAACATTACCCGTAGCTGAAGATAATGAAATCTTACCGTTTGAACAATATCCGATTAATCCTCCACCATATGCACCTGCACTCTCGACAATTCCACTTGCTGTGCAGCTTGTTACTGTTCCGTTTGTATTATTTCCTATTAACCCTCCTGTATTATCACCTTTACCATAAACTTTTCCACTTGCTTTACTGCTTGTTATTGTTGAAGTATTGTATCCTACTAACCCTCCTGTATTTGTTGCTAAACCATTTACACTACCTGTTGAAGAACATCCGGAAATTGTTCCTGATGATGCACCGGCAAAGCCACCAACATAGCTTTTTGAACCATTAACCGTACTTGAAGAATTTGAATTTGAAATTGCATTTGTTGAATTTCCGACAAGACCACCTGTATAAGAACCTTTACCTTCGACTTTCCCTTTTGAAGAACTCTTGGTAATAGTTGCCAAAGAATTACCGACTAATCCGCCTACATAATTTCCTTCACCGATAACTGTCCCATTTGTAGAACAATTTGTAATTGCACCACCTGATGCGCCAACTAATCCGCCTGCATAACTTCCTTTTGTTATAACATTTCCGCTTGCAGAAGAATTTGTAATTACAGCTTGTGAATTTCCTACTAAACCTCCGACATAGTTTCCGGTTCCGTTGATATTTCCACTCATAGAACAATTTGTAATATTTGCGCTGCCTGTTGCATTTCCAACCAACCCGCCGACAGCACTTGTACCTGTTACAGAGCCTGTTACCGTACAATCACTAATTTTACCGCTTAACGTATTAGCAAGTGCACCGGTTGAAGTTGTTGCATTAACATCGACATCTTTTAATGTTATATTCTGAACAGTACCGCTTATTGTAGCAAACATTGCTTTTGTATTGCTATAATTATTGACAGAATAGCCGTTACCATTCAATTCACCAGTAAGATTTTTTTGTGTCCAACCTGTAATATCATCAAAGTTTATATTAGCCATTAATATATTTTTTTCACTGATATCCATATTTTTAAAATCTTCGGCAGTTTTTATAATATTATAGCCAAGAGCAATTGCCTCTTCCTCGGTTATTTTTTTAATTGCAGCAGCTTCTAAAACACCGCTTGTTCCTGCTTTTAATACAGGTGCCGTTTTAAGCAAAGGAGTTTTGGAAGTATCATCATCAGATTTTATTTCAGCATTAATAATATCAACAGGATACTCTTCTTTTTCACCAAATACGTTTACGTTATTAAATTTCGTTGCATTCCTTTGTCTGTACAATTCCTTTGTCAATTCATCCACTTCATTTTGCATCATGGCACGCTCCATATTAGAATATGTACCATTCATTGCCTGAATACTTAATTCTCTTATACGTTGAGCGATTTCACCAAGGTTAGCCAGTGTTGATTCTGCCGTATCTATAAAATTTAAACCATGCTGAGCATTATCTATTGCAACGCTTGAACCAAGTACCTGCGTTTGCATATGTTCCGAGAGAGCCATATTAGCAGCATCATCAGCCGCATGATTGATTTTAAAACCTGATGACAAACGTTCCAATGATGTTTGCAACGCAACATTGGTTTTCCCAAAATGTCTTTGTAAGATTAAATTAGATACGTTTGTGTTAATAACAAGCATAAATATATACTCTTTTTACTCTCTCTGTTTTTATGCAGGCAAAATAAAGTGGAAATGCCGATATATCGTATATCGGCATTTATTTCAAAATCTTTATACACCAACTGAATGATTTTTAATCTTTTGCGGGAACTGAATATTTTTCAAAAGAAACAACTTCATCAAAAGGTTTTCTGTCTTTATATGGAGGTAATGCATCATCAGCAGGATAACCGACAAGTAACAAAGATACAAGAGATACTTCTTTAGGTAATTCAAGCTCCATTTTAATTACAGCATAAATATCTTGAGAAACCATGGTATATTCATTACCTATACCGCCTATTATACAAGTTTGCAAACCTTTTTCATTTGCGGCAAGTGTCATATAAGAAGTTGCATAAGTTAATTCTTCAATACCCCTTTCTTTTACTGCATCTTGCCCGAGTGATGCAGGGTTAAGAGCCTTACTGTTAAGAAAATATTGTAATTTTTCTTGTGTCATACCAACTCTTTTTTCCAGATTATCCCGATATTTTTCATATCCAAAAACACTCAAATCCGCACAACAAGCGATAATAACAGGAGCTTGTAAAACATGCGGCTGATTAGAAGAAAGTTTATATAAAAGATTCTTTGTATTTTCATCTTTTATTACGATAAAATGCCAAGGTTGTAAATTTAAAAAAGAGGGTGCGAGTCTACCTGCTTCCAAAATATCTCTGATATCTTCAAAAGAAGGCATTTTATCACTGAAATTTCTTAAAGAGTATCTGTTTTTAATTAAATCAATAATCATAATTTAAAATTATTCCGCCAATATTAAAGTCGCATCACATTCACCGCAATAAAACATATCATAAGAAATAGTCATAGGTGCAGTTTTTAATTGCGGTAAAACTGTTTTTAAGTATTTATATTTGTTTACCGTCATATTGTTACTGTGAGCAACAACCTCTGGGACTTCTTTTCTTGTTGTTCTTTCGCAAACTACTTCAATGCCGCTTTCTTGTAATATTGCTTTAATTTCATCAAGTTTAACACCTGCTTCTTCATTATACAAAATACTTATTTTTAAAGCACCTGCTCTCGGATCATTAACTTCTTCCTTGTATACAAGTCTGTCAATAATACTTTGAACTTTGTCAGGTTCTAAAATCCAATAACTGACGATTGAATTTTGAGAAGGATGACCGGGCAAAGTAGCAGTAACAACATCATCAACATTCAAACTTTTTGCAATACCTGCATATCTTGTCATATCAAAAATCGTCATATCGGTTTGTACATACTTACTTGCAACCGATATAATCTCCGGAAGTTTCGGAATAACATCAGGAGATTGTAAACGTGTAATAACACCTTTCATCAACATTCTTTGTCTTTCAACTCGGCCGATATCTCCAACAGCATCATGCCTGAATCTTACAAATTGCTCTACTTGCTCTGCAGTTAGTTCTTGCTTTCCGGGGTCGAGATTTACGAAAAGTTTTCCTGAATAATCTCTGTATCTCATTCTCTTTTCAACAGTAACAGGTACTGTTCCCAAAACCTTCACAACCTCTTTTAACCCATCGTTGTTAATTAATACATAATGGTCAATATTCACACCAAACATATGCTTAATTGTTTTTATGGTCGTATCAATTCCACCTACGGCATGCGCAGAATTTATTTTATCAATACCATGACCATCAATGTATACTTTACTGTCTCGGGGAATAGAAATAACGCTTGCTGATTTTGAAGCCTTATCCAAAGTAACAAGCATTATTGTATCTGTTCTTGTTCCGTCAAAAGGATCAGACTCAGGACCATTTGAGTCAACACCAAGAAGAAGTATGTTTTCTCTCTTTTTAAATAAATTAAACCCTTCCTTCTGGTTTTTGGAGATTTCAGCATTTAAGAGCTTTTTACCTAAATCAGAATTACTAAACTTATCAAATGGCGAAAATACGACCAATGCTATTAAAACAAAACTCAAAAGCACAGCAGTAATAATCAATTTTGTCAAAAATTTATCACCTGTCGGTTTTAAATTCTTTTCAAAATAAGTATTTTCATCATCAAAGAAACTATCATCATTAATATCAATAATTTTTATTTTGTCTCTTTTGTCTGCCATAATTATCCTCAAGGATAAATAACTAACTTACAGTAATATTTTACCGCAAACGAGTAAAAAGTGAATAGATAAATTTTATTAATTTTAATTAAGTTAAATACTACAATAACCGCAAAAATTTTCAAAGCCAAAACCCTGTCGTAATAAGAGTTTCATCAAGAAAAAGCAAAAAACATTTGCCAAAGTAGGATTTTTAAGTATAATAAGCATGTTACATTTACTAGGAAGGAGTTTTCCATGAACAAAGAAGAATTAGTACAAGAAGTATCAAAAAAAGCAAAATGCACACAAAAAGAAGCTGCAGAAGTTTTAGGCGCATTAATTGAAACTGTACAAAAAACAGTTGCAAAAGGTAAAAAAGTTACTTTAGTAGGATTCGGTACTTTTGAATCACGCAAGAGAGCTGCTAGAAATGGTAGAAACCCTCAAACAGGTAAAGAAATTAAAATTGCTGCTAAAACAGTTCCTGCTTTCTCAGCTGGTAAAAAATTCAAAGAAATGGTTAACGGTAAATAGTTTCATTTATCATTAAAGGCTTTGAAAAAGGGTTGTCGGAAACGACACCCTTTTTTGTTTACACACAAAAAACCCCGTTATTACCGATAAACATTTTATTTATATTTTAAAATTACCTTCTGTTTACGATAATTTTGCCTGTATCATTTTTAAAATCAGCAAGACTAAAATCTTTTGTTTTTAACACATTAGAAAGTCCTTCTTCAACTTTATTGAAGCTGCCTATGGGATTAGTTAAATATTTTAATAAACATTTTTCATTTAGGTTCATATTGTTAAAAACTAATTATCTCTCTCAACATATTCAGTTTCTCAAATTTTTATTGATTACACATCATCCGATGGTTGAATATTATGGATGTAGACCATCGTATACAAGTAGTATTTATCAAAAAATAACCATACTAAAAGAGTATTTACAAAGTATTCTCCATAAAACAAATAACAACTTTTCTCTTTTATACTTTAAAGTTATACCTTGATTGTTTGTTATTTTATAAGATATAAGATAAGTCTGAACAGGTACTTGAAATTCTTTATTGTTAGGACTATACTGCAAGAAATATTAAGAGAGATAAAAATGGAAGTTGAACATTATTCTTTAATAGTAATAGGTAGCGGTATTTCCGGTTTATATGCGGCTTTAAGGGCAAATGAACGATTAAATTTAAAGAATATTTTGATTTTAACAAAGTCCGAATTAAAAGAAAGCAATTCAACACATGCACAGGGTGGAATCGCTTCCGTTTTGCCCGAAAATACTGCTGATTCTGTTGAATTACACGTTAAAGACACATTAAAAGCAGGGGCGGGTCTGTCCAATGAAAGAGTTTCCACCTTTATATCAGAACGTGGAGCCAAAATCATCGATGATTTAATTAAAAAAGGTGTAATGTTTGACAGAGATAATAACCAGAATGTAGCACTTACACTTGAAGCAGCACATAGTGTGAGAAGAATTTTACACGCAGGCGGTGACGCAACAGGAAGATTTATAGGTCAGGCATTAGCTAAAAAAGTAATTGCAAACACTGATATAAAAGTAAGACCATTTACTCAGGCTGTAGAGTTATTGGTTGATGAAAATAACAAGTGCTATGGTGTTATTGCATTTGATGGCAAGGAGAACAAACATATCGTGTTTATTTCAGGTTCTACCGTAATTGCAACAGGCGGAGTAGGACAAATTTACGAGTTTACAAGTAATCCGGATGTTGCTACGGCAGATGGTATGGCTATTGCATATAATGCAGGAGCAAGCCTTCAAGATATGGAATTTGAACAATTCCATCCTACAACGTTCCATATAAACGGAGAAAAAAACAACTTTCTTATATCCGAGGCAGTACGAGGTGAAGGTGCAAAATTAAAAAATGTTCACAAAGAAGAATTTGCAAAAAAATATAATGAAAAAGCTGAATTAGCTCCAAGGGATATTGTTACAAGAGCAATTTGTTTTGAAATGCAGGCAACAAAAAGCAATGAAATCTACCTTGATGCAACCAAAATAGATAAAGTTCACCTTTTAAAACGTTTCCCAAGTATTTCACAAAAATGTTTAGAAAACGGGATAGATATCACAAAAGATTTAATTCCTGTTTCTCCTGCAGCACATTATTTTATGGGTGGTATTAAAGTTGCAACTTCCGGCAAAACAGATATAAATAATTTATTTGCCTCAGGTGAGGTCAGTTGCACTTCGCTCCACGGTGCAAACAGATTAGCAAGCAATTCTCTTTTGGAATGTGTTGTTCTTTCTGATGAACTTGCAAGAAATCTCGAACCTGTTGAACCTGATTATGATATACATAAATCAGCCCAAATAACCAAAATTATTTCAAAATACAATAATACCCAAAAAACCACCATAAAAGATGTTGAAGCATTAAAAGATAAATTGAAAAAACTAATGTGGAAATATGCCGGAATAATAAGAAATGAAGAAAATTTAAGTATTGCACTAAAAGGAATAAGAGAACTAAAAAATGAAATTAAAGGTGAAGTTTTTTCATCAATTTCAGAATATGAATTAAGAAATATGTTAATAATTGCAGAAATTATGGTAAAATCAGCATTAGCAAGAAAAGAAAGCAGAGGTTCTCATTATCGTAACGATTATCTGGAAACCAACAGCATAGCAAAACACAGTTTTACGAATATAACGAGGAAAGATAAAGATGACGAAATATATTTTGAATGATTTTATGGTTGAAGAACACGTGAAAGCAGCATTGAAGGAGGACATAGGGTTTTGGGATATTACATCCGGTGCAATTTTTGAGGATGATTATGTAGTAACTGCAAAATTAAATTCAAGAGTAGAAGGGGTTTTATGCGGAGTTAATGTTTTAAAAACAGTATATAAAATATTAAACCCTAACATTGAAATTGAGTTTTTTCTTAAAGACAGAGACCGTTTAAAAAAAGGCTCTTGCATTGCAGCACTAAAAGGTTCTTGCAAAGAAATTTTGATGGGTGAAAGAATTGCATTGAATTATATCCAGAGAATGAGTGCAATCGCAACACTTGCATCCAAATATGTTGAAGCAACAAAACCGTATAATGCCAAAATCGTTGATACAAGAAAAACAACACCATTATTCAGAGCTTTTGAAAAATATGCAGTAATAACAGGCGGTGCATCATTGCATCGTTTCGGTCTTTCAGACTGCGTTATGATTAAGGATAATCATATTAAATACGCCGGCGGAATAAAAAATGCAATAGAAATGGTAAGGAAAAATATTTCGCACGCACATAAAATAGAAGTTGAAACAGAAAACATGGTTGATGTTAAAGATGCTCTTGAAGCAGGTGCAGATATTATAATGCTTGATAATATGTCTTTATATGAAATCAAAGATGCGGTAAAATTTATTGGTGGTAGAGCTATTGTTGAAGCCAGCGGAAATATTACGCTTGATACAGTTAATATGATTGCAGCAACAGGTGTTGATATCATTTCAACAAGTGCAATGCAAACCAAAGCCGGTACTCTGGATATAGGGTTAGATGTTTAATGACCAAAGATAATTTTTTTAATTTTAATAAAAAAGTTGATAATAAAAAAAATTTTAATACTAAAAATTGGGGTTTGAATATTCAAAAAAGAGAATATCAGGACATTGTGGAATCTCATACCAACCGACCTGAGGACAGATTTAAAAAGTTTTAAATTTAAAATTCTTTGTGTTTATTGAAAACAAGGTATATAATAATTTTAAACTCAGGAATTACCATGACTAAAAAATTTGCGATATCTTTTATATGGCACATGCATCAACCCTGTTATAAGGACGAAAACACGGGGTTGTACCTCATGCCTTGGGTCAGACTTCATGCCGTAAAAGATTATTTGGATATGCTTCTTTTGACGGATGAATTTCCGAATATCAAGCAGACATTTAACATAGTACCTTTATTATTGGACCAGATAGAAGATTACGCAAATAACGATGCTCATGATATTCATTCCAAGTATACAATTTCAGATATTGATAAATTCTCTCTTGATGACAAAGAATTTATATTATCAAATTTTTTCTCTGCAAATTTCGAACATCAGATTGAACCTAATCAAAGATATTTGGAACTATACAATAAGTATATAGAAAAGCAACATCCTGTTGAAAATTTTTCAACTCAGGAAATTTCAGATATTATGGCACTTTTTAACCTTGTTTGGTTTGACCCTTTGCATGCGGAAAGAAATCAAGAAATTGCGAATTTAATAAACAAACGGAGAGATTACACTTTAGAAGACAGAATTAGAATTATTGAATTACAACGTGACATAATGAAGCAGATTATTCCTGCTTATCGTCAACACTTACAAAACGGGAAAATAGAAATTTCAACAAGTCCATACTATCACGCCTTGATGCCTTTGATGATTAATCCTGAAACTGCAAAATCTGTTAATAAATCCATTACTTTGCCTGAAATTCCATGCACCTTAAAGCCATTTGCCCAACTTCAACTTGAAAAAAGTTTTGAAAAAATGGAAAATATATTTGGGCAAAAACCAAACGGAGTTTGGCTTCCTGAATTATGCATTAATAATGACACACTAAAAATGCTATTGAATAATGGAGTTTATTGGACTATTGCGGATGAAGCCATTTTGGCAAAAACTTTAAAAAAAGACATATCAAGAAATTACAGAGGTGTTCTTGACGACCCGTTTGATTTATGTATTTCATACGGATATACGCATAACAATAAAGAAATTAATTTGGTATTCAGAAATGCACTGTTGTCTAACCTTTTAAGTTTTGAATATTCAAATTACAATGCGATAACTGCAGCAAATGATTTATATGAAAGAATTAAAGTTGCACAGGACAAACTTGAAATATCTCCATTAGAAGAACATATTGCTGTTATTGCTATTGATGGGGAAAATTGTTGGGAAAATTACCAAAATGACGGTATAGAATTTTTAAGAGCATTATACACACTATTAAATAACGACAATACTTTGGAAGTTACCACTGTCAGCGATTATTTGGGCAAAGTTAAAATAAAACAAGTTCTTAACAGTATAAATTGCGGTTCTTGGATAAATGCAAATTTTGATATGTGGATAGGCGACCCTACTAAAAATATGGCGTGGGATTACCTGAGTAAAACAAAGGAAGATTTTTCTCTTGCAATAAAAAATCGTGATTACCCTGCAGATGTTATTGACAGAGCAAAAAGAGAATTATCAATTGCACAGGGAAGTGATTGGTTTTGGTGGTATGGTGAACCGAATAACTCCGGTCAGGATGAAGTTTTTGACTATCTGTACAGAAATCACCTGAAAAACGTCTACGAAATTCTAAGTTTACCTCAACCCGATTATTTGGATATGCCACTGGAAGTATTTATCGGCAAGCCTTCAAAACACCCTAAAGACCTTATTACTCCTCAAATTGACGGAAAAGTTCGTGATTATGATAACTGGACTAATGCAGGCTGTATAGAAGTCCCTCAAAGTCCTACTTTAATGACAAAAATGCTGGATAAGATATGTTTTGGTAATGATTATAATAATATTTATTTGCGTTTTGACTTTAATAAATACTTTATGGAAAAAAATATAAATGCTTCATATCCTAATGAACTTTTTATTTATTTAGCAAAACGAAAAGCCGAACACTATTCCAGCATAAGACTGAGAAACAAGAACGAAAGTGTTCCGCAAATTTTAAAATATCTTTATACACATGAAATTCAGGTTCCCACAACAAAAGAAAGAATTTTGCCGATAGTTTTTTCGGAAGCAATAGAAAATTCTTTATGGAAAGTAGACCTTGCACACAATATTAACTATTTTCACTCAGATGTTATGGAAATGCAAATACCGTTTGATGATTTGAATGTTAAAACCGGTGACGGTATTTATATGATATTTGTTTCCTGCAAAGCAAGTATAATTAATCAGGTTTTACCGTTGGATAATGCAATATACATTGAACGACCGTAAAATTTGATTTTATTTATTCATTATTTACTTAACACAAAGCAAGTATTATGCTAAAATATCTGCTGTAACAATATATTAGTGGAGTTAATTTTATGTCAACAGTTACCCAGGTAAAAAACTTGAATTATCCTTATTTAAACAAACCTCTTGAAATTTATACAACAGATAAGGGGCATACTATCATTTTTGCACACAAAGATGGCGATTTAATGAATATAAGCACTTGGGTAAAAACAGGTTCTATTCACGAAACGAATGAAAACAACGGGGTTTCGCATTTTCTTGAACATCTTATGTTTAAGGGAACTTCTGCGCATAAGGCAGGGGATTTTGACAGAATTTTAGAGTCAAAAGGTGCAATAATAAACGCTGCTACTTGGAAAGATTATACTTTTTACTATGTAACTATCCCAAAAGGAATTAATGAAGAAAATGTTGAACTTGCCATAGATTTGCACGCTGACATGATGGTTGACCCTGTGATACCGGATTATGAAATAGGTCCGAAATTCAATCCTGAAAACTCGCAAATAACTGAAAAAAGAGAACGATATGTCGTAATTGAAGAAATCGGAATGAGAAATGACCAACCTTGGACAAAGACTTATAATGCAGCGAATGCTCAAATGTATACAGACCATCCGTACAAAAGAGATGTCATTGGTACAAGAGAAATAATAGCCCAAATTTCACGTGATGAAATTATGGATTATTACAAGACATGGTATACTCCAGACAATATGACAACTATTGTTGTCGGTGATTTTGACCATGAAAAAGTTTTAAATATGATTTTGGATGGTTTTAAATTTAAGGATGCCCCTGCAGCAAAAGAACCTGAGTTGCCTTTGGTTGCAAAATTGAATGCCCCTAAAATTATTGAAAAAGAAGGTCAAATCGATACAGGTTTTATGATTATGGGTTTCCATGGTGCAAAAGCATCAGATAATAGAGGCACTATATTATTGGAAATTATAAGTATGATTTTGGGAGAGGGTTTGAGTTCAAGATTATACCAAAATCTTATTGAGAAAAAACAAAAATCCATTTTCAATGCGGTAGATACTGGACAATATCAATTCAAAGACGGCAATGTATTTATGATTAATGCAAATTTTGACCCCGATTATAAAGATGATGCCTTTGAACAAATAAAAGAAAATATTATTGATATTCAAAATAATCTTGTTTCAGAGGAAGAACTTTTGAAAGCAAAGAAAAAGTTAAAAGTTAAGTTTGCAGAAAGTGCCGAAACAGTTTCAGAAATAGGTGAGTCTATCGGGTACTATATGACGGTTTGCGGTGGTTTAGACGGTTGCGCAAATTATATAAAAGATTTAGATGCTATTACGTTGCAGGATGTACAGGAAGCAGCAAAATATTATTTAGACTTAAATTCTTTTGTACTTTCGTTATTATTGCCACAAAAGTAAGTTTTTTGTAATATAGTAGATGTATAGGATAAGTATATTTTCTGCACTTTTACTATGTAAAATAATGTTAATTTATTTTTGAGCGATAGCAAATAATTGTATTTATCAATTTAGTATGTGTGTCGATATATCGAGGTAGGCATGGCATCCGTATTGCAGGTAGAGAATACCACAACATCTAATCAAAATACTTATACCCAAGGCGTAAAACGTCCTCCAATGAAGGACAGACCTGCTGATTTTCGTCCTTTAAAACAAGAGCACGATCGCCTCAGGAATCCGGGGCTTTGGACAAAAGTAAAAATAGGCATTGATACTGCCTCAAATACACCTGACTATGCATATAGAGGGATGAAAGGGGATCCTGATTTTAATTTTTACGAACAACAAAAAGTTTCTAAGATACCTTACTACTTAGGCGGTATCGGGCTGGCTGCAGTTTGTTTGGCAGGCAGAAATATCTTAGACCCGGACTGTGTAAAAGGTAATAAATTTGCTTTAAAAAAAGTTGCATTGGGAGCTTTGTTCTATTATATTGCCAGAGAAGTTGCAAATGCCGCTATAAATATCCCCGTAAAACTATTCAGGGGAATTGATTTGAATATGCCTTACCGAAAAATTACTGCTCTTAGAGAAGCTAATCCGTTAAATTTGCCTAACAACAAAAAGCCAAGTAACCAAAATGTATTTGAAAGTACCGAATTTACCCGCTGGGATTTATTGTACAAATACGGTAGTGATAAGAATGTCGGAATGAATGAAACTTTTGATAAAATGGCAAAAAAATTCGGTGTAAAACATAAACAAAATGATTCCGATTCCAAAGTAATAGGTAAAATAAAAAAATTAATCATAATGGCAACTTCATGGAAATATATGCTCGCTGTTCCTTTTGTAATGACTGCTTTGGGTATGGCACAGCAGAAAGCATTTGAAAATAACGATTTTACTCACGTATTCAAGAGTGCAGGGAATATACTTAATAATTTCGGAAAGGACAGCCTGAGCAAATTCGGCACAAGTTTTTATAAAAATATCATTACCCCCATAGGTAAATCATTTATTGAATTATGGAAAGGTAATTCTACAGCTTCTAAGATTTTGGGCAGAAGTGCAATAATCGCATCTGTCGGTCTTGCTATCTTGGCTAATACGATGATTTTATCAAAAACTTCTTTAAAGCATGATACGGATGAGATTGATGGAGGGAATAAATAATGACCTCAATGATTCAATCCTACTCCCAAAAATTACAAGATGATTACAGACTCAGAAAAGGTCGCCATTGCAGACATCAGAACGAATTGCGTACACATGTCAGAGCATACAAACCATTGGGTTATTTTGTTGAAACTAATCCTTTTAATCCTATTGAAACTCTCAGAAGTGATGCTCGGTCAGTACGATATTTTCTTGACGGAATTAAAGGTCACGGTAATGATTATTCTATCGGCAAAATTAATGATGTGGGCATCGGACTCGGGGCTTTGGGTATAGCGGGTATGCTCGCAACAAGCAAGGGTTCACCATTATCCAGAGGTATGGAATTTGTCGGCCTAGCGTGTTGGCTCGGTGCTATGTCGTTATGGCAAAAAATTGCAATTAATACTCCGCTTAAACACTTAAAGGGTGTTGATTTGAATTTGGAATATGTAAATTCGGCAGGACACAGAAAGAAATTCTATCAGGATTCTCAATACTTGTGTTGGGATTTAATGTCTGATGAGCAAATTTACAAAATGGGTGATAAATTAGGTGTACCTAAAAATATTAAAAACAGAAGAAAAGCAATAGAAAATAAAGCAAGACAAGTAGCTGTACAAGGTAATACTCTTGGTTTACTTACAGCAGGTTTTGCAACACCATTGATAGCATCACTTGCCGCTGATAAAATTTCCAAGCACGTTTTATCACCGATTGTTACCAAAGTAAAAGAAGCAAAAGTTGAAGCCAAACGCAAAGAAATTGTTCAAAATATAAATTTCTATCCGGTTGAAAATGATACACTAAAATTTATTGAAGAAAATGTTAAGGAAACCATGACACCGGCTCAAAAGAGTCAATTGAAAGAAGTTTTTGCAGCAAAAACCAAAGATGTATATTTAAAAGATACCGCAAGCAGAGTCATTGACGATATTTTAACATCCAACGGAACAAAGGCTTCTCAGGTTGTATTAGACGATGCTTTCCATACAAAGTTAACTGACATTTTGTCTGCTAATTTTGGAGAGTACAAAGCAGCTATTTTAGATGAATTAAAGCAAATTGCCGCAAAATATAACAATGTTGTAACGTTTGAAAATCTATCAAAGTATCAGGGTGAACTTGAAGAATGGATAACAAAACAGACCAATAATTTATTTGAAGCGGAAGATGCACAAAAAGCTACGGCCGAACTTGCCAAAATGCTGCAAAAAGACAGCAAAACCGTTGCATTAGGTAATATTGAAGCAGTCAGAAAAGATTTATCTCAAATGTCAAAAATGCTTGATATTTATAATAAGAAATTTTTTGAAGATTTTAAAACAGATTTCTGGAAAAACATGAACAAGTCTGAAGGTTCAGTGCAAGCAAAAATGTGGGACAATATTTCTACGGGTCTTTTAAAAGCATTCAAGGTAGATAATGATACTATGAAGGAACTTATTCTTGGTGTTCCTGATATTGTTACACCTGCTGATAAAAAGAACCTTGGAATGGTTTTTGATAAAGTTAATATTATAGGCAACTTATACGATTCAACTCTTGCCGATATGACAAAATTTGACGGTACGATGAAAAAACTCGGCAAAGTAATCAATGATGTAGTAACTCAGAATGATAAACACTATGAATTTTCAATGGCATATTTGGAACGTATTCAAAAAGTACTTTCTCAAATTGACAGAAAGAGTACAATATTCCCGATAGCAGAAAAAATGAAGTCTGCGGTTGCAGAACAGAGACTTGCTGTTTTAAACGGCTATATAACAGCAAACGAAGCTGCTTTCTTCCCGCTAAAATCATTATGCTTATTGAAAAATTCAAAAAAAGCTCTGAAAGAATTAGCAGAGGTAAGAGGTGTTGACTTTGCAAAAGTAGATTTTGATTTCAAAAAATTATTATTAAATTCTCAAAGTGTTGATGAATTTATGAATAAATTAGATACATTTAAAACAATAATTACTGATGATAAAGATTACAAATTGTTTGTAGATTCAATATTCGCAGATGTTCCATCTGCTGTCAAACGTTATTTGTCACCTGAAATGATTAAAAAGATGAATGCAAGCTCTCATTTATCAAAAGCATTATTGTCTAATTTATCTGATGAAATTCATAATGTTAAAGTTCAACCTCAACCAATAGAAGAAGTTGTAAATGCATTACATGAAATGAATTTATACAAATATGCCGATGAAATGTTTGATATTACATATAATAACCCTGAACTTATTTCAAACTTAATCGGTGATGCCGTAAGAAACGATGACGGAAAAATGAAATTGCTTAAAACAATGATAAAACTTACAGAGCAGGATGTTGAAAAAATAAGAGCAAATGATTTTTCCGCAATTCACGCTATGCTAAGAGGTTCTAGTGCAAACGCCGGATATTTTGAACCGATTGGCGGTGGCAGATTAAACTCAATTCTTTCTGTTTTGGGAGTTCGTGATTTAACTGCTATGGATGGTATCACTATCGCAAAATCAAAAACAAGTAAAGTTGCTGAATTAACCGCACCCAAATTATATAATATGTTTTCACGTTCAGCCAAAAATGTATTCAATTACAATTTATGGTTTAAGCGTGTAGGCATTGCCTTTCTTGCATTATGCGGAGTTACTGCTGTTGCTGTTTCTCAAATGGGCAAGAAAAATGAATTCAACCCTGATGTCTACGAGGAAAGGAAAGCTAATTAATGAGAATTTTACCGATTTTACCGAATAATATTTATAAAATCACAACTAACAACATTGAAAAGCAAAATGCCGGTTCTTGTTATGCAGAATACCCCGTTTCTTTTGCATCAAGCGGTGATTTCATTTCCAATTATGCTCAGATGCTAATAAACAAAGCGAAACCAACTTCTGCTCCTACAGTTCAGCCTGCTGACACCACTCCGGTTCAATGGAAAAACACCTTGAGAACAAGATTTCAAAACAATGATGTCAACATGTATGCAATGATTATGAGAACATTCAATGCAAAGGATACAAACGGAAATGAATTGATTGATGAAAACGAAGAAAGCGGAACATTCAGAAACGCAGTAGAAAGACTTGATGAAATTAAAAAACTCGGAATTAACACCTTCCACGTTTTACCAATTAATCCGATAGGTGAAATAGGTGCAAAAGGTACTGCGGGTTCTGTATACGCACCAAAAGATTTCTTGTCTTTCGATAAAATGCTTGGTTCAAAAGAAGATTTTAAATATTTCGTCAATGAATGTCACAGACGAGGAATTAATGTAATGGTTGATTTGCCGAGTTGTGTATCGGTAGATTTATATGAAGCACATCCCGAATTGATGGCTATTGATGAACACGGATTACCTGAAATTCCGTCAGGATGGGAAGACATAAGAATGTTTGAACCGTATTCCGACAAAGATAATAAAATCTTAAATAAACAATTAGTTGACTATCACAAGAAATTCGTTGATTTAATGTTAGAATGTAATGTTGACGGTATCAGAGCCGATGTTGCAAGAGCGAAACCGGCTGAATTTTGGGATGAAATAATTTCTTATGCAAGAAGCAAAGACCCTGAATTTGCGTTCTTAGCGGAAAGCTATACTTATGAAGACGCTTCACCTATTTTAAACATGCCTCATGACAGACCTGAAGAACTTCTTGCTGCAGGTTTTGACTCATATTACGGTCAATACCACCTTTTACCACTGAGATATAAGGCGAAAGAACTTATTGATTATGTAGTTCAAAATATTGAAATGTCTTATCGCTTACCAAAAGGAAAATCTTTGATAGCTTCATTTGCCACTCATGATGATAAGAGTCCTATGAGTGCGGGTGGTCCTTGGTATTGTAATTTGACTACTGGATTAGGATGTACACTTCCTATGACTAATCCTTACGTTACTTCGGGGTTTGAATCCGGTGACACGTATAATTATTCTTACGAAGGCAAACTTGCTAAAAAAAGTTATACGGATTCATTTATATACCAAACTCCAAACCCTGAACATATGGATATCTTCAATTTATCAAGAAAACCCGGAGGAAAACATCCTGAAATCGGTGAATTTATGGCACACATGAGTACTCTTAGAGATACTTATAAAGATGTTTTCACAAAAGGTTCATTTATCCCGCTTAGAGATACCGGTGATAAAAGAGACAGAATTATATCTTATATTCGTCATGAAAACGGTAAATCACTACTTATTATCGCTAACAGAGATGTAAACTCATACGTAAAAGGTGAAATAAAAATACCGGGACTCAAGGCAGAACAGCGTTTAGTTGATTTGACAAAAAATTACGGTAAAACAAGTTTGTTCAGAGCAAATGAAGGCAGTATAAGTGTAAACTTGGGACCGGCAAGATTTCACGTTTTTGAAATAGATACGCCAAATATTGAACAAGAGGCAGAAGAAGTTCACCGCCAAAATTTATAACTTTCAGACAAAATTATCTGACTGATTAATAGATAAATTTATGCTGAAAGTTTATCTTTTTGGTATGAGTAATAGTGTTAATAAGTTACTAAAAGCATTAAATGAAACTACTGTTTTATCTGAAGATAAATGGACAAAAGAACATTTGTATATTTCGGGTAACAAAAAGTGGGTTGCCAATATAGTACCGGCTGAATTACTGCAAAGAACGGTTAAAGATGCAGTTAATTCACTAATGACTCTAAATGAAAGCGGAGTTTTTTATAAAAACTTTCCGAAAAAATTGAAACTCCAAATTATGGTGATAAATGGGGCAAAATTGCAAATTACATTGAGATATGACACTAATACGCACCATTTAATTATGTGTAATCCATCTTACTCTGATGACGGTACCGCCTTGAATCATTGGCAAAATCTTTTTGCAGGTGATGATGGTAGAGAATATAACGGTAAAGTTTCCGAACTTTTCGTTCATTCGTTAAATTTATAATATTAATTATGAAAGGGGAAAAATATGACTTTTAATCCGCTTGAAGAAAAGGGTATTCCAATAGAAAAACAGCTTCGCAGCTGGCATGAAATTGTAAAACGCCCTTATGATAAACATGAAGTTAATTGCTACTCAAGAACACGTCAAATTTTGATGAACGGTATTGAAGTTGAAGCATGGAATTTCAAACATAATTTTGCAAGAAACTGTGATGATGTCGAAATAAACAGAATGATTGCACTTACGCGTAAAATTGAAGATTCTCACCAAACTACGATAAACTGGTTATCGCCAAAAGACCAAAATATCTTGGAAACGACATTGGGCTATGAACAGGTAGCCGTTGATATAACTGCTTGGATGGCGCAGAATGAACCCGATGATTACGTAAAAGAAACATTTGATTTCGGTTTATTGGAAGATTTTGACCATTTATACAGATACAGTCAATGGGCATATTTAATGCATGGTATAAATCCAGATGATATTTTGCAGGGACAAACTGATGTCTTTCTCGGACGTCCTACTCAATTTCACCACAACGATGCAAGATTAAGACTCAGAAAACCTTATGCGAAAGAAACTGCCCATCCGCAAACAAAAGTTAATCTTTATACACTCATCAGTGCCGAACAGCAAACACATAATTATTATGCGGAACACGGTTTTATGTACGGTAATTGCAATTTATCTCAAACTTATGCAGAAATTAAAGATGTTGAAGAAGAACATGTTTCAATGTATGAATCTCTAATTGACCCGACAGAAAGTTTGTACGAAAAACTTTTGCTGCATGAATTCACTGAGGTTTGTAACTATTATACTTGCTATGAAGATGAAGAAAATGAGCATTTGAAAAAAATATATGAAGAATTTTTAGAACACGAATTAGGACATTTGCATTATGCAATCAAATTATTCCACAAACAAGAGAAACGTGATGCCGAAGAAGTTATCGGCAATAAAATCGTCATACCGAACAGATTTAAGTCGCAGAAAAAATATGTTGCGGATGTACTTGTAAATGAAATTGACAAGCGTCTTGGCGAAAATATGGATTACATCAAAACAAAAGATATTGATGAAACTTGGCTCAGTTATGCGGCACAAGATATCATGAATAAAGATGGTTCACCAACCGAACAAGTTATTTCAATTATGCATACATCAGAAAATCGTGATATTGTTATTGCCGATGAAAAACTAAAAAATCAGGAAATTGAACTTTGGACGAGAAGTTCGCAAAAATACGGATGCTCACCCGACACGATTTTAGTTGAAGAAATTAAGGACTCCAGAGAACTTATTAAAAATTCTGATGACATATTCACTTAATAAAATGCCCCC
This sequence comes from Candidatus Gastranaerophilales bacterium, assembly GCA_045598245.1. Taxonomy (GTDB): domain Bacteria; phylum Cyanobacteriota; class Vampirovibrionia; order Gastranaerophilales; family JAILCC01; genus JAILCC01. Next base: position 40,692 of record JAZLLQ010000037.1, read on the forward strand.
TCTTTTTTAAGGGGGTTATTTTTTATTTTACAAAATTAAACCAATAATATTTTCATTGAAAAATCAAATCTTTAGGAGAATATTTTTCAGTTTATCCGTTTGAATATTCTTTTTTTAATTTCTTAAATAAAATAGCGATAAATATTCCCATTACAATACACATTGTAAATATCGTTGTTGCAAGTCCTATCCAAAAACCGAGAAGTTCAAAATGAAATTTAAAGGCAAGAACGGCACCCAAAGGTATACCGACTAACCAATATCCGCATAACATTGCAATCGTTACAAATAATGTTTGCTTAAGTCCTTTTAATATTCCGCTGAAAGCTACTTGCAAACCATCGAAAATTTGATAAATTGCGGCAACTAAAATAATGGGCAAACAAATATTTATCAACTCTCTGTCACATGTCAGCAAAGAAAGTATTTCTTTGGGAAACAAGAAAAATATTATTGCACATACGGTCATAAAAATTAATGCACACATACTTCCTGCAAAAGAGTACTTTTTAATATCCTGAAAATCTCTTGCACCATTTGAATACCCGACTTTTATTGCAATTGCATTTGAAATTGCCAAAGGTATCATAAATGTCAACGAAGTTATCGTTATTAAAATGCTTTGTGCCGCCGCAAACAAACTTGATATTCTTCCCATAATAACCGTTACTATATTGAAGCCTAAAAACTCAAGCATCATAGCGATAGAAATAGGATAGCCAACTTTTAAAAGTTGCTTTACATACTTTAGGTCAAATTTTATTTTGAAATTTATAAATCTCAAACAGTACAGAAATATAATCAATCCGCACACAGTTCTAACGGTTAAAGTAGCTACGGCAAGACCGGAAGAACCCATCGCAGGTATAAAGCCGTAACCAAAAACAAAAAGAATATTCAATGCTACATTCAAAAATACCGATATAAAAGCAATAATGTTTGGTAAAAGTAAAATTTCATACGCTTGTAAAAATTCTTTTAATGCGAAAAAGACATATCCGCCAAAGTTTGAAAAAGCAACAATAAAAATATACTCTTTTATTGAAGGTAAAAGTTTTTCATCAAACCCTATCAAATCTAATAATGGCAAACCAAAAATCGTTATAATTAAAATAATTAGCGATAAAATAAGTGCGTAATTTATTGTTGATAAGAAATATCTTTTTGATGGTTTTGCCGCACCTAAATAATTTGATATAACAGGTGTAATACCGGACATAAGCCCTATGCCGACAATAAATAAACTTGTCATAATAGCATTTGCAATACTGATAGCAGCCAGCGTTTCGGTACTATGCCTTGAAGCAACCAAAACATCACCTGCCCCAAGCATTATTTGAGCAATGTTCCCCAAAATTATCGGAGCCGACAATATAAATATATCCTTAAAATATTTTCTATAATTTTCCATAACCTCATTATAGTGGAAATATTTATTTGTGTTATTAGTCAGATTGAACATATTTCAGATACAAAATTTACTGTACCTGATATGTATTATAAATCATTTATAATATCTTTTACACTTGTCGGACGCACAACTTTTGGAGGTTTTACCGTTGTTATGTACGGTTTAATTTTTGCATAATCTTTTTCAATGACTTGCGGGAAATTTCTGTCAGTTAAAATACCATCCTCTTTAAAATACCTTCTTACATAGCAAAAAATTACTGACGAATTTGCATCAACACCTTTTTGTACATTTGTATAGTCACATTTAATAGTAGGATTATTAACAGCCCCTAATGTACATTGTCTGATAAGAAAAGAGTTTTGATCTATCGGCTCTACCTTTATCAGCAGAGTATTTTTTTTATCACCGCTTTCAATAAATTTACTAATATTAGTATAAAATTTCTTTTTCAAAGTTTCATAATCGGTATTAGGAAATTCATCAACTACAACCGCGGTATGATATGTGTCAAAATTTTCATCATCTGCATAATAATTATTTGTATATCCTCCGTCAGAATTAGCATAAACCTTGTTTAATTTATATACTTTATTATTAAAATTAATTGTTTTATTTTGCGGTACATATACTTTATCATTAAAGTTCACTGTTGATACCGTATTTCGATTAGCGGCGAATACGCCTATAGCAACCAAGAGAATTACGAATAACCCTGCCAATATTATGATTTTTTTCTTCATTTTTACACCTCTGATATATTATATTTTTATTTTATATTTTGTACACATTTTGTCAAATGAACAATCTGAATGATATTAAAATATAAGCCATAAACCTCTCTTCCTGCAAAGAATATTATCATTATTTATCCAAATACATAATTAAATCAGGCTTATGACTTGAAAAAAAAATTTTTTTTGTGTTATTATTAGAAAGTAAAGAAAAATTCCCGTAAAGGTGGTGTTAAAAAAGCATGTCAGAAGTAAAAGTTGGCGAAAACGAAAGTATAGAAAGCGCTTTAAAACGTTTTAAAAAGAAAGTTCAAAAGGCCGGTATATTATCTGAAATTAAACGCAGAGAACGTTACGAAAAACCAAGCGTAAAAAGAAAACGTAAACAGGAAGCTGCAAGAAAAAGAAATAGAAAATTCTATTAATAAAGAAAAGAGAGATTGTTTCAATTTTCAAAATTAGCAGTCTCTTTTTTTATATTAATTTTTTTTAACATTTACTCTTTTTTTATCAAAAAAATTCCGTTTTAGAGTTAAAATTATAGAAACATTGAAACTTCGGAGGTAATATGTTTAGCGGATTAAGAATGCGAAACCCAATGATGTACACGACTTCACCATTTATGTCGAGGGATGAGAACATGATTTCGAAAATAGAAAGCATGGCTACCGAAGTTTTAAAATGGAATGAAAGTTTAGACATTCCGATAATTATATCTTTTAAAAACAACGCTATCAGAAAATTAATTCGTTGTTTTTTTTGTGCTAAAAATCGTCCCGTAGCACTTGGTTTTGCAGGTGAATCAGCAAGCGGAAAAACTACAATCGCAAATGAAATTATAAGAGAATTAGAGAATTTTGCGAGTGAAAAAAATTTAGAAAACTTTATTACGAAAATCAATTTAGATAATTACTATTATGACCGCTCAAAAGAAGTTATAGCAGCAGGCAGTTTTGATAATTTTGTAAAAAATTATGATTTAGATTCTCCGAGTGCATTGGAACTTGATTTATTCGCAAAGCATTTGGCACAACTAAAAGAAGGTCAAAAGGTAATGTTGCCGGTATATGATATGTCAGGAACCGCAAAAAGATGGGATGACAAACTTTTGGCTTTACCGTCAAAAGTTCTTATTACCGAAGGGCTTTATCCTTTTACTAATCCTGATGCTTGTTTTGATATAAAATTCTATGTTGATATTGACGAAGATGTTCAAAAGGCTCGTTGGTACCGCAGAGCAAAAGACAGAGATTTAGGCGAAAGTGCTGACAGAGTTTACAACAATGCACTTTCAAAAGCCAAAATTTACATTCGTCCATGCAAGAATGATGCTGATTTTATATTAAACGGTGAAGCAAGCATTGAATGTTATCAGATTTTTATTGAAAAAATCATGAATATAGTAAGAGAATTACACTCTTTAAATATAAGAAAATCCGATAATACATTGGAATTAGTAAGAAGTTAAAAATGAGATACTGCATTTTTTCAGGCACCTTTAATCCGGTACACAATGCACATTTAGGCATGGCAAAAAACGTTTTGGAAGAATTTAAGTTTGATGAAATTCTTTTTATTCCTGCGTATATGCAGCCTCATAAAAACTTAGCGTACTGCAAGCGTTCTGCACCACACAGAATGGAAATGCTTAAACTTGCATTAATGAAGTACCCAAAATTCAAATTAAATACAATTGAATTTGACAGAAAAGGATTATCTTATACTTATATAACTATTTTGGAATTATACAAGAGATTACCCGATATTGAAGGTAAGATAAATTTTGTCATCGGAACAGATGCATTTTTAAATATTTACAAATGGCATGATGCAAAAAATCTTGTAAAACTCCTTGATTTTATAGTATTAATAAGAGATGATGAAGAACTTGAACTTTGCAAACAACTTGATGATGTCAGATTCAGAGTTTTACAATCGGACAAAATGGACATTTCGTCAACAATGGTACGCAACATGGTCAAAGAAGGGCAGGATATTACATCGTTAGTACCGTTGGAAGTAAAAGAGTATATTGAGAAACATCGTTTATATAGAGAATGAGAAATGGAAGAAATAATTAACAGTTTAAAAAAAAATCTTAGTGATGAAAGATTCAGACATTCGATAGGAACAGCAAAAACAGCAAAGGAATTAGCAATTCGTTTTGGTGAAAATCCTGAAAAGGCTGAACTTGCAGGACTTTTGCATGATTGTGCAAAAGAATATTCTTACGACAAAATGGTAAACATTGTTGAAGAACATCATTTGGACGTAAGCGAAGAAGAAATATTGGCAAGAAAAGTTTTGCATGCACCGGTCAGTGCCTTTGTTGCAAAAACATTGTTTAACATAACCGATGAGGAAATATTAAGTGCAATAAGATTTCATACCATAGGTAAAATCGGTATGACTAATCTTGAAAAAATAATTTTTCTTGCTGACAAAATTGAACCTGAAACGAGAGTAGAAGAATATTTTGAAGAATTGAGAAAAGAATTAGCCAAAACAAACAGTCTTGATGCAACTCTGTTTTTATGTAGTAAAATGACAGTAAGAAGTCTTGTAGAGAGAAACCTTATAATAAATTTCCAAACAATAGACTTATACAACCACTTGCTCAAACAAATTCAAAAATAGGAAGCATCATGCAGGTTCAAAACATACAAACACAAAATCATAAAACATCTTTTGCGGGTTTTATGAATAACAGAGCGTTAATCAAAGGGCTTGAAATGGCTTCTGATAACGGTGCTTTGTTTTGCTCGGGAACCGCACTCATTCTATCCACATTTGTAAGACCTTTCGCCATATTGGCAACACCAAAAACAGATAAAGAAAACAAACAATATGCTTGCGCAAAATCAATAGCATCAAGCATTGTTAACTTTGGATTAATGGCATTGATTACCACGCCTGTTGTTTCTGCCGTAAAAAATGTTCAGGAAAAACCAAAGCAGTTTTTAACAAAACAAGCGATAAAAACATTTAAAGACGGAGAAAAAAATCTTGCAAAATCACATGCTTTTTCTTTTGCAACACAATTTTTCAAGTTAGGCTCGGGTTTACTTACGGTAATACCAAAAACTTTTTTAACATGTGCGTTAATTCCGCCGGTTGTGTCATTCTTCTTTAAAAAAGAAAATGAACAAAAAACGCAAAATAAACAAATTTCTTTCAAAGGAGCAACTTTAAAACCGACTTTGTATGAAGAAATTATCGGAAAAATTTCAAATATTTTTGGAAAAATATTAAATTCTAAAAAAATGCAGAATTTTTCTCAAAAATATAAAGATACAAACCTTGCACAGCATATGTTTTCAGCAAGCGACATATTAGCTACCGGATTATTTATAAATTACACATCAAAAAATAAAAATATTAAAAAAAGTAATCAAAAATCATTAATATACAATGCCGCTATATCAACAGGGCTAACCATCATTGGGGGATACGCAATAAACGAACTTTTAAGAAAACCAACCCAAATTTTTATTGATAATTTTAAAAAAGCAAATGCAAATTTACCTACACTGGATAAATGTATTGATGGCATTAAAAATGCAAAAGCCGCTTTAATATTGGGTGGAATGTACTACTTGTTAACTCCGATGCTTGCAACATTTCTCGCAGGTACAATGACGAAAACAGAAAAGGAAGAGTAAGTGAATAAAATCAAAGAATTTATAAAAACAGAAATATCAGGCTGGAGCAAATTTGAAACATTTTTTATTTTTTCTGCTATATTAATTGTTTTGGCAACCTCAATTTATTCTAAAGACACACTTGTTGCAACGGTGTCTGCAATATGCGGAATTTCGTATACCATTATTGCCGGCAAAGGCAAAATATCCTGCTTTTTTATAGGAATAATAGGGACACTATGCTACTCTTATCTTTCCTTTGCAAATGCTTTTTACGGAAGTTTAATCCTGAATTTGGGATATTATTTTCCAATGGAAGTCGTAGGAATTTTTACTTGGAGAAATCACCTTAAGGAAGAAACAAAAGTCATTGAAAAAACTGTTTTATCAAATAAAATGAGAATAATATACGCAGTATTACTCATCATTGCCTCTTTTATAACAAGCATTATTTTAAAATACTTTGGTGATACTTCACCTGTACTTGATGCAATAATAACGGTATTTTCTGTAATGGGAATGTATTTAACGGTAAGACGTTCGCTTGAACAATGGGTAGTATGGATGATAGTAGACGGAGCAGCAATAATTATGTGGCTAAAAATATACCTTCAAACCGGAAAAGTTTTAACGACAGCGGTTATGTGGTCATTATATATGATGGTGGCCATTTATTTCCATTTTCAGTGGAAAAAAGAAATAGAGCAATATAAATCTTAATTTATCTTCCTATACGACCTTGTTTTTCAAAAATTTCTCTACCCATACACAAAGCCATGTGCTTATATGCACAAATTCCTTCAGTACGGCTCAAAACGCCAAGACTAGCCAATTTGTTCATAACAAGCTCATTCATATCGTCAGGTGATATGTATAAAGCGCAATTTTCGTTGCAAGTCGCATTATTATTCATTGGGCAAAATTTGTTCATAATTAACCTCTTAAAAAAATGAAAGGGGGTATAATATTCCCCCTTAATAACGAGATGGTAAAAGTTTACAAGTAATCCAATAAGGATATACTGCTAATTTGAGAACCTACATACATTGAGGCTTGCAAAGAAACCTGTTGATTAGAAAGTTGTGATACAACCTGAGCAATATCAATTTCCTGCACATTAGCCTGTATTGTTTTGTAACTGATTTGACTGTTTTCATGCTGTTCTTTTGTCATATTCAAACGTGTTTGAATAGCGCCATTTTCGGTTCTTGCGGTTAAAATTGAATTTTGTGCATCATCAAGAACATCTAACTGTCCTCTGATGGCATCATAATTCGGAGTATCTTGTTCTAATATCATACTTAACGAATTAACCGCATGCATAAGTCCTGTACCTTCATATACGGCAGGCGGTCCCGGGTCAACCAAATTTGAGTAGCCAAAGACATTATCCCCCGCCAAATTTATACTGACGGTAACTCCGTCTGAAATAGCATATTCTCTCTTATAAGCACCGCTTCCAGATGTACCGTGATAATATATACTTCCGTTATCACTGATTTCATAAGGAATAGTTCCTGTTTTATTACCGGCAAATATATATGTATCTTTATATTTTGTATTTGCAAGACTCACAATTTGTTCTTTTATTTGCTTAACTTCATCGTTTATCATTTTTAGCTGCTCAGCACTATTTGTACCGTTTGCAGCCTCAATAGCCAAATCTTTAAGACGTTGTATTCTGTCGGTAAACTGACTTAAAACACCTTCTGTTACGTCCACTTCACCATTTAATTTTGAAATATTATCCAAATAAATATCTATTTTATTAAGCGCACTATCTGCATTCATTATAACAGGAACTGACCCCGGGTCATCGGAAGCAGAGTTGACCTTCTTATTTGTAGTAAGCTGTGTTTGCAATTCTGCCACTTTTGATTGGTTTGACAATATTGAACTTATTACGGATTGAGTTTGCATATTATTTGTTACACGCATAATTTATCTCCCCATTATCTTGCCATATTAACTAAAGTTTGAAGAATTTCGTCAGACACACTGACGATTTTTGCCGAAGCCTCATAGGCTCTTTGAAATTTCACCAAGTCCATCAACTCTTCTTCAAGGTTTACACCCATTATTGATTCACGTTTTTCAAAAGCAGCATTGTAAACATTTTCCTGAGTTGTAAGATTTGTTTTTGCACTACTTAATTTTGAACCGTAATCAGAGGTTATTGTCATATTAAATGCTTCAAAAGTTAAATTCTTTAATCCTGATATGCTCTTTGTTCTTAAATCCACAAAACCTTGTGCAATAGTATTATTACCTATTTCATCAGGTGATTTTATGGTAGTACCATCCATTTCAACATAAGCAGTAGCAATTTTATACGGGTTACTTAATATTTCAGCATTTACCATTATATTGGCTGCGGTTATGGTACCTCCAACGCTTGATGTAAATATAGAAGCATTACTGGCTTTATAATAGCCTCCGGATATATCGTATACAAGACCGACTTCTAATTGTTCTGTTTTAGGGTTATAGTATGCGGCGTGCATCTGCGGAGGTCCGGCAGCATTTTTGTTTTGCAAATTATTAACTTCAGATGCAACATTTCTTGCAATTAAATCAAGATTATCCATCATGGATTTTAATGTTAATTCAGATGTACTATTTCCGCCAAGAGTTAAAACTGCACCTAATTTTCCTGACTTGCCCAATAAACTTTTAATATCATCAACATGCTCAAACGTACTGCCGTTTTCAAGGCTGATTTTTGCCGGATTATTCACATCACCAACTCTTATTTTAAACGTTGAAGTAACTTCACTTCCTCCGACAATTTGATAAGAACCAAGATAAATATTGACACTACCATTCGGATTATCTTTTGTTGTGAAAGGTATATATTCAGCTAATTTATCAAGAAGTGCATCTCTCTCATCCAAAAGACCCGCAGAAGCATCTACTCCAATATTACTTTGGTAAATAATATTTTCATTAGCTCTTGCAATATCGGTTAATAACTGATTAACTTCGTTGCAATATGCATTAGCTGTGCAGGATTTTAGCGTTGCAGGATTAGAAGAGTCCCCTACAAGAGTAGTTCTTGCATTTTTTAACTCTGCTGCAATATTATTAAGTTTAGTAGCTAAATTTGAGGCTTCTTGTGCAAAATTTGTTTTCATTGTCATATCTGTGGGATAAAGGCTCAAATTGTTTGCAGCGGCATAAAACGAATTAAGATATTGGCTCAAACCTGTATCAGAAAATTCATTTGCAATACTTTCGTACAACAAACCGTTTTGAGAAATCGTATCATAATAACTCTTTGAAGAAAGAGTATCTCTATAATAAGAATCCGTGAATGCATCTCTATATCTTGAAATAGATTCAAGTTCAACACCATATCCTAAAATTGCCTGTTGTGTAGGATTCATAGCAGGTGTGTTACTGTATAGTGCTGATAAATTAACTCTTTGCTTGCTGTATCCCACGGTATTCATATTGGCAATATTGTTACTGATGACATTTAACGCCGCCTGATTAACAATTAATGCATTTTTACCTATGTTTAAGCCTTGTACCATCTATATTTTCTCCCCAAATTAAATTTAAAATTTCTAAGCATCTTCTATAATTGCACTCAATGTCCGAAGATGCTGTTCTTCTTTGACTCCAAGTTTATTATAATAATCACCTTTTGTTTGAGATGTTTTTATTGCTGAAGCAATTGCAAATATACTGCCGTCTATCATTTTTAATGAATGTTCAATTAATGAATTTATAACTTTATTCATTATTGCTATTTTTTGTGCAAAAACCTGAATTTTTTTCCTTTTTGTTTCAAGTTCATTTGCTAATTTTTTATCATCAATAGTCTTAATAATATCGCTCAAATTAACATTTCCGTCACCAAATTCTTTGGAAATATTTATTCTGTTTAAATTCAATTCTTGTAATCTCTTTTGAGCATCATAGATTTTTTCATCAAAATCTTTTAACTTATCAACTTTAGAGTGAACAAGTATATCTTTTTTTTGCGATAACAGATTTTCAAATTTTTCACAAAAATCGATTTCTTCATCTAATATTTTATTTAATTCCAAAACTTTTTCCATAATTCACCTCTAAGCTGAACAATCGACCAAAACACTTCTGCCAAAAGTCAAGCCGTATTTGATATCTTCGTCAGTAATATCTTCATTTATTTTTGTTAAATCGTTTTTTATTTCGTCAACAATTTTATCTTGTAATTTTTCTAATGTTGTAGCTGATGATACAGTTATTTGTTCTTCAGGCAATTCTTCAATAATTTGTTCAATATTATTCTGAGCTTTAGGCTGTACTTTTGCCTGACTAAATGCATTTTGCGCTCTTAATAATTGAATTGAGCTTATGTTTGAACTGATTGAATTTACCATAACCTTACCCCTTTACACGATATCTTTCATTTGATTATAAATAGCATCAGCTATGCCGAAGGAAGAAGATTTTGCAACCTCTTTACCGATTTCTTGGAACAACATACCCTTGAAAGTCTTTTCCGCATTTGAATGACCGAAAAATCCGCCTTCGTTCATCGTAGAATTATTCAGTTGATTTAACAGCTTTGTAACGAAAATTGCTTCAAAACCCTGAGATGCTTCTTTTAATTGTTCATCCTTGTTTTTTACATTGCAATTTTTCATTCTCAGCTTGTTGAGATTATTTTCTGTTTGAATATCTTGTATGTTTGTGTTGATAATTGGTTCCATTTTCTCCCCTTGAAATTAGTTATTATATAATTTCTATTGTTGCCTGTAATGAACCTGCTGCTTTTAAGGCTTGCAGGATAGAGATTAAATCAAAGGGAGTTACGCCGATTGAATTTAACGCTCTAACCAACTGACTCAAATTTGAATTTGCAGGAAGTTCGATAATTTTACCTGATTCTTTTGTAACATCAATTTGGCTTGTCCCCGTAACGATAGTATCAGCTCCAACCGGTGCAAAAGGATTAGGTTGCGATACATTGTAATCAGTTCTTATGCTAACTGTTAAATTGCCGTGAGCTATTGCAGCAGGCAAAAGTTTAACCTCATTACCGATTACAACAGTTCCTGTTCTTTCGTTAACGATAACCTTTGCAGGGTTATCATTAGCAGGAATTACCAGATTTTCTATCATTGATAAAAAGCCGACTCTGTTATTTTCAAAAACAGCGGGAACACTAACTTGAATAGAGTTACCGTCAACTGCTCTTGCGGGAGCAAGGTTTGTATTAATAGCTTGTGTAACTCTTGAAACCATTGTGTAATCGGTTTTATTAAGTACTAAACGAATACCGTTTTCATCTCCGATATTTGTATTAATATCACGTTCAATAATTGCACCGTCAGGTATTCTGCCTGTTGTAGTGATGGAAGTCCTTACTTTGCTTCCGCCTGCTTGTTGATTAGTACCGCCAACACTGATAGGACCTTGTGCAACCGCAACTACTTCGCCGTTTGCGGCAGAAAGTTGAGTTTGAATAAGAATACCACCTTCAAGACTCTTTGCATCAGCCATTGAAGAAACAATAACATCAACTTTATCACCGCTTTTTGCAAACGGAGGAATTGTAGCAGTAACAATAACTGCTGCTGCATTACCTTTTTTAATGTCATTGAAGTTTTCAATAGTTGTGCCTAAACTGTTCAACAAGTTTTGGTTCGTAATTTGTGTTGAACGGCTGTTATCACCTGTACTCGCAAGACCTGTTACTATGCCATAACCAACAACCTGATTTTCTCTGATACCGTTTACATGTGCAATATCTTTAACTCTGACAGTTGTGGCATCTGCCTTCATTAATCCTAAAGCAGGAGTGAATAGCAGCGATATTAATATTAAACTTATAATTTTTTTCATGCTCATCTCGTTACTTCTCTCCTTTCCTTAGAATAAGAACCTTACAAACTTATTAACAAGACCTTCATTGTCAGAACGTGATACAGTACCGTCACCGACTATTGCCATTTGCAAGTTTGCAACTTTACCTGATTCAATTGTACCCGCTCTTGTTATCCAACGCGGGTCAACAATACCGCTTATAATTAAGTTCATTTTTTCACCGTTACTTATAGTAGATTTTTTACCCTGTACCAAAAGATTTCCGTTTGGTAAAACTTGCATAACTTGTGCACTGACAGTGTTTCTGTAAGTTACTGAACGATTACGGGTAACTGCATTATTAACATCTTGTCCGCCGCCAAAACCGTTCAACTCTTGCGGAATAGGAATAGCTTTTGGTAAAAATACCCTGTTAATCAAACCTGAGAAAGAATCATTAATTTTAGATTCTCTTTCGAGTTTGTATTTCATAGTATCATTACTCGTAATAGTTTCATCTAATTCAATTGTAACAATATCACCAACACTTCTTGCTCTTCCGCTGTTATATAACGAACGTGGTTGAATTGACCCGTAAGCCTGATTTTCTGAAATTCCTGTTGAAAACAATGATTCAGCATAACAAGGCAAACTTGTTGCTACTATCAGCAATGTTGTGACTATTAACTTTTTTTCTCCCCAAAATTTCATTTATATATCCTCATATTTGAATTAAAACCTGATTTGAACTTATAACTTTGCCCTGATAAATTTTGTTATATTCTTTACTCCGGACTTTTATATAATCACCGATTCCGCCGTTTTCCATTGCCGTGACTTCTAAGCTGAGTCTTATGGCGCCTGACTGAAAAACTGCAACCACCGGACTTGAACGAAATATTGCGGTTTGTTTTCCTAAAAATCTTTTGTCTATAATGTCACCCGCTTTTATGGTTCTTTTGGAAGTCATATCGCTAAAATCAAAATTTTCAGCGATTACATTTGCGGAATTATATTCTACACTTCTTTTTTCATACTTGGTATTGGTTGAATTTAATGTTTCACCTCTGAGAATATCTTTTGTTGCAACTAAAACATTATCATAAGCCTTAATTTCCACAGGAACAACAATAGTTTTTAAAATCCTGTTATCTTCAAGAAAAATCACTTTCGCCATTTTATTTTTACCGAATGTGCCAAAATTGCAGCTGCAATCAATGGTAAGTTTTGTGCCTTTAAGGTCAACATCTACGAGAGGAAGGCTCTTTACAACAACTGCACCGTCAGGATTAACACTTTGGTATTTATTATTTAAGTCCTCGGTAATTTTTGCTTTTAAATAATCATTATCTAAAACAAGAGCATTAGAAGGCATAGCAGCTGCCAATGCCATTATGAAACCTGTTAATGCTGTTTTAGAAAATAATCTCATTTATTACCTCAATTGATTTGTTGTTCTCAAAATTTCGTTTGATGAGCTTACGATTTTTGAATTTGATTCAAAAGCTCGTTCGGCTTGAATTAAGTTAATCATTTCTTCTACGATTTGTACGTTAGAACCTTCAATAAATCCTTGTTGAATTGTACCGAAACCTTCTTGTCCTGCAGTACCTTCAAACGGTGTACCTGAAGCTGATGTTTCTTTGTAAAGGTTAGCACCTGCGGATTGAAGTCCTGCTGGGTTTAAAAATCTGACAGGTTGAATAGTACCGGTTTCACTCAATTCTGTATCACTGCCTTTTTTTACAAATACTTTACCGTCAGGAGTAATTGTTACGTCAATGGCATCCTGAGGAATTGAAACAGCCGGTTGAAGAAGATACCCGTCTGTTGTAACAAGCTGCCCGTTTGCGTCAACTTTGAAGTTACCGTCACGTGTGTATGCTATAGTACCGTCAGAAAGTTGAACCTGAAAAAAACCGTCACCTTCAATTGCTAAATCATACTTGCCGCCGGTTGCCTGAAGTGTTCCGGGGGTGTAAATTTTTTGCGTAGCTGATGCTTTGGTACCAAGACCGATGTTAACACCGACAGGTTGTGTAGTACCTTGGTCTGTCATAGCTCCCGCTGCCTTCATTGTTTGGCTTAATAATTCCTGAAATTCAGCACGAACTTTTTTAAATCCTGCTGTGTTTACGTTCGCAACATTATTGGCAATAACGTCCAAATTCATTTGTTGGGCTATCATACCTGTTGCTGCTGTTGATAATGACCTTAACATTTATATCCTCCCAAAGTTAATTGTTAACCTACCGCTTTCCCGACCGAGCTTATTGTTTTTTGTAATGAAGTTGAATTGGCTTGCATTACATTACTCATTGATTCATAAGCTCTTTGGGCATTCATTGAATTAATCAATGTTGTAATAGAATTTGCATTAGACATTTCTAACGCACCTTGTCTGATATTCGGATGCTCAACAAGTTTTGGAGGGTTAGAATTTTCATCTGTTGAAACAAAATGATTTTCGCCCGTATCCGTTACTTTTGTCTTGTCATCGAAATCATATAAATCAATTTTTCCGTATTGTTTTTTATTATAATAAATATCGCCGTTGCTTTTTACGGCTAACTTATCAAAATCAATAAGTTTTTTCTTTCCTTCAACTTCTTCGTAGATGTTGATTTTAACGATGCCGTCTTTATTCATAAGTACATTGCCTTCGTTATCGGTAAATGTGCCATCATTTTGGATGTTCATAATACCGTTTCTTGTATAAGCAATCGACCCGTCATTTAATTTAACCTTAAAGAAACCGTCACCATCAACTGCAAAATCAAGATTTCTTCCTGTATCCTTAATTGTTCCCTGAGAAAAATCGATAACATATCTGTCAATTTCAGAACCTTGACTCAATGAACCTAAAGTACCGTTTTCATTAAGGTTGCTGTTTTTATCCTGCAAAGAAGAAATAACAGAGTCGTGAATATTTTTGAATGACAATTTCGTTTGCTTAAATGCAACGGTGTTAGCGTTAGCCAACGAATGTGCCGCATTGTCATTATATTCAAGAATACTTAACATTCCTGCTTTTGTTGCTTCAATACCTCTTAGCATTATTCAAGCCCTCCGTTTAATTTAGCCTCTTGGGAAAGGACTTTTTTAACATAATTTTGTGTTTCCCTGTATGGAGGAATACCGCCATATTTGTCAACAGCACCCGGACCTGCATTATATGCGGCAAGTGCCATTTCTTTGTTACCGTTATATTTAGAGAGTAAATTTTTCAAGTATTTTGAGCCGCCTTCAATATTTTGTTCAGGATTATAAGGGTCTAAAACACCTAAACTTTCAGCCGTTCCCGGCATTAGCTGCATCAAACCCATAGCTCCAACACTTGAACGTGCATTGGGGTTAAAACCTGATTCGGTTTTAATTACTGCTTTTAATAAATTTTCATTAACACCTGATTTTTGTGCCTGAGTTTTGATAATATCATCAAAATCCGGCAAAGCATCCGTCTTTGTGGACAAGGATGAAACACTTGTTATGCTTGGCAAATTGCTTGAATTATTATCATTTCCAATGGTTTTTGGGGATTCACTCATTGCATTATTGAGTGCCTTTTCAAATGAAGAAGCACCTTCCGCTTGTCTTCTGTCTAACACAGAAAACTGCAGTTCTATCTGGTTTATTCTTCTTAGTGTAATATCTAAGCTCGAAATTTGCATATAATTTTACCGTCTCGTTGTCCCCAATTACTAATAAATTACAATATTATAGCGTTTCATTCATCAACCTTTCGGTGTAATTGAGCTAGACCATGTGGTCTATATTTATTTTTTGGGAAAAATTCAACCGTTTAGACTAGATTTTTCATAATGAAATTTATATTTACAAAATAAATTTCAAAAAAAGGCAATTTTTTTACAATGAAATACTTTATATATACATACGATATACAACTGGCATGAAAGTAAATAATTATATTTAGAAAGAGAGAGTAAAAAATGAACGTACCAACCATTGGAGCAAATTTTGAAATTTCAGGTTATGAAGCAGTACAATGTACAGGTGACCCGATGCAAGATGCAAAGAATTTTGCAGATGCTAACGGAATTAGTGTAGAAGAAGCTAAAAAAGTATTATCAGGTCAATTTGGTGACCCAAAAGCACAAGAAGGCAGCAATTCTAAAACAGGTGAGAAAGTAGCTGCAAGCAAAGATGATGATGCTGAATTAGTAGAAGATACAGAAAAAACAGGCGATGAAAACACTACTTTTACACTTGATGAACTAAAAGATACTATTAAAGAAATTGTAACAGAATTGTTGAAAAACTTAGGATTAACAACTACTACAAATGATGACACAACTAACAATATTATTACCGAAGTAAATAACCAACTTGGTGTTGACAACACTGATAATACGAATACTACCAATAATACCGACAATAACACAAACAATGACGAAAAAATTACTCAAGCTGATAAAGATGCAATAAATGCAGGAATTGATGAATTAAAAGCAAGCCATACGGAATTTAAAAATCGTCTTAATAATTGGGCATCATCAAAAGGAAAATATGGTCTAAGTGAACTCTACCAAGCAAATCTTGATTTTAGAGAAAAAGCTATTGCATTGTGTGACCTTGTTTCAAATCTCGACACGTCAGGACTAGATTACTCTGTTCGTAAAGATATTGATAATGCAAAAGATAGTGTACTAACTTGGACTTCAAGATACAAAGAAGCAGCCACTTATTGGGCAAATAACAGTTACAAGACAAAAGGTGACATCTGGAACAACATTTGTGTAGCAAGTGATGGTATGAGAAATTCAGGTGCAACATTAATTTCAAAACTTGAAGCTGCAGGTCTGTAATATCTAAAATAAACACACTAAAAAAGTAATTAATTATATCTAAGATAAGAAAGAAAGAGAGAGAGAGAGAACATGAACGTACCAACAATTGGAGCAAATTTTGAAATTTCAGGCTATGAAAATGTACAATGCACAGGTGACCCGATGCAGGATGCAAAGAATTTTGCTGATGCAAACGGGATTAGCGTAGAAGAAGCTAAAAAAGTATTATCAGGTCAATTTGGCGACCCAAAAGCACAAGAAACAAAAAATACAACAACTACAACTAATATTGAAACAGCAGATGATGAAGTTGAATTAGATGATGAAGTTGAAGATTTTACTGATGATGAAATTACCAATGTTGAAGAAAACGACGATGACGGCATTGCACAAGAAGATATTGACTCAATTAATAATGCAATAAATGGTCTGGATGAAAAAAATACAGAATATAAGAATTGTTATAATAATTGGGCAGCAACTAAAGGCAAATACGGTTTAAGTGAACTTATAACCTCTATTAAAAATTACCAAACAGATGCCTATGCTTTAATTGAGGCAATTGATGCCGCAGATTTATCTGATTTAGATTATTCTGTTCGTAAAGATATAGATAATACTAAAGATAAATTAAAAACCTGGCTTGACAGATATACAACTGCTAAAAAAGCATGGGGCGGTGCCGGATGGCATCAAAGTGGAGATGCTTGGACATATCTTTGGGCTGCTATTAACAATATGAAAAAACATGCTAGTGAATTGGTATCAAAACTTCAAACAGCAGGTCTGTAATCCCCAAACAAATATATTAAAAAAGCCACCAAATATCTTGGTGGCTTTTTTTAATTTATAGCAAACAAATTACGTTCATCACTTGATGACGTAATTTGCATTGTTTTCTCTTTAATTTTCAAACTACAAACTATAAATTATAGTTTAACTTCAATATCAACACCTGATGGCAAATCTAATCTGAAAAGTTCTTCAGTATTAGCATTTGTAGGATAGATGTCGATAATTCTTTTGTGAGTACGCATTTCGAAATGTTCTCTTGATTTTTTATCAACGTGAGGACTTCTCAAAACACAATAAACACGTCTGCGAGTCGGCAATGGCACGGGACCTGAAACTTTTGCATCGATTCTTTTTGCAGTTTCAATAATTTTTTCTGCAGAAGCATCGATGAGTCTGTGATCGTATGCTTTTAAGCAAACTCTGATTCTTTGTTTTGCGTTGCTCATGATTATCCTTTTTCCTTTAAATTAATGGGGCATGCTGCCCATGACTTTTTCTATATTTTATTCTAACAAAAAAATAAGCGGAGTAAAGACCCCGCTTATTTTAAAAATTATTAAGCAATAATTTTGTCTACGACACCTGCGCCAACGGTACGTCCGCCTTCACGAATAGCGAATCTCATACCTTGTTCGATAGCTACAGGAGCGATAAGTTCAACGTCCATAACTACGTTGTCACCGGGCATTACCATTTCGCCATCGAATTTGATTGAACCTGTAACGTCAGTAGTTCTGATGTAGAACTGAGGTCTGTAACCGGGGAAGAATGGAGTGTGACGTCCGCCTTCTTCTTTGGTTAATACGTAAACGTTTGCTGTAAATTTAGTGTGTGGGTGAATTGAACCCGGTTTAGCAAGAACTTGACCACGTTCGATATCTTCTTTGTTGATACCACGAAGAAGAGCACCGATGTTGTCACCTGCGATACCTTCGTCTAATTGTTTTCTGAACATTTCAACACCGGTAACTACGCATTTTTTAGTTTCTCTGAAACCAACGATTTCAACTTCATCACCAACTTTAACGGTACCTCTTTCAACTCTGCCTGTTGCAACTGTACCACGACCTGTGATAGAGAATACATCTTCAACCGGCATCAAGAAAGGAAGGTCTGTTTGTCTTTCGGGAGTAGGAATAGTTGAGTCAACTGCATCCATTAATTCCCAAATTTTATCAACCCATTGGTCTTCGCCACGAGCAACTTTTGGATTAGCAATAACTGCTTCTAATGCTTTCAAAGCTGAACCACGAACGAAAGTGATATTATCACCGTCAAATTCGTATTTGCTTAAGTCTTCTCTTAATTCCATTTCAACTAAGTCAAGAAGTTCTTCGTCATCAACCATATCGCATTTATTCATAAATACAACCAATTGAGGAACACCAACTTGTCTTGCTAAAAGGATGTGTTCTTTTGTTTGAGGCATTGAACCGTCTGTAGCTGCAACAACAAGGATAGCACCATCCATTTGAGCTGCACCTGTAATCATGTTTTTAACATAGTCGGCGTGACCCGGGCAGTCAACGTGTGCATAGTGTCTTGCATCTGTTTCGTATTCTACGTGAGCTGTAGAAATCGTTATACCTCTAGCTTTTTCTTCAGGAGCAGCATCGATTTCATCGAATTTTTTAGCTTCTGCTTTACCTGCTGCAGCCATACAACCTGTGATAGCTGCTGTTAATGTTGTTTTACCGTGGTCAACGTGACCAACGGTACCAATGTTAACGTGTGGTTTTGTACGTTCAAATTTTGCACGTGCCATTTGTCATTCTCCTTTTTCTAAAGTAATCTACTTTATGTTTTAAAAATTAAGTTTTAACCTATATCTAGCCCATGACGGGATTTGAACCCGTGACCTTTCCCTTACCAAGGGAATGCGCTACCACTGCGCCACATAGGCATGGGAGTTCTAAGTTAAAACTTGGGCAGGGCTGGGTTCGAACCAGCGTACACTCACGTGAGCAGATTTACAGTCTGCCGCCTTTAACCACTCGGCCACCTACCCGTATAAAATTTTCAAAGTTCTCGCTTCCTAAAAAGCAAGCCGGTGATGGGACTCGAACCCGCAACCTACGGTTTACAAAACCGTTGCTCTACCATTGAGCTACACCGGCACACTACTAATGATATAAAGGACATAATCAACTGTCAAGTAGAAATCTTAAACTGCTCACGAAAACTTTTTATCTGTCCATATTTCAGCACAATTTAGTATTCATATCGTTTTGCAACAAAATCACATGCTATATACTCTTGTTTTTTGATAAACAAAAGTAGCAAAAAAATTTTTTTTGGGTAATTATAATCATGTAGTCAGAAAACAAATTATGGGAATAGTATGGAAATAAACAAAATATCACAAAACAACATTAAATTCAACGGTTGGGCACAGTTTGCAAGAGACAGAATACAGGTTTGTATTTCTTCAGGCAATTGTAAAAGTGGTTTTGGGGTACAAAAATTAATCGAAAGTATCGAGAGAAATTCACCTTATCATACGGTATCGCTTGATATATCATACGGCTTTCCTCTTTTTAGAGCAGTGCACCTTCCAAAACACCCAATGGCTAAAGATTTTGAAATTAAACCGGAGTTTTTCTCAAAATCTATTGCAGGTTGTCTTAGAAGATTAAATGGTAAACTTGAAAAAGAATCTTCCAGAATAGATAAAATTCTTGA
Source organism: Candidatus Gastranaerophilales bacterium (assembly GCA_045598245.1). Lineage (GTDB taxonomy): Bacteria > Cyanobacteriota > Vampirovibrionia > Gastranaerophilales > JAILCC01 > JAILCC01. The sequence continues at coordinate 60,562 of JAZLLQ010000037.1, forward strand.
TAAGCAGGACAAAATAAAAAAGGCTGCAACGATATTTGAGCCACAAAATCAAGTCAAACGTGGAGCTATGCCGGAAGTTGCCACATTAAAAAAAGAACCGCCTCAAATAACGCCGGAAGAATTAATGAATATGCCTATATCAATAAAAAAACCTCCTGTAGCAAAATTTTTACGTGGTGTTCAGGTAGGGAATAAAACTTCTGAATTTCCTCCGGTAACAAAAGTTATGGAAGGTCCTCCACCTAAGTTTGATCCGCTTAGAATAAAAGTCACCTCAATTGTAAAAGAAATAAAATAATAATAAAAAAAATGCTCTTCTAATAAAAGAGCATTTTTAATTTATCGAGCAATGACACGTTTACCTTAAATAACCATCGAGATGAATTGAGTTTTCATCCATTGTTTTATTGTATAACCAAGCTGCAACAGCTGGAATAATTCCTAAACCGGGGATACAGGAAGGTAAAGTCCATAACATTTGTTCTCGTTTAATTTGTTTGATTAACGACCTGTCTGTTTTCGGATCTAAATCGTATTTTTCGGCAATAGTATCATCAGACCTTAAACCATAATATAATGTACTGAATATACTTCCAAATACTGCCCAACCTGATGCATTTGAGCGTGCAGCCTTGATAATTTCTTTTTGTTTATCAACAGGAATTTTTGATTTAGGAAGCAAAAAAGCTACCTCGTCATCCTGAAGTTTTCTTTTAGGAGCAGCAGCTCCCTGCGTTTTTCCGACTGTACCAATCGGACTTACACCTGCCATACCATGAATACCTTCGACCATGCCATCACCTTTCTGAGTACTACCATAAATATAAAAACAATTTATCTGAAAAATTTGACATCAAGTAAATAATTTTTTTTGAATTTGTAACAAAATAGCAAATTTTTTTATACAACTGTTTTAATATAGGGGCAAACTATTAAGGAAAGGTCGTGTTGGCATGGTTGGACAGATTGATGCGTGTAAAATGCCCCCAAAAGCGGTTGTAGTAGTTGTTCCTGACGAAAACGCAAAGAAAAAAGTCATGGCTCAAATTGAGGCTGAACAAGAGGATAAATTTGAAAAATCCGATGTAAAACCAAAAGGAGCTATGATAAGTGACTTCGCATGTCCTAAAATGTGTTGTAAAATAGCCCCAAATGATGTGAGGGCATGGATTGAAGTTTTAAAAGAAGCGGTTCCTGTTATAATTTTGACGCAAGAAGCAATCGCAAGAATGATTAATACACTCAAACCCAAAAAATCGGAAACGGAAGAAGACATAAAAGAAGCGGCATAAGCCGCTTTTTTTATTATTATTTTTTCTAAATTCAAAAGACTTTTAGCAGAATTTTTAAGTACGCAAGAATTTAGTAAAGCATCATTCGGTTTTTTAAAATTTACTTTTCATTTATGTTAACTTTTAGCAAAAATTTTCTTTTAGTATTTTAATAGAAATGTTATTACGGAGAAAACAATGTTATCAATATCAAATTCATACTATAATTTCCCAAATTTCGGAAAATCCTGTACAATGAAAAGCAGTGATGGTTATACGGATAACAGAAAAATGAAAAGTGCTGATTTAATTAATAAAGACAGGTTGGTAGATACTTTTGTAAAACTTGCAAAAATTGATTCAGGCTCAAAAGAAGAATTAGCCGAAAAAAATACTCCGAGTACGGAATGTCAAAAAAATATTGCAAAAATTTTGAAAGACGAACTGGTTTCAATAGGCTTAGAAGATGTTGAGGTAGATGAACATTGTATTGTAACTGCGACTTTGAAATCAAATACGGATAAAACAAATCAAACAATAGGCTTAATTGCTCACTATGATACAAGTGATGATGCACCAAATCAGAATGTTAAACCGCAAATTCACAATTATACATCTGGGAATATTGAACTTAACGGAGGAACCGTAATTTCGGAAGAAGATTTATCCCCATATAAAAATCAAAGAATAATAACGTCTGACGGAACAACTCTCTTAGGTGCGGATGACAAAGCAGGAATAGCTGAAATCCTTGAAGCCTTGAGAGTATTTACTGAAAACCCCGATTTAAAACATCCGTGCTTAAAAATTGCATTTACACCCGATGAAGAAACAGGAATGGGAATTTCAAAATTTAATATAGAAAAATTCGGAGCAGATGCGGCATATACAGTTGACGGAGCAACGCCCGAACTTGTAGAAAATGAAACATTCAACGCATTTAACCCTGAAATAATAATTAAAGGCAAAAGTGTTCATTGCGGTTATGCAAAAAATAAAATGATTAACGCTGTTGATGTTGCCTGCTGGCTTACATCCAGACTTCCCGAAAATGAAAAACCCCAAACTACGGAAGGAAAAGAAGGATATTTTCATGTAAATTCCATTTCAGGCAACGTATCCGAAACGACAATGAAATTATTAGTACGTGACCATGATTACCAAAAAGCCAAAGAAAGAATTGAATATCTCAAGGAACTCATAAAAGAAGCAGAAGAAAAATTCGGATGCAAAATAATTTTCAACGAAAATGAACGGTACCTGAATATGAAAGAATATATAGACAAGTCACCTAAAGTTATGGAAAATGCGATAAAAGGAATTGTTCTTTCAGGACTAAAACCTGTATGCAAAGCCATTAGGGGCGGCACTGACGGTTCAGAGCTTTCAAGATTAGGCTTGCCGACTCCAAATTTAGGTGCAGGCGGACTCAACTTCCATTCAAAATCAGAATTTTTGCCCGTAGGTAATCTTCTTAAATGTTGCGAAAATATTTTAAATATTGTTCAGTGTTGGACTGAAAATAAATAAAACTAACAAAATTTCCCTTGCTCATAAGAATTTTCGTTGACAGAAATAATATTCATATTTTCGTTAGTGTCTTTGGTTTTTGAGTATGCAAACAGACTGCCAAGAGCGAGAAAACCTACTCCAAGTGCTATTCCCAGCCTTGTCTTGGATAAGATTTTCTTCGAGGAATCATTGTTGAGCCACTTTTTTTCAAAAAATAATTCCTCCGCATTTTTTCTGAAAATTCTGTCAATTATATTTTCAGCATCATCTTTTAAATCTTTATCGTTTCTTATTGCCGATTTTAATTTTTCAACCGTCATTTTGTAAATTTGAGATGGCGAAAGTCCGTGCTGAGCAGCACCTTCAATAGAATATTCACCTACGGGAATATCCGTACCGTACAAAATTCTATGCAGTTGTCCTCTTTTTTTGCACTCTTTTATGAGCCTCAAAACACTTTGCGGATTATCGGAAGGTATGCCACCGTTAAAATCGACCCAAGAAATATCAGCATATAAATTAGCTTTATTTTGGTCAAGTGCCTTCAACATAACATCTATCGTTTTTTTATGTGCCGGAGCTCCGCCTGAGCCGGTATGTGCCAATATTACAGGGACATCCGGATATTTCTGAGCCAATTCCAGTATATACCTAGGATCAGAAGGTTTCCACAATTTCCTGCTTTCAATAACTTTACCTTCAGGAACAGACCAGTCAATATTAAGCTCCGAATGGAATAAACAAGGTAATTTTTTCTCTCTTGCAAGTTGCATATACGGTTCATATACTTTGTCATTTGCAGGAATACTCAATTGTTGCGGGTGCAATTTTATACCTACAAATTTACCTTGGCTTTCATCAAGAACTTTTTTCAAAATTTTAGCATCGCCATATCCCGGTTGACCTGTCGCATAGAAAAATTCATTCGAATTAGCGGCATTTTTCAATAATTCAATATTTCCATCATACTCATTTTTCAAAAATGCATATCCGTTTGGGAACAAAGAACTTTGAGAAGTTTCAGGGTGATTACGAACCATACAGTCAAGATTTGATATTATAACCTTGTCAATTTTATCTTCTTGGTTTGTGATTGCCCTGTTGGCTATTTCTATAAGATCGCCGGTTAAATTTCTGAAAACATAAGGCTCATTAGCACTGTTTCTGACAACACCCGAGAAATTACCGACCTGGTTTTCCGATAATTTTACCCACCAATTTCCTCTGTGGGCATGCATATCACATCCGCTTTTAAATGTTATGGGACTAATGTTGTCTAATTTCACTATACAAATCTCCTATATAATGAACACCCTCTGTTCTTTTGGTTAATACAACGTCACCACGGGAAGTGCAATTTCTTATATCCTGTGCTGCAGCTGCGCAAACTCTTGCGGGGTAATCTTCCCCTCTTCTTCTGCATATATCACCTATTTTATCATAAATATTTGCTGCGAGCGGAATTGTATTTTTATATAAATTATAAAATTCTAAATATGAATTTTTATCGTAATTATCGTCATCATCAAATGATGGTGCCAAAGGCGAGGTTACGAATGCTTGAGCCAGCCAGAATAGTGAATCGTACCAAGCCTTTTCTCCAAAGTAATCATTGATTTTTTCATGTCTTCCGGCATATTTTTTAATAAGTGACAAAGTCATTTCTCCGGAATTTCTAACATGACATGCAGGTTTTTCTTTCAGAATTTTTGCAATCATATTAAGTGCAATATTATAACAAGCTGAGGCTTCTTCAAGTTTTCCTGTTTTCATGTGAAGTTCGGCTAAGCCTAAATACGGTGCGTAAAGTTGTTTTTTATATCCCAATTCTTTATACTCTTTAACCAAAGCAATCGCCGCATTATAAGTATGCTCCGCAAATCGGTAATGACCTGATATTTGGTCTTTTTTCGCTTGATCGATTAAATCGGAAATAGCCGCTTCATAAGAGGCACTGCCATGATTTCCATATGCTGAAGATAAAGCTGTACGATTCTTTGCAGATTCCGCTATTCTTATATCTCTTGCTATTGCGTTCATTACGGCAAAACAACTTCCCCACATTGATAATACACTGGGTTTTCCGCTGCCTTCACAATCACATTGCGGAAATATAACTACGCCGTCTTTATTCTTTCTGAAAAACAATTTTAAACTTCTGTCAACATAGTCCCCTCGTAATTTCATTTTTTTAGCACCCATTTCTGCGGGTGTAAATATTTGAGATATCGGGTATAGCTTATCACTGCAAGATGTTGTAGGCAGTCCATTATTCATTTTATCGGTCAGTAATCTTATTTCTCTTTGATTAGCCTCAACTTCAGATATTTTCTTGCCGACAAATTTTGTAATATTAGCGACTTCACTATTTGCGGGAAATTCAGTGTACGGATATTCATTTGTACTCGTATCCGTATAACTGTATCCTACCAGCTGCCCATCTCTTCTGATTGGAGTAAAATTATACACACCTCTTGCTCCGTCAGTTATGCAAGAATCATAAGCTGCAAACATGTAATCTTGTACACCTTTTGTACCTTTCACGCCTACAATATTTGCATCGGATAAAGTCAGTAGGTTAAAATCATACCAATTCTTTTCCTTAACTTCTTCCGATAATTTTTGAATTTCTCCGTTTGCATCAACACCCGTTGCAATATAATGATATAATTCAGGTTTTAATCCTCTTTCACCTGCCAACCACTTGATTGTTTCATCGTGAGGGTGTCCTGACGGAATATAAACTTTTGCACCTTTTTGAATAAGTTTATTAATTTCCTGAATAACACCATAAGTGTACTCTATTCCTTGCTTCGTTGAATCCATATAACCGATGTATTCTCTGTAATATGAAGGTGATTCGTAAATTTTTCTCAGAAATTCAAGAAGTTTCTTTTTATTGGTTTTCAAGTTTTCAGGAGTAAATGTCTTACTTTCTCCCATAACTCTCATATATTGGTCTTTTAAATTTAGTAAAGGTACTGAAGCTAAAGCAGGAACTGCAATATAAACTCCTTTTAAGTTTGATGAAGAATTAAGTACTTTCAATTCCTGCTCAAGACTTTTTAATTGTTTTGTATTTTGGTGTTTGCTGTTAGTTTCAACCATGTGCATGGAAATATCCATATCACGGCTGATAGCATTGGCAAAATGCTGCATATTTGTAGCATGGTTACCGCCATCTACGATATGTACGGGATAACCCATAAAACTGATACAATGCGACATGCCGGTTTTCGTAACCAAATGACGATTATAATTGAGCGGAAGAGTATTATAAGAATATTCTTTTTCAGCGACTGAATTTGTTCTTTTGTGATTATTTTCAGCAATACCTTGCTGAGTGTAAACACCATGAAGTGATTTGATACTATCTATACGCATAAATACAATACCTCTTGCTAAACAACACTAATGTACAAAATTAAAAACTTTAATCTCTGTTCTAATTTCCACTTTCAAGTAATGTAAATATTTTTATTTGCTAATTAAAATTTGTAATATTAAATTTTTTTTACATTTTTTAAATGCTTATAAAACTAAAGTATCAAAGGAAAAAATATCGGTAATTTATTCTCACTAATTATTTTTTGAAAATACGGTCAAAAAATGTATTGTTTGGTATATAATTCACTTTGTACAAAGGAGGTATTTCATGGAAATACAAAGAATCCAAAATACTCCGGTTTCTTTTGGTCGTTACGGCTCTGATCTCATCGGATTAAAAATGCTTTATACTCAGCGCAGATTATATGATTTAGGCAGAAAATGCGACATATTTGTCAAACAGGAAGAAGTACCATTCTATTTGAAATGGTTGAAGGGTGAAACGATTTTTCACGTATTCGTAGGTAAAAACAGAGGTTTTTGCGATGCTCTCCCCTACAAAAAGCACTCGCTTTATGCAAGTATAACCGAAAAGCAGTTGGCTCATGACAGTTCACAAATCACAAAAACTGCGGTAAAACTTGCTAAAAGGTTACATTATATTTAGCCGGATTAAATGATAAAGTTTATTTGTATTTTTAAAACCGATATTATATTATAATACTTATTAAATCAGTTTGGAGTTTTATTATGAAAAGATTTTTTCTTGTATTAGGTATTTTGGCACTTATATCTTGTTCTGCTAAAGCAGCAGAAAACAATTTAAAAATAGAGTTTAAAGAATTTTGTCCTTACAAAAAATTGCAAAATATTGATACATCTAAACGCTACATACTTCCTTCAAAACAATATTGGTCTGAAAGAAAAAAGAAATTTGATGAATTGAAAGATTTTTGTTTAGGGTTGGATAACGATGACAAAAAGGTAATATGTATTGACAGACTGAGAATTTTTGAAAAGAATCTTACAGTACAGTATTTTGACCAACAAACAAAACAAACGGAAGAGTCTTTTGCTCCCGTACTGGTTTTTCCTTTTTCCAGATAATTTAATAACTTATACTTAATAAAAAATAAAATGAATAGCAAAAATATTTATTCAGGTTTTTTATGCTGATGAAAAGTTAAACAGAGGCAAATAAAGTGAATGTAAACCCTATTTTGTTCATCAGTAATTGCAGAACAAGTAATATAAACAAAATTTACACAAGAAACCATGTTCCGTTCGGGAATTTGGTAATAAAAGAAGATGTTTTTACCCGACAGGCATCTCGGGATGATGTCGAACTTGATAAAATTTTAAAAAATCAAGATAATATCGTAAAATCTGTACGACATGAAAATTACTTGGGTTCAGGTGCTAATGTCAAGGCATTTTTGTTGGACTCAAGTTCTGATGAAAAATTTATAATAAAAATTCCTCATACATTTGATATTGCAAATATAAAAGATGTAAAATTTCAAAAAATTCCTGATGCGTTAAGCAGTTATAATTTCGGTCAACCTGTTGCCCAAAGTAAAGAGGGGATTTTTATAACTAAATTTGTTCAGGGTAAGACATATTCCGTGCCTGATATTGTAGCGGTATATTTCAGAATGTTAATGACCGGACAACTACCTACAAGAGAAGAAGCACAAATAGATTTGGCTTCAATGAAAAAGATTGCAAGATTTCCTTTAGAAGCATATATTGATTTGGCGAAAAAATTTAAAAAATTAAACAGTATGGGTAAATGTGTTGACTACATTAATCCTAACAACTTGCTGATTGATGAAAAAAATAAAAAAATCAACGTAATTGATATTTGGGAAGATGGCAAATGGAATAATAACGGTACGTCAGGCTATATAAATATGGTTATGTTGCTTTGCAACGGTTGGGCACACAAATGCTTTCTTGATGCTCTCAATACAAGGGAACAAAAAGAATATAAGAAAGCAACACGAGAAATAATCAATAAATGTAAAATCGCCGCTCGCATAGAAAAATTACCGCCGAACGAAAAAAGCATTTTTGATGTAGCTTCTTATGTAAAAGATAATGTTATAGGAACATTGGCTCCGGGAAAAGATGTTGATATGGACGAGGGGTTAAACTGGTTCTTTGATACGTACAAACTCAGATAGCGTAAAATTTGAGTTTTTTGACATAATTTGATAATATTGTCTTATGAAATTATTGTTAAAAATATTTTTATGTCTTATTTTGACGGTTAATTTATGTTCCTGCAAAAAAGAGCAGCCGGACAATATTGATTTATTGAAAAAAATTAATAACGAGCAGACTTTCGTTGTCGGAATTAACGATAATTCAAAACCTTTTGCATATCGTGATGAAAACGGCAACCTTGTCGGTTTTGATGTCGAACTGATAAAAGAAATATCCAAAACCATATTCGGATCTGAAGAGATAATAGAATTTAAGCCATTATCACCATCAGCAAGAATTTTAAGCCTTAATTCAAAAGAAGTTGATGTCGTAATTTCAACAATGACAATAACTCAGGAAAGATTAAATGTTATAGATTTTTCAAATTCTTATTTTATGTCAGGTCAGGCAATACTTGTAAAAAACGATAATAATATTCGTTCAGGCAAAGACTTAAACGGTAAAATTATAGGCATTGTCCTCGGAACAACAGCAGCAAGAAACATAAAATATATTGCTTCAAAATCAACTATCAAAGGATTCAGAAATTATAAAGAAGCATTTAACGAGTTAAAACGAGGAAATATTGCTGCTATTTCTACTGATGACGTTATTCTTCAGGGTATACTCTCTGATGAAGAGGGGTATAAACTACTTCCTGACAGGTACTCAAAAGAATATTACGGTATTGCTCTGAGAAAAGATGAAGAATCTCTAAGTCTTAAAAATGCAATTAACGATGCTCTTATTTATGCCGAAAAATCAGGTAAACTCATAAAACTTGAAAAAAAATACGGAGTTAATTACAAACGATAATTACTTTCTGTACAAAACTTCAAAGTTTGTTTGCATTTCATTATAGCTGTTTCTGGTAAGTGTATAAGATTTGTTTACGAGCCATAACAGACACGGTGCCGCAAATATAAGAACAATCATCCCAATAAGAGCTGCTACAAGAACTTTTGCACCTCTTTTAATCAGTTTTTTTTCATTAATTGCGTCATTGTGAACAGAAATAATTTCATTTATTGCCTCTGTTCTTTCTTCAACGGACATTGAATCCATTAAAGGAACAAACTCGTTATATATAGATATCACATATTTTTTTACACCTGCTTCTGCAAGTTTTTCTTTGTGATTATCCAATATATCATCATTACTTTTTAAATCATTTGAAATTTCCATATTCCCTCAAAAAGATTTTTGTGCGATAATAATATTATACCACTTCTAAGAGTTTATAAGCAATATTATTTAGGAATTATAAAATTGAATAACGAAAAATTAGAAATTATAAATGCGATTAATCGCTTGAAAGATCCGAAAATTTTAGTTGTCGGGGATTTTGCCATTGATGAAATGGTTTACGGTAAAACGGCAAGAATTTCGAGAGAAGCTCCTGTCTTAATCTTAAAACACTCTGAAACAAAAATCATTCTGGGTGCAGCATCTAATGCGGCACATAATATTTCTGCCATTAACGGCGGTAAAGTAAAAGTTGTCGGTGTATGCGGTAAAGACTACTATGCACCTGTTTTAATGAAAGCATTTAAGGATGCAAAAATTGACTGTTCTTTGATGGTTGAAGATAAAGAACGCCCGACTACTACAAAAACAAGAATTTCAGGCTTTTCAACCCAGTCCGTCAGACAGCAAATTGTTAGAATTGACAGAGAATTAAACGAACCGGTCAATGCCAAAACCGAAAGCAAAATTATTTCCAATATTAAAAAGGCTATGCCCGAATGTGATGCTGTTCTTCTTTCTGATTATAACATTGGCATTATGACAGACAATATCATCAAGTTTACAATAGAAGAAGCTAATCGTTTAGGTAAAATTGTTACTGTTGATGCACAAGGTGACTTGGGTCGTTATCAACATGCGACATGCCTTACTCCAAACCAACCTGATGCTGAAAAAGCTGTCGGATACTCAATTAACTCCATGGATGACGCAATAAGAGCAGGAAAAGACCTGTTAAAAATTACCAATGCCAAAATGATGCTTTTAACACGCGGCGATGAAGGAATGATAGTATTCTACGACAACGATAAATATTTCAGTGTAAATGCATTCAATAAAACGGATGTATTTGATGTAACAGGTGCAGGTGATACTGTTGTTGCAGCTTTTACGTTGGCTCTTGCTTCGGGTGCTTCACCAAAAGAAGCTGCTATTATAGGTAATTTGGCAGCAAGTATTGTTATCAGACAATTTGGTTGTGCAGTTACATCAAGAGACGAAATGGTTGAAGTTTGGGAAAATCTTGAATACTCATTAGAGTAGTATTAAGAATTGTTAATAATTATTAAGAATGTTAAGGCAAATTTATTGCTTTTTTGAATATTCATTACAGTATTTTTTGATTTTACACTCCGCACATTTGGGATTTATCGGCTTACATATATTTTGCCCGAAAGTCACTAATATCGTGTTAATATCCAACCATAGCTCTTTTGGTAATTGTTGTCTTAACACTAATTCTGTTTCATCAGGCTCTTTTGTTTGAACATACCCAAGTCTGTTACAAATTCTGTGGACATGTACATCTACGCATATTGCAGGTAGCCCAAAACCCTTAGCTATCGTAAGATTAGCGGTTTTTCTTCCAACTCCTTTAAACTTACAAAGTTCATCAATATCACATGGCACTTTCCCACCATATTCTTCAGTAATCTTTTTAGATAATTCTTTAATCTGACTTGCCTTGTTTTTGTAAAACCCAACAGGGTAAATGGTTTTAGCTATTTCCTCTTCTGATTTTTGCATCATTTCTTCAGGGGTTTTTGCCAAATCAAAAAGTCTTAGTGCAGCGCCATAGGTAGTTTCATCTTTTGTTCGTAAACTGAGTATACAGAAAACAAGCACCAGATAAGGGTTTTCCAAACCTTCCATTAAATTTACAAAGTCTGATTTTTTTAAATTTTGTTCGTTTAAAATTTTCACAATTTCTTTAATATTTTGTTTCATTTTTACTCCGATTAATTGTCTGAAATACACGTTATACAAGGCTTGAAGCCCGTTTTACAATATGCTATAATTGTAGTAGAAGTTAATAAAAGGAGCATGGACATGACAACCTTAGTTGACAAACCCAAAAACCTTTTAAACGTTGATTTCAAAAGAATTTCACGAGATATGTTCATGTTTTCCGTATGGTTTGGCAATATTTTTATTAACCCTAAGGATATTATACCAAAAGAGGAGTCGAGACGATGATTTCTTATGTGGTGATGCAGGACGAACGTTTTATTGCAAAGCTACTGGTAACGGGAGCCGCATACCTCGTATTATTGTCAATCGGCTTAAACAACAATGTTTATACCAATGCAAAAGAAATAGCTATGAATATAACCAATACTAATACGCACACAAGCTCTGTCACCACGGCAGGGCTTTTTTTTGAAGACAAAACAGCCGAAAAAGAAAACTGGAGAATTGACGTTCAAAGACGCTACCCGAAAAGTACAATTTTAACTCTAAAAGACGGCATTAAGCATATAAGAATGACGAAATACGTTAGTGGTCGGCCAATTAGAATTAATGTAGTAGAAATTAATACGAAGATAAACAATAAAATTTCAGTAAAACCCGTTATGGCATCAGATGTTTTAAATAAACGTTCCTCAATAAAATCAATGGCTCAAAAAGGTAATGCCATTGCAGCAATAAACGGCTCATATTTCAAACCTCAAACCGGAGTACCTTTGGGGACAATGATGGTTAACGGTCAAATTTTGACTGGACCCATATATAACAGAGTGGCTCTCGGAATAAAGGGAAATCAATTTTTAATGGCAAGACTCGGGTTTAACGGAAAATTATCAGCTAAACATAAAGAATTAAAGATTGATAATATTAATCAACCCAGAATGTTGTCAACTTATGTAATTATTTACAGCAGAAAATGGGGGCTTGCCGCTCCACCACCCCCAAAATACGGAGCTGAAATTGCCATTAAAGACGGAAAAATCGTCAGTTACGGTAATTCAAGCCAGGTAATTCCTGAAGACGGATATGTAATAGTCGGACCAAAGAGTAAACTTGAACCATTTTTTGAGGAAAAAAATTTAAAAATTGAAATAAGTACAGGCGATGAAAAATGGAATAATGTAGAACACATAATCAGTGGCGGACCTTATTTGGTAAAAGAAAACGAGATTTTCGTAGATGTAACGGATGAAAAATTAAACGCAGTAACAGGCAGAAACCCCCGAACAGCAATAGGCTATACACAAGACGGCAAATTTATTATGGTAACTGTTGACGGCAGAGAACAAAGCTCCATCGGTATGACACTTACCGAACTTGCATATTTTATGAAAAGTATCGGATGCTACAATGCAATGAACCTTGATGGCGGCGGTTCAAGTGTTATGTACTTTAACGGAGTAACTGTTAACAATCCCGCAGTAAGGGGCGGTATTCCTCTCAGTAATGCTCTGGTTGTATATGAGCAGGAATATCCTGAAGAAGTTGCTCACAGTGAAATTACAGATATTTAATTGATAGAAATATTTGAATTTTTTATTTTATTATCTTCCAATGGCTCCAAATGTATAAACACTTTTGCACCTTTTAAGCTATTCATTATTTCTTGCTCGATTTTATTGCAAATATCGTGACCTACACCTATTGTCATATCCTTTTGTACAATTATAACAAGCTCTATTAATTTTTCACTTCCTGCTTTTCTTGTTTTTAAAAATCTTACCTCTTCAATATCTTTATTGATATGATTTTGCAGTATACCGTTTAAGAGTTTTAAATCAGCTTCGGGCAAAGATTCATCAAGTAATCCTTTCATTGCTAAAATTGTCAATCTGATTCCTGTAAATAATATAATTAAAGCTACTATAAACGCAAAAATTATATCAATGATAACTAATCCCGTAATCTTTATTGCAAGAAGTCCTAACAATACCGCTAATGAAGAAATTACATCAGTTTTCAAATGTTCCGCATCAGCAACAATTGCGATTGAATTTGTTTTTGTGCCTACTTTAAAAAGATATTTGCTCACGCATACATTAACAATAACCGAAAAACTCATTATTATTATTCCCCAAAACGTATCAAATTTTTGTACAGACGGGTTAAAAAGTTTTGCAAAAGCGCTATAAAAAACAAATAATGAAATTCCGCAAATCAAAAGACCTTCGAAAAAGCCTGAGAGTTCTTCAAACTTTCCATGTCCGAAAGGATGTTCTGAATCTGCAGGTTCTGAGGACTTTTTTACTGATACATAAGCAATAAATGACGCAGCAATATCACTAAGAGAATGTAATGCTTCAGACATAACACTAAGACTTCCCGTTATGCAACCGACAATGAGTTTTAAAATAATAAGAAGTGCATTTGAACAAATTGATAAAAATGCCGCTGTTTGTTTTAAATTTGTACCTGTCATTAAAGCTCCTTCTGATAGCAATTGCCAACATGATAATGAATATAATTAAAAATTGCAACCATATTACATTGAAATAAAACACAACATTGCCATTTTTCTACTCTTCATATTATAATTTTAATATGAAACTGTTTAAACATTTGACTAAAAAGAAAACATATACAATATTGTTTTTCGCAATATTCTTGTCTGTTTGTATCTACGCATTTTCAGTTCGTTTTTTTGAAAGGAATGCATATGATGCTTTGGTAAAACTTTCCGTAAATAAAACAGGCCTTACAAGTATTGTAAATGTTGTTATCGATGATAATTCCGTAAAGGATATAAGCACACTTCCTTGGAAAAGAACACTGTATTCCGATTTGTTTTCATATTTAGAAAAATCAGGAGCAAAACTCATTGTTTTTGATGCGGTACTTACGGCACAAAATGATGAAAAAAATGATGAAGAATTTTTAAAAGAGATTAAAAAACTTGATTCTTTGGTAGTCGGGGTGAATTTTAGTAAAAATGAAAACATGGAAAATTCTAAAGAAAATCTTGAAATGTTTTCCGGTAAATTCGCATTAAATGTCCAAGATTTGAGAAACGAAAAATATTTGAACAAAACGACCTACACCTCTTTTCAGGAAATGTTTCCCCAATATATAAATACGGTTAAAACAGTAGGCGCGGTAAATACAGCACTTGACACAGACGGTTCGGTCAGAGCGTTTGAGCCGTTTATTTATATGCAGGGCAAATACTATCCATCCCTTGCGTTGGCTGTATTTTTGAAATTGAATGATTATGATAAAATCACAATATATGATAACAAATACGAAATTTATAATAAAGATACATTGGTAGCTTCATTCCCGTTAAATTTTAAAAAAGATAAGTATGTTCAATATATAAATTGGCTTGCACCATACAATAAAAATTCGTGGATAGCGCATGAGCAAATCAAAGCGTCCGATATTATTAATTCGTATTATAAAGTTAAAAAGGGTGAAGCTCCGATAATTCAACCGGACAAAATTAAAGATAAAATCATTGTCGTAGGTGCAACTGCTAATGCGCTGTATGATTTGAAAATAACTCCGCTAACTGTTAATATGCCGGGTAGTACCATTCAAGCAAATATTATAGACAATTTATTAAGCAGAACTGCGTTGCATATTACGGATGTAACAGGGAATGTTCTGATAATGCTTGCATTTGTCGGACTTATTTTATTGTTAATATTTTACCTTGCCCCGATGTTATCGGTTATAAGTATTTTTGTGGTTTGCTTTTTATATTTTTACCTTGCACTATTTACTTTTTCAAACGGATATGCAATTAACATCATAACTCCTTATATATTCTTCGTATTAAGCAGTATAATCGGATATTCATTCAGATTTTCAATCGAAGATACCAAGAAAGAAAAACTTAAAAATGCGATGAAAAAATATATCAGTACAAATGTCGTTGATGATATTATTCAAAATACTGATACTGATTTAAAATTAGGAGGTAAGAAAACAGAAATTACAATATTAATGGCAGATATCAGAGGTTTTACAAAAATTTCGGAAAATCTTGACCCGAGTGAAGTAACAAACTTATTAAACGAATATTTTGAAGCAATGATTCCCATAATTGAACAATACGGCGGAAGTGTCAATAAATTCATAGGTGATGCAATTTTAGCAGTATTCAATGAACCTAAAAAAGATAAAAACCACCCGTTAAATGCAATTTTATGTGCAATAAAAATGAAAGAAAAAGTTCAGGAAATAAGAAAAAAATGGAAATCTGAAGGCAAACCGGATATAGGCATAAGTATCGGAATAAATACAGGTACGTCATTTATCGGAAATATAGGCACCCAAAATCACATGGAATACACTGTTATCGGTGATACGGTTAATGTTGCAAGCAGAATTGAAGCACAAAACAGACAATTTAATACCCAGCTTTTAATTAGTGAAACAACTTATGAATACGCAAAAGATATGCTTGATGTTATAAAAATCAGCTCTGTTCCTATTCGTGGAAGAGAAAAACATATTGATATTTATGAAATTATAAACATTTTAGATAATAAAAATGAAATTAATTGATAAACTTGAACATCGTGATGGAATAAAAAAAGCATTGGAATTGGAAACAAAGAACCGTTATATAAATATTAACGGCAAAACTAAAACTTTTTCAAAGTACATAATGTCCGAAATAAAAAACATAATTAAAATGATGCCAAAAAATGAAAAGTGGCGTAATATTTATCAGGTTTTTTCATATTATGGTGTCCTTACACTTGCAGAACGAATAGATGCAATAAATGAACTTTGTGACCTTTTAATTGAACCTTATGTGGAGTACACGCAGGCTGAAAAAAAACCTTTTACAAACGACCCTGCAACTACTGATGTTACTTATTGCAAAGGTGTAGGACCAAAAATCTCGGCACTTTTAAATAAAATGAAAATTTTTACGGTGATGGATTTGTTAAATTATTACCCTTCAAAGCATTTGGACTATTCAAACAGAATAAAAATCAAATCACTAAAAGAAGGGGAGAATGTAACAGTTTTTGGTGAAATAAGAGATGTAAGCATTTATAATTCACCGAACAAAAATATGTGTATACTCTCAATAATCGTATCTGACGGAACAGGCAGAGTAAAATCGACTTGGTTTTACAAAAAATTGAACAGAAAAATGCAGGAATATTATAAAGCAAGGTTTCCCAAAGGTTCAAATATTATTCTCTCAGGCACGGTTAAATGGGATAAATTCTCAAACTGTTTAACAATAGAAAAGCAGGAAGCAAATGTAATTACGGCTGATTTTGAGCAAAAAAATGTTATAAATGCAGGCAGAATAGTTCCTGTTTATCCGCTTTGCGAAAATATGAACGTAAAAGTTTTGCGAAAAGCGATTTTTAATGCGATAGAAACTTATTTGGATAAAATTCAAAATATATTGCCTGACAAAATTATTCAAGGTAATAACCTGATGGATAAAAAAAACGCAATAAAACAAATACATTTTCCGGATAATTTTGAACTTCTTGAGCAAGCTAAAAAAACATTAATCTTTGAAGAACTTTTCATACTTCAACTTAAATTTATGCTGATAAGAGAGCAAGTCCGAAAAACAATTAAAACAGAAAAAATAAACATTAAACCTGGCGGACTTGTTGACAAGTTCGTCAAGAGTTTGCCTTTCAAACTTACGGAAGGACAAAATAAAGCATTCAATGAAATATTAAACGACCTCAATTCTACAGAACCTATGCAAAGATTATTGCAAGGAGATGTAGGTAGCGGGAAAACAGTTGTTGCTTGCATGATGCTACTTGCCGCTGTAGAAAACGGTTATCAGGGAGCAATTATGGCTCCGACTGAAATTTTAGCAACACAACATTATAAGAATTTTACCGAATGGCTTGTTCCGCTTGGATTGCATGTTGGCTTATTTGTAGGGAAGCACGGAGTAAAAATACGAAGAGAAATGCAAACAAATCTGGCAAACGGACAAACGCATATAGCTGTTGGAACACACGCCCTTATTCAGGATGGAGTTGAATTTAACAATTTGGGTGCTGTTGTAGTGGATGAGCAGCACAGATTTGGAGTTAAGCAAAGAAAAGAGCTTGCCCAAAAAGGTACTAACCCTCAGCTTTTAACCATGACGGCTACTCCTATCCCAAGAACACTTGCATTGAGTGTTCACGGTGACTTGGATGTTACTACAATTGACGAACTGCCAAAAGGACGAAAACCCATTATTACAACACAGATTTCAGGCAGTTCAATGAGAAAGCAGGCGTATGAGCTCATAAGAAACGAAGTAAAAAAAGGTCACAGAGCATATATCGTATTTCCTCTTATTGATGAAAGTGAATCGCTATCAGCTAAAGCAGCAACAAAAGAAAAAGAAAAACTTGAACAAAAAGTATTTCCCGATTTAAAAATCGGCTTGGTTCACGGGAAACTTACCGCACAAGAAAAAGAAGAAAATATGAAAAAATTTAAAAACGGTGAATTTGATATTCTCGTTTCCACAACTGTAATTGAAGTCGGTGTTGATGTTCCGGAAGCAACGGTTATGATTATAGAAAATGCTGAGCGTTTCGGATTATCTCAACTTCACCAACTCAGAGGACGAGTGGGCAGAAGTGACAGACAGTCATACTGTATACTTGCATCAGATACTAAATCACCTGAAACAAAAGCAAGACTGAGCGTTATGACTCAAACAAATAACGGTTTTGTTATTGCCGAGAAAGATTTGCAGTTAAGAGGCCCCGGTGAATTTATGGGAACAAGGCAAAGCGGATTGCCTGACTTGATGATAGCTGACTTAGTCAATGACGTTGAAATTCTTGAAGCTGCAAGAAATACTGCGATAGAATTTATAAAAGACGATGACATATCGAATTATCCGATTTTGCAGGCTTTAATTGAAGAAAAACTTGCTGAAATGCGCTCATTTGTAGCTGCAGGGTAAATTATTATTAAAAAATAAGCCGCAAAACAAGTTTTAACGGCTTATTTGAATTTGTAAGGTTTAGTGCAGAAGAAACTACATCATTCCGCCCATACCACCCATAGCACCCATATCAGGCATTGCAGGTTTTTCTTCAGGAATGTCAACAATTGCAGCTTCTGTAGTTAATAACATTGAAGCAATTGAAGCGGCATTTTGAAGAGCACTTCTTGTAACTTTTGCAGGGTCAACGATACCTGCTTCAAACATATCAACAAATGTGTCGTTCAAAGCATCATAACCTTTGCTGCCGGAAGCCTTTTTAACTTCTTCAACAATTACATCACCTTTTGTACCTGCGTTAGTTGCAATTTGTCTTAACGGTGCATACAAAGCTCTCAAAAGAATTTCAGCACCTGTTTTTGTATCAGGTGTGCAATCAGGACAATCACAAGTCATTAATTTCTTGGATAATACTGCTGCTGCTTTAACAAGAGCGACACCGCCACCGGGAACTATACCTTCTTCAATAGCTGCTCTTGTAGCATTTAAAGCATCTTCAATTCTTAATTTTCTGTCTTTTAATTCGGTTTCAGTAGCCGCACCAACTTCAATAACAGCAACACCGCCTGAAAGTTTTGCTAATCTTTCTTGAAGTTTTTCTTTATCATAATCGCTGTCAGATTGTTCAATTTGGCGTTTGATTTGTTTTACTCTTTCCGCAACTGCAGTTTTGGTATCATCAGCAACAACAATTGTTGTAGTATCTTTTGTAACGGAAACTCTCTTTGCCTTACCCATCATTTGAGTAGTAACATTTTCTAATTTGATACCAAGTTCTTCTGTAAACATTTCACCGCCTGTAAGAATTGCGATATCTTCAAGCATAGCTTTTCTTCTGTCACCAAAACCAGGAGCTTTTACTGCAACTGCTCTTAATACTTTTCTCATTGTATTAACAACTAAAGTTGCTAATGCTTCACCTTCAACGTCTTCGGCAATAATAAGTAAACTTCTGCCTTCTCTTGCAACTTGCTCCAAAACAGGTACTAATTCAGAGATAAGGTTGATTTTCTTGTTAACGCAAAGAACGAAAGGATCATCCAAAACCGTTTCCATTCTTTCAGCATCAGTAACAAAATAAGGTGAAATGTAACCTTTATCAAATTGCATACCTTCAACAACCTTTAATTGAGTATCGGTTGTTTTTGATTCTTCAACTGTAATAACTCCGTCTTTACCGACTTTTTCCATTGCATCGGCGATATCCTGACCGATTTTTGCATTGTTTCCGGCAGAAATTGTTGCAACTTGCGAAATAGATTCTTTTGATTCAACAGGTTTTGCCATAGTTTTTATTTCATCAACTACGATTTCAACTGCTTTATCAATACCTTTTTTAATTTCGATTGGGTTTGCACCTGCAATTACGTTTCTCAAACCTTCTTTAACAATTGCTTGTGCCAAAACAGAAGCTGTTGTAGTACCGTCACCTGCAACATCATTTGTTTTTGAAGAAACTTCTTTAATTAATTGAGCACCTGCATTTTCAAGAGGGTCTTTTAATTCAATTTCTTTAGCAATAGTAACACCGTCATTAACGATTTGAGGTGCGCCAAATTTCTTTTCTAATATTACATTACGGCCTTTTGGTCCTAAAGTTACTTTTACGGCATCTGCAACTGCATCAATACCTTTAAATAAGCCTTCTCTGGCATCTTGTGAAAATATAATTTTTTTAGCCATTGTTTTCCTCTCCTTTATAAAGTCTATTCAATAACTGCCAATACATCTTTTTCGCAAAGAATTTTGTATTCTTCTCTGTCAAATTTAATGTCAGTTCCCGCATATTTAGCAAAAAGAACTTTATCACCAACTTTGACTTCCATTTCTTCTCTGTTACCTTCTTTATTCAATGCACCCGGACCTGCTGCAACAACTTCACCTTTTTGCGGTTTTTCTTTAGCACTGTCGGGAATAAAAATTCCGCCTTGAGTTTGTTGAGTGTCATCAATAATTTTAATCAATAACTTGTCAGATAATGGTCTAATTTTAGCTTCAGACATATTTAATCTCCTTTTCTTAGTAAGCTCTTAATAGCTTATTCTACTCTTCTATTTTACTGTATAACAAAATTTTCAAAACCTTAATTTTATTAATAAAAAATTAATGATTTAATTATTATTTATTCGTTATCCTGTACAAATTCTTCACTTACAGGTTCACCAGATTGTTTTTTGGAAGTTTCTTTTTTATCAAATAAATGTCTTAACTTATACTTCAAAGTTTTCTTTTCAGCTTCCAGTGCTTGATTTTCTTTTATAACTTCATCAATTGTTGTTGCCGTACTTCCTTCGACAGGGTCAGGTATACTTGCAACAAATTCTTCGGCTTTTTGAAATTCAATAGGTGTAGCTAACCACTTAAATGATTTTACAAGTGATAGAGGTTTTGCAACATCACCTCTCACTACTAATTGGAACTTGGTAGCTGCATTATCAACATAGGCATTAGAGAATGGTGGAAGTGTGTCCAATTCTTCTTGTGATACGGTTTCGCAGAATAGTGAAAATGCTTTTGCAGTAAAAACATTCATACTTGCTGCACTGTTTAAAAGTTTTACGGGGTTAACCATTGATATAGGTCCGAGCAAATCGGATATTATAGAAGTCATTTTGGCTCTAACCTTCATATCTGCGATATTTTGCAATAAGTTGAAACTTCCAAAAATATGAAGTGCCAATATTCTGCCTTGAGAAGTTAGTTTTTCAATATAGCAAATACCGTTATCAAATTCCAAATCACCGCTTAAATTACTAAAATGTGTTGTATCAATGGTCGCAAGAGAATTTATGACGCCACCGAGAGCAGTTTTGAAAAACTCGGATTCTCTGATATTTTCAGCTAAAATCATATTTTCTAATTTCCCAAATGGTCCGAAACTACCGTCTTTTACGGAAAAATTCACAGTACCCTTTAATGATTTCATTTGCTCTTCATAGGTTGCACCTTTGAGAGCAATATCAGTTGAAAAATCAGCTTTTCCGCTCAAAGTATCTTTCATGCCGGCAGCATCGGCAAGCGCCTGCTCTGTATTGATTCCGGTTCCTTTTAGCCTTATTTCCAACAAAGAAGAAAGTAAATTCATTGATATATCGCCTTTTACTTTGCCGCTAAATACATTCGTTCTCAGGTTGTTAATGTAAAATATATTTTTATCTAAGGATATATCTGACAATGTATTATAAACATTGATTTTTCCGGTAATAATATGCTGTAAATTTATTTTACTGTTTCTTAGTGATACAGGAATATCTGTTGCTTGGTTTGAAGAAACAGATGTTGAGGCCGAAGAAGAAGGAACATATTTCATCGCTAAGTCTGATACCTTCATAAGTTTATCAACATTAATCAGTTTTGAATTTACGTTAACATCAGAAACATTTAAAATCGGTGAAGGTATCAAACTAACTATACCAGAAGTACTTATATCAGATCCGTTTGCCAAAATATCATTCAAAAGAAATTCAAGTTTTTGTCCTTTGAATTTCAAGCCCAAATTATCTATTGATAAAAGCAATTCCGGAACGGAAATGTTTTCTGCTATAAAATTACCTCTGACTCTTGGCTCAGATGTTTGCCCGTATACGAATATTCTTTCACCTTTAACCATAAATTCAGATTTCGGGAAAACAAATATTTTCCCGTTCAAATTGCTTGGAATATTGATTTTTATGAGGTTAATCGTATCACCTGCTATTGTTCCGTCAATGCCCAAAACTTCTTTTAGATGTTCAACTTGTTCGCCGTCTTTATCAATACTAATTTCTCTTGTGAAAAATCCTGTTTTTTTGATTTTAATTCTGTTAGGCTTAAAATCAATTACGGACTGTAAAGCAACATTTTGACCTGCTAATTCCCGAATATTTACAGGGGTTATATAATTTGTTCCGTTTGCAAGAATTTGTGCATAAGCAGTTTGTTTTCCTTTATCACCGCTGACTATAATTTTTATTGGCATTTCACCTTTGAAGTCAACAAAAGGCGAAAACTCTTTGCCGATAAATTTAACTAAGTCAGCCGTATTTAAAAGTCCGTCAGCTGTCACATCAATATTTTCAAGTTTTGTATAATCTTTTACGGCACCACGGTAGTTAATTACCGATTTATCATTTAAAAGAATTGTATTTTCATCAATTGAAACATCTTGCTGATTTACGGAAATTCCAAGTTTCGGAAGAAGTATTTTAGAATTAGTGGAAGGCAGCAAAAAAGAAAAGTTCTTATCGTTTACGTTGGCTAAAAAAGTTTTTGCATCAGATTTTAAATTTCCCTGTAAAATCTCATTTTTTATTATAAAAGTATTATTTTTGTCTGCAAAATCTAAATTACTTAAAGAAAAATCCGCATTAGCAACAGCTTTCTTTAGTTTACCTGCTAATGAAAAATTCACTCTTAAATTGCCTGATTTAAAATTATAAGCATTCCTCAATTCTTTTGGCGCAAATGCCGTAAACAAAGCAGGCAAAGGGATTGGTTCGGTTTTTATATTTACATCCGCAATTGATTTTTCATCAATTTTTCCTTCAAAATAAACCTTTGCACCATTTAAAAACAGTTTTGAATTTTCAAAATCTAATCTGTTATCATTTAAAAGCAAATTGATATTTGCATTTGAAATAACTTCGCCCAAATTCCTTATTTTTAATGAAGCACCGTTAACAATAATAGTGCCGTTGGATTTTAGTTTTTTAAAATTTGTTTTAATATTTGCGACCGCATGTATATAACCTGCTGCGGTGTACGAATTTAACTCGTTTTTAATATGCAGTGAATCAAGCAGAGCTTTAGAAAGAATAATAAGGTCATTAAAATAAATCTTACCGCTATCAATACTCATATCCATATCGGGATGTTTGCCGTAATTAAAGCGACCAAGTAGTTTGATATTTTGTTTATCGGTAACATTCAAATTAGTATCAAGCCAAACATTAGTCTTAAATGTTTTTGCATGCAAATAACTTGTCGGAAGCTGAATGTGAGAAATCTTCATTGTCAAACCGTCAACATTAAAATGCCCAAATGAAGAAATATCACCGGCACCGTACGAACGAATGTATAATTTTGCATCTGCATCAGCTTTTAAATCATAGTTCCTGTACATAGTAACAGGGTTTATAAACGGAAAATCAATTCTTTCAGCAGGGTCATCTTCTTCGTCAAGTCCTTCTGCGGCAGGTGGTAGAAATGTATTGATATCAATGTTTGCAGTGATATTCTTCTTATCATCACTATATAATTCGGCATAAGTCTTAAATTTAGCTGTCTTTCCGTTATAATAGCCTGCTTTTAATTCTTCACCACGCAATTCTAAGAAATGACCGGAGTTAAGGTCGTTAACCAAAACTCTGTAATTTTTGAATTTAACATTATCAACGACAATTCTTATCCATGCGGGATTAAACGCAAAAGTTTTTTCTTCCTGTTTGGGCTTTTGTGCGAAGGTTACAGCTTTTTGCTTGTTTAAAATATCCTCTATCAGCAAAACTATCTTAAATTCTTCATCATTGTATATTTCTGCATTTACAAAAGGATTTTCAACTTCAAAACAAGAAATTTTTGCTGTTAAAAGGAAAATACTCGGTAAGGCAACTCTTGTTTTTATGCTGTCAGCTGAAAATAAAAGTGTCTTATCAGGTAATTTTACCGAAATGTTATTGATTTTTGCCCCGACACTAAACAAAGGTGTGGTTATAACTTCAGCATTTTCAAAATCAATATCTAAATCAGCTTGCTCTTTAGCTATTTGTTGAATATCACTCTTATATTGATTTAAGTCAATGAACCTTGGCAAACCAAATACGAATACTAAATCAATAACAATTAACAACGATAATAAGATTATACAAAATCTTTTCCAAAATTTATTCATAAAAAACTCCCTAGCTTGACTTATTTGCTTTTATCTTAACATGAAAATATTATTAATAAAATGACGAAAAACAAGATAACAAATTATTTTATTTTTGATTTTACTATAAGTACTTAAAACATAAATCAGGAGAAAAACATGAATATTTCAGCAATAAACAGAACTTCAAATTTCAAGCAAACTATATGCAGAGAGCTTAAAGATGGTATAAAAATGATAGAAGAACCAATAAAACTTAAAAATGGTACCGATGCATGCTTGATAACATACTACAATAAAAAAGGATTGCTTGTTGCGTGTAACGAACTTGCACAAGATATTATTGAAAGATTAGCAGAAAAAGGCAAAATCGCCAGAGCTGAAGCAGATAGAAGGCTGTGTGATTTGATAAAGGATAGAATTGAAATTGACAAATTGCGTGGTGCTGAAATATTTTGTCAAACAAAAGCATAATAAAGCAGCAATAAAACGGGGGCAGATGTTTCTGCCCCCATTTTAGTTTTTGTAAATTTGTTATTTTGTTAATTCAGACTTGATTTCTGATAAAACTTTGTCTAAATTAGCCGGATTTTTAGCACCGCCCTGTGCAAAGTTAGGACGCCCGCCGCCTCTGCCTTCGCACGCAACAGCAATTTTATTAACGATTTCACCTGCTTTAATGCCTTTTGCAACTACATCATCACTTACTTTTACAATAATTGAAATTTTTTCACCATCAAAAGAAGTAAGAACTACAATGCTTGAACCTAATTTACTTGAAAATTTTTCGCAAGCATTTTTAAGAATTTCGGCATTAAATCCGTCAACTCTTGCAACTAAAACTTTACCGAAGGAAGTATCAACGGAAGTATTTACAAGTGTATCCATCTGAGCGGCTGCAATTTTATTTTCCAATTCTTTTATGCGTTTTTCATTGGATTTACCTGTTTCTATTATTTTATCCATTCTTTCCTCTAATTCGCAAGGAAGCGTTTTCAGATTTCTGCATACATTTTCTAAAATGTTATCGTGGTCAGATAAGTAAGCCAATGCACTATCTGCACAAATTGCTTCAATTCTTCTTACTCCTGCTGAAATTGCTGATTCACTCAGAATTTTAACAAACACAATGTCTTTTGTGTTTGTTACGTGTAAACCGCCGCAAAATTCTTTACTGATAGAGCCAATTTCAACAACTCGCACATCATCAGAATATTTTTCATCAAATAGAGCAATTGCCCCTGATTTTTTAGCTTCTTCTATATTCATAACGGTTGTATGACAGTCAATAGCAGCCCTTACTTGTTCGTTAATGATTTTTTCAACACGTTTTAATTCGTCTTTTGTTAAGCCTCTGTCAAACGTAAAGTCAAATCTTGTGCGATTTTCTTCGACCTGAGAACCTGCCTGAGCAACCTGTGAGCCGACAACTTGCAAAAGTGCGGCTTGTAATAAGTGAGCAACAGAATGGTGCGCACGAATTTGCTTTTTACGTTCCGCATTAACTTTTGCAGTAACAACATCGCCTACTTTCAAATTACCTTGAAGAATTTTTGCTTTATGAATATATAAATTATCAAGTTTCATTGTATCAACAACTTCTGCTTCAAAACCATTCGCAACAATAAAACCGGTATCACCGACCTGACCTCCGCCTTCACCATAGAAAGTGGTTTTGTCTAAAATGATATTGACTTCATCACCAAGTTCACCTTGCGCAACAACATCACTATCTTTCACAATGGCAACAACTTTGCAGTTCTCTTCAACATCTTTTTCATAACCTAAGAATTTAGTTTCGCCGTTTTTCTTTTTGATATCAACATAAATAAGGTTTTGAGTAAGGCTGATTTTAACATGAGCATTTTTGGCACGTTCTTTTTGTTCTTGCATTTCTTTTTTAAAGCCTTCTTCATCAACCGTTAAGCCGTTTTCTTGTGCAACTTCTACGGTTAATTCAAACGGGAAGCCAAAGGTATCATATAGTCTGAAAGCATCCTTGCCGCTGATAACGGCTTGATTAGCCTGTTTTGTCTTTTCGATTATTTGGGAGAAAAGAACTTCGCCTTTATCTAAAGTCAATTTAAAGCGTTCTTCTTCCGTTTTAATAACATCAATAATTTTATCCCTGTTCTTTTCTAATTCGGGATAAGTTTCTTTGTAACTGTCGACAACCGTATCGACAATTTTGTACAAGAAAGGCAGTTCTAAACCTAACATTTTTCCGTGTCTTAAAGCACGTCTTAAAATCATTTTCTCGACATAACCACGACCGTCATTACTTGGAGTTAAGCCGTCAGCAATCATAAATGTAACGCAACGTACGTGGTCTGTAATAATTCTGATGCTTGTATCAACTTTATTGCCTTCCTCTTTATATTTGTGACCTGAAAGTTCGCAAACTTTCTTTAAAATCGGCTGCAATAAATCGGTATCAAAAGTTGAAGCCAAACCGTTTACAACCATTGTTATACGTTCTAAGCCCATACCTGTATCGACATTTTTTTTCTTTAGAGGTGTTTGATTACCTTCCTCATCCTGATTTAATTCCGTAAATACCAAATTCCAAATTTCAACGTATCTGTCACATTCGCAGGTAGCAATAGAGCAATTCGGACCGCAAGCGTATTCTTCACCTAAGTCATAATGAATTTCGCTGCAAGGTCCGCATGGACCTGAAGCACCTGCCGGTCCCCAAAAATTATCTTTCTTACCTTTTCTTATAATGCGTTCTTTTGGGACACCTACACTTTGCCAAATTTCAGCAGCTTCATCATCGGTTTCGTATACGGTAATCCAAAGTCTATCCTTGTCTAAATTCAAGTAGTTTGTAACAAAATCCCATGACCAGGGAATAATCTCTTTTTTGAAGTAATCACCAAAACTAAAGTTTCCGAGCATTTCAAAGAATGTATGGTGGCGAGGAGTTCTTCCGACATTTTCAATATCGGAGTCTTTTCCGCCTGCTCTTGCACATTTTTGGCAAGTCGTGATTCTTGGCGGATTTGGCGGTTCTTTGTAACCTAAAAACAAAGGTACAAATTGCAACATGCCTGCTGTTGTCAAAAGTACTGTCGGATTATCCGGTATCAAACTTGAACTCTCGTAATGCAAGTGATTATGTTTGCTTACAAAAAAATCTATAAATTTTTTTCTTATTTCGTTACCTGTTAATTTACTCATAATTCCCTCTTTATTTTTAATTTTTCTTACCTAAATTATATAGCAAAAATAAATAGATAAATAACTGTTTTGATTTAATATGTATTAAAACTAACTTTCTGTATTCGACACTATTAGAACCGCACTATAAGAGTCTTAATATCGTATGCAAAGCAATAAAATACTTATTTATGCATAAGCATTTTACAACTTTCAAAACAATTTTCCGGAGTAATTTTATCATCAGTATCACACAAAATGATGACATCTTCAAAACTCTTTGGACCCCATTCTTCTATCATTGACTTTTTATAAAAAGCACAAACAGTTTTTTGTCCTATTGAATAAGCAATATGCATTGGACCAGTGTCTACCGATAAAAATACACTGCAAGCATTAATAAAAGCACTAAGTTCAAATATCGTTGTTTTATTAGTTAAATCTAAAAATTCAACATTCGTGATTTTTTTTACTTCTTTAGCAAAATCAGCAGATTTTCCCGCGCCTACAAGCATCGTTTTGATTGAATTTTCATTACAAATTTCTATAAATTTTGCAGTAAATTCCGGAGTAAAACTTCGCCAGTCATCCTTAGCAACAGGACATATCCCGATAATTTTATTTTCGGAATATCCTTGTTCTTCAAGTATTCTTTTTATTTTTTCATCATATTCCTGAGGATAAGAATAACTCATTTTGCTTTGCGGGGCTTTTCCTGTCAAAATACTCAAGTATTCCGCATTAAAATCAGCTTTATACGTATTTCTTATTTTTTCTTCGGTAAATTTCACTTTATGAGTAATAAATAAATTTAAGGGAGATTTTTTTAATGGTGCACTTATTTTTATTTTTGCACCAATTGCAATTCCCAGAAGAACACTTCTTTCATGAGAATGAACAATAAATGCACAATCGACTTTGTTTTTATAAGGGAAATTTTTGGCAAATTTAAGTGTGCCAAAAAGTCCTTTATGCTTATTCTTTTTATCAAAAGTGAAAACTTCGTCAACACCGTCCATACCTTTTGCTATTTCTTCAAAAGGCTTTGATGCAATAAAAATAACTTTAGATTCAGGATAATTTAACTTTATATCCTTGCAAAGACTTGCGGTCAACAATGTATCACCAAGCCATCCTAAGTTTATAACAACAAATGTTTTTAACGCCTTATTATTCAGCATAATTACAAACCTTTTCTACATTATCAACAAAAATTTTAGCAGAGCTGTTCCAATTATAAAAGTCCTCTCTTGCTTTCCCACGGTAGATATATTCGTTTCTGAAAACTTCATCATTTTGAATTCTGTTTAAAATATTATTATAGCTTTCCGAATCTCTTATATCTGCATATATGACGGCATTATCACAAACTTCCTTAACAGTAGGAGTATTATCCGTAATAACAGGACAGGAACATTTCATTGCATCCAAATGAGATATCGGCAAAACATCGACATTTGACGGCAATAAAGCAGCTATCGCACCTCTTAATAACGCTGAACGTTGCCCGGCAGAAAGATTTCTGTACTCTCTTATTGCATCTACTTCTCTTGCTACTTGCATATTTATTGCGAGTTTTTCATTCTGCGTTCGCAAATCACCTGAAAGATAAAGTCTTATTTTACTTTTACCTACTGTATGCAAATAAATGAAATCTTTCAAAATCTCGTTCAGACCTGTATGAGAAATATTATCGACCTCTACAAAGAAATATTCTTCATTTTTTCTCGGAAGAGGTAATTCCAAATATTCATTTGGGATTAAAGAAGCATAATTCAGAACAACGGGTTCGTGTAACATCAAAAATTCTTGCTGTAATTTTTGCTTAACATGCTCAGATGGTACAAATATCAAGTCAGAACGGTTAATATCAGTTTGAATTTCTCTTTTATAATTTTTCCACTCAACCTCAGTTGCAAAATAACCTGATACCTCTAAAGGTAATACATCCTTTATCATTGAAATCACAGGAGTAGTATTATGTAAAAGACTTGGAATTTTGCCGCACGGAAAATAAAAAGGGGTTTCTTTATTAAAATATGAGGCAAGAGGAATTACTGTATTTCTCCATAAATTATTCATATTACCCATAAAAATATGGACAAAATCGACATTATCCGAAAATTCTTCAACTACTTTATCATTGGCAAAACCAATTATTTCAGAATTAGGATAATTCTCGGCACAAGCCTTAAACAGAGCAGACTGCATCTGCTCGATAAACCTGTTACTCCCGAAATTCGCATCAAATAAAAGTTTGTCCACTTTCTATACCTCAGTTACTTTACTCTCTTTTTGATATGCCCATGCGCTGTGATTATGAATACTCTCTATTGATTCAATATCAACTTCAAACCACTTAATACTATCATTCTCTCTAAATTTCAAAACAACATCTCTCAATACATCTTCAACAAATTTAGGGTTATCATAAGCCTTTTCGGTAACATATTTTTCGTCTTGTCTTTTCAAAAGGGGATAAACAGGTGAGCTTGCACAGCTTTCTACCAAATCAACCAAATCCTCAAGCCAAATAATGTTATCTTCATCATAGCTTATATTCACACTTACAATAGCTCTTTGGTTATGTGCTCCATAATCCGAAATCTCTTTACTGCAGGGGCATAGTGTTGTAACGGGAACTTTTACACCTAATATGAACTTGTATTCTCCTGAATTTTTATACACACCTTTAAAAGAACAATCATAACCCATTAAAGATTTCTTCTTACTGACCGGAGCAATTTTTTCAATAAAATACTTGAATTCAAATTTTGCTTCCGCCTTCTTGGCTTCAAGTTTTTTTATCATTTCAATCAGACATCCTTTAATATCAATGCCTAAAAGATTTTTATTTCCCCATTCAGTCAATATTTCAATAAATCGTGACATATGGGTACCTTTATAGTTATGCGGTAAAGTAACACTCAGTCTTGCTTTTGCGCTAACTATCTGGTTGTCGGCATTTTTGCGTTGAACACATAAAGGAACTTCAACATCCTTCACCCCGACTTTTTGAATTTCTACCCCTCTTGAGTCAGCTAAATTTTGAATATCAGATAATTTTTTGTCCATTTTTTATTATGCGTTACTTTCATGATCTTTAAATAATGTATCTAACAATTTTCTTGCTGCTTTTCTTTGCACATTAGGAGGTGCAACACGCAATAATTCAATACTTCTCAGCATAATCGGGTCTTTATCGTACCAACGATTTCCGTTATTCTGATAATCTTTTATTTGTTCATACAAACTCTCAATAACATCTTTTGCTACTTCTTCCTGCAAATTCAAAAGAAAAGTCGCAGCTTCACCTTTTTCATCATCGGTAGCCATAGACAACAACTCTAATGCTTCTTTTAAAACAGGGTCATTGTCATACCATCTTCTATAATCAGCCATAATTTCCCCTTAAAAATTTTCCACTTATATAATACCATAAAATTTTTATTTATGAATATAATTGAAGCAAGGCATTTACATAAGAACTTGCCAAAGGTCTGTGTAAAAATTTAACTGTTTGATAATCCGAGTTAAAACTGATATTTTCAGGCATACATTCATCACAACCAAGAACAAAAATCACTATCTTGTTTCGATTTGACAACAAAGTTACATCATTTACAAAATCATCGTTATAAAGTTTACTGTCAACAAAAATACAAACAATGTTCTTATCTCTGAGGTTTTGGTTTTGTAAATCTTTCACTACCATGATTTCATCATTTTCAAATCCGGCTTTTACAAGAATATTCTTAGTTTTGAAAGCCTTAAAATCATCACATTGTAAAACCAAAACCTTCAACGACTTATATTTGTCTGTATTTTGTGAAATACCCATTTCACTATGTGATTTATCTACAAAATCATCAAGCTCGTCTGAATTAAAGCCAAACTTATTCAATTTATCCAAGAGGTATGGATTTAATATCGCACCTCTTTTTAGTAACAACACGTTATCTTTATAAATATCACGTTTCAAAATAATTCCGTCAATTAAATCAACATTAGTTGTTGCCATGTTCTCAGCCTCATTTTTATTGGTAAAAGTCATGTCGGTATTTTTTTCAAAAAGTAAAACATAAAATTGAAAAATCATATATTCGGAGGAAACTTGCCAATATAATAAGTATTATGTAAACTGACAAATTGGTAGTATAATTTTATATAAATACACAGGAGAGAGAAAATAATATGTGTGATAATTTAAGTAATATAAAAGACGAGGACTTTTTCCGAACAGTAGATTTGCACTTTCATACAGACTGTTCTGACGGAAAAAATAAGCCCGAGGAAATGCTAAATGCTTACAAAGAAAAAGGGTTCAAAAAACTTTCAATAACCGACCATAATGTAGTCAGTGCGTACAAAAATTTGAATGTACCTGATGGTATTGAGTTGATTAAAGGAGTGGAATTTGACTGTTGGGACGGGTACGTTTTTATGCACATCTTAGGATATAATATTGATATTAATAATAAAAATCTGAATAAAATCTGTGCAAAAAACAAACTCTGTGCAACTAATGATTTGATAAGGTTTATTAATCACAGAAGTGCCAAAAATGTCATTAAAACGATAAAAGAAGCCGGCGGAATTGCAGTTCTTGCACATCCAGCATGCTGTTGGAGTCCAAATATCAAAAAAACAATTCAAAAACTCATGAAGTACGGACTTGACGGAATTGAAACAAATTATTATTATCGCAGACATAGGGCTTATACAAGATTTTACGAGCCGGAACAAATAAAGCAAGTCGGTGATGAACTCGGAATTTTACAAACAGGCGGAAGTGATTCTCATTCTGTTGAAGCAATATTAAAAAAAGACCCTATACCGGAGGAAGTAAAAAATGAAAGATAAGACAATAGCTATCCATGGCGGATTAAATCTTGACTCGGAAACAAGAATAAATACTCTGCCGATTTACCAGACAACTGCATACAGATTTGATGATACAAAATATGCAGCAGAACTTTTTACACTTGAAAGAGAAGGTAATATCTATACAAGATTACAAAATCCGACAACTGATGCACTTGAAAAAAGAATGGCATTACTTGATGGTGGTATAGGTGCCTTGGCAACAGCATCAGGCATGGCTGCAACAACTTTTGCAATCCTGAATATTGCATCTCAAGGGGATGAAATTGTTTGCTCGACTGCAATATACGGTGGAACATACACACTGTTAAATAACACTTTACCGAAATACGGAATCAAAACAACATTTGTAGAGCCGGATGATTTTGAAGGGTTTGAAAAAGCAATTACCCCAAAAACAAAATTAATTTTCGGTGAAAGCGTTGCTAATCCCAAAATAAGCATTTTTGATATTGAAAAAGTAGCTGAAATAGCACATAGACATGATATTCCATTAATGATAGATAACACTGTTCCAACTCCGGCACTATTAAAACCAATTGATTTTGGTGCAGATATCGTAGTTTATTCCGCAACAAAGTATTTGGGCGGACACGGAAATTCAATGGGCGGCATAATAGTTGACAGCGGGAAATTTAATTGGGCTAACGGGAAATTCCCTGAACTTACTGAGCCTGATGAAAGTTATCATGGTATTAAATATGTCGAAATGTTTAAAAATGCAGCATACATTGTGAAAGCAAGAGTTGGCGTTATGCGTGACATGGGCGGAACAATAAGTCCGTTCAATTCTTTCCTTATCGCACAGGGAATTGAAACTTTGCATATCAGGATGAAAGAGCATTGCAAAAATGCTCTGAAAATCGCACAGTATTTAGAAAATCATGACAAAGTAAAAAAAGTTTTATATCCGGCTCTGGAAAATCATGAAGGTCATGAACTTGCACAAAAATATATGCCCAATGGTATTTCTTCCATGCTTGGTTTTGAAATAAAAGGCGGAAAAGAAGCAGGAGTAAGGTTTATAGAAAGTCTAAAACTCTTTACGCACGTTACAAACATCGGTGATTCAAAGTCTATTGTTACCCACCCTGCAAGCACAACTCATCAACAATTGAGTGATGAAGCACTTATTGCTGCAGGGATTTCACCTGAATATATTAGGTTATCTGTTGGGTTGGAAGATGTTGATGACTTAATTGAAGATTTGGCTCAAGCCCTTGAAAAATGCCGGTTATAGCAAAATCTAAAAATTTTTTAAATAAAAAATGAACCTTCGGCATGCTTTTTCCGTTATAAAAATGAAAGGTGGAAAAAATAAAAAATGAGTTGTGATAAATTTGAAAAACTTTTTTTACAAGAAGACGAAACCGAATTGTTGGAACATATAAAAACTTGCGAAGAATGTCGCAAAGAGTATGAAAAATTTAAGGCGGTTTCAAATCTTGTAAAAGAAACAAAACCTTTGTTCAAAAAGGAGAAATTTCAAAAACAAAAAATCGCACTTTCTATGGTAGCAGGTGTCACTCTGCTCTGTCTGACAGGCTTTTTATTGTTATCATGGCTTCCGTATTACAATTATGACCAAGCTGTTGCAAGCGAATTTTATCCGACAGATGAATATGGGTTAGTGGAATTTTACTAGAAATGACAATTGAAAAATTTATAAAACAAAACAGAAATAAGATTAGAGGAACAATTGAACAGTTTGTTGACCACGATACGGCAAATGACATTGAACAGGATGTATACGTCAAATTATGGAAAACATCAACTTATACAAAAAGCATGGCTTATGTAAAAACTGTTGTAATTAATACCTGCAAAGATTTCTTCCGTTCAAAAAATTACAAACTTTCAAATTTAAACAACGCAGACGATGAAGAGTTACTAAAAATAAAGGATAAAAACGAACAAACAGAAAAATACACGGAAAATATTTTCAGACAAAGGCAAATTAAAAAAGCAATTGACAAATTACCGGCGAAATTAAAAGAAGTTGTCGTTTTATACGACATAGAAGAAATGGCTCAGGAAGAAATTGCAAAAAAATTAAATTGTCCTGTCGGAACAATAAAATCAAGATTATTCAATGCAAGAAAATTACTTTACGAAGATTTAAAAAGTTTAATAGATTAAAAAGGAGAAAAAATTATGAAAAAAATGTTAATGACTACTGCTATGGTAACAGCTTTGTTCTTTGGAACACTTAGTGCAAATGCGGCTTGTCCTTGCCAAAAGCAAGGCGGAATAATGCCACCTCCAAAACCTTGCTACGGAACAATGAAGCATGAAATGAGTGCCGACAAAAAAGCTGAAATGGACAAACGTAAAGCAGAAATGGACAAACGCTTGGGCATAACTGAAGAACAAAAAGCTCAATTGAAGTCTATTCACGAAAAAGCAAAAGCTCAAATTGCACCAAAAATCAAACAATTAACTGAAATTGAACATGAATTAAGCGTTATCGAAAAACGAGAATTTAATTCAAAAGTATTCGGTATAAATACTTTAGAAAATGTTAAATTATCCGGTAAAACAGCTGACCAATTAAAAACTGAAGCTAAAGCACTGCAAAATGAAATTCGCGACATAAGAAAAGCCTGTTTTGAAAGTTCCCAAGCTGTATTTACCGAAGAGCAAAAAGCTGAGTTAAAGAAAATGCGTGATGAACATATGAAAAAAATGAAAAATGTAAAAAAGCATCACAAACATCACAGACATTTTCATAAAGAAATTAAAAAATAATTAATGTAATTAAATTGTACGCACACTAATAAAGCAGAATGAATAGTTATCATTCTGCTTTTTCTTTTTTACTTTTAATAATTTTAATTTTGCTCTGTTCTTTCTAAATCTTCTCTCAAATCTTGGGCAGTCAAGCGTACAATAGGAGAATTATCATCCTTTTGCAAAATAATATTTTGAATTTTTGCCTGCAAAATAAATCTTTTGCACAAAATACAAACAAAATTATGTCCGTAAATATACATTGTAGAATTTTTACAACGTTCTAAACCGGCCTGTATTATAGCATTTTGTTCGGCATGAATGGAGCGACAAGTTTCATATCTTGTACCTGACGGAATGTTATTTTGTACACGATAACAATAATTGCGTTCCATACAAGACTCTACCTTACTGGGCGTTCCGTTGTAACCTGTTGCTCTAATAGTTTTATCGTCACCTACAATAATTGCTCCAACTTGTGCTCTCAAACAATTTGAACGCTTGGAAGCAGTCTTTGCCATTTCCAAAAAATATTCATCCCAATCTAATACCATCTTTTTCAAGCTCCTTAAATCTTTTCTTTTTTATAGCATAACAACAAAATTTTGTCATTATATAAAAATAAAACCGCCTAATCATTAAGCGGTTTCTCTTTAGTGTCTATTCCCTCTCTAATCTGTTCCCTAAACCTCACCCCTAAGCTATGATTCTGCAAGAATCAACATACACGTAATTTTTTAAAATATTTTCATTACTTTTACTTATTATTTCATTCACAAAAAAACTAACTCCTATGCGAGTCAATTTATAATCATTTTCTTCTTTTATTACCAAACGGAGATTATCCATAACTTAAAACATCCTCGCCAAAATGAACTAATTACTTCTTACATTTACATGATGCACCATGTAAAACGTTAATTCATTCACCACAAGGTTTAGATATTATAATCCGATGGAACTAATATTCTAATTTTTTAAGCTCAACACGTTCTTTATTAATACTGTAATTGCCTTTGGATATAAAATCAAATGAAGCATTTTTGCCAAATTGCTTATATCTGTCAGCAAAACTGCTGGTAACACAAGTTTCATTCAATTCAACAGCTCTCAAGGCCTTTTCAAGAAATTGTAACACATAAAAACTTATTGCTTCCGGTGGCTGTGCATCCATCATAGCCCTATATCCCAAAGAATATCCGCAATCCTGCATATCACTGTCAAGAAGTCTTATTTGTTCTTTCAATTTAATAATAAAACTTATGGCATCATCCTGAGAATAAAAAATCACTGCAAATGTATTTTCATCATCAAACTCTTCATCATTCAGAAGTTTACCTCTTTGAGATTGCAAATCGGAAAGTATACTCTTCTTGACTTTTATTTTTCTTTCTTCAACTTCACTATCAGACAAATATGAAATAGTGAATTTTGAGAATACTAAATTAACAGCTAAATATGTAAATTGCTTTTTCTCGAGTTCACCTCTCTCTTTTTGAGCCTGAGCTTGATTTAATTCAGTGATTTTTCTTTTTTTATGGGTAATAACTGCCTCTTCAACACTTTGATTAAGTCCGTCAATAAGTTTTATGATAAAACCCACCAATATAATATACAAGACCCAAGGAAGTGTAACAAAAACTAATGTCCAATCAATACCACCAATTACCATGGGTGTAAATTTTGAAAACATAGAAATTGCAGAAGTATTAAATGATGTCATAAAACCCAAAAAAGTTAACTCGGGAAGCAACTGATGACAAGCTGCCACAGGTATCATAAATACAGAAATAATCTGAATCAAATTTAATAAATTCTTAATTAAATTCATGTTTTAACTAATAACCACATTATCTATCAAACGAACATTGCCAAGTTTGGCTGCAATGGCAACAAAACTATTATGACTTATTTCTTCACAATAATCAAGTGTATTAACATCACAAACTTCCAAATATTCAATATTAATATCTTTATCAAGCAATTTTAAACTTTCTTCAAATACTTCTTTTTTATTTGTTTTACCATGCTTAAAAGAAATAACTATGTCAGATAGAACTTTAAAAACAGAGGATGCTTTTATTTTTTCAACTTCATTCAAATAAGAATTTCTTGAACTCAACGCAAGACCTGAATCTTCTCTAACGATTGGACAACCATGAATTTCAACATCCAAATTCAAATTTTTGCACATGTTTTTAATTATTATTAGTTGCTGAATATCTTTTTGTCCAAAATAAGCAATATTAGGTTTAACAATAAAAAACAACTTGGAAACAACCGTACAAACTCCGTCAAAATGTCCCGGTCGCGATTTTCCGCACAATCTGTTTGTATATTTTTCAGGAACCCTTATAATGTATGATGCCTCTTTAGCTTTTAAATTGTCTTTTAATGGCAAACCTTTTACAAAATCAGGGTACATTTCTTCCGGCTCGGGATGAAAAATGATATCAGCACCTGCTTTTTCACACAATTCAATATCTTTATCAAAAACTCTCGGATATTTGTCAAAATCCTCATTTGGTCCAAACTGTATCGGATTTACAAAGACACTGACAACAACAATATCACATTCTTTTCTTGCCGCATCAATAAGGCTCTTATGTCCTCTGTGTAAAGCTCCCATCGTTGGAACTAAGCCTATTTTTTTATTGTTTTTTTTATACTTATCTATAATTTCATTAAGTTCTTTAATCTTTGTTACAACTTGCATACTCTAATTTTATCCTCTCGTCACCGTTCATTTCGAAAATATGCTCTTCTGCCGGAAACATAGATGTTTTGACATCACAAATGTAATTTTTTATTGCCTCATTGATTACAGTATTAATATCCGCATACTTTTTTGCAAATTTAGGAGTAAAATCTTTGTATTTTCCTAAAATATCATCAACCACCAAAATCTGCCCGTCACAATACCTTCCTGCACCAATACCTATTACGGGAATGTCCAAATTTTCCGTAAAATATTTTCCTGCTTCTTCGCTAATCATTTCCATAACAACGGAGAAAGCACCGGCTTTTTGTAATTTCAATGCCTGATGTAAAATAAATTCTGCCTGTTCATAACCTTTAGCCTGAACCTTGTACCCGCCAAGTGCGTTTAAAAACTGCGGGGTAAAGCCTAAATGCGACATTACGGGTATGCCTTGGGTAGTAAGCTGTTCTGTTAATGCCACTATATAATCGCTGCCACCCTCTATTTTAACGGCATTGGCACCTGCTTTTATGAGTTTACAGGCATTTCTTACACCTTCTTCAATTGATGCCTGATAAGAACCAAACGGCATATCTGCTACAATTAAAGCATTTTTAGCTCCTCTTGAAACTGCTCCGGTAAATAAAGCAATTTCATCTACTGAAATACTATGAGTTGTCGGATATCCTAAAACTACCATTGCGGCTGAATCACCTACTAAAATAAAATCAATACCTGCTTCATCAACAATTCTTGCGGTTGAATAATCATAAGATGTTATTGAAGAAATCTTTTCACCTTTTCTTTTCATTAACTTTAAAGTTTCGGGAGTTACCTTACTCATAATGTCTACCTCTTTTTTGATTTTGAATTCATTTTTTTATTATCATAATGGTATCTGTACCACATATATATAAGTCTTGCCAGTCTTACGTAACTGTGTCTTACAAAACCTTCCTTATCCTCTTCAATCAATTTTCTGCCGATAACATTGATATTGAGCTTTTTAAGTTCGTCTTTATCGTATTTTACGGGGAAAGAACCTGCTTTTTCATATTTTTCCGCCAAATTTTCGGGCAATTCATTATTAATAAATACAGTATCAATAATATTTTCGTATTTCGCATGTTTCAAAATAGCTTTCACGTGGTCAGAAACAGTGTAATTATCTGTTTCTCCTGGTTGAGTCATTACATTACAAATGTATGCTTTATGTGCTTTTGATTTAGAAATTGTTTTTGCAATTTCGTCTATCAAAAGGTTAGGCATAACACTCGTATACAAACTGCCTGGTCCCATTAAAATAATATCAGCATCTTTTATAGCATCAATTACTTCTTTTAATGCTTTTGGACTTTCCGGTTCACAGAATAATCTTTTGATTTTTCCACCCGCTTCAGGTATGTTACTTTCGCCTTGAATAATTCTTCCGTCTTCTAATTCTGCGGATAATCTCATATCATCCAAAGTTGAAGGCAAAACACGTCCTCTTATAGCAAGAACTTTAGAAGATTCTTTTACCGCACCGAACATATCACCGGTAATTTCGCATAAAACAGATAAGAACAAATTGCCGAAGCTGTGACCTTCCAAACCGGTTCCTTTTTTAAATCTGTATTGAAAAAGTTCGTTAATTGAAGAATCTTCATTACCTAAAGCCGCAATACAGTTTCTTATATCGCCGGGAGGAAGAACACCAAATTCATCTCTTAATCTTCCTGAGCTTCCGCCATCGTCACCAACAGTAACAACAGCAGTTAAATTATTCGTAATTGTTTTTAAGCCTTTTAGTATTGTGGAAAGTCCTGTTCCTCCACCAATTGCAACGATTTTAGGTCCTCTGTTAAGACGTCTTCTCTTATAGAGATTTTCTAAAATAAAATCACTATCTTGAGGACTTATTGCATCTAATATTGAAACATTCATTTTCTTAGAACCCAAATAAAGTGCGGCAGTACCTGTGACTAATAATATAATTCCGGCAATTTGGGCATTAATTAACTTAAAAATCACTTTTAGGAAATCAACTATCGCATATATAGGCTCTAAATTAAACACGAATAAAATACCTAATATCAGAAGTACTGTTCCAAGAATAGTTAATACTATCCATCTTTTAACTTGTAACCCCGGCAATAACCAAGTAGCATATCTGTTTAAACTATTTTTTTTCATATAATACATCTCTCCAATTTATATCCAACTTTTATCTTCTAAAATGCTTACCGATAATGGTGCAGGTTCTTCAATTCGTTCTTTCACCATTTGTGCGATATCTAAAGAAATTGCATTTTTCATATTTAAGTGAACGGAATGTACTTTGATTGGGGTAATTCCGTTATTTTCATTAATTATACCGTTGCCTGCTAAAATACTTTCCAATTGTTTTCTGCTATATTCAATGTCAACAACATCGTTTTTATCAAAGTTAGGCAGACCGTCAACAGTATATTTTTTGTCCAAAAAGATTTCATTAGCATATTTTATACCTGCCATTGAGCAAGCCTTTTCTAAATTTGCACAAGGTGCACACAATAGAACTACCCAACCGTTAATCTTTTTAATGCTTTTTGCAATAGCCAACATAGTTTGAAAATCTTCAACGGCTTTCCTGTATAAAGCACCATGAAGTCTAACGTGAGAAACCTTTAATCCGTTAGCATTGGCAATAGCCTGAACAGCACCAAGTTGGTACAATACAAGGCTTTCTGTCTCCTCTTCGGATAAATTCATTTCTCTGTATCCAAAACCCTGTAAATCAGGATATCCGATATGTGCACCGATAGACAGATTTTTTTCTTCGGCTAACTTTATTGCTTTACTTATTATCATCGGATCCCCGGAATGAAGTCCGCAGGAAATATTTACCGAACTAACGTACGGTAGAAGTTCAAATTCCATATCGTTTTTATAAACACCAAAACTTTGTGCCAAATCACAATTTACATCTAAGAAAATCTTTTCTTTCTTATTATCTTTTTTTAATTCATTTGCAGATATCATAAAATCTCTTTCTTTCAAGTAAAATACAAAAACATTATACAATAACAATAAAATAATGATACATTTCTTTATAAAAAAATAATATGCATTAAAACCGGTAAAATTTGTTTACGTTAATACAATTACTTTTTAATTTCTTCTTTTTCTTCAGCACATTTAATATCAGTTAAAGCCGCATTTTCGTCCAAATCAAGATTAGCGTTCTTATAACTGTATGCAAAATAAAATACTAAACCAAGTACAATCCATACACTGAAAGCAACAAATGTACTTAACGGAATACCTTTATAAATAATAAAAATACATGCCGCAATACCGAGTAAAGGTATAACAGGCATCAAAGGTATTTTAAATGAGCGCTTTCTGTTCGGGTCAGTGTATCTTAAAATTATTACACCGATACTTACAACGATAAACGCAAAGAATGTACCGATATTACAAAGGTTTGCAGATGCTTCCAAATCAAGGAAGAATGTTCCCAGTATTGTAAAAATACCGACAAAAACTGTTATAATATGAGGCGTTTGAAATTTAGGATGAACTTTTGCAAATACAGACGGCAATAAATTATCTCTCGCCATCGCAAAAAGAACTCTTGTTGTACCTAATTGCAACACCAATAAAACTGAAAACAAACCTGCTATTGCACCGACAGAAACAAGCATTGCACAAAAACCTTTTCCTATAGTTCTTAAAATATAAGCAATAGGAGCATCAATAAATGCCTGATTATTATTTAATACATCAAAAGGCAATACGCCTGTCAATACTGCTCCTACCAAAACATAAACAAAAATACATATGAGTAATGTTCCGATAATACCGATGGGCATATCTTTTTGAGGATTTTTTGTTTCTTCCGCAGCGGTAGATACCGCATCAAAACCAATATAAGCAAAAAATATCAAAAATGCAGCCTGAAAAACACTGTTCCAACCTTCAAATCCCAAACCGTTTGGCATAAAAGGATGCCAGTTTGCAGGATTAACGTGGAAAAATCCCGCAAAGAGAAATATTGCAATAACAGCTAATTTTATTACAACCATAATCGCTGATGCTTTTGTACTCTCACTTATTCCTTTGTACAAAAGAGCGGTAATAAAAGCAATTATTAATATTGAAGGTATATTTAAGAGAAAAGGAACATCACCGAAAAGCGTAAAGTTATATATCCAAATATCTTTATTCACAAGCCAATTCGGTAAATATTTATCAAACCATCTTAAAAATTCAAACCAATATCCAGAAAGTGCAATGGCAACTGCGATATTTCCTATTGCGTATTCAAGCATCAATATCCAACCCATAAGCCAAGCTGCACATTGACCAAAAGTTGCAAAGGTGTACGTGTATGCGCTACCTGCGACCGGAATCATTGAGGCAAATTCCGCATAACAAAATGCTGAGAATATACAAGCCAAACCTGCAATAATCAATGCAAGCATAAAGCTCGGACCTGCATCAGCACCACCTGCTATTGCTACACCTGAAATAGTAAAAATACCTGTTCCGATAACGGCGCCAACACCTAATATTATCAAATCGAATGCACCAAGAGTTTTTTTCAAACCGTTTTTGTTAGCACTCGCTACCAATTCATCAGGACTTTTCATTCTAAAAACTTTTGCTAAAAATCCATTCTCTTTCATTCCTAATATTGCCTCACAATTCCAAATATATTCTTAATTTTTTTATTTTTATTTCTAATTCATGATGATATTATCTCTGGTGATAATTGCATCGTAATTTTTGTGTCCGATTAATTTTTTAATATCATCAGAGTGTTTTCCTATAAGTTTTTTGCAGTCACTTGCCGCATAATTAACCATGCCTCTCGCAACTTCATCACCATTTTCAAGAAGTATACTGACTATATCATCTTTTTCAAAATCATTTATTACGCCAACAATACCGATAGGCAATAAGGATGCATTTTTTTTGAGTGCATCCATCGCTCCGTTATTAATAATCAAAGCACCCGCAACACCAGAAGCATATATCCATTTGCGTTTTTCATTCAAATTTGTACTCGGTAAAAATATTGTACCGATTTCTTCATTAGAAAAAATACGACTTACGATATTCGGTAAACTTCCGTTTGCAATAACAGCATAACCGCCTGAATGAGTAGCAACCATTGCAGCTTCTATTTTTGTTTTCATACCACCGCGACCACCGCTTGAAGCATCAAAACCGAGTGCTTCTATTTCAGGTGTAATCTCTTCAACAACCGGTATTAATTTTGCATTTTTATTTGCTCGCGGGTCATCATCATATAACCCGTCAACATCAGTTAATATAACCAATACATCGGCATTAAGACTGCTCATTACGAGTGAAGAAAGTTTATCATTATCACTAAAACTTGATTTGAAGTTTTGTTTTGACTTATAAACACTAACCGTATCATTTTGATTAATAATAGGAATTACATTAAACGAAAGAAGTTCATTTAATGCACTTTTTAAGCTCAAATATCTGTTGCGATAATCAAAATCGTCTTCAGTTAACAAAACTTGTGCAACGGTAATATTGAACTTATCAAAAGCATCTTCGTAAAAATGCATAAGTTTAGCTTGTCCGATGGCAGCACATGCTTGTTTTTTCTCAATTGTATCAGGCTTGCCGATATTTAGTTTTTTTGCACCAAAGCCGACTGCCCCTGAAGTGACCATGATAATTTCTTTACCTTGATTTTTTAATTCGGCAATATCTTCAATAAAACCATAAATTCTCGACAAAGCCATCTTTCCGTCTTTTGTGGAAAGGGTATTTGTTCCTATTTTTACAACAATTCTTTTTGCTTTTTTTAATTTATCTTTTACGTTCATGACTACCACTATTAAACCGTATACATTTTACAAATCTTTTTGAAATCACTTAC
Source organism: Candidatus Gastranaerophilales bacterium (assembly GCA_045598245.1). Taxonomy (GTDB): domain Bacteria; phylum Cyanobacteriota; class Vampirovibrionia; order Gastranaerophilales; family JAILCC01; genus JAILCC01. The sequence goes on from JAZLLQ010000037.1 coordinate 104,032, forward strand.
ATCCAACATAGTATATGCTTCTGCGTATTTACGCTGTGGACTCAAGCCTCTGTATAAATTCAAGCCTTTTATTGTACCTCTGTAATCTCTGGTAGCATTTTGTGAAACATAAGTTTCAAGTAAGTCCATCTTTGCATCAAATATGTCTTCAATATCAACATACACATTAGGTACTGCTAATGTAGACCAAACCTCATACATCACGATTTTGACATTCTTTTTATGCGGTTTTTCTTTCAAAAGTTCATTAAGAAGAATTGCAACTGATTTATGGTCACGATGTTGGTCTAAGATATTCGGAATGAATATGTAATCATAATCAGATATACTGATGGTTCTGAACTTGTCATATCTCATTATTAAACGCTTATCATCAATGTCTTCAAAGAAATGATAATAGTTAACACCCGCTTTTTCCATTGCATCAGTAAATTCGGTTTTTCTTATGTTGATTTTTTCTTCATAAGTTAAATCTCCGCCGATACCTTTAAAACCATTTGTTAAACAGTAAACATCAAAGCAGTTGGGATGCTTTAGTAACATGCCTCCACAACCGATTGTTTCATCATCGGCATGCGGTGAAAGTAAAAGACATCTTGATTTATCGCTGAATTTCCATTCTTTCGGATGTAAATTAATCGAAAAATATATTCTGTATACATTTGCTATTAAGTGCTTAAAAAGTAGTAATTTTGTTATATTCATGCTTATTTCCTCTTATCTTCTAAAATCATACCACAGAAAATGCGTAAATTAAAATAATTACTCCTTTTTACATCATATTTATATTAACTTGTTAGAAATTCAAATTTAAGCTATTATTTTATTATAGAAAAGTTGAGGGAAAAATGGTTGAAGCTAAAAAACATTTGAGTGATATTATTCCATATCCGACAGAAAAAGAAATTGAATGGGATTTAAAACTTGATTTTAACGAAAATCTTATCGGACCATCTCCAAAAGTTATCAGAGCCATAAAACACTTGAATCCTTCAAAAATAAAATTTTATCCGTATTATGAAAAATTAGTTCAGGCAATTGCGAATTATAATAATACCGAAACAGAAAACGTCATACCTGTAAACGGTACTGATGAAGGATACAGATATATTTTTGATGCATATTGCAGTTTTGGTGATAATGTCTTGAATGTAACTCCTTCTTTTTCTATGCCAAAAATCTATGCTTCAATCGCAAATTGCAACTATATGGAAGTTCCTTACCAAAAAAGATGGGTATTCCCAATTGATGAATATTTGGAAAAAATTACCAATTCAACAAAATTAGTTATTGTAACCACTCCAAACAGCCCGACAGGTGAACTTATCAGCGATGAAAATCTTGAAAAAATTATAAACAAAGCACAAAACAGTCTTGTTATAATTGATGAAACGTATGCAAATTATGCAAACAAAACTTATATAGATTATGCAAAAAAATATAACAATGTCCTTATATTAAAATCAATGTCCAAAGATTTTGCTACGGCAGGCTTGAGATTGGGCTATTTGATTTCAACAAAAGAAGTTATTTCAAATATTAAGAAAATAGTATCCCCGTATAGCGTAAACTCAGTTGCCGCAATTGCAGGTGAAGTTGCGTTGGGTGATACAAGGCATGTTGAAAAAGTCAAAAAAGAAATAGAAAAATCAAAGAAATATTTAACCGAAGAATTAAAGCCTTTTGCAAAAGAAGTATTCCCAAGCAGTACAAACTTTTTATGCGTTGATTTCGGTGAAAATGCAGAATATATTTATAAAAAACTACTCAGAAACGGCATAAAAGTAAAACTCCTTTCCGGACTTGCAAATAATTGTTTCAGATTAACAATTCCACCTTTGAAAGATGCTAAAAAAATCATAAAAGTTTTAAAACAAAAGAAAAACCTGATTGTTTTTGATATGGACGGTGTATTGGTTGATGCTTCCAAATCTTACCGTATCGCAATTCAGGAAACATATAAATATTTTACAAAGAAAGAAGTTTCTTTAGATAAAATACAAGAATTTAAAAATCAAGGCGGCTACAATAATGATTGGATTTTAACAAAAAAACTTATTGATGATGAAAAAATAAAAGTTGCTTATGCTGATGTTGTAAGTAAGTTTAACGAATTTTATTTTGGTGAAAATAATAACGGTCTAGTTAAAAATGAGCAATGGCTGATTTCTAAAAATGATTTGGAAAAACTTGCTAAAAAATACGATTTGGCGATTTTTACGGGGCGACAGCTGTGTGAAGCAATGATAGCATTGAAAAGACACGATGTCGAAAATTTATTTGCACCGATAATCACCATGGATGATTTGGCTGATGACGAACAGAAACCGTCACCTAAGGGGTTGGAAATTATAAAAAGAATTATTAATCCTGAAAAATGCTATTATCTCGGCGATACAAGGGATGACATAAAAGCAGGTTTGGGTGCAAACATTACGGCATTAGGTGTTTTACCACCGCAAGACAAGTCTGAAACACTAAAAAAACTTCTTAAAGAAGAAGGTGCGAGCGAAGTCTTATCAAGTGTAAATGATTTATTTAACTATTTGGAGAAATAATTATGAGAACAGCAGTTATTGAAAGAAAAACTTTGGAAACTCAAATCAAATTAAGCATAAACCTTGACGGTAAAGGTCAGAAAAATATAAAATCCGATATTCCGTTTTTTAAGCATATGTTAGAACAATTTGCAGCACACGGCTGTTTTGATATTGACTTGGAGATTACTTCTTTGGATGGTGATTTGCACCACGCAGTTGAAGATACCGCTATTGTTTTAGGCTCTGCTTTTAAAGAAGCTCTCGGTGATAAAAAAGGTATTATAAGATATGGAAATGCTATTATTCCAATGGATGAAGCACTTGTTTTGACTGCAATAGATTTGAGCGGAAGAGCTTTTTGTAATGTTGATTTGGACATAAGGGAAGAAAAAACCGGTGATTTTGATACTATTTTGGTAAAACATTTCTTCTCAAGTTTTGCAAATGCAACTGCTTTGACTTGTCATATAAAATCTTTGTACGGTGAAGATACACACCACATAATTGAAGCAACATTCAAATCTTTTGCCCGTGCAATGAAACAGGCTTGTGAAATTAACGAAAAAAATAAAGATATCATTCCTTCAACGAAAGGTATTCTATGATTTGCATAGTTAACTATGGCGGCGGAAACGTAAGAAGCGTCATTAATCTGTTAAGCGCTTTAGGATATGATTTTTTAATTTCAGACAAAGAAAGAGAAATTTTATCTGCGAAAAAGATTATTTTCCCGGGTCAGGGACATTTTGGGCAGTCAATGGAAGTCTTAAAAGAAAAAAATCTTGATATGACTATACATAAAGCCATTGAAAGAAGAATACCGTTTTTAGGTATATGTGTTGGTTTACAGGTACTTTTTGAAAACAGTGAAGAAGCTCCAAATGTTAATGGCTTGGGCATTTTAAAGGGTTCTGTCATAAAATACAAATCAGGCAAAACTCCGCAAGTAGGGTGGAATGAGATTAAAACAACCGACAAAAATACATTTTTGAAAGACGATTATTACTATTTCGTAAATTCTTACTTTGTAAACCCTATTGATAAGAACGTGATATCATCAACCGCAGATTACTATGGAGAATTTTGTGCCTCTATTGAAAAAGAAAACTTGTGTGCAGTGCAATTCCACCCCGAAAAAAGCGGAAATGCAGGGTTAAATTCATTAAAAAATTGGCTTGAAAAAAATTAATTTATATCAGGACGAAGTTTTTTAGCATCTTTTAAATATATATGCTTAACTTCTTTTTTGGTTAAGTCTGATTTTGCCGTAATTAAAACTCTTATGCACATAGATAAAGAATTTTGAATATCCGCTTCCTGAGTACAAAACAGAGGTGTATCCGATACATCAAAGTTTTCCCGAAGTGCTTTTGCCGGATAAATTGCGTTTAAGTCTTTTGTTATTGAAAAAATAATATTAATGATATCCTCTTGCTCTAAATTATTTTTTTCTAAAATTTCTTTATACATTTCAACCGTTGCTGAAGCAATATCTGTAGTTGTATTGTTATCTGCGGTAATCGCACCTCTTATTGAAACTATATTCATAAAAACCTCTGTTATATCTTGCTTTTAATATACAACTTTATCGCAGTTCTTTCAACTCTCTATTTACTTTAACGTATTTTTTATTAACAATATTGGAAGAATACAAGGAGAATATAAAAATGCTTTGGCTAATGCTTTCATTATTAAAAACACCGACATTATTTGTTTTGTATATAATTTTCCTTATATTTCCGTTATTATTTTCGGTTGCATTTCACGAATTTGCTCACGGATATGTCGCATATAAATTTGGAGATAATACACCAAAATTAATGGGTCGGCTTACTCTAAACCCCTTTAAGCATCTCGATATTGTCGGTACAATATTACTGTTTGTTGTTGGTATCGGGTGGGCAAAACCTGTAATTATTAACCCTGATAATCTGAACAGCGAAACAAAAAAAATGTTGGTTGCTTTGGCAGGACCATTGTCTAATCTGCTGTTGGCATTTGTTTTTGCAGGTTTGACGGTAATTTCAACAGTATATTATCAAAATAATATTTTTCATTTTCTGATTACGGTTTTTGACCAAGTTATATATATAAATTTGGCTTTGATGGTATTTAATTTAATACCTATACCTCCGCTTGACGGTTCAAGAATATTATCATGGATTTTGCCTGAAAAAATAAGAGTCATATATAATAAAATTGAACCGTACGGTATTTTTATAATGATGGTGCTGGTTTTTGTTCTTGGCTTTGGTGTAATATTTAAAATAACAAAGTTTTTACAGTTTTATTTATATCAAATTTTGGGAATAATATAATGAAAACAAGCAATAAAATTACAGGTAATATAGGTGAAAATTTAGCCGCTGAATATTTGCAAAAACTCGGTTATGAAATAATTGAGAGAAATTGGCATTATTCAAGATACGGAGAAATAGACATTATTGCTTTGGAAAATAAAAATATTCTTGTTTTTGTCGAGGTAAAAACAAGAAAAAGTTTGAATTTCGGGCATCCGTTTGAAGCTATTGATGAAAAAAAGTTTACACAAGTAAAAACGACTGCACAGGCATATATGACCCAAAGCGGTAAAAAATATAAGAGCTGCAGAATTGATGCGATAAGTGTTCTGCTATCAAATCCGCCTAAAATTGAACATTTAAAAAATATTTTTTAATGTTTGAATAAAAAACAAAGTCCTGCGGAAGATAGAACTTTGTTTTATTATTTATTTTTATAAACTAATAATTTTTACTTTTCCATCAGATTTTTTCGGTTTTACTACCTTTTAATTCCATAAACTTTTTCCTTCTTTATTTAATACTCTCCGGACACATTTAGCATATATTAGGATAGTAGCACGAAAAAAGACTTTATACCAACTTGTAGCAGGTAGCACTTTTAGTTGTAGTTTTGCACATCATTCCTTTGAATAAATCAAGGTATATATCCTCGCAATCAATGTCACCTAATAGTGATATAAATTCTGCTTCAGTTTCGTCAAGACCAGTAGTCGGAAGATCGTTATATCTATGACTTAGAATAACAGGAATGTTGCCGTTACCTGTAACCTCTCTGTTTATATTTTTGGTAAATTTCGCTATCGCATTGCGAAGCTTTATGCCAACTTCGTCAGACGGTTTTTCTCTGTTGTTAATTTCAATATTGTCAACAACAAGCATCGGTTTACCTTCCGAATTTTTTACGTAATAAAGTAGTGCATTACCAACTACATTTCCGCTCTTTTCATCAACAATTTCCAGCATATTAAACATCGTATTCAAAAGATAATGAGGCATCATGTTTGAATATACTCCGCCCATAGCAATACAACATGTGGAATAATTACCTTGGAATATGTCCTTATACGGATCTCTGTCCCACATTTTTATTTTCCAGGAAATTTCTTTTTTCCCTTCTTCCTTTTTAAATACTCTTAAATCCTGAATTCTTTGTTCAATATGATTTTTTATAGTCAGCGTGTTTTGTGCATTTTCAACGATGTTTTTATTACTGTTTTTTGCGTTTTGTTCTGCTCTTTTCCACAATCTGCCAAGCTGAAAATGAATATTTTGAAGGAAATTAAGTAGTTTTTCTTTATCATTAGAAATGTTTTCCGGAAGTTTAAATTTATCATCACAAATAAAGTCTGCAAAAATCTTGTCAATATACGCTTTTGCTGAAGTTTCTCTTAAAACATTCATATCTTCCATAATTTGTAATGCAATCTGTCTTAATCTGTTTTTATTTTCATCAACGCACTTAAAACTAACCGAGGATGATTCGGATGGTATTGCCCAAGCATTATAATTAAGACCGTATTTTTTAAATTGCTGAATAGTATTATAATTTGCTTTACCGTATGGATTATCAAAGGAATGAATGGTCTCCTCAAATTTATCCTTATTTGCATAGTCAAACAAGTCAAATAATGGTTGGTATCTGTTTATTCTCATATCAGACAATAAGTGTTGAATATATCTCATGTTCCAACGTTTTAAATTTTCAGGTTTGACATTTTGTATATCATCCACAGCAGATATCAATAAATCATAATGGAGTTTTTCTATATCAATTACTCCGGTTTTAAGCATTTTTCGCATATTGGACTTACTAGCGTGCAGGTACTTATAGGTTAATAATGTTGATAACAGTTGGACTCTTTCTATTGAAGAAAAATCTTTTTTATCGACAGGTTTAGCATGAGTAAGCTCCCTGAATAGCTGCAAATCATCAACGAGAAAGACTCCTTTCATTATACCCATCGTATATTCAACTGTATCAAGTCTGTATCTGAAAAAGTCATCATAGGCAGCCTTGCCATATATATCAGCAAGTGCAATCAACTCCTCCTCATAAGTTTCAAAGAAATCGGTAATAACGTGTTCCTTTGTTATATCAGCTGTTATTGTGTTATTCAAATATAAATCTTTATTATCCAAACATTTTTGACGTTGCTCTTCAAAAATTTTTCTTGCTTTTTTCTTATCCTCATCAGACAATCCATCCATGTAGTAATCAAAAATATATTTTCCTGTTTTTAATTTTTCATTTAGTGTAGGATTATCCGGTACTGCAATATCCATACGTGATTTCAAATAATTTATTCTTTCCTGAATTTGATTTCTGTCACCAAAAATACATCCGTCCAAATAGTATTTGGGGAAATTTTTATCAAGGCACATATTTTTTATTAAATCTGCATTTTCAGGAAATAAATTACTTACGACAAAAGCAATTTTGTCTTTGGGAAAATCTTTGTCATTGCATAGATGTTCGGCAAAATCCATATTTCTCGGATTCACTACTCCCAAAAGTATCATAATTTCTTTTTTGGGAAAATCTTTATCTTTACAGAGTTTTTCAGCTAAATCTTTGTTTTTTAAATCCATATTCCATAAAATATTTTTTATATCTTTTTTGGGGAATTTCTCATCAGCACAAAGAGACTTTGTAAGTTCTATTTGCCATGGCAATGCAACAGAAATAACAATATGAGCTTCATTAGCAGGGAAATTTTTATCCATGTACACTTGCTTGGCAAGTTCAAAATTATTATCATCCACATAATTCATGGTTCTTGCTATTTCAAATGCCTTATCTTCGAATTTTTCACTATCACATATAATTTCTGCGATTTCAATATTCTCTGGATTAATAGTCGCAACGATTCGTTCAGGTGTTGTGCAATATTCACTGCAATCATAGGTTTTTATCACTTCAGCTACTCTCTCTTTAGCTTTTTGATATTCTTCTTTAGTATAAACTTTTCTTGCAAAAGGTGATGCAGATTGTTTTTCTTTGTTTTGCAATTGTACCTGCGAAGCAAAAGAAGGGGTATAGACGTCAGATATTGGATTTTTTGTCAAAAAATTTGCATGATGATATCTGCCAATAATATTATTGGGGTACAAAATCTCAATTATGGGCGATTTGCACAAATGATAATTTGACTTAATATCCATGTTAATCAGTTAAAATGATACCGGATATTTAAAATAGAAAAATAAAAAATTTTGTCACTTTATTCAAGGGCAGCTTTTACAAATCTTCGTGTAATCAATTGCGGGCGAGTAACAGCAGAGCCGATTACCACCGAGTGAACACCGCAAGAAAATGCTTTTCTAACTTCGTCCGGTGACCAAATTCTACCTTCTAAAATTACCGGAACATCAATAGTTTCAGTTAATTTTCGTGCAAGTTCAAAATCAGGCTCAGTTGAATTAGTTTCACTATATGTTGTATAACCGGATAAAGTTGTTGAAATTAAGTCTGCACCTAATGTTGCATTCATAACACCTTCTTCAAATGTAGAAATATCAGCCATCGCCAGACGATTTTTTGAATGTATAAAATCTATAATTTGAGAAATATTTTCTTCACAACCTCTGTTACGTGGCGTTGCATCAAAAGCAATAATATCTGCACCTGCCTCAATCAATGCATTGGCATCTTTGACAGACGGTGTAATGTAAACAAGTTCTTTGTAATTAGCCGGAATTTTTTCAGGCTTTGTAATACCTATAACAGGCACATCAGAAAGTTTTTTTGCATTTTTTACGTCACGAACACCTGCTACTCTCAACCCTTTTGCACCACCGGTAATAACTGATTTAATCATTGCATTTATGCAAACCTCATCATACAACGGTTCGGATGGCATTGCCTGAACTGAAATAATAATATTGCCTTTTAGTTTTTCCAGAATATCACTCATAATTTTTACCTGTTCATATTTTCAAATATAAGCCTTAACCCCTGTAATGTTAAATCAGGCTCAACAAAATCGAAATCTTTTTTCATTGAAGGTTTTACAATATCATTGTATCCGCCTGTAGCGATAACAACAACCTTCTCTCCGAGTTCATTTTCAATATTTTCTATTATACCGTCTATCATTTTTGCATGTCCGATAATGATGCCGGAAAGTATACAATCTACAGTGTTTTTACCTATTGTGCAAGGTGGTTCTTCGACACGAATTTTAGGTAACAAAGAAGTATAATTACTTAATGCTAAAGCTGAGATGTTTATCCCGGGAGCAATCGCACCACCTAAAAATTCTTTATTTTTTGATATAACATCAAAATTTGTTGCAGTGCCAAAATCAACAACAACACAGGCTTTATTTGGTGCAATTTCAACAGCTGCTCTTGCGTTTGCAATTCTGTCTGCACCTAATTCTTTTGGGTTATCAATTTTATATGTAATACCGGAGTTAATTTTTGTAGTAACTTTCGCTACATCTATATCTAAATAATTTTTAACTGCTGATTTCAATACATCGGTTAAAGTTGGCACAACACTTGCTATTATAGCGTCCGATAGCTTTTCTTTTTCAATACCGTTTTGGTATAAAACAGAACTTATCAAAACCCCGTATTCATCGACAGAACGCTTTTTGTCACTTGCAAGGGCGAATTTTTTAATAAGCTCTTTCCCGTCAAAAATACCAAAAGATATTGAAGTATTACCTGCATCTACTGCTAATAGCATAATTCCCTTTCTCAATAAATTTATACTAACTAATTTAACATTAACTGAAAAAAATTCAAGATGTTGCTTATATTATCAAAACACATTCAAGGCATAATAATCATTGTTTAAAACATAATGTTTTGTTTTTGCATATTATAATAATTACACATCCTCTTTTAAGACGAAAAATAATTATATTTAAAACTCTTTCAAATAAAGGATTGACAAAACAAAACTCAGTTGTAATCTTGAATTTTTCAATTTATAGACCAAATGGTTTAGACCTTTTTTAAGCCTGAAAACGGGCTTTTTAGACCCTGCGATTGATGTAGAAATCCTACTAAAAGAGTACGATTTTAATATGAATTAGATTTTTTCTAATCATAAAAGAGTATTTTATTCGTCACAAAATAAGGGGAGCAAAGCAATGAGAAGAGCAAAATTGCATTCAGGTATTCAGGTTTTAGTCGTAGACGACAACTATGAACACGCAGCAGGGATTAAGGGTATTGCAACATTAGACGGAGGATTTGACGTAGTAGGTACTGCTTCAAACGGAGATGTTTGTCTTAATTTGGTAAAAAAATATCATCCTGATGTTGTTTTAATGGATATTAACATGCCTGACACAGATGGTATTACTTTAATTCAAAAAATCAAAAAAATTGACGCAAACGTAAAAGTTATTGCGGTAACAGGTTATGATGATTCTGATTTAATTTACAGAGTTATGAAAGAAGGTGCAAGAGGTTATATTTTAAAAACAATGGCTTCTGCATTATTAATTCAAGGTGTTATTGATGTAGCAAACGGAAAAATTTTCTTACCATCAGTTATCGCATCAAAATTCTTTGATTATTTCCAAAAAGCTCAGGAAGAAGAACAATCAATATTGAACAATGAAGACAACTTATTAAATTACTTAACTCAACGTGAAGAAGAAGTTCTTGAACTTTTAACAGAAGGTATTTCTTACAAAGAAGTTGCAACAAGATTATTTATCAGTGATACAACAGTTAAAACTCACGTAAATAATATTTTCCAAAAATTACAGGTTTCTGATAAAACACAAGCTGTTTTATATGCAATAAACAACGGCTTATTAAACAAAACAAGAACCACAAGAGTGAAAGTTGCAGTATAATAACGGGATGAAAAGGTAGCAGGGCAGAGTATAATGAATAACATAGTAAAAAACAGCTCAATATTTCCATTGTTTGAAAATTATCCGAATATGTTTGTAAAACAAACAGTTGCAAGTTTGTTCAAAACACTTTTGGAAACAGTAATGGACGTAAGAAGTGAAAGTATCATTATTTTAAAATCTTCAACACTCGATAATATTGACAGTATTTTAACAAGATTATCATACTCAAATGCAAAAATCTTCAGCTATCTAAATAACAGCAAATATAACAACTTCAACATTTTAAGTGAAGATGCAAATATTTTTGAAGAAGATTATTTGTTAATATTTTCAGAAAGATTTTCAGTTATACTTGCGTGGGCTCCCACGGATACTAAAGGGTTTTTGAATGCCTGCACTTCTTTAAATTCCGGTATTATAAATAATATTTTCGATAAAATGAAACAACAGGAATCTTTCTCTTGTGTAGTCAAAGAAGTTGAACATTTTAACCTCGACAGACGCGGAAATATAATGTTTGATACGATTTTAAATAAATTACTTTTAAAAGTTGAAGATTATCAGCGTGATTTGATATGTGCCGATTCCGAAATAACTAATTACAATGTTTTGGAAGAAAAAGATGTTAGAAACATTCTCAGGAATTACTCTCACGAACTAAGAAATCCTGTTGGAATGATGGGTGTTTACAGCAAAATATTATCAGGACATGTTGAAAAAATTAAAAATCATAAAGGTGATAATGAATCGTTTGACGCAGTAGAAAGAGCATCTGTTGTAATAAACAATACTCTTGAAACTATTGAAAACACTTTAAGTGAAATGTCTAATTATTCACACGATTTTAAATTAAATAAACAAACGGAAAACATAAATAATTTAGTTGAAACAGTAGTCGAATTCGCACTTCCGTCATTTAAGCAAAAAGGAGTAGGTTTATCTTTAGCAGTAAAATGTGACGAAGTTGCTATTGAGATAGATAAACATAAAATTTATCAGGTATTGTTAAATCTGCTTAAAAATGCTTTGGAAGCAACTGCTGAAGGGAAAAACGTTTTCGTTATTTTAGACAGAATTGATGATGAAATCGTTATAAAAATCAAGGATGAAGGAAACGGCATACCTGAAGATATTCTTCCTAAAATTTTCAGAGCATATTTTACGACAAAAGATGGCGGAAGCGGAATCGGCTTATCACTTTCAAAAAAAATCATTGAAAAACACAACGGTGAATTAACTTTAATTTCTAACAGCCAAGAAGGTTGTGAGTTCCAAATTAATTTAAAATAACTCGGGAGAAAAGAGATGGATTTTACAATTAGCAGAACAGCTAAAATAATGGAGAAAGCACTTGACGGTTTAAGCGCAAGACATAATGCGATTACTGCCAACATTGCCAACGCTCAGACTGCCAATTACACAAGAAGTGATGTTGTATTTGAAGATCAACTTCAAAATATTGTTGAACTTGAAAACATAAAAGAATCTGTAAAGGTTCAAAATTCTAAACTTCCGTTGAGCGTTAATTTTACTCAAGCCGATATATTATTAAAATCAAACTCTTTTGCTAATTATGAACCTGACACCGTTATAGATACAGATTCTCCGATAATTTCAAACGGAAATAACGTTAATATGGAAACAGAAATGGTTGAACTTTCAAAAAATGCTTCAAGATACAATGTTATCGCCCAAATGGAAGGTAAATATTTCTTAAGATTGTTAGAACAGATTAAATCAGCAGGTACATTATAATGAGTTTTAATTCTTTAGATATTAGTGCAACAGGCTTATATGCACAAAGATTACAAATGGATGCTATATCAAGCAATATAGCAAACGTTAATACGACCAGAGATGAAAATGGCGAAATCAATCCATACAAAAGAAAATCTATAACTTTTGCAGCTATGTATAATGAAGCAAAAAAAGGTCCTGTTTTGCCAACACAAACAGCTACGCCACAATATGATTCACAAACAGGAACAATGGTTATGAAAGGGTATGTTTCATTTGATTCTCCTTTAATTTCAGACGGGGTAAAAGTTACTGAGATAGAAGAAGATAAAAACTCTTACAAAACAGTTTATGATCCATCACATCCTGATGCTGATGCAGATGGTTTTGTAAAAATGCCAAATATTAACGTAGTTACGGAAATGGTCGATATGATGATGGCAAGCAGAGCTTATGAAGCCAATGTTGCTTCAATTGAAGCTGCTAAAACAATGATTAATAACGCTTTAAAGATAGGACAATGATAAATGCAGATAGGTGAATTTTCAAGTTTTAACCCGATGACAGAATTTAACAAAATGTCAATGCAAAACGGAATGGAATTAGGTAAGTTCGGAACTTTAGACGAAAACGGTGTACTCAAAGGACAAGTGAGTTTTGATATACCAAAAATTTCTGATATGAAATTAGATGCAGAAACAATAAGTGATTTAGATGCACTTAATGTAAATAAAGTAGCGTCAACAGGTGATGTTACTTCAACTGACAATTTCTACAAATCATTAAGTCACGCTATTAATGATGGTATTCAAAATGTTAACAATTTACAACGTTCTGCAGAAGATGCTCAGGAATTTTTTGCATCAGGCGGAAATATTGATATTCACTCTGTTATGATTGCATCCCAAAAAGCACAAATGGGATTGGAAATGGCAACACAATTAAGGAATAAAGTCATTTCCGCATACAAAGAAATTACAAGAATGCAATTTTAATTTACTAAAATTAACATTTTTGATTACAAAAAAAAACAAGGTACAATATAATTAAAGACTAAAGGGGAAATAAGAGTTTTGAATAATTACGTTAAAATGATTGGGGAAGATATAAAAAAATTATGGAGTGGCTTAGAATTACCTCAAAAACTTGTCTTTTGCGTGATTTTTGTAGCAATGGTCGGAGCATTAACATTTTTTGTTGCAAAAACAACAGAACCTAATTGGTCAGTTTTATATAGTGATTTACAGGACCAAGATGTTGTCGCTATTACAGAAAGCTTAAAGAAAAACGGATATCAATATAAGCTGTCCGATGATAAAAAAGCAATATTAGTTCCTCTTAATCAAAAAGAAGAATTAAGACTATTCGTTGCGGAAAATGATATGATTACCGACAGTTCTCCCGGTTTTGAATTATTGGATAAAGTTCAACTTGGAGCAACAGATTTTCAAAACAAATTAACTAAACAAAGAATTTTTCAAGGAGAAATAACAAGAACAATTGAAAGAATCAACGGCGTTCAAAAAGTCAGAGTACAAATTGCAGAACCTGAACGCTCAGTTTTTGCAAATAACGATGAAGAACCATCAGCATCAGTTATGCTTGTTTTAGCGCCGGGTGTAAGATTAAAAACAGAACAGGTTAAATCAATTAAAAACCTTGTTGCATATTCAATTCCTCGTTTAAAACCCGAAAAAGTTTTTGTAAGTGACCAAAACGGAACTGTTTTAAGCGAAGAAATCAGTAAAAACTCAAATGACATAGAACAATACAAAGCATCATTTGAAAAAAATACTGCCAAAAAGGTAACCAAAGTTCTTGAAAGAATAGTAGGCAACGAAAATGTTTCTGTTGAAGTCAGTGCCGATATGAATTTCGACAGCGCAAGAGCAACTATTGAGAAATACATTCCCGTAGAAGGTTCAGCAGAAGGAGTTTTAGCTTCTTCTCAAAACGAACAGGAAGTTTATGACAAAGGTACAAACAAACCAAATAATGCTTCTGAACGTTCAGAAGCTAATATAAACGAAAAAACAATGAACTATAATAAAACCAAAAATTACAATACTTACAATGTTTCTAAAGAAATAAAGCAAGTGGTATATGCACCAGGTTCATTGAAAAGAATGACAGTTGCAATTGCTATTAACAAAATCCTTACGGAAGAAGAAACAAAAGAACTACAAGATTTAGCAATTTCTGCTGCCGGTGCTGATACCGAAAGAGGCGATATCGTAAAAATTACAAGTATGCAGTTTACCTCATTTGATGAAGAAAAGATTGCAGCACAACAACTTGCCAAAAACGTTGAAACAGAAGCAAATCTTGAATTTTGGTTGACAAAAGTGGGTCCATTAGCAATAGTATTAATTCTTGGACTTGCCGCAATATTTATGATAAAAAGTGTATTGAAAAAAACTTATGAAGGTAGCGTTATTTCTTCAAACGGGGAATACCCGTCAGATTACGCCGATGATTTTTCACAACAAGAAGCAGAGCTTGAAAAATTGGCTCAAGAATCTCAAAAATTGGTCGAGGGTTCTAATTTGCCAATGCTGGAAGCTAAACTGGCTCCGGAACTGGAAATGATGAAATCACAGTTAAACAACATGATTTTATCTAACCCTGCAGATGCTTCAAGATTATTAATGTCATTTATTAAGGATTAAGGATATGGTAGATTTTCAGTCAATGCCGAATATAAAAAAAGTTGCAGCCCTACTAATTGTTTTGGGTCCGAATACGGCATCTGAAATTCTTAAAAATATAGCAGATGATGATATTATTGAACAGATAACAATGGAAATTGCAAACTTGAATAAAGTTCCGCCAGAAGCTCTTGATGAAGTTTTGGAAGAATTTTATTCTTTGTTTCAGGCAAGCAGTTACTTATCATTAGGCGGTATCAATTATGCGGAAAAGTTATTGGATAATGTGTATGGAACTGAACGCTCTCAATTTCTTTTAAATAAATTAGTTTCTTCTATGCATTCTAATCCGTTTGAATTTTTCAATAATGCGGACCCTGCGCAACTTGCAAGTTCATTCCAAAATGAAAATCCGCAACTTATTGCTTTAGTTTTGGCATATTTAAAACCGGATAAAGCAGCACAAGTCTTGAATGCACTACCACCAAAAATTCAAGCGGCAGTATCAATAAAAATTGCCGAAATGGATAGAACAAATCCTGAAATCTTAAGTGATGTGGAAAAAATTGTTGAACAGAAATTTTCTTCGGTTGTTACTCAGGACTTTTCAAAAGCAGGCGGAGTTGAATCTTTAGCAAATATCATCAACAGAGCAGACCGTCCTACCGAGAAACTCATCATTGAAACACTTGAACATCAAAGTCCTGAACTCGCAGAACAAGTTCGAGAACTCATGTTTGTATTTGAAGATATCATTCTTCTCGATGATCGCTCAATTCAACGTATTTTACGTGAAATTGATACAAGGGAACTTGCATTAGCTCTTAAGGGTGCCAATGATGAAGTCAGAGATAAAATTTTCAAAAACATGTCTGAGAGAGCCGGAGAAATGCTCAAAGATGATATGCAATACATGGGACCTGTTCGTACTAAAGAAGTTCAAGAAGCCCAAACAAAGATTGTTGCCGTTCTTCGTGCTTTAGAATCTTCTGGTGAAATTGTAATTATGAGATCCGGAGCAGAAGATGAGTACATCGTATAAAAGAATACAGAGTGAGTCAATTAAGTACGGGGAATCCTTCGTTCTGTCCGGTGAAACCGAAGAAGAAACAGTTAGCACCCTGACCAAACAAAAAGAAAAGCTGCAAAATGAAATTAACGAAAAAAAACAAGAGCTTGCTGAAATACAAAAAACAATGAGTGATTTGCTGTCTAAAAAAGATACTATAATTGGAGATGCACAAAAAACTGCTGAAGAAATAAAAGCCAAAGGAGTTTTAGACGCAGAAAAAATTATAGCCAATGCAAATACAGAAAAAGAAAATATTGAGAACGAAGCAAAAAATCAAGGTCAAAAACAAGGTTTTGAGGCAGGTTATAATGAAGGGCTTGAAAAACTGAAATCCGATTATGCTATGCAACTCAATGCCCTTAATGTTCTTGCCGGAGCATCATTTGAAGTCAAAAACGAGATTGTATTTTCATCAGAAACAGAAATTTTAGAGCTGGCACTTTTGATTGCCGAAAAAATTGTAAGAGTAAAATTTGATAATGATATTAATGCAGTAAAAAATATGACACAAACAGCACTTTCACTATTGAAAGAAAAAGAAAACATAAAACTCGTAGTTAACCCTAAAATTGTTGAGTACATAAGAGCTCTTACACCGGAATTAGAACAAACCATTGATGATATCGGTCAAATAAAAATAATACAAGATAAAGCTATTTCAGCTGACGGTGTAGTTGTTGAATCTGTAAATTCAAGAATTGATGCAAGAATATCCACACAACTTGAAACATTGGCAAGAACACTTTTGATTGATAAAAGAGAACACAATGTGATTAATGAAGAAATAGAAACCAAAATAACCGAAAAAACAGAAAAAATCAAAAAAAATGATTAATATAGAAAAGTATAAAAATATTATTTCCGATACTCAGTCAATGAATGAAATCGGAAAAGTCATAAGAATAATAGGACTTGTCATAGAAGCTGACGGTCCGTCATCAAGTATCGGAGATTTATGCTACATATATCCTGATACCGGATCCGAACCTGTTAAAGCTGAAGTTGTCGGTTTTAAGGATAATATAATTCAGCTTATGCCACTTGGTAATATGGAAGGTTTAAAACCGGGATCAATAGTAATAAGTACAGGTTCTCCAATGAAAATTCAAGTAGGACACGAATTATTGGGTCGTGTACTTGATGGTCTCGGGGTACCGATAGATACAAATATTGAAATAAAATCAAACAAATATTATTCTACTTCGGGGCAAAATATTAACCCGCTGTCAAGAAAAAGAATAGATGAACCATTATCATTGGGAATAAGGTCTGTTGATGGATTTATGACTGTTGGGAAAGGTCAGCGTATGGGTATTTTTGCAGGCTCAGGTGTCGGCAAAAGCACAACAATGGCAATGATAGCCAAAAATACAACCGCTGACATGAACGTAATCGCATTAATCGGTGAACGTGGCAGAGAAGTCAGAGAATTTATTGAAAACTCTTTAGGAGAAGAAGGGTTGAAACGCTCGGTAGTAGTTGTTGCAACAAGTGAGCAACCTTCTTTGGTAAAAATAAAAGCGGCATTTGTTGCAACTGCAATTGCCGAATATTTTAGAGATTGCGGGCATGATGTATTGTTCATGCTTGATTCAATGACTCGTATTTCAATGGCTCAACGTGAAATCGGTCTAGCCATTGGAGAACCTCCTGCAACAAGAGGCTATACACCATCAGTTTTTGTTATGATGCCCAGACTTATGGAGCGAACAGGTGCAGGAGAAAAAGGAACAATTACGGGTCTTTATACAGTTTTAGTCGAAGGCGATGACTTTAACGAACCAATTTCTGATACAGCGAGAAGTATTCTTGACGGACACATAATGTTGTCGAGAGATTTAGCACACAAAAACCACTATCCTGCGGTTGATGTTTTGCAAAGCATAAGTCGTGTTATGAATGATATAACAACAAAAGAACATAAGACAGCCGCTGCAAAAATAAGAAATTTTTTAGCACTTTACCAAAAAAACTCAGACCTTATCAATATAGGTGCATACGTAAAAGGAACTGATTCTGAAATAGACAAGGCTATTGAGCTTAATCCAATAATTAATGAATTTTTAGCACAATCTATTGACGAAAAATGCTCTTATAATGAAACAATAAAAAGGTTAATTGAAATTTCAAACTTGTAATCATTCAGCAGTACCATGATAAGTACCTTTTATCATGTGGGTTAACTCTGTTTTGTTTTCTGCTGCAGCAAGTGCAGTTTCTTTTGAAATCAACTTGCTTTTCAAAAGTCCCATCAGATACATATTTAAAGTTACCATATCGGAGTATTTACCTTCTTTTAATAAAGTATAAACTTCATCAAGTTTGTCCTTTGCAATATAATCAACAATAGCAGGAGTTGCAACCAAAATTTCAAAAGCAGGAACTCTGCCCTCATGGTTCGCTGTAACCAATAATTTTTGAGCAACTGTTGCTCTTAATACTTGTGCTAATTCTAATCTTATCATTTCTCTTTCGTGAGGTTCAAACATATTTACAATACGATTAATCGTTTGAATACTGTCTTTAGTATGAAGTGTAGTAAATACCAAGTGCCCTGTTTCTGCAGCATTCAAAGCTAATTTTGCCGTTTCTTTATCTCTGATTTCACCAATTAATATAATATCCGGATCTTGCCTCAAAGCATATTTTAAAGAAACATTAAAATCTTCCGTATCAACACCAATTTGCCTTTGAGAAAAAACAGATTTACTGTTATTGTGAAGATATTCAATAGGGTCTTCCAAAGTAATAATGTGCTTTGCATAATTTTTGTTAATATAATCAAGCATAGCCGCTAATGTTGTTGATTTACCTGAACCTGTCGGACCTGTTACAAAAACAATACCATTTTCAGCATCACAAATCTTTTTCAATACAGCAGGCAAGTTTTTTTCTTCCAAAGAAGGTACTTCATAGGGAACTATCCTAAGCACCAACATAGGGTCTTGCTTAGCACGTGCATAGTTAACCCTAAATCTTGAAACATCAGGTAATTCATATAAAAAGTCAAAATTAAAAATATTATCCAAATCTTTTCTTTTTTCAGGCGGGAAAATAGTGTCTACAATTGCATCCATTTCAGGTTTAGACAATGGAGGTATATTGGTTTTAATTATTTCTCCGTTTTTTCTGACTGCGGGAACTTCGCCAACTCTTAAGTGAATATCAGAAACATCCATTTGCGTTATCTGTTTAAGGAAATTTTCAAAATCAAACATTAATTTTTTTCCTCCATTATACTTATATCATTTTGACTATCTTGGGTTTCAGCATTTTCATTTTGCTCGCTAATAGCATCATTTTCCGCATCAGGATTGTAATCCTTAATTGTAGGAACCAACTCTTGGCTGATAGAAAATTCTGCAGGACTTGAAAACAAATATTTTGGTTCATATTCTATTTTTATAATCTTGTATTCATGGGGTTTTTCAAGAAAAGCAGGCGCACTCAAGTGATAAATACCTTTTCTGTATATGAAATTATTTGCGTGAAAATGCCCTGAAACAATTGCAATAACATTGTCATAACTGTTAATAACCTGAAAATACTTATCCGCATCTACCGTATCATGAGATTTTTTCTTAACAGGAGGAACCAATGGGAAATGCTGAACCAAAACAACTTTTTTATTTTTATATTTTTTCAATTTCTTATCAAGCCATTCCAATGTTTCAGGTTTAAAATATCCGCTTGGTGAAGGCATCAGTTCGTTTGCACCGTCAACGACAATGAACACGAGTTCTTTTTTAGGTTTGAATACATAACTTGGTTTTTTACCCAACATTTGCCAATGTTTCCACCAAACAGTATGCATATAATCTTTTTTATCAAACCTTTTATATCTGAAAACTTCGTGATTTCCTATCACGACATAATATGGTTTATGAAGTTTGTTAGCCAACTTGAAAAATTGAATAAGGGCTTCCCTTTCGGCTTTATCAATATTATCACCGGTAAATACAACAAACTTTATATCTCTGTTTTTATTAATCTCTTTTATGGCAAGTTTCATATTTTCGGCAATCTCCGCACTCGCTACACCACGACCGTTACTTTCATCCAAAGACAAGTGAATATCAGAAAACTGGGCAAACTGCAATTCTTTTGCTTGCACATTTGTCGCAAAAATCAATGAAAGTAAAAATATGGTAAAAATTATAATTTTTTTCATAAAATAATCTCTAAAGTTCTAATATGAATATTATACAATGAGAAAATTTAAAAAGTCCAAAAATTAATTTTTATACTGGCAAATTTTATATTTTTAAATTTTAAAATAAAAGATAACAAACGCTATTGGACAATGAAAATTACTTCGGTCAGTATAAATCTTAATACACATAAAATCATTTCTCAAAATACATTCAAAGGAAATGAAAGGATTTCTTGTGATACATTTGAAATAAATAAAGCTCAAGAAACAATATCAGCATGGCAAAAACTTAAAAATTTATTTTTCCCCAAGAAAGAAACTCATTACAAAATAGAAGATGCTGAATTTAAGCTTCCCAAATCCGTAATTTTTAAAAAAGCTGAAAATATAGAAGAGGCTGCTAAATTTGCCAAAGATAATTTTGGGATACAGGAATTTAACGTACAAGATATAAATATTGCCAATTACGTAAATAAGGGTATGAGTATTTTAGTCAATAAGACCGAAGGAGATATAATTTTACCCGATATTATTGAAGAAAGACCACGCAGATATGCAGTTCAGGCTGTTTACATAAAAAAAGGTAAAAAAGTATTGTGTATTAACCCGAATGTTACGGAAGACAGAACATTATTGGAGCATAATATTTCACCTGAATACTTCAGAAGATTAAATTATTTTGAAAAATTAAAAGTAAAAAATCACTACACTCAGGAAAACCAAAAACATATACAAAGAAGTATATTCCATGATTTATTTCACGAAATTGGACACTTTAATCATATTTATCAAAATCCTGAAATATTTAACAGCATTATTTCTGACTCTAATACAAGTGATGTATACAAAGTTAAAAAAGAAGATATGTTTAAAATAGGAGCATATGCATATATGGGGAAAGCTGAAATGGTAGCGGAAGTATACGCATATCTTATGCAGGGAATATGTATCCCGAGAGAATTTATCAAACTTTATCTGAAATACGGCGGTCCGAAAATACCAAATGTACATCTGAATTTTCAATAGTTATAGCAAAAAAATATTTTCATTAATTTAATATTAGAAAATTATCAAAAAGGAGAATACATGCAAATTCAAAATCATGACAACAATAACACATTTCAAGGCATTAAATTAGGGAAAATTGACACAGATCATGCCAAAAAATTTCTTGAGCCTGCATTGGACGGTTTAAGAGGAATTGCAGAATATTGTGATATTTATGTTTCTGATTCATCAATTCCAATAAAACAAATGGGCAATGCAATAATAGGAGAACCTGCAATAAAGCTCACAGTCACGCCGTTAAAAGGCGATAAATTAATATTTTTCTTAAAAAACATATTTAGAGGTAACCCGAAAAAAGTTTCTACACAAGTGGCCGTTAACTCATTAAGAAATGATAAAAATGCTGAATTATTACCGGCAGCAGCCAAAGCAGCGGCAGAAGATTTGTACGGCAGTGAACTTTTAAGCCTGCTCTCTTAATTGAATATTTTTAAATAAAGAAGAAGTCCTTAAATCAATAAGGACTTCTTCTTTTAACATTTTATCTTTTAATTAGTTTCTTGAACGGTCAACGATTTTGTTACCGCCACCCCAAGACATTCTGGAACGAAGTTCGCCACCGACTTTTTCAATCAAGTGAGCTTGTGATTCTTTTCTAAATTCATTCATCTTAGGATAACCTGCTTTACAGTCAGCAACAAATTCGTTTGCAAAAGAACCGTCTTGTATTCTTTTCAAAACACCTTTCATAGCGTCTTTTGCTTCTTTGCTGATTACTTTAGGACCGCTAACAAAGTCGCCGTATTCTGCAGTATTGGAAATAGAATATCTCATATCTGCAATACCGCCTTGGAAAATCAAATCAACAATTAATTTAACTTCGTGGCAACATTCAAAGTATGCCATATAAGGTGAATAACCTGCTTCTACAAGAGTTTCAAAACCTGCTTGAATAAGTGAAGTCAAACCACCGCAAAGAACAGCCTGTTCTCCGAATAAGTCTGTTTCGGTTTCTTCTCTGAATGATGTTTCAATAACGCCGGCTCTTGCACCGCCGATTAATGCTGCATAGGCTAAAGCAACTTCTTTTGCATCACCTGACGGATTTTGTTCAACGGCAACCAAACAAGGAACACCTTTACCTTCCTGATATTGGCTTCTTACTGTATGTCCGGGTCCTTTTGGTGCAACCATAATAACATTTACATCTTGTGGTGCAACAATTTTACCAAAGTGAATATTAAAACCATGAGAGAAACACAAATATTGTCCTGCTCTCAAGTATGGTTTTATTTGTTTTTCATAAACTTCAGCCTGAATTTCATCAGGAATTAATATCTGAATAACATCAGCCCATTGAACGGCATCTTCAATACTTAATACATCAAGTCCTTCCATTTTTGCCTTTTTAGCGGAAGCTCCATCCGGACGAAGTGCAGATTTTACATTTACACCTGAATCTCTAAGGTTTAAAGTTTGACCATAACCTTGAGAACCATATCCTACAACCGCAACTTTTTTATTTAAAAGTTTTGATGTGTCAATGTCTTTGTCGTAGTAAATTTTCAACTGAGTGTCTGTTGTCATAATTTCTATCTCCTTTTTATTTTCCATTCACCATAAATTGCGTTTCTTTAGTAATCGCAACTAATCCTGAACGGACTATTTCTTTTATTCCTAACGGTCTTAAAAGTTCAATAACAGCCTGAACTTTTGATTGATCACCAACTATTTGAAGCGTATAAGTCTTTGGCGAAACATCAACGATTTTTGCTTCAAAAATTTCCGCAATTCTTAAAATTTCAGACCTGTCCTCGTCTTTTGCGGTAACTTTAAGCAAAACGAGTTCTCTTGATACGGAATTATCATTGGAAATTTCCGCAACTTTAAGAGTATAAATAAGTCTGTGTAATTGCTTACAAATTTGCTCAATAACTTTCTCATCACCTGAAGTAACTATGGTAACTCTTGAATATTCATTATCAATAGTAGGTGCAACGGTTAAACTTTCGATATTATAACCTCTGCCGCTAAAAAGTCCGGAAAGACTGGACAGAACACCTGCTTCATTTTGTACCAAAACCGATAAAGTATGCTTCATTTTTCAGTCCTCCTACGGTGCATCTACTACATCATTTGAAAGTAAAACTTTGTTTATCGGATCACCTGCAAGTACCCAAGGATAAACCATTTCGAAAGGTTCAACAACAAAGTCAACAATAACAGGTCCATGGTGTTCAATGGCCTTTCTTATGGCAGGTTCAATTTCTTCGTCTTTTTCAACTCTCATACCTAATATACCGTATGCATCAGCAAGTTTAACAAAATCAGGGCTTGTTATATGTGTTTGGGAAAAACGCTTGCCATAAATTTTTTCCTGCCATTGACGAACCATACCGAGATATCCGTTATTTATAACAAAAACTTTTACATTCAAATCATAATCAACACAAGTCATAAATTCCTGAATATTCATTTGAATACTGCCATCACCTGCTATATTTATAACTGTTTTATCTTTTTTAGCAACGGCAGCACCGACTGCAGCAGGAAAACCAAAACCCATTGTTCCCAAACCGCCTGATGTTAAAAACTTTCTTGGTTCATTAAACTTGTAAAGTTGCGCCGTCCACATTTGATGCTGTCCGACTTCCGTACAAATAATAGGGTCAATATCTTTTGTTATATCGTAAATTTTTTGAATTACTGTTTGCGGTGAAATTTTATCGGAATTTACAACAGGCATTGCTCTGTGCTGCTTCCATTCGTCAATTTGAGCAAACCATTGGTCTTTTAAATCAACATTAAATTCATGTTCTTTCTTGTGAGCCTGTGCCAACATGCCTGCCAAAACATTTTTTGCATCACCGACAATCGGAATATCAACAGGTACATTTTTACTGATAGAGCAAGGATCTATATCAATATGAATTACCTTTGAATCAGCACAAAATTTCTTTAGACAACCTGTAATTCTGTCATTAAATCTTGTTCCGACAGCAAGAAGCACATCGCAATTTTGAACCGCATAATTTGCCCAATAATTTCCGTGCATACCTAACATACCGAGAGAAAGTTTATCATCGGCAGGAAAAGTACCGATACCCATTAACGTATTTGTAACGGGAATGTGTAAATATCTTGCAAGTTCTGTCAATTCTTGGCTTGCACCTGAAGCAACAACACCACCGCCTGATATAATCACAGGTCTTTTTGCATCATACAACATCTTCAATGCATTCAAAATTTGACGGGGGTGTCCCGTATATGTAGGATTATATCCGGGTAATGAAAGTTTTTCGGGATATTTGAATTTCATTTTTTGAGTCAAAATATTTTTAGGTAAATCTATAACAACAGGACCCGGCTTGCCTGTTTGAGCAATATGGAAAGCCTCTTTTATTACTCGCGGCAAATCTTTTAAATCTTTAACAAGATAATTATGCTTGCAACAAGAACGTGTAATACCTACTATATCTGCTTCCTGAAAAGCATCATTCCCGATTAAGTCAACAGAAACCTGTCCGGTTAAAACGACTATCGGATATCCGTCAAGATAAGCATTAGCAATACCCGTAACAGCATTTGTAGCTCCCGGACCGGATGTTGTTATTGCAACACCTACTTTGCCGGTGACTCTTGCATAACCTTCTGCCGCATGAATTGCAGCCTGTTCATGACGAACCAAATAATGCTTAATAAAATCACACTTATAGAGTTCATCATATATATGCAATACCACACCGCCGGGGTATCCGAAAATTTCGTCCACACCTTCTTTTCTCAAACATTCGAGCAAAATTTTTGCCCCAATCATTTGGTCAGTAGTTTTTTGTTGATTTTCTTCATTTAAACTCTTACTCTCTGCCATATATATGAACTCCTACATGGTTTTATTAATTGTTACATCTCTAATAATAGTATTATTTTAAGAATAATTCAATAATTTTACGAAAAACATAACAATAACAAATGTTTTGAGATATTTTAATATATCTTTTTCGACAAATCAGCCTCATCCTGAGAAATATATTGCCTTAAAATGCTCATTTGCTTGTAATAAGTTTCAGGGTCATTTTTAGCAACAGCAAATTCGGATTCCGCTTTTTCAAAAATATCAACTAATGAAGGGTCAAATTGTGTGCCTCTGGACTTCAAAATTTCATCCCGTGCCACCTCATGAGAAAGTGCCTGTCGGTATGAACGACTTGAAGTCATTGCATCATAAGTATCGGCAATGGCAATAATCCTTGAGGAAATAGGTATTTCCTCTCCTTGCAAACCTTTTGGATAACCTTTTCCGTCCCATCTTTCATGGTGCGAATTTAACCATTCTGACACACAATTCAATTTTTTAATGTTATTTAAAAGTCTTTTACCTTTTTCGGGGTGAGTTTTGATAATATTAAATTCTTCTTCGGATAATTTACCGGGTTTGCATAAAATATTTTCTGCAATACCAATTTTGCCTATATCATGCAAAAGTCCTGCCGTTTCTAATTCTTCTTTGAATTTTTCATCAATATTTTCCATATATTTTGCCAAAATTAAAGAATACAAAGTCACTCTTAAAGAATGTCCATGTGTATAACTGTCTTTTGCATCAAGAGCTGCGGCAATTGATTTTATTGTCGTATAGAATAACTCTTTTAAATCCCTAAGCATTTTCTGTTTATTTTGTTCCAAATCAAAAATTTCAATACCGCTTTTGATTATTATAAGCAGTTCGTCAGGCTCAAAAGGCTTGAAAATATATTGAAATAAGTTGCATTTATTAATACTGTCAAGAAGAATATCCATATCAGAATGACCAGTTAACAGTATTTTTACAATATTAGGATACCTTTCATTAACTTGTGAAAGAAATTCCGTTCCCTGCATAATCGGCATTTTTTGATCACTTACAATAAGAGAAATTTCTTTACCTTTTTCTTTGACAATATCAAGTGCCTCTTGACCATTAGATGCAGTAAGAATATCAAACTTTGAATGTAATGTGCGTCTCAATAAAGCCAAGTTGTTCGGTTCGTCATCAACCAACAAAACCAAATGTTTTTTATCGGATTTATTAGTTTCTTCAATAACTTTGTGAAATGTCTCTAAATAAGAGATTACATTTTCGGTATCTTTCGACATGATTTACTCCACAGACTACCAATATAGTTATACCATACTTTTGGAAAATTAGATAATTTTTTATGCTAAGATATTACAAAACATTGTTAAATATTAAGTTTCAAGACTTCTGCTATTGCTCTTGAATAATCATCCCAAAGAAATTGCTTTGATACTTCATAAGCATTATTGGAAATTTTCTCAAATTTTTCGCAAGGAATACGAAGTACACCTGTCATTACTTTATATAGATTAAGGATTGAATTAATTAAACATGACGTCCTTCTAAATATAAAACCGCTTCCACCATTTCTTAATATTTCTGATGCACCTACGGTATGTGTAACTATTGATGGTTTTCCGTAAGTTGCAGCTTCTGTTACCACAAGTCCAAACGTTTCATTTATTGAAGGAACAACAAGACAGTCAATTTGGTTATAAAAATCATCCATTGTCACCTGTTCTGACAAAACTTCAATTTTATCACTAATATTCAGCATCTTTAAGAAAAAACCCGCACAAGAAATATGATTTGATTTTGCCACAATCATTTTTGCCTTAAATTTTTTACGCATTAATTTCATCAGAAAAATAACAATCATAAATAAGTAACCGCCCTTATTTATCGCATTTCCTGCTACTATTCCAAACGTAAAAATTTCCTGTTGTTTAAATATTGGTTTTTCTCTTTGGTCAACTCCGGGGTAAACAACGAAAACATTATCTTTATCAAAGCCAAGATTATCTATATAATCTTGTTTTAATATATTTGATACGGTAAAAATTTTTCTGTCTTTATTTTTGAAATTCTCTTTAAAATTCTTTATCCGTTTTTTTCTTGAAAAATTCAAATAAATTCTTTCAAAAATATTTTTGCAATTTTTATTTTTATACATAAGTGTATGAGAATGTACAATTACGTCACCAAAAGGAGAGAACAAATCATTTGTTAAAACTTCATCGTAATTGTTTGCATCAATGATTTCTTTAGCCTTTTCAAAAAAACCTGTCATATCACTAAAGGGACAAAAATCAAAACAAAATATTTGATTTACTTTTTCCGGTTTTTCAATATTTGAACGACCGCAAATTATATCCAACTGAACATCGGGAAGTGACGAAAAGTATTCGATTAAATATTTTCCAACACGATTTGCACCGCCATGAATATTACCGTCTTTTGGGAAAATTCTGTTTAAGGAATCAAGAATTAGTGCTATTTTCTTCATTTTTCTTTTGTTTCTTTTTCCTATTATTATCTGTCGGTACTATTAATTTACTTAATTCAATATTCAAATTTTCAATTGTATCAATTTTTCTAAGACTTCCGTTCTTTACAAATGAAACAAAACCGGTTTCCTCAGAAACAACAATACAAGTTGCATCCGAAATTTCAGTGATACCGATTGCAGCTCTATGTCGTGTACCATATTGCCAACTGAGTTCAGGATCTTCAGTTAAAGGGAGCAAGACACCTGCTGCAACAATTTTTTGCGGAGTCAAAATCATTGCACCATCATGTAAAGCCGTATTCGGGTGAAAAATCGTCAAAATAAGTTCACTTGAAATTGCCGAAAATATTTTTGTCCCGATGCCGCTATATGCAGTCATATCCTCAGTATCCTGAATAACCATTAAAGCACCAATCTTAGACTTACTTAAATATTTTATTGCATCAGAAAGCTCCTTAACAAAATCAGTTTGATGTACCTCTTCCTTTTGCGGAGCAAAGAAAGTTTTTTGTATAAACCCGGGTTGCCCCAAATATCCTAAAAATCTTCTTAATTCCGGCTGGAAAATTACAACCAAAGAGAACAAGAGAATTAAACTGACACCTTCCAAAAATCTTCCCAAAATAAATAAATTTATG
This sequence comes from Candidatus Gastranaerophilales bacterium, assembly GCA_045598245.1. GTDB lineage: Bacteria > Cyanobacteriota > Vampirovibrionia > Gastranaerophilales > JAILCC01 > JAILCC01. The sequence continues at coordinate 132,300 of JAZLLQ010000037.1, forward strand.
GAAACTAAAAATCTTGAAAAAATATACATAAAGAAGATACTTGCAACACCATTAAAAAGTTTTCTTGACGAAGAATGTTTAATAAACCTCCAATAAATAGGAAGTATCATAAATACAATAATCAACAGCTCCGCAATACTCATCCAATTAAAATTAAAGATGAGTTCATCAATTCGTGAGCCAAACATTCCTATTAAGAAGTCCAAAAAATACCCCCTTACTGCAATCTTTCCGGAATAATGTCATGACTTATTAAATCATCATAACTTTCTCTCTTTATAATAATATCAGATTTTCCATTATTTACCAATACCATTGAAGGTTTTAACACACGATTATAATTACTTGACATAGAATATCCGTACGCTCCGGTGTTAAATACGCAAAGAATATCACCCTCAGCGGTTTTCGGTAATTCGATATCTTTTATAAGAATATCACCTGACTCACAAAATCTTCCCGCAATTGTTACATTTTCTTTATCATTATTTTCAACATTATTTGCAATAACAGCTCTGTATATTGCCTGATACATGGCAGGTCTCGGATTATCGGCCATCCCGCCGTCTACTGCAATATATTTTTTCCCGTTTGGAACCTGCTTTGAAGAACCTACCGTATAAAGAGTACAGCCGGCTGTTGCAACAATGCTTCTTCCGGGTTCAATAAATATTGTCGGTTCGGATAAATTATATTTTTTCATACCGTCTTTTATTGAAGATATTATAACTTCTGCAATTTTGTATGTTGACGGAGGTGCATCCTCCTCGGTATATGTAACCCCGAGACCACCGCCAATATTCATTTCAGTCAATTCTATTCCGTATTTATCTTTAATTTTTCTGAATTGTTCGCAAATAACCTGAATTTCATCATAATAAACCTGCGTTTCAAATATTTGCGAACCGATATGAGCATGCAACCCCTTAACATTCAGGGAAGTATATTCTTCTTTCAATAATTCAAAGACTTCATCCAATTGTGTCAAATCAAAGCCAAATTTACTATCCAAATGTCCGGTCTGAATATACTCATGTGTATGACATTCTATTCCGGGTGTAATTCTTAGCAAAATATCCTGTGTTTTATTTTTTGTTTTCAAAATATTATCCAGAAGTGCAAGTTCCAAAAAATTATCAACGGAAATTCGTCCTATATTATTATCAACAGCCATTTCAAGCTCTTCAATACTCTTATTACTTCCGTTAAAAAGAATTTTTTTAGAATTAACACCTGATTTTAAAACGGTGTAAAATTCACCGCCTGATACAACATCAAAGCCAAAACCTTCTTCGTCCAAAATTTTTGCAATAGCCATTGTCATTAACGCTTTACTTGCAAAAAGCATGTTTATATTTTTATAAGAAGAAAAAGCATCTTTATATTGTTTTGCCATTCCTCTTAAAGTGGCTTCGTCCATAACATACAATGGAGTACCATATTTGTCTGCAAGTTCAACCGTATCACAACCTCCAATTTCAAGATGGTTGTTATTATTAATTTTAGCAGTTACAGGCATAATATTTTGGTTATTTGATTTTTGCATTTTTAATCCTTGAAAGAATATCCGTAATCAAATATAACACAAAAAAATTTTCACTTAAATTAGATTTAATAGAGTTATCCGCGATAATTTATTATTCAAAATCATTTTTTACACCGTTTCTTTTGATAAAAAATCACTATTCCTGATAATTTTATTTTATTTATATGCTATTTTGAATAGTAGTATAAAAATTAACTAAAAAAACAAAAAGCCGAATGAAAAACATTCGGCTTTTTTCTGAGATATTAAAATATTTTATTTTCGTTCAAGCATCTGTTTAATACCGTCAATTGAACTTAAAACACCTGTAGCTTCAAACGGCATATAAACAATTTTGTTATTTTGACCTTGTGCAATAGTTTGCAAAGTTTCAATGTATTTCATTGCAATTAGATATTTATCAGCAGGTCCGACACTTCCGATTGCTTCAATAACTTTTTGAATAGCCTGAGCTTCACCTTGAGCTTCTCTGATACGAGCTTGTGCATTACCTTCCGCAAGTAAAATTGCAGACTGCTTTTCACCTTCTGCCCTGTTAATTTTAGCTTCTTTTTCACCTTGAGCTTTAAGAATTGCAGACTGCTTTTCACCTTCTGCCTGAAGAATTGCCGCACGCTTATCTCTCTCTGCCTTCATTTGTTTTTCCATTGAATTTTGAATATCTGCAGGAGGAATAATATCCTGAAGTTCAATACGATTAACTTTTATACCCCATTTTTGTGAGGCATCATCAAGTGTTAATCTTAATTTTTCATTGATTTGACTTCTTGAAACAAATGTTTCATCCAAATCCATCTCACCTATGATGTTTCTCAACGTAGCTTGAGTTAATTTTTCGATTGCATCATGTAAGTTTTTAATTTCATACGCAACACTCTTAGGATCTGTAATTTGGAAATAAATCAGAGCATTAATACCAATACCTGCATTGTCTTTTGTAATAACATTTTGACGTGGAAATTCATAAACACATTCACGTGTATCAATTCTGTCACATTTTATCTTACGAACCATTGTTTGTCCGTTAAGTCCTCTACCTGTTTCTTGCCACTCAATCAGACGAGGTGCTTCCAAAAACGGATTAATCCAATGCAACCCTTCTTCCAATACTACTCTGAACTTACCTAATCTTTCGATAATCATAACTTCAGCCTGATGAACGACTTTTAAGCCTTTCACAAAAAACACTAAAAGTCCTACAATAAGTACAATTAAAAACATTCCAAAACCCATAATTATTCTCCTTTTCTATATTCTTTCCACATAAAAAATTGAATTATCGTATCTTACGATTTTGACGACAACATCATTTTCGATTTCGTTTCCGTCAACACTTCTTGCAAACCAATCTTCGCCGTATATAGTAATTCTTCCGTCAGTTTTTCCGGTCGGCTTAATGGTTTTTGCTTCGTGTCCTATATATTTTGCATCAATTCCGGAATCTTTTGCACCACTTGATACATTCTTTACTAAAAACGGTCTTAAAAATAGCAGTAACAAGGCTGAAAGTATTCCCCAAATAACTATTTGCCATACAAGAGTAATTGTTGCACCGAAGTAAAACGCAACAGGCGCCACGATAATACAAGCAATACCCAAGTTTAAAAAGAATAATGTCGGTGTAAAAATTTCAATTATGAAAAATATAATACCGCTCACTATCCATACAAGTAATAAGTCCATAATAAATTCTCCTAAATGAATAATTAAGAATATTATATCATTTTATGTGACTTTCAACAAGAATTTGTTTGACAAAACAGATATATTACAAATATTGAAAAAACAAAAAGCAATTTTTTCCTTTGATAAATTATCTGCCTGAGTGATGAAAAATGTAAAAAGCAAATGGATAATTATTGTGAAATGAGAGGGAAACATGCGATTAATTATTTATTTGGCAGCATTTTTGATGTTGTTTTATACAACTTGTGCAAATGCAATAACAACAATTGAATATGTAAATGCTCTTGAACGAACGCTTTTTGGTACAATTTACGATAAACAAAATATTCAAACACGCATAGACAGAATAGAAAAACAAATTTATGATAACAATTATACGGGTTCTCCGGAAGAAAGGCTTGCAAAAATAGATAAAATTTATCCTAAAACAGATTTTGAAACTCAAAAAATACAAAATAATGAAATTTCTTCTGATGAATGGTATTCTCAAGATTATCCTGAGGAGCCTGAAAAAGCAGATTATAATAATTATCCTGTTGTTAGTGAAATTGAACAAACTATTTATAAAAAAGATTTTAAAGGTGAGGATATTTATAAACGTCTTGCTCGGCTTGAGCAGGATTTGTATGGCAATGCAAAAGAGGACTTGAATTTACAGGAAAGAGTAACAAATTTAAAATCAGTTTTGCCTAAAAAACATTATGACAGGTTTTCTGCGAATGATTTTGGATTTAAAGATTTTGGATTAAACCAGCCAAAAGAATATGTCAGTGAAAGTCCTTTTTCTTCCGAGGAAATAGTAAAAGAGCTTGAATTGGAAACTTTTAATAAAACTTATGAAAATGATATTGTGTCACATCGTATTGAAAGACTGGAAAATTATTACTTCGGAGGAGCTTCATTCGGTCAAAGTGAAGAAGAACGACTTAGCAGAATTGCCTCTATAACTATGAACAGTCGCAATATGAAAGATTATTTTCCGTCAGGCAAAGGTGCACAGTGGGCAGGTATATTAATGAATTTGCTAATGATAGGCTTGGGCTTTTTACTTTAAAACGCTTATATTATTCTCTAAACAGATGATTTAATTCTTCAAAAATAATTTTATAATTATATTAATAATTGAGGTAAAAATCATGGAACAGCGAAAATTTTTAGGAATAAAATTTGAATGTTGCGGTGTTTATGCCAGAATTTATCAAAATAAAGAAGGCACCGCATACGTGGGACGCTGCCCAAGATGCCTCAGGCCGATAAGAATAAAAATAGGTGAAGGCGGCACCAACAACAGATTTTTTGTTGCAAGATAATAAATTTCAAGCTATATTTTTTCCTGCTATATATCCTGTCGACCAACAATTTTGCAGGTTAAACCCTCCGCAGAATCCGTCTATATCCATGACTTCACCACAGAAAAATAATTTTGGAACAAGTTTTGATTCCATTGTTGTTGAATTAATTTCATTAAGTGCAACCCCTCCTGATGAAACAATTTCCCCTTCTTTCAAAGGTGCAATAACGGTTAATTTCAATTCTGATAAAAGTTTTTCTAAAATTTTTCTTTCTTCCTTATTTATTTGATGGCAAAATTTTTCAGCAAAAGGAATTCCGTTTAATATTGTTTTCGCCATAGATTTTGGCATAAATTCATAAAATATCGAAGAGATTTTTTTCTTTGAATTTGTTTCTAAAAGTTTTTGCAACTTGAAATTTTTTTCACCAGTAAAATTAAGATAAATAAAAATCGGATTTTCGGAAGAATAATTTTTCTGAGAAAACAGTGAAGATATTTTGTAGGACAAAGGTCCTGATATCCCTTTATGGGTAAATAAAATATCGTCTTTAATATTTTTATTTTCGTCATTAAAAACTACTTTTGTATTAATTTGTTTAAGGCTCACACCAGATATTTCGGCAAAAATTTTTTCTTTAATTTCAAGTCCGCAGAGAGCAGGTTTTTGTTCAATTATTGTATGCCCAAATTCTTTTAGTGAAGTTATAAGTTCAGTTTTTCTGCCACCTGTCGAAACAACTGTTGCATCAAATATTTCTTCATTTATTATAAATTTATTATTTTCCGTTTTTACAGATGTTATTTCAGCATGCTTAACAATTATTCCTAATTTTTGAATTTCGTTTTTTAATGCAAAAATTACATCAAGAGACTTGTTACTTTCGGGAAATATTCTATTATCTTCTTGAATATATGTTTTAATACCTATTGAACTAAAAAAATCTATCGTATCATAGGTAAAAAACTTATTAAAAACACTATACAAGAACTTTTCACCTCTCGGGTAATTCTGTGCAAATGTTTTTATATCATTTTCAAAATACGAAAGGTTACATCTTCCGCCGCCTGTTGGCAAAAGAGTATGAGCAATATCATTTTTTTCAAAAATAGTAATATCAATATTTTCATTATTTCGCTTGGCTGTGATGGCACACATAAGTCCTGCCGGTCCGCCGCCAATGATTGCAAGTTTAGTTCTCATCTTTAATTACCTTTGTTGTATTGTTTATAAGAAAAATTGCTTCATTTAAAGTTTTTCCGCTTGGTAAAATTTTATCGGGGCAAATTTCTTGTAACGGTACAAGCACAAAATCTCTGTTTTCAATATCTTTATGAGGTATAACCAAATTTTTTTTAGAAAATTTTTCCTCGCCAAAAAACAAAATATCAATATCTATCGGGCGATTTTCATATTTTTTTGATGTAGTTTTTTTTCTTCCCAAAAGTTTTTCAATATTTTTTGCATGAATTAGAAGTTCAAAAGGACTAAGCTCAGTTTCTATTTCTATTACACTATTGGTAAAATTATTCAAATCATCACCTTTGTATGCTTTTGAGAAATAGAAACTGGATTTTTCAAGAATATGAATTTTCTCATTTCTTTCTAATAGCATGTATGCGGTTTTAATAAATTTAATTGTATCGCCAAGGTTAGAACCAAGGGCTAAAAAGGCTTTTACCATATATTATCCTTATAAACCAAAAAGGAGCCTTAAAAAAGACTCCTCTTTGAAATAACAGTTTCAAATTATTCTTGTCTCAAGAATGTAGGAATTGATACTTCTGATTTTGTTGTTGGAGCGACACTTTGTTTCTTTATGTTGTCAACCGTATCAAAGAAATTCTTTGTATCAATTTTGTCATTAGGTTTTTGGTTAAGTTCAAAACCTGTTGCAATAACAGTGATAGAAATATCTCCTTGGATTCTTTCATCAATAACTGCACCAAAGATAACATTTGCATCATCAAGAATTGCTTCATTGATAACGTCAGCTGCTTCATATACTTCATGCAATGTTAAGTCTGAACCGCCTGTTACATTGATAATAACACCGGCTGCACCATTGATAGAATTTTCCAAGATAGGTGAGTTGATGGCTTTCTTAGCAGCTTCTAATGCTCTGCCTTCACCGTTTGCGGTACCGATACCCATGATTGCCGAACCGGAAGCCTTCATAATAGCTCTGACATCAGCAAAGTCAATGTTAATCAAACCGGGAACGGTAATGATATCTGAAATACCTTGAACACCTCTTGCGAGAACTTCATCAACGATATAAAACGCTTCTTTGAATGAGGCTTTTTTATCAACGACTGAAATTAATCTGTTGTTAGGTACAACGATTAAAGAATCAACATGTTCCCTTAATCTTTCCAAACCTTCAACAGCCTGACGCATTTTCATGTTACCTTCAAAACTGAATGGTTTTGTTACAACACCAACAGTTAATGCACCGACTTCTTTTGCAATTTGTGCGATGATAGGAGCTGCACCTGTACCCGTACCACCGCCCATGCCGGCAGTAACGAATACCATGTCTGCACCGTCAATGCATGACATTATTTGATCTCTGCTTTCATCAGCGGCTTTTTCACCAACCATCGGGTTTCCGCCCGCACCAAGACCACCTGTAAGTTTTTCACCTAACTGAAGTCTGTTTTGTGCTGCTGATGTAGCTAAAACTTGAGCATCAGTGTTCATTGCATAAAAATCAACACCTGATAAACCTTGTGTAATCATTCTGTTGATAGCGTTTCCGCCACCGCCGCCTACACCGATTACCTTAATTACGGCTTTGTTTGCTGCCGAATATCCATTTTCAAAATTTGATGGTCCAAAGCTGTTTGTCACTTTTCTAACCCCTTTTTATATACTATTAACTATTCTTTTTTATTGTAATTACTATTGATTTGGTCAATTTGTTCAGGTTATAGAACATCTTTAAAGTTAAAACGAGAGCTATTACTGAAAATAAGTCAAGTCCTAAAACTATTCCAAGATAAACTATCCCTACAGATAATATACTATTCAAAATAAACTCATTAGTAAAGAGAAGATAGTCAAATTGTTGCAATAACTTAGCATTTATACTTGAAAATAAAACGTCAAAACTCACTAAAATCAATATTAAAAGGAGTTTTTCGTTTATTAAAGAAATGTTTAGCGGAGTAACAAACCCGATAATAATTCCTGTCAAAATCCCAAGTCCTAAAAATTTGAACATGCTCATTCCTTATACGTAGAGTACTTACCTGCAGGGAGCAGAACATCTGTTTTTTCTTCTATGGAAAACTCTATTCCCCTTAATTTTAATGATAGCATAATCAAAGAATTTTCGACCATATCTTTTGTTAAATTTTCACAAATCGCACTTACCTTAAATGGCGATGTCATTCTTTTTTTGTTTACCAATATAGTTGCTCCGACACAAGATACGGCTGAGTTTTGAACAATTCTTTCATCGTTTATGCTGACAGCTGTCGCACCCTGTTCCCATAAAAAATTTACAATTTTTAATAAATCAGTATTATGAATTATCGTAAATTCTTCCTGTACAGGAGCATAATCCGAATTATTATCACTTAATTTTATTTCAATCCCCTTACCTTTAATTTCGCTATCAGCAAGATATTTGCTGATTTTTTCAAGTTTTTTTCTGTCTTTTCTTTTAGATAAAGATTTTACCTCATTTTTTAAAAGTAAAAGTTCAGCTTCTAATATGTCATTCCTATTTTCAGCTCTGCTGATAGCTTCATTTAAAGTGCTTTCTCTTGATACAAGAATTTTATTTGAAGTTTTGTTATCCTGTACTATTAAAAACACTACTGTGCCTATAAAAGTAAGTACTGCCAAGATAAGAGAAATGAAAAATATTTTTCTGCTTTTATAAAATTTTGCCAAAAAGGGCATGACTTCACATATTAAAAGAGGCTTATTGTCTTCGGGAAGTTTATTATAGTTCATTTTACAGCACTCATTGATGTAATAATATCTTTTGCAATAACTCTTGCTTTTTTGTCCGCTTCCAAAATTTCATCAAGCGAAGGATTTTTTACATTTTCAATTTTTGAAAGAACGATTTTTGTTATCTCGGATATATCAAGAAGTTTTATTTTATCATCAAGAAATGCGTAAACTGCTTCTTCGTTAGCTGCATTTAAGACTGCCGGCTTTATACCGCCTTCTTTTCCGGCATCAAAAGCTAATTTTAATGAAGGGAATTTTTCATAGTCAGGTTCTAAAAATTGTAAACTTCCTATTTGGGCAAGATTAAAAGAATTTGTTTTAATTCCTTCTGCACGCTCGGGATATGTTAAAGCGTATTGTATAGGCAGGTGCATGCTAGGTACACCCATTTGCGCAATGACACTTCCGTCATCAAATTCAATTGCACTATGCACAATACTTTGAGGGTGAACTACAACTTTTATGTTTTCGTAATTTTTGTTAAACAAATGATGAGCTTCTATGACTTCTAATCCTTTATTCATGAGCGTAGCCGAATCAACCGTGATTTTACTTCCCATATTCCATTTGGGGTGCTTTAATGTTTCATTCTTTGTTGCATTTTTCATATATTCAACGGTTTTGTTTAAGAATGGTCCTCCTGATGCGGTGATAAGAAGATTTTTAACATATTCACCATTGGGAGAGCATTGAAAAATTGCACTATGTTCACTATCAACAGGAATAATTTTGGCATTATATTTTTTAGCTTCAGCCATGACAATATCACCTGCGGTAACAAGTGTTTCTTTGTTCGCAAGTGCAACTGTTTTTCCTCTTCTTATTGCCTCTAAAGTCGGGAATAAACCATCAATGCCTGTTACTGATACCAAAATAATATCGTAATCCGCATTTTTCGCAATTTCAGTAATACCGTTAATTAAAATTTTAGTATTCGGAAATGCATTTCTTAATTCAACTGCACCTTTATCCGATTTGACACTTATATATTCAGGCGAAAAGTCTTTTGCCTGTTCTTTTATTTCATCAACTCTGTTGCCCGCTGCAAGAGCGACAACTTCAAATTTTTCTTTTAAAACTTTTATAACTTCAAGAGCTTGTGTTCCGATTGAACCTGTTGAACCCAATATTGCTATTTTTTTCATTTGTTGTTATTTCCATTTCTATCCTATATTATAGTAAAATAATAATAAAAGAATTTAAAGGACTTTTTATGAAATTAGTAACATTAACCATGGGGCTTTTCAGGGTAAATAATTATTTACTTTTTGACGAAACAAGCAAAGAAATTGTTTTGATTGATGCAGGCGGCGATTTTGAACAAACTAAAAATGCAATTGATAAGTTGGGCGGTAATTTAAAATATTTATTGAATACGCATGCTCACATGGATCATATTGCAGGTGACTATGATATACAAAATTATTATCATGTTCCTGTTTACATTCACAAAAATGATGAAAATTTAGTAAAAGAATTAAAAAAATATTTACAATTTGTCGGCATGCCCGATTACGAAATTCCGCAAGATGTTACTTATATTGAAGATGGAGCAATATTTAAAATAGGAAATAAAGAAATCAAGACAATACATACTCCGGGACATACTCAGGGTGGTGTCGGATATCTGATTGATGACATGCTGTTTTCAGGAGATACATTGTTTGAAGAAAGTATAGGAAGAACCGATTTGGAAGGCGGTAATTTTAATCAGCTCGTTAATTCCGTAAAAACGAAATTACTTTTATTAAATGATGATATAAAAGTTTATCCGGGGCATGGTGACAGTACAACTATCGGACATGAAAAAAAATATAACAGTTATGTGTAAATTCTTTGTAACGTCACTTGAAATCTTGTAAATATTATGGTAAATTAGACTTATCGTTATAAGTGTTTTAGGGGTTTATATGAAGTTAGCGCAAATAGAGAATGGTCTGTCTTATGCGGGTGCTACACGTAACAGGAATTATGACTCTCGAGCATGTTGTCCAAAACCTAAGGTAACTCGAGCAAATCCGACATACGGGCAGCTATTGGCAGAAAATGCTTTGTACAAAAAAACATTGCGAACGGCATGCCGTATGCTTGTTGCGGATGAGTTTGTAAAATCCGGTGTTAACCCAAAATAAATCTTAAAAATATACAGCAAAAAGCCTGACTTGATGTCAGGCTTTTTGCAATTCCTTAATTTTTGCTCTAATCGAGTAATGCTTCTAATATTGCTGCGTTTTTGTTTGCAATTGCACTTTCTTTGACTCTTGATTTGTGGATGTAGCTACGAAGTGCTTCTCTGATAAGTTCACTTCTTGTTCTTGATTCTGTACCTGCTACTTCATCAATTTTGTCTAAGAATTCGTCGGGCATTGAAATAAGTACTCTAGCCATTTTTGTTTCTCCTCTTATTGTGGTAATGTATAATCTTTATTCTCTACATTTAAATAAAAACATTATAATATATAAAATTGCTATATCGTATATATTTTTTGTATATTTTTCTTAACATACGTTTACATAACATCTTGAAGGCGCTGATAATAAGCATTTGAGAAACACTAAAAAAGGGCGAAACAAATTTGTTATCGCCCTTTTTATTTCTTATAGATAAAGATTATAGTCTGTCAGCTACGAATTTAGTAGTTTCAGCCAATCTTGTTGAATAACCCATTTCGTTATCATACCAAGAAATAATCTTAACCATATTGTCGCCCATTACACGAGTTAATAAAGCATCAACGGTTGAAGATTGAGATGAACCGATGTAGTCAGAAGATACAAGAGGTTCTTCGGTATAGCAAAGAACATGATTGTCAGCACCTTCTTTAAGAGCTGCATTAACTTCTTCAACAGTAACGTTCTTTTCTGTTTCAAATACAACGTCTACTAATGAAACGTCAGGAGTAGGAACTCTCATTGCAAAACCGTCTAATTTTCCTTTTAATTCAGGAATTACAAGAGCAACAGCTTTTGCAGCACCTGTTTTTGTAGGAACGATGTTTAAAGCACCAGCTCTTGCACGGCGAGGATCTTTGTGACCTGCATCTAAGATTCTTTGGTCGCCTGTGTATGAGTGAACAGTTGTCATCAAACCTTTAACGATACCGAATTTTTCTTTGATAACTTTAGCTACGGGAGCTAAGCAGTTAGTTGTACATGATGCCATTGAAATTACGTTGTGATTAGCAGGATCATACATATTTTCGTTAACACCAAGAACGATTGTAATGTCTTCATTTGAAGCCGGAGCTGAAATGATAACTTTCTTAGCACCTGCATCAATGTGAGCATGTGCTTTTGTTGCATCAGTAAAGAAACCTGTTGATTCAATAACAACTTCAACTCCTAAATCTTTCCAAGGAAGTTGTGCAGGATCTTTTTCTGAGAAGAATTTAATCTTCTTGCCGTTAATAATAATACCTTCTTCGTATGCTTCTACAGTACCGTCAAACTTACCCATAACTGAGTCATATTTGAAAATACGAGCTGCATCTTCCGGTTTCAAGCCGGGGTCGTTGATAGCAACATAATCAATTTGGTCAAAAATACCTTCTCTGATTGCTGCTCTTAATGTGTTTCTACCGATTCTACCGAATCCGTTAATTGCTACTTTTCTCATTTTGAAAGCCTCACTTTCTGTAACCTATTTCTCTTTTGTTATAACCGAAAAGAAAATTTAAAGCAACGAGTTTTTATTTTTGATGCGGAAATAATTTAAAATATCCCTGAAAATGCATGCCAAACAATATCATCCTGAGAATATTAATTACTAAAACATTTTAGTCTGATATACACAAATTTACTTTTTAACATATTATTGAAAACAATCTTTTTTTTGTTAGAATATAAGAAACTGGAAATTATCTTTATAGGGAGATTTTTATGGATAATAAGAAAAGAGTTTTGCTATTTATTTTTTGCGTAATAATAGCAGCGGTATATTTTGTAGTGACAAAGCCTACAAAATTAGGACTTGACTTGGTTGGAGGTTCAAGAATTACTCTTGAGGCACAAACAACAGACACTATCGCAAAGATTACACCTGACATGATGGACAGTTTGCAATTTGCAATTGAAAAACGTGTTAATTCGCTCGGTGTATCTGAAGTAACTGTTCAAAAGGCAGGTGAAAAAAGACTTTTGGTAGAAATTCCAGATGTTTCAGACCCAGAGCAGGCAAAAGCATATTTGGGCGAAACTGCAGAATTGGAATTTAAAGAACCAAAAGAACTGCCTAACGGCGGTATGGAATGGATTTCAACAGGTTTGACCGGTAAAGATTTGAGAAAAGCAAGTGTTGTAACAGACCAGGCAGGTCAATGGGTTGTAAGTCTTGAATTTAATGATAAGGGGGCTCTTAAGTTTGCCGATTTAACCAAAAGACTTGTCGGTAAACAAATGGCTATATTCTTTAACGGAAAAGAAGAATCCGCTCCCGTAATCAGAGAACCTATCACTGGCGGTAATGCACAGATTTCCGGCGGTGCAGACGGTGGTTTTCCTTATGAAGAAGCAAAACAAATGGTTGATTTGCTGAACGCAGGTGCTTTACCTGTTCCGGCTAAAATTATTGAAGAAAATACAGTTGGTCCTACATTAGGTGCCGATTCGATTGAAAAAAGTAAAATGGCAGGTATTGTAGGTCTTGGACTTGTTGCGATATTCATGCTCCTTTTATACAGAGTTCCGGGAATAATAGCAAACGTTGCACTTGCAATTTATGCAATTATAGTATTCGCTATCTTCAAAATTATTCCCGTTACATTAACACTGGCAGGTATTGCAGGTTTCATTTTAAGTATCGGTATGGCGGTCGATGCAAACATTTTGATTTTTGAAAGAACAAAAGAAGAGCTTCGTTCCGGCAAGCGTCTGCTGACTGCGGTGAAAACAGGTTTTGACAGAGCATTTACAAGTATTTTCGACTCAAATATGACAACATTAATAACTTGCGCAATTCTTTATATGTTTGGAACAAGCATTGTCAAAGGTTTCGCTTTGACACTTGCAATTGGTGTTGCTGTCAGTATGTTTACAGCTATTACGGTTTCAAGAAGTTTGATGGAAGTTATATTAAGTGCCGACCACATGAAACACCCTGACTGGTTCGGTTTGAAAAAAGGCGAATTAAGTGAAGCTATTGCCGAAGAACAACATACAGGCAAAGCTAAATTAGGTGTTTTGGATTAATCATAGGAGAAATTACAATGGAACAAAAAAAAGGTATTCTTGATATAGTTAAATATAAATGGGTATGGCTCGGACTTTCCGCACTATTATTAATTCCGGGAATTATAGCAATGGGATATTCAACCGTGGTTAACAAAAGTCCGTTACTGCTTGGTATTGATTTTACAGGCGGTACAATGCTTCAATACGGTTTTGAAAAAGAAATAACAAAGACCGAAGAAGGTCAAATTCGTGATATCTTAAATAAATTAGGTATCGATAATGCAGTAATTCAAACATCCGCTCCCGTGGTCGCAAAAACAACAGAATCAAAACCTGAAGAAAATATAAATGAAGAGGTAAAAGCCGATGATAAAAGAGTTGATGTACCCAAAACCGTTGAACCTGCATCAACTGCTAATGCAACTTCAAATAGCGATGAAAAAACAGAATATGTTGTTTCAATAAAAACAAGATATCTTGAAACAACAAGTGAAGATAGCGAAGCTGCTGATATTTTAGCTGCTTTGAGAGATAAGTTTGGTAAAGTTGAAATTTTGCAAGTCAACGCAATCGGACCTACACTTGGTCAGGAACTTTTCAAAAATTCTTTAATCACGTTATTGTTGGCATTTGCAGGTATTATCATTTACTTGACTTTCCGTTTCCAATTCGACTATTCATTGTTTGCATTTTTGGCACTTGTTCACGATGCATTGTTCATTTTGGGATTTTTCTCAATTCTCGGAATTTTGTATCACACGCAAATTGATGCTTTGTTTATAACAGCGATATTGACTGTAATTGGCTTTTCAGTTCACGATACAATTGTTGTATACGACAGAATACGTGAAAACCACAGATTCTTAAATAAGAAAGTGAGTTTTGGTGAAATTGCAAATATCTCAGTTAACCAAACATTGCTGAGAAGTATCGCAACTTCAGTTACAACATTGTTAACCTTATTAGCATTGTTCTTCTTAGGCGGCGAAACTACAAAAGATTTCGTATTGGTTATGATTTTAGGTATTACAATCGGTACTTATTCAAGCATTTTCTTTGCAAGTACACTGCTTGTTATGTATCGTGACCACGTAGCTAAACAAAAAGCTATCGCAAGAGGATTAAATTAGTTTAATTTTTAATAATAAAAACGGGATGTGAGTTATCGCATCCCGTTTTATTTTGAATTCAATATTAAATTACAAGAATGTTGTTAATGTTTATGGTATAAAAGATATATGAATAAATTAAATGAGGAGTAAACATGTTTGAGTCATTATCTGACAGATTACAAAATATAATAAGAACTACAAGCGGTCAATCTAAACTTACCGATGAAAATATGCAAGAGGCGTTTCGTGAAATCAGACGTGCATTTCTTGAAGCAGATGTCAGTTTAAAAGTAGTAAAAGCATTTATATCAAATATTCGAGAGAAAGCCGAAGGACAAGAGGTTTTAAAAAGCGTTTCTCCTACCCAACAACTTATCAAAATAGTTAACGATGAAATGGTTAAACTTTTAGGCGGAGAGAATAAACCTCTTAATTTAGCAGGCGAATTACCGATTATTATGATGCTTGGGCTGCAAGGTTCCGGTAAAACTACCAGTGCGGCAAAATTAGCCGTTAAACTTCGAAAAGATGGTAAAACTCCATTGATGGTAGCTTGTGACGTATACAGACCCGCTGCGATTACTCAACTCCAAACTTTAGGTAAACAAATCGGCGTTGAAGTATTTGCAAAAGAAGGGTTGACAGATGTTGTTTGCATTGTTGAACAGGCTATTGAGTATGCAAAAGCAAATAATTTTAACGTAATAATTGTTGATACGGCAGGACGTTTGCAAATAGATACTCAAATGATGGCTGAATTAATGCTTTTGGACAGAAGTTTTACACCTTGCGAAAAACTTTTGGTAATTGATTCAATGATAGGTCAGGAAGCCGTAAATGTTGCACAAAACTTTGATGAACAACTCGGAATAACAGGTATGATTTTAACAAAACTTGATGGGGATTCACGTGGCGGTGCTGCGTTGAGTGTTGTTTATTCTACGCAAAAACCGATTAAGTTTACCGGCACGGGAGAAAAACTTGATGCTTTAGATGTTTTTTATCCTGACAGGATGACCCAAAGAATTTTAGGCATGGGCGATATCGTTTCTTTAGTCGAAAAAGCTCAGGAAAATTTTGATGAGGAGCAGGCAAAAGAACTTGAAAAGAAAATGAGAAGAAAAGAGTTTACACTGGAAGATTTTATGGGACTTCAAAAACAGTTAAAAATGTTGGGGTCTTTCGGACAACTTTTAAATATGCTACCGCTTCCGGGGTTAGATAAAAATATGAAAGATTTAATTGCTAATCAGGGTGAAAAACAAATGAAACGCATAGAATCCTGCATAAAAAGTATGACTCCGGCAGAACGTCAAAAACCTGAATCTATTAACGTAAGTCGCAAAAAAAGAATTGCAAAAGGTTCTGGTATACCCGAAGAAGAAGTTACGGCATTTTTAAAGCAGTTTGAAATGATGCGTAATATGATGCAAGGGATGAGTAAAATGTCTGCATCCATGAAAAAAAATCCTGTCGCAACACAGAATATGATGCGTAATATGCTTAAACAGGTTAAAAAAGGTAAAGCTAAAAACAAACATAAAAAAAGAAGGTAGTTATAGATAAATTGATACATATATGATAAAATATTTCAGGGAATTATAAGGAGATAGTTATGTCAAATCCAATGTTGAATGAAAATACTTTTAATAAGACAGATACGATTTACGTTGATCAAAGTCGTGCAATGACTATCAACGGAACTATGCAAAAAACATTGCTTTTGTTGCTGTTCGTCATACTTGGCAGTTTCTTCAGTTGGAGTGCCGTTGCATCAGGAAACACGTCTTTGATGACAATGTTTGCTATTGTCGGAGTTCTTGCAGGTTTTATTCTATGCTTGGTAATATCTTTAAAAAGACATTTAGCGGCAATGTTATCCCCTGTTTACGCTATATGCGAAGGTCTTTTCCTTGGGGGTATATCAGCAATTATGGAGGCTCAACTTCCGGGTATTGTTATACAGGCTGTTGCAGGGACTTTTGTTACAATGCTTGTAATGTTGGCATTATATATGGGCAGGGTTATTACAGTTACAGATAGACTTCGCTCGACAATTATTTCGGCAACTTTTGGTATTGCTGTTTTTTACCTTGTTGCATTTATTTTATCATTTTTCGGAATAGGGGGTTCGCTTTTTTACGGTGCAGGAATATTGGCTATTGGAATTAATGCACTCGTAATTATTATCGCAGCTTTTAATTTGCTTTTGGATTTTGATATAATTGAACGTGGTGTTAATGCTTATGCCCCAAAATATATGGAATGGTATTGTTCGTTCGGTCTTTTGGTAACACTTGTTTGGTTATACTTGGAAATCTTAAAACTTCTTTCAAGATTAAATCGAAGATAATATTGAAATATTTAATAGTAAAACTCCTTTATCTTGAAGGAGTTTTTATTTTGTCAAAAAAAAATTTTTACGTGTTTTTATATTTTTGTAAATTATATGTGTTAAAGTCTATACTTTAATGTGTGTTTTTTGTACATTGGTATTAGTAGTCTGGAATTTGGCAAGAGGTATTCAATGGTAAACGTACAGTTGGAAGATACTATAGATAGTAGCTTGATTTTCAAAGCTCCTGTTTTCAGTGATGATTCTAATAATGTTTATATTGCACAACAAATTGAAAGAGCATTGAAACTTATACTTGATGAAGACATGCAATCGGGTAATCCTTTATTTATTGATGTAAAACGCGACTTTATCAGAAAACTTGCCCTAAAAATTGTCAGCAACCCTGATGAAAGGTTACTCATAGGTGTTTCAGGTGAATCAGCATCCGGTAAAAGCACATTGACTGCCAAAGTATTGGATATTTCACTTTCCGAAAGGCATAAACATTTATCAACATTAATAAACAGTGATAATTATTATAAAGATGCATCCGAACAGTTGAAAGCAGCAGGGAGTTATGAAGCACTTTTTGCAAGCGGTTTTAATTTGGATGAACCTCAAGCCGTAGATTTGGATTTACTGAGAGAAGATTTAATTAAAATAAAGTCAGGTGAAACTATTTTTATGCCTGAATACAATTTCTTTACCATTGAAAGTATACCTAAAAAACTTCAATGCAATCCTGCTAAAATAATATTAACAGAAGGTTTGTTCGTTCTTGAAAAGAAAATAAGAGATTTATTGGATATTTCAATATATGTTCATACACCTTTCGATGTTATTAAAGAAAGATGGTACGCAAGAGCAATAACAAGAGGTAAAGAAGGCAAAGCTGCCGATATGCTTTTTGACATTGTTAACGAAGGTGCGAAAAAATATATAAGACCTTATGCCAAAGATGCTGATATTGTCATAAGCGGTGTAACTGACGAAGATTATATAAGAGAAATTGTTGCAAAGATTAAGGATGCTATTCACTCTTGTGTTGCTTAAAATCAGCTATGATTAATCTTTTTTATTTCTTTTTTATATTGGAAGAAACTTATTTTGTTGTAAAATAAATAATACGAGATGGCATGGAATAGAAAGATTTGAGTTTGGAAATTAATAATACAGACAATTATGATATAGATGCCTATGTTTTATGGGATTACATTTTAAAAGATTTGAAGAAGAAAATGACTACTCCTGCTTTTGAAATGGCAATAAAGCCTTTGGGGGTCAAATCTTTTGAAAACGGGATGTTAACTTTGATTACAAATAATCCCATGTGGTGTAAGGCTATTAAGAATAAATATTCCTCGGAAATTTCCATTGCATTGCAAAAATATTCAAGAAATCCGGAAGCATTATTTGAAGTAATTTTAGACAAAACTTTTACATCAAAATATATACTTGAACAAGATAAATCCGAAAGAAAAACTTCTGATGAAAATGCAACACAGGCTCAATTGCCACTTAATGAAGTACAAATAGATGCTCTGAAATTTCTTTCTTCTTATGGCATTAATGTTAAATATGATTTTGATAATTTTGTTGTTTCAAAAAGCAATAAACTTGCATATGGTGCCTCAAAGCAAGTTTCTCAGGAACCCGGCAAGATATATAATCCTTTGTTTATCTGGGGTGGAGCAGGTTTAGGCAAGACACATCTTGTTAATGCCATAGGTAAAAATATTTTGATTAAACATCCGGAGTTAAAACTAAAATATGTAACTATGAATGATTTTACGACTGAGTTTACCAAAATAGTTTATCAATATAAAAATGATTCTCGTATTAAAAATGAGTTTGTTAATAAATACAGAAATGTGGATGTATTACTAATTGATGATGTCCAGTTTTTGGAAGGCAGAGAAGCTACTCAAACCGAGATATTTAATATATTTGATTATTTACACAGAAACGGCAAGCAAATTGTTTTAACAAGCGATAAACAGCCAAAGGATATACCGACATTAACCGACAGGCTCAGAAGTCGTTTCGAATGGGGCATGATTGCCGAGATAAAACCGCCTGATTTAGAAACGAGAAAAGAAATTTTGAAATTAAAAGCAAAAGAAGAAAATATTGTTGTTCCTGATGAAGTTATAGATGTTGTTGCTTCTGCATTTAATCAAAATGTAAGAGAACTTGAGGGTGCATTGAGTCGTCTTGCCGGTTATGCGAGTATTGAAGAAAAACCTATTACCCTTGAAGATGCGAGAGAAGTATTGAATTTAGACGCATTAAATAAGAAACTTACGGTTGATGATGTTATAAATATTGTGGCAGATTATTATAAACTTGAACCTGCTGAAATAAAAGGCGATTGTCGTGCAAAAGAAATCGTTATTCCGAGATATATTTCAATTTATCTCGCAAGAGAATTGGTTAAAAGCAGTTTGCCGCAAATCGCATTGGTATTTGGTAACAGAACACATTCTACTATTTTGTACGGCTATGAAAAAATAAAGCAGGCAAAAGAGCAAGATTATAATTTAAAGCAAATAATCAATGGTTTGCAGGAAAAAATAGAAAGAGAATATTTTATTATATAGGAAGTTTTTTTATAAATTCTGTTGCATCTTCTTTTGTGTTGATTTCACCTGACATTTGGGCATTTTTTATTGCTGTTATGATTTCGCCCAACTTTTTTCCTTTTTCTATGTGTAGAATTTCCGCTATTTCGTTGCCATCAATGAGTTTGGGTAATGGCTTTATTGTTTCTTTAAAATCTTTATAAAGAAGCAGGTATTTTTTGAGTGTTGAAATGTTTTTTTCGGTAATTTCTCTTGTAATGGCAGGACCTTGGGCGGATAATCTGTCAGCCATTGCGAGCAAAAGAGTATCCGGCGTGTAATCATCAAGTTTTCTAAACATTCGCATAATAGGTTTCATTGATGCTTCTTCGTTTTCTCTTGCCAATTGAGAAGGGTATATGTGGTTTTTAACCAAAGTTGTAATGTATTTTATCTGGGTTTTGCTGAATTTCATTTTCTTTAATATGGGTTTTAAAAGCTCAGCACCAACAGAATCATGGTTTATAAATCTGTGTCTGCCGTTTTCCTCAATTGTCCACGTATCATACTTGCCAACATCATGAAGAAGGCATGCTAATTTTAAAAGTGAAAGACGTTTAACACATTGTGAATGGCAAGAATTTAAGATTTCTTTCACGAAAACAGGACTTTCTTCTATTTTAATTTCAACCTGTTTTATTGTTTCTATTGAATGGTCTATTAAAGATAAATGATGATGTGTATTTGGCGGGACTTCTGCTTCTTTTTTTAATATTTCAAATATTTCATACAAAAGTCCGTTTTGTTTCATTAAGTCGATGTATTTTGCACTGTGTTTTCCTTCAAACAGTTTTAATAACTCGCATAAAATTCTTTCTTGAGCAACATCTTTCAGCAATTTTACATGCTTGTTTGCAAAATTTAATGTTTCAAGTTCTATTCCAAAATCTAAAAGTGACGCAAATCTGAATATCCGAAGTATTCTTAAAGGGTCATCCGTAAGATTTTTTTCACTTATAGCCTTAATTAACTTGCCGGTTATATCTTTTTCTCCACCAAATTTATCCACGAACTCAAGAGAAGGTAAAACCCTTACTGCTAAAGCATTTACGGTCAAATCTCTTCTTGACAGGTCATGTTCAATATCATCATTTTCACACCTGGCAAAATCAAAATAATGAAGTTTATCTTTATCAACAACTCTTGCAATTTCATGCTCATCATCCAACATGACAAAGTAGCGTTCAGTCTTATTTGCAAAAGTTTCAGCTAAGGCTGTTGCACTTTGACCTTTAACTATAAAATCAATATCGCAGCTGTTTTTTTTCAATAATTTATCACGTACAAAACCGCCAACTATGTACAATTCAGCTTTATCATTAAGTAAAGGTTTTATTTCATTAATTATTGTTTGCTCAAATTCATTAAAATCAAAGTTCATATTCGTAAATCACTCCGGCTAAAGCTGCTATTGCTGCTGTTTCTGCTCTGTATATAAGGTTTGAAATGCTGACCGTTTCAAAGTTATTATCTTTAAAAAACTGTATTTCTTTATCTTCAAATCCACCTTCCGGACCAATGATAACAAGTATTTTATCATGTTTTGAAGCCTGTCTTAATGTATCTTTCAACGTCTTTTGAGAACTTCTTTCAACGCATGCAATAACTAAATCATATTCAGAGGCATGCTCTTTTAATTTTTCAAATGAAGGCATGTAAAAGATATTGGGTCTGTCTGCTCGTTCACATTGCTTACAGCTTTCATCAGCTATAGTTTGCCACTTCTCAAGTTTATTTTTTACTTCTTTGTCATTGAATTTCGATACGCTTCTTGAAGAAGGCATGACATATAAGTTTTTTGTTCCTAATTCTGTCATTTTTTGTACAACAATGTCCATTGCTCCTGCTTTAAGAGTACATTGAAGTAAATCTAATGTGAAATTTAATTTTTTATTCGAAATTTCAGCATGCTCGATTTTTGCGATTATTTCTTCTTTTGAAATATCTGTAATCGTTGTTGTATAAGCCTTTTGAGCTTCGTCTATAAGCAAAAGTTCATCATTAACTTTTAGCCTTAAAACTAAAGAAATATGTTTAATCAGTTTTTTATCACGAATAAAGACATGATTATTTTGTATATTTTGCGTTAGAATCGGAAATTGTGGCATATATACTCCTAAGCCTCAATATCATTAAACTTCAGCCTTATTATTCTAAAAATTCATCTACTCTATTTGAATGATATTAAATTTTGTTTCTAAAGTGCTAAAAGGCTTGATATGATTTATTATAAGACAAATTTTTAAAAAAATACAAGAGAAATTAAAATTAAAGTTTTAGCTAAATCATCCGATAACATAATCGAGAGTTAGATAAGAAAATTATCTTTAAAATACAGGAGAGTAAAAATGACGCTTTACATTAATTCGAACATTTCTTCGATGGTATCTCAAAGATATTTGACAAAAAATACGGATGGCTTGTCACAATCTTTGGAAAGATTATCATCAGGTTACAGAATTAACCACGCAGGCGATGATGCAGCCGGTCTTGCATTGTCAGAAAGCCTAAGATCTCAAGTAAGAGGTACAGACCAAGCAATTGATAACATTCAAGACGGTATTAATATGTTGCAAATCGCAGAAGGCGGTCTTGAAATTATCGGTGAAAGTTTACAGAGAATCAGAGAATTAACCGTACAATCCGCAAACGGAACATACAGTTCAACCGAACGTCAAAATATGTTGGACGAAATCCAAGAAAGAATTAAGGAAATCACAAGAATATCTAAAACAGCAACTTACAATAAAATTGCACTATTAGATTCAAAAGCATCACATATTGTTTTACAGATAGGTCCAAACTCAGATGTAACTTCAACTTTGGATATCAGAGATGCATTTGGTGTAATTAACTCGGAAACATTAGGCATTTTATTGGAAAAAGAACCTGGTGTGCCAATAAAGGGTGGCGAATGGAAACCTGAAGATATGCGTACATATATGGATATTTTAGACACAGCAATTCAAACAGTCGTAAGTGCACGTTCTAAAATTGGTGCATATCAAAACAGAGTTGAATGTGCATTAGATAACCTGACCATTATGCAAGAAAATCTAACTGCATCTGAATCAAGAATCAGAGACACAGATATCGCTGAAGAAACTTCAACTTTAGCAAAATATCAAATCTTGCAACAAGCATCTGCAAGTGTATTAAGACAATCTAACCAATTAACAGCAGTTGCATTATCACTTTTACAAGGATAAGTAGTTAACAGTTAGGATAAACTACTCCCTTCAAAATTTGAAATATACTCTCCCTGTATAGCCGGTCATTTGTGCCCGGCTTTTTTATTTGTAAAAAAATTTCTGTACAAACTTGAAAAATAAATGTAAAATAATATTAATAAACAGGCAAATTTTTTTTTCCTGCGTTTTAATATACAGGTAAGGTAATAACGGTGAAGTTATGGACAAGAAAAATCTAAAATATGTAAAAAAACCAAGCAGTGTAAGTTCAAAACTTAGAATGTTCTTGTACTCCGGTATGCAAGATTATCGTATCAATTCTAAATATATTGATATGCTTTGCCCTGAACCTAATAACAAAGTTTCTTCTACGGAAAAATTAAACGAAATTATTGAGGCTGCTTTGATTAAAGAATTTTCTCCGAAAATCAAAAACTCTCCTAATTTTAATTTATTGGTAGATGCCGTAGCTCACAGATTAAAGAGGAACTCTTTAAAAGACTAATTTAATAATACTTGACGTTTGCCAAAACGATGATTATTATTAAAGTATGTTTTTAGAGTATTTGTCGAA
This sequence comes from Candidatus Gastranaerophilales bacterium, assembly GCA_045598245.1. Classification (GTDB taxonomy): domain Bacteria; phylum Cyanobacteriota; class Vampirovibrionia; order Gastranaerophilales; family JAILCC01; genus JAILCC01. The sequence goes on from JAZLLQ010000037.1 coordinate 155,798, forward strand.
CTACATAGATTATTTGTCATTAGAAAGAGGATTATCGAGTAACACAGAGGAAGCGTACAAACGGGATTTGATGGAATTCATCGACTATCTTGATGCTAACGAACTTGAAGATTTTGATGCCATACAGCGCTCTCATATAAATTTTTATATAAGAGATTTAAGAAGAAAAAATTTAGCACCAACATCTGTAACACGGAAGATAGCCTCTTTGCGAGGGTGGTTTAAATGGATGATGGGAATGAATTTAATAAATCACGACCCAACGGTATCTGTTGAGCAACCAAAATTAAGCAAACATCTCCCTAAAGTGCTTTCTGTGAATGAAGTAGATGCTCTGCTTTCCTTTGATTTGTCAATTACACAAAAGGCAATACTTGAGGTTTTATATGCAACAGGACTTCGGGTCAGCGAATTATCTAATTTAAAAATATCAAATATTAATCTCAAACATTCATACGTAAAATGCTTTGGTAAAGGTTCTAAAGAGAGAATTGTTCCGATAGGTAAAGTTGCCAAAGAAGCACTAAGTACTTATTTGTCAGAACGGGAAAATATTATTCAGGTTAATGATGAAAGTAAAGAATTTTTATTCTTACATTCTGACGGTAAAAAAATTACCCGACAGGATATTTACAAAATGATAAAAAATCTTGGCGAAACTGTATTGAAAAAACACATTACTCCACATACGTTAAGACACAGCTTTGCGACACACATGTTGGAAAACGGTGCTGATTTGAGAATTGTTCAGGAACTACTGGGACATAGTGATGTGGCAACAACACAATTGTATACTCACGTCAGCAAAAAACGCTTAAAAGATGTGTATTTTTCTATAAATTAATGTATAATATTTTTCATGAAAAAGATTGTTGAAAAATTTTTTAATAAGAAGAATTTGTTATCCAAAGATGAAACTTTTATAGTTGGCTTTTCCGGCGGTTTTGACTCTATGGCACTTGCTAATATTCTTATGGAATTATCTTGGGAATACGGTTTTAAAATGGTTTTAGCACACCTTAACCACAATTGGCGCGGTGCAAAATCAAATGCCGAAGCAAAAAACTGCGAAAAATTCGCAAAAGATAATAATTTAGAATTTTATACAGAAATTTTAGCTGAAGATTTACCTCATACCGAAACAGTTGCGAGACAAGAACGATATGCTTTTTTTGAAAGAGCAGCTAAAAAATATAACGCATCTGTTATAGTTACCGCACATACAAAATCTGATAATATTGAAACGGTTTTGCAAAGAATAATCAAGGGTACAGCGATTTCAGGCTTAACCGGTATTCCTGATACAAGAGATATAATTTGTGCAAAAGTGTACAGACCTCTTTTAAAATGTTCCAGAGCTGAGATTTTAGAATATTGTAAAACTCATAAGTTAAAACCAAATGATGATAACAGTAATTCGGACACAAAATATCTTCGCAATCGTATTCGGGTCAAGCTGTTACCGGAATTGAAAAAAAATTATGATGAAAATATAGAAAATGCAATTTCCAGACTGATACAAAATGCTATCGATTCGGAAAAAATTATAGAAGAGTTTTCAAGAAGAGAGCTTGCTAATGTTTTTGATGAAGACACCATTTTAACTAAGGAATTTTTGAAATTAAGTTCCGCTATGAAAAAAAGAGTTATAAAAGAAAATATTTTAGAAAATAACGGTTTTGATTTTGACCAGAAAAGGATAAATGAAATCCTTGATTTTATTGAAAATGCGTCATCCTCTAAAGCTGGTAAGACTTTTTCACTTTCTGCAAATCAATGGCTTTATACAAATCATAAAATTACTGAAATTATTGATGAAAATCGATACTGCTCAATATTTGCACAAGCTGAAATTGATATGGAAGGTGAAACATATTTAAAAGAATTTAATGCAGTCGTAAAAGTTTCAAAATGGGAAGGTGATGTTCCAACTGAGTTTCCTAAAGATACAGATAATATCATTTATGCTGATTTAAGCAATGTGGAATTTCCGTTAACTCTTAGACCCAGAGTTTACGGTGACAAAATTGTTCCGTTTGGTAAAAAATCACCGATAAAATTAAAAAAATATTTAAACAATAAGAAACTTTCAAAACATGATAAATCTAAAGTTTTGTTAATTTCTTCACCAAAAGAGGTTTTATGGGTAATAAATCTGGGTATAAGTAATAACATAAAAGTTACAACCATGCCTACGCACAAAATAGAATTTTCATATAAGGAGTGAATATTATGGATAATTTAATACTTAAAAATCTGCAGGTTCTTGTTTCCGAAGAAGATTTGCAAAAAAGAGTCAAAGAAATTGCAGAACAGATAAATAAAGATTATGAAGGACAAGAAATTGTACTCGTTAGCGTTTTGAAGGGTTCAGTAGTTTTTGCAACAGATTTAATAAGACATATAAAAGTTCCGGTTCAACTTGAATTTATAAGACTATCAAGTTATGGTAACGATTTGCGTTCAAGCGGTAAAGTAAAAGCAATTGATTTGACTTTGCCTAATATGAAAGGAAAGAATGTCCTCATTGTAGAAGATATTATTGATACAGGTACGACTGCAAACTTCCTTATCAGTTATTTTAAACTTCAACATAATATAGACAACGTTAAATTTGTTACACTTCTAAATAAAGAATGTGCAAGAAAACATGAGGTTAATGTTGATTACTCAGGTTTTGTAATCGATGATTATTTTGTTGTAGGATACGGTTTAGATTATTCCGGATATTACCGAAATTTACCTTATGTTGGCTATTTTAGCTGATAATATTTTTTTGCTTTTTCAGATTATTATGGCATAAAATCATATGCAAATATTTCCGTATAATTTGCATGTAGTGTGGTACGAATTGAACAAAAAGAAGAGTTTGATATATAATATTCACACATATATTGTTATGTCATGTTTTAGTTTCCGGAGTTCGGTTCATGAAGTTAAAATCCTCAAATAATCAGGAAATCAATTTAAAAAAAATAAACATAATTTGTAATACGGCAGGTAAAAATTCTGAAAAAATTGCAGATATGTTAATGAAATTATTGGAACAAAACGGTCATAATTATACCAAACAAAATATTATTCCCAATGAATATATTGATTTTGATAAAAATGCAACTTTTGCGATAACCATAGGAGGCGATGGTACACTACTCTCTACTGCAAGATTTTACGCAAATTATAACGTTCCCGTTTTGGGATTAAACTTCGGACATCTCGGGTTTCTTGCACAAATTGACCAAAAATCTTTAAAACAAGGCTTGAATGAAATTATTAACGGAAATTTTATAATTCAAAAACGCCTGATGTTAGAAGCACAAACAACGATTTCAAGACAAAAATACCATGCATTAAACGATATAGTAATAAAAGGCGGAACAATTTCAAGAACATCAAGGTTATATCTTTCAATAAACGGTCAGGAAGTATGTGACTATCTTGCAGACGGTTTGATAATTTCTACTCCGACCGGTTCAACGGCATACAATCTGTCAGCGAACGGACCTATCATTTCACCAACCATTGATGCAATTACAATAACACCTATTTGTCCGCATACTTTGTCGATAAGACCCTTAGTAATACAAGCTGACGAAAAAATTGAGATTAAAACAGACAAAAATTCTGATCTTATATTTATTACTTCAGATGGTCATGATAATTGTAAACTTGAAAAACAAGAAAAAGTTTTAATTCAAAAAAGTGATAAATTTGCCAGTTTAGTTCTTCTTAAAGCACCTGAAAATAATTTTTACAGTATTTTAAGAAAAAAATTAAATTGGGGTATACCGACATTGAGACGCTAATTCCCACGCATTAAATCAGAAAGTTTTAATTCTTTTTTTTGAATTTTATTTACTTTTTGTTCAGTTTTTATGTTATTTTCAACGACTTGAGAAAGTCCGACATAGTTTTGGCTCCCCGTAAAACCAAACATAGAGAATAATTTGTCTAACATCACCATCACTCCTTTTAGCTCATATATTTATAATATTAATGATATTTATTACAATTTCATCATTCATAATGTTTATTTTCCTCAACCTTTCGGGTAATTTATTAAAAATATATGATATGTTTAATAATTTGTGTCTGTGTTATCCGTCATTACATTGGACAGAAAGGTTATAGTAATTTAACATACAGAACAAGATGTAATTAACTATGAGATGAGATGTTGCACCAATAATCAAAATTCTATGCTGAGATGCAGATTTAATAATTGCATTTTTTATAATAAATTATGAAAGTAACTATTGATGTTATAAATTATCCGAATTTCTTACACTAATTTTTCAGGTACGAAATTGTTGCAAAAAATTCGACAAAAAGGTAGAATTAAAACGAGAAGTAGTTATTGTTAGTTAAATAGCCTGAAAGTATGAGCAATAAGAAGAAAAGTTGTCTAAATACGTTGTGTGCATTATCAGTATTACTTGTAGCCGGTCAAACTGCTCCTTCATTTGCGACAGAGTATTCGGTAAATAATCAACAAGAATTAATTGATGTATTAAAAAACCCCGCTACACAAAAAGGCGATACGGTAAAATTAACAAATTCAATAAATTTGAGTACTGATATTTTGCCATATATGGATAATGTTACGTTCTCAAATTTTGTTACTTTCTCGTCAAATATAACTATGCCTGCCGGTTCGGTTTTCAGTATTACAAAACCTGAAACAAGTACTACTTGCAAATTTGTTGTAACTGAATTTGTCGGTAATGGTACTCAAGGTGGCATAATTGTTGGTGATGGAAATCAGGGTACCTTACATATTAATGCAAGCAAAAATGTTGAAGCATCCGTAAAAGATTTTAAATCAAATTCTGACGGTGGCTTTATCTATAATACAACAAATGGCACAACAACCATTAATAAAACTACATTTACTAAAAATTCCGCAACAAACGGCGGTGTTATATACAATAAAGGTAAAATTATCGGTGACGGTTCAATTATAAATGCCGGCATTTCGGATAGCACTTTTGGCGGATATGATGATGTTAATAATGTTTCTCTCGGTAACAGTGCAACAAACGGCGGAGCTATCTATAACGCAGGTACTATAGGGGAAATTAATTCTGACGGCTCTATTAAAACTGCCGGTATTTCTAATACTACCTTTGACCATAACTCTGCAACTCAAAAAGGT
>JAZLLQ010000038.1:0-28921 GCA_045598245.1 Candidatus Gastranaerophilales bacterium
AGAACAGTGAGAGAATTTACCATAATACCTTTTATATTTTGATTTTCTATAAAGTTGATAAAATCTTTGTCATAAACATTATCTTTATCAGAGATATCACCTGAAAAATTTATATATAAATCGACTTTATAGTTTTTTGCCATTTCTTCAAATGCAAATATCTTTTCAAAGCCGTTTGTCAAAAAATATTTATGCGAAACATAAACTTTGCGGGCATTCACTTTCTCGCAAATTTTTATATCTTCAGGTTGATTTATTGGAAATAAAACTGCAATATCTTTCATAGAAATAATTTTATCACTGTCTGAAAAATGGGACAAATTGTAAATTATTTTTATTGATATTGCAGTTTATAACTATTAATTTTTTTAAAAAACTAATTTTTTATGCTTTTGCAGAACCGGTTTTCTTTGCTTCAGCTTCTTTTTCTTCTTCTTTCTTGGCTAATTTTTCAGCTTCTTCTTTTTTTGCCAATTCTGCTGCTTCTGCTTTCTTTTGTTTTTTAGCTTCTATTTCGTCATTTATTTGTTTTTCACTTTCAGCCTTTGATGCAGATGTATTTACATTATGTTTAACTGCCATTTTGCTTGATGAAACTGTACTGTCAGATTCTGCTTCCGTATTTTCAATATTTACTTTTGCAGTTGCTATAACGTCATCAGTATTAACAGTTTCCTTAAAGTCATCCATGAACGGGTTTTCTTCATACATTTCACCCGATGTTTCTGTTGATGCACCGAATAAAACACCGTATTTATTATTCAGGTTCTGATTAGAGTCTTGTGTTTCTACGCCTTGCAATACTGAACCGTTTTTCATATTGATTTTAAATGTACCTTCGTTATAATCATTTGTCATTGTCAATTTTTTGCCTTCAGTTTCTTTAAAAGATGCTAAATCTATGCTTGCAATACCTGCTTCGTCAGCATTTTTAAATGAGAATTGACCGCTTTCTTGGTCCACTGCAACTAATTGAAGTTTTTTCAGTTCTTCGCCGTTGATAACACCATCTCCATTTGTATCATATTGTTTCATTTCTGCCCATCCGTTTTCGGCTCCAAGAAATTCTGATGCATCATTGAATATGCCGTCATTGTTTTTATCTTTAATAAAATCGTATTTAACATTTCCGTCAGTAAATGATATCGGGTCGGTCCATGTTACAACAGGAGTACCATCTTCAGGAGTATCGGGGTCAACATAACCCGGATCTTCAGGGTCAGCTTCTTTTTCCCAGTCTGCATTAATACCGTAGTTATCTTTTAAAGATTGTGCTAATGCTTGGAATATATTTTTTCCTGCTGCGTCATGTCCTTTTGGTATTGTTATTTTATAGTTATCACCAAATTTTAATACTCCGCCGAATGCTTCTTTTAATACATTCCACGCATCTGCAAACGGCATATTGTCTAATTCTTTATTGTTTAAAAATTCTGCCAGTTTCTGAACTTGAGTATTTGTTGATTTTGTATAATCACCTTTGCTTTCTACGTAATACTTGTCAACAAGCTCTTTTCTCATATCTAAACGTCTTTGATAACCTGTCTGATAATTTGTTGAAGCTGTTTGTGCTGCGGTCAAAACGTCATTTCTTGTATTTACAAGACTGTTGTATTGAGCATTTTTTGTATTGTAATCCATTGAAATATCTCTGATATCTGACGCTATATTTGATATATCAGAGCATAATGAAGATATGATATTTCCGATAGAAGAGCAGTTATCTAACGCAGATCTCAATGCTGAAACATCAAAACCTACACCAGCTAATTGAGTTTTAATAATATCTTTCAAATCTTGTCCGGGGAATTTACCGTTTGCATAATCTTTTATACATTGTTTAACAACTGCGTCACATTCTTCTTCATATTCACTACTCATGTGATTTGATTCTTGTAGTACTGAGTGCATAGCTGAGTCTAATTCTTTTTCTTTTGCTTCAATTTCTTCAGATTTATCTGCATATGCTGCTTCTTTTTCTGCTCTTTTTTCCGCAAGTTCATCTAACTCTTTCTTTTGAACCGTAATTTTATCTGCTAAAACTTTTGCTAAATCTGCACACTCTTTGATATATTTAGTTAGATTGCGTCCGATTTCCTGCAATTGATTCAATGTTTTTGCATTTGCGGGTACATTCTCTTTAGAATTTATTGCGTCAATTACTTTTTTTGCAACTTCTTCAGCATTATCATCAGTAATTTCATCAAAAGTTTGGACTTTTTTATCCGCTTCAATTAATGCGGCAAATGTGTTGTCTAACTGTTCTTGTGTAAACTTAACATCGTTTGACGGATCGTCATCATTCAAATATACACATGCCAAATTGTAATCGGCAACATCAACTGTGCCGTCACCATTAAAATCAAAATCTTTGCTAATTTCTGTTGTAGGGTCCTTAAAATAATTCACTGGATTAATTGCATCAACCATTATATTTACTCCATATATACTGCATATATACTAAAAGTAAAATGTCAAAAAAAAATTGATAAAAATTTATGTCAATTGCTAACTTTTGTTACAAAATTTAACATTAATTGCAATTTGCTATTATGAATAGTTTTTATATATATACGGATAAAATAAGGACAATAGCCATGTCTGATTTCAATTTAGTCGGTTCCTTTAAGCCAAAAGTTGAAAATACATTTTTCAACAAAGGCGGCGGTGGTGGAAATACCGGTTATTTCAGTCAAGGTCGTAAAAAAAAGGACGATGATGATAAATTAATCGGTAAAGCAAACCAAGGTATATCGGTAGATAAATTTACAGAAAGCTCTATTCCTGATTTTGAAGAAGCAGAAGATATACTAAGCAAAATAAAAGGTTTTCTTTCAAGGATAAGATAAAAAGCTACTATTTATAGTAGCTTTTTATTTTTATTGTAAATTTTCTGAAAGTTGCCTGTCTATTTCTGATATAACTTTATCAAGCACAGCTTCTTGAATTAACTCATTATTAACCTTGACATAAGGTGCTTTTGAATGTTCCCAGTCTATTGAACAAACTTCCAAACATGGGGCACCAACAACTTTTACATTTTTGCCATATTTTGCTGGTACAATTTTTAGAAGCTCGTTTAAAATAGTTCTGCCTTGCTTATAACATGTAGAACCCGTACAAACACTTACCGTAATTTCTTTATCATCCATAAGCTAACTATTTTATCCTCCACAATAAGCTATAACAAATTCAAAAAAGTTCGGCTGAGCTAAAAACTCAAGCCGAGCAATTATTTTTTACCTATACGACACCGTTGTAAGCGTCAATATATATTTGTTTAATTTCTTCCATTAACGGATAAGAAGGATTAGCACCTGTGCATTGATCATCAAATGCTAGTTCAACGATACTGTCTAATTTAGCATAGAAATCTTCTTCGGAAATGCCTAATTCTTTAATGGATGAAGGAATTTCCAAATCATTTTTCAAAGTTGTAATTGCGTTGAGTAAAAGTTGAACTTTTTCATCGTCATTCTTACCGCCAAGATTTAATTCATCAGCAATTTGACCATATTTAGCCTTTGCATTCGGGAATTTATACTGAGGGAATGTCCCTTGTTTTACAGGGCAATCCGTAGCGTTATACTTAATGATTTGATTAAACAATACTGCATTGGCAATACCGTGAGGTATATTAAATGCTGCACCGAGTTTGTGAGCCATTGAGTGACAAACACCCAAGAAAGAGTTTGCAAATGCCATGCCTGCAATTGTAGCGGCATAGTGCAGTTTTTCTCTTGCAACAGGGTCATTAGCACCTTCTCTGTATGAACGTGGAAGATATTTGAAAACAAGTTTAATAGCTTCCAAAGCATTTGAGTTGGTAAAGTTTGTTGCCATAACCGAAACATAGGCTTCTACTGCATGAACCAAAGCATCAATACCGGATGCTGCAGTTAAGCCTTTAGGCATGCCGTCAACAAAATTAGGGTCAATGATTGCCATATTCGGAGTCAATGCATAATCAGCAATAGCGTATTTTACATGAGTTTCATCATCAGTAATAATAGCAAACGGTGTAACTTCCGAACCTGTCCCTGATGTAGTAGGAATAGCGACCATCATAGCCTTTTTACCAAGTTCAGGAATAGAACAAATTCTTTTTCTGATATCCATGAATCTCATTGAAATATCAGAGAAATTGGTTTCGGGATGTTCATACATTAGCCAAATAATCTTTGCAGCATCCATAGGAGAACCACCACCTAATGATATAATAACATCAGGTTCAAAAGGTCTTACTATATTTAATGCTTCATTGATAGTTGAAAGTGTTGGATCAGGCTTTACGTCAAAGAAAATTTGATAATCAATACCGATTTCTTCCAAAACATTAGTAACGTTATAAACAGCACCTGAGTTAAATAAAAATCTGTCGGTAACAATAAATGCTCGTTTTTTACCTTCTAATTCTCTAAGTGCCAAATCAACCGCACCTCTTTTAAAATAAACTTTTGGCGGAACTTTAAACCACAACATATTTTCTCTCCTTTCAGCAACTGTCTTGTAATTTAATAAATGTTTTACCCCTACGTTTTCGCTAACGGAATTTCCGCCCCAAGAACCACAACCCAATGTTAAAGAAGGTTCCAGTCTGAAGTTATATAAATCACCAATAGCACCTTGTGATGCAGGGCAATTTACAAGCAGTCTGCCTGTAGGTAATGTATTTGCAAATTTGCTGATTCTTTCTCTTGTTCTTGCGTCTGTATAAAGCACTGAGGTATGACCTGCGCCACCTAATAAAACAAGGTCATGAGCCATTTGAACAGCACAATCATAATCATCAGCCTTAAATAATGCCAATATAGGAGAAAGTTTTTCGTGAGCAAAAGGATCAGCAACATCAACTTTTTTACATTCTCCAACTAAAACTTTTGTTTTCTTATCTACATTAAAACCTGCCAACTCGGCTATTTTATAAGCAGGTTGACCGACAATTGCAGGGTTAACGCTTCCTGCTTCGGTTAATATAATCGATCTTAATTTATCAGCTTCTTCATTGGATAAAAGATATGCACCTCTATATTCAAGTTCTTTCTTAACTTCACCATATACATCTTTAACTGCCACGATAGATTGCTCTGAAGCACAAATCATTCCGTTATCAAATGTTTTAGACATTAATATCGAAGAAACCGCCATTTTTAAATCAGCTGTTTCATCAATGACAGCAGGCGTATTTCCTGAACCAACACCCAATGCCGGTTTACCTGATGAATATGCAGCCTTAACCATACCGGGTCCACCGGTTGCCAGAATGCAAGCAATTTTGGGGTGTTGCATAAGCATATTTGAAAGTTCAATTGACGGAATATCTATCCATCCGATAATGTCTTTAGGTGCTCCTGCTTTAATAGCAGCATCCAAAACAGTTTTTGCGGCAGCTATTGTAGATTTTTTCGCTCTAGGGTGAGGAGAAAAGATAATAGCATTTCTTGTTTTTAAGCAAATCAAAGATTTAAAAATCGCAGTAGAGGTAGGGTTAGTTGTAGGTACAATACCTGCAATAACACCCAAAGGTTCAGCAACAATTTTTATACCGTTTGTTTTATCCTGACTAATTATACCCACTGTTTTTGCGGTTTTGTGTTTATTATAAATATATTCCGATGCAAAATGATTTTTTATAACTTTGTCTTCAACAACACCCATTCCCGTTTCTTCAACAGCCATCTTTGCTAATGGAATTCGTGCTTTATCAGCTGCGGTAGCAGCTGCTTTAAATATTGCATTTACTTTTTCTTCAGAAAAAGTAGCAAATATTTTCTGCGCCTCTTGTACTCTTTCAATAAGTTCTTCCAGTTTCTCAACAGTATCAACTATCTGTTGATTTTCCTCTATCTCTGCCATTTTGTGAGTATACTCCTTATAATATTGATTTATCTCTTATAGCAAACATGTTAATAAGTTTTGGCATATTTGTCAACTTTTAACACCACTATTGATAGGATTATACCTCAAAAAAATATTAATCAAAACCGGGAGATTTTACGGGTAATTTTTGATACCCGGGGTGTGTAGCAACGGCATTTTTAATGAGTATATTTGAGTAATTAGCATTTTCAAGCATCTTTAATAAAATATTTTCTCTTGTTGCTAAAGAAGAAAATTTATTGTTTTTTAAGTCAGGGTTCTTCTTGCATAAATCAGACCACACTCTTGCTTCCATTGTCCATGCGTATGTTTCTTCATTAATTGAATTGTATTCGTCCTGATGCAGAGCTTCGTGACTTAAAAGTGCGGCTAGTGCTTCGCTTGGAGCATTCATGTGCTTAATATTAATATATATGTATAATTGTTTTCCTTTTTTCATTCCCAAGGCATCATAACTTGCATATTGAGGCTTCATTGCACCCAAATCTCTAAATTCTATTTTTACGGGTTTTTCGCTTAAATTATCACCAAGAATTGCATTGCGAGAAAATTCACCGATTGTACCTTTCATAAAGTCCAGTGCATCACAAATACGTTCATCATTAGTAACTTTAGCATAATCAGGTGAGCAAATTCCGCTTGCTTCCTGCTCTGACGAAAATGATTTTTGTGCAAGAGCTGCAGTACACAATATTAATAATAGTAAAACTGTTCCTATTTTCTTCATTCTATCTTACCCATTCACTAACCATGCCAACATTCTTACATTTTTATTAATGAATTTCCACAATTTTTCAATTTTTTATTCGTTTTAATATCCTGAGTTATAACGTGCTAATTTTTGGTTTTTCCTTACATAATTTGCATAAGACAAGTATCCCGGTAACTTTTTCAAATATTCAACAGGGTCAATATTTCTGCCTTTGTAAAACACTTCGTAGTGAAGATGCGGACCGGTTGAGCGACCTGTACTTCCGATTAAACCGATAACTTGACCTCTTCTTACTATTTCACCTTCGCTAACATATATTTTTGACATATGACCGTACAATGTAGTTACTTGCGGCAACTCAGGTACTAAATAAAAGAAGTGGTCTATCTTGACGCAATTACCGTAACCGCCTTTTTTTCCGCTGAATTTTACAACACCTTCCTGCATTGCATAAACGGGAGTACCAGCATTAGCTGCAATATCAAGTCCCATATGATTTGCTTTATGTCCATGAAACGGGTCATCGCGAGTACCAAAAAATGATGAAACACGACCCATTGTAGGACCCTGAATACTGTCAGCAGCAAAACAAGGTACGGAAATGACCCCTGCCAATATGAAGAATATAAGTAACGTTCTGATTAAACTCTTTATCAAAATACCAAAACTCCATCTATCTTATTAATATAATAACTTGTATTATTGTGGCTTTTATCCTTTAAACGAATGATATTAGACAAATATATCATTTAAAATCACGTTGGGGCAAGAGTGTTTACAATTATATGTTGAGGCAAAATATTCTGTATGAAATTTTTATTGGGTTATTTAATTAATCCAGCAATTTGTATATCCATTGGAATAAGTCCATCAAATCGTATGGTTTTGGAAAATACAAGTCTGCACCGGCATTTAAAATTTCTTCTTTTTCATGTGCGGTGTCCGTAAAGATTATTTTAATATTTTGATTAGATTTTTCACGAATTTTTTTACAAATATCCAATCCTTTTTTATTGTTATTTTTCCCGCTGTCAATAATTATTAATGAAGGTGAAATGCTCAAGAGCTCTTCTGTGTCTATGTCGTATTCTTGATATATGAAAGGATTAAAGCCTTGTATTTTTAATGTTGTTTCAAGAAGATATGATAAATCCGTATCCTGTTCTATAACGGCAATATTTTTTGAATTTATGTATTGCAGTACGTCCTCACTTGTTATTAATGGTCTGTCTATTATTTTTGTTGAACCGCAAATTGTTTTTGCCAATTTTTGAACTTTATTCAGTGCATTGATTGCATCAATTTCGTCCTGATACTTAATTAGTTCTGAATTTATTATTCCTATGCTGGTTGTAATGACAGGAATTTTGCATCCTGCTTTGTTTGCTCCGTGTAAAAGTATGTAGCCTCTTTCTCCATCTTCTTTGGAATAGAATTTTTTAGCAACACTATCAAATGCATAATTCAAATAGTCCGCAAGTTTTTCTGATTTATACGAAGAAGTAAGGATAATAAATGATTCGTTTGTTATTTGTCCGATAAAATCATCATTTTCCAGAGTTGTTTTGGCAATAGCAGAAAAAGCCTGCATTATTTTGTTTGCTGGTATTTCACCGTATATTTCTTTATATGCGGTCATATTATCAAAACCTATCAGTAAAGCTGCCCAGTGTGAAGAATTTTTAATCATACGTCTTATTGTTTTTGTCGTATATGCGTAATCAGGCAATTTGGTCAGAGTGTTAGAGTTTTCTTCAAGTGTTCGCCTCAGGTGTGCTTTCATTCTTGCCAAAAATTCATCGGATTCAATTGGTTCACTTAAAAAGTCGTCTGCTCCTGCGTTTAAAGCATTTGTCTTATCTTCGGGATAACTTGATTTTGATAGCAGAATTATTATCGGTCTGAATTGTAAATTTAGTTTTCTGATTTCAGCACATATTTCGGAAAGGTCATTTTGCACACTTTCCGATATTAAAATTAAATCAGGTTCAAGGTTAGTAATATCTGCAAAAAAATCATCACGTGCAGATGTTATTTTTACATTGGCACAGTAGTTGTGTTCAAGAATTTTCTTGTATTTATTGGATATTTCTACTCTTTTATCAAAAATTAATACAAAATTTCCGTTCAAATTTTTTCTCCCGATATTTTTGAACCAAGCTGTTCTTCAATACTACTTGGGTGTAATTCTAATGTAAAAATGTTACCTTTCTCGTAATTTTCTGCTTTGATTTTACCGTTAATTTTTTCGGTTAATGTTTTCGTTATAAATAAACCAAGTCCGCTGCCTTCAACTTTTCTTGTCAAAGGATTATCTATTCTTGAAAATTTATTAAATATGTTTTCAAGTTGGTTTTGTGGAATTTTGACTGCTTCATCTATTATTTTAATGAGAATTGAGTTTTGAAAATATTCTGCTTTTATGGTAACTTTTGAGCCATCTTGAGAATATTTTGAAGCATTATCAAGCAAGTTTGTCATTATTTGTTCTAGTGTATCACTGTCTGCCCAAATATTTGGTAAGTTCTTATCTGATATGACTTGATATTTTCTTGTCGGGTATTTTTTCTCAAATATTGTGATTATCGGAATTACAAAAGTTTCAAATTTTATTTCTTTAAAAATGAATTTTGAATTTTTTGACATATTAGATATTTCAAGCAGATTTTCAACAAGGCGAGTCAGTCTGTCTGATTGATTTCTTATTATTGTTAAAAATTTATTCTGTTGGTCTTTTGAAAGTTTATCAGCAGACATAAGCATTGTGTCAGCAAAGCCTCTTATACTTGTCAAAGGGGTTCTTAATTCGTGGCTTACGGTACTGATGAAGTCCTGATGTGCTTGGGTGTTGGAACTTTTTTCTGTCAGAAGTATGAATTTTTGATTTTCAAGTGAGAGTTCTTTTGACGCAAGTTCTTTTTTCTGTGCATCTGTAAGTTTGTTAAAAGGTGTGTTGCAAAAAATTATCTCACCCTTTTCATTTGTAATTCCTATGGGTAAATCAATATTAGTTAAAATTTCTTTGAAAAAATTGTCCATCATAAGATTATTTTAAAACATTAAAATTTTTTATACAAATTATTTATAATTTGGAAATTGATTTTATAAGTTCGTTTTCCAGTGCTTTTATATTTACATTTTCAGGAAGATTATCAAATATAATAGCAAATGCTACATCTTTTCTTGAATTCGTTTTAATGTATCCTATTACTGCGCTTGTGTTTGCAAGTGTACCTGTTTTTACGTGTAATCTTCCTGTTAATTCAGTCAATCTGTTTTGAAATGTACCTGTTTCAGGTGTTGTCATTGAGTTTTTTAATGTGGTGAAATTTGGTGATTTACTGATGATTTTTAATGCACTTGTCATAAAATCGGCACTTACGTAATCATTCATTGAAATTCCGCTTGCATCTACAATATGTATAGAACTCGGATTTAGCCCTTTATCTTTGTAATATGCGTTAACTATATCTAAACCATCTTTTGTTGTGCCTGCTTTTTCAGTCTTAATATGACCGGCATGTTTTAATAAAATTTCAGCAGCTAAGTTATCGCTGTTTTGGTTAATTTGATTTAAAACTTCATTTATTGAGTGTGTTATTTCCGCTTCAATTGTACAAAATTGAGGTGTTTCTTCATATCTGAACTTTGTGTTTATAGGAATATCGTTTTTTAAAAAATGATAAACAAGCACATTATTGTACATAAGTTGAGGGTTTATGGCTGGAATTTGTATTATTTCTTCCGAATTTACATTCCCGTTTAATGTTACACTTTGATTTTGCCTGAATAAGTTTCTTGTGACCCGTATGTCTGTTTGTTCACCATATTTGAGGTAATTGTTTACGGGTTCAGAGTACTCTTTTGCCGTTTCTATGATTACGGTATTTTGGCTTGTTATTTTTGCCCTTACGATAAAAATGTTGTGGTTTAAAATATAGGGACTCATTTGAGGAAAGTGTATGTCTGCATTATCATCCCATTGCCAACCGATTCCAAAAGGTTCTTTGTCAATTATCTTATCATCAATGCTGAATTTATTTATTATTCCGTTATTTCTTTTTGCGTATTGAGAAATTAGGTTTGACATATCAGTATATGTGAATATCGGGTCTGCTCCGACTTTAAAATATATTTTATCTCCTGATTTATATATTGCTGTTTTAAATTGATAATCGGGACCAAGATAATCATATATTGCACTACTTGTTATAAATTTTAGTGTTGATGCAGGATGAACACGAGTAGTTGGATTTTTTTGATATAATACTTCCCCTGTATTTATGTCTTTAATGCTTATGCCCACAACTGCAGAAGAGAATTCAGGGTTTTCCTCAAGTAAATCGTCAATAGGTGATGCGAATATTTTTGAGGAAAAAATAAATGAAAACAATATTAGCGTAAAAATGTGAATTTTTCTAACCATTTGTTTTTATCCTCAGCATTTTTATACGTCTTAATATATTCAATAGCGTCCGATACAGAGTTTGATTTATGGAATATTTCGTGCATATCTCCCATTGCAAATTTCTTTGTGTAGAAATTATCGAAAAATTCAAAAAGGTTATTGTAATATCCGTCTACGTTTAAAAAGATTATAGGTTTAAAATGGTAGCCGAGCTGTTTGCCTACAATAATTTCAGAAACTTCTTCCAATGTCCCGAAGCCACCGGGCATAGCTATAAAAGCATCAGAATTATCTTCCATTGTCTTTTTGCGTTCACGCATGTCTTTCGTAACAATAAGTTCTATATTTTCAGGAAAATCTATTCCTGACGTGTATAATTTTTCAGGAACTATTCCCAAAACTTTTGCACCATTTTTTTGAGCGGTAAGGGCAACTTCTCCCATAAGTCCGAGATTACTTCCTCCGTATACAAGTCCGAAAGAATTTTTGGCAATAGCTTCACCGAGTTCTTTTGCTGCAATAAAATATTTATTGTCAATTTGATTTGCAGATGAACAGTATACGCAGATGTTTTTCAAATTAAAGCTCCTTTGCGAATTTGTTTTCGTTGTCCACTAATATAACAGATGGTTCAAATGTGTCTGCCTCTTCAGGTGTCATTGTTGCATAAGCTGCAATGATAATTTTATCACCCTTTGCCACCTTTCTTGCCGCTGCTCCGTTTAAACAAATACAACCTGAATTTGATTCACCTTTGATTACGTATGTGGAAAATCTTTCACCGTTGTTAATATCGTATATATAAACTCTTTGGTGTAATTTCAAGTTTGCTTTTTTTATTAATGTTTCATCAATTGTTATAGAGCCGACATAGTTTATATTCGCATCCGTAACTGTTGCTCTGTGTATTTTTGAAGATAAAACTTCTATGAACATATAATTCCCTCTCAATGTAATATATTTTATTTTTAACATAAAAAAATATTCAATAAAAGTTATTAAATTTGTACTCTTAAAAAAATTTGATATAATTAAAACCATGGTTAAAGAAGTTTTTGCATATTTAGAAACACATTGGGACAGAGAGTGGTATAAAACTTTTGAAGAGTATCGTTTCCGTTTGTGTGACGTGGTAAATGATATCTTCAAAAAACTCGAAAACGGTCAAATTAATTCGTTTTATTTTGACGGGCAAACTATTGCCATTGATGATTATTTGGAAATATTCCCCGAAAAAAGAGAGTACGTAAAAAAACTCGTACGAGAAAAAAAACTTTATGTCGGACCATTTTATGACTTAGCGGATGAGTTTTTGGTGTCGGGAGAAAGTCTTATAAGAAATCTTTTGATTGGAAGAAAAGAGGCTTTGTCTTATGGTATGGACGAAAATGATTTCATTGGTTATCTTCCGGATGCATTTGGTCATTCATCGTGGCTTCCGATGATATTTAATAAGTTTGGTATAAGTAAGGCTTTGGTTTGGCGTGGTGTAAATAATGCAAAGCAGGAGTTTTTGTGGTGTTCGCCTGATAATTCAAAAATAAAAACAGCTTATCTTGCAGGAGGATATTATCAGGACTTTTTTGCTTATAAAAGTTATAAAAAAAATCTCAATAAACTTTTAAAAAAACTTAATTCCCTTGTTCCCCAGAATATCCCAATATTGCTTCCTGTCGGTGCTGACCATTTGGCTTGTGAGGATAATATAAAGGCAAAAATTAAAAACTTTAATCGTGACAATTCTGATTTTAAAATTAAATTATCAACACTTAATTCATATTATGAAAAAACAAAAGGTAATAATAATTTAGAAACAATCACAGGGGAACTTCTTGATAATAAAAGCAGTTGTTTACTTTTTGGAGTTCATTCTTCAAGAATATATTTAAAGCAAATGAATATGAATTTGGAGTGGAAACTTTCAAAAATTATTGAGCCGATGTATGCTTTACTTTCTGACGAACTCTCATCCAAAAAAGAAAACATTGATTATGCTTGGAAAATGTTAATCCAAAATCATGCACACGACAGTATTTGTGGGTGCTGTGTTGATGCCGTTCATCGTGAAAATATGACAAGATACGAAAAAGTTGAGCAAATTTGTGATACTTTAATTGATAATGCAAAAGCTAAATTGGAAAAGAAAATATCTAAAGATAAAGTTGGTATTTTAAATCTCTCAAATTTTGATTACAGTGGTGTCGTAAGTTATTTTTCTGATAAAAAACTACCTCTTCCGTGTGTTGGAAAAAAGAAAGCTTTTCCGATAAGTATTTCTCAGGATGTTCATCAGATTCCGATACAAGAAAATTATAGTTACAGATATGAATATTTAATAAATGTTGATAAAGTGAAAGGACTTAGTTTTAAACTCACAGAGCCTTTAGCAGAGGTGAGTTCTGTTTTTAAAACTACAGATAAGATACTTGAAAATGAGAAATTATTTATACAGGTTAATGCAGATGGTACGCTAAATATAAAAAATAAAATAACAAATAAAGTTTTCAATAACATATTAAAAATTACAGATGAAGCAGATGTCGGGGATAGTTATAATTTCTCTTGTATTGTTGGCGATAACCCTCTTGCTGCTCAATTTAAAAATGCAAGACTGATTGAAAATAATATTTTGCGAAAAATTCTGAGATTAACTTATGTTTTGAATATTCCCACACATGCTAAGAGTGATAAATTAAGAAGTAAGAAAGTTTTAAAGCATACCTTTAGCGTTGATTTGATTTTAACTGCGAATACAAGTCGTTTAGATGTAAAAATAAATTACGAAAATTTTTCAAAAGACCATATTTTAAAACTCAATTTTAAACTTCCTTCCGTAATTGAAAGTGTAGTAAGTGAAGATACTTTCGGCTGTGTTGAACGTCATTTTGAACCAAATTATGATTATAAACAAAAACTTCCAATTCCGGAGTTTACGGAATTGTATATAAATACAAATCCGTTCAGACGATTTGTTATGACGCAAGGATTATGTCTGATTACAAAAGGTTTAAACGAGTATGAGGTTTGTAGAGATAGCTTAAATATTACTTTGCTTCGTTCATTTGGCATTATTTCAAAAAGACGTATTGCAACAAGAGCATTTGCGGCAGGTCCTCCTTTACCGACTCCTGAAGGACAATGTTTAGGACATCAGTGTGCTGAATTTTCACTATTGTTAACCGATGATGAAAACGAAGCGTTTAAAGAAGCAGATTTCTTTTATAATCCCTTTGTGGTTGTTGACGGTAGCAGTACAAAAAATGAGATTTTGGAAGAAAAGTATTTTGATATTCCTTGCGGTTTTTATGTCTATAACATCAAAGAAGCCGAAAATCGTGACGGAATTATATCGAAAGTATTTAACAATACAAATAAAAACAATACGCTTTCTCTCTCAGGAGATTTGAAAGTTTATGAAACCGATTTTATTGAAAATAAAATCTCCGAAAAAAATTTATCAGGCATGAATCTGAATTTTAAACCATTAGAGCTAAAGGTTTTAAAAGTGCAATATGAAAAATGACGTTACAATGAATTCCATTCTTGTTCAGCTTTTTTCAATGCATGTTTAATATCACTTTTTTCAAGTAATACTTCCTGTGTCATGTTATCAATTATTTCATTCAGTGAAGAGTGATTTTTTTGTATTTTTATTGGAATTACAGAATTTTGAAGTTCGTTAGCACCGAGTTTTCTTATTTTTTGCTCTAGGTTACTGCTGTTTTTACTAAAATATTCATCATTTAAAGCGTTGGAATTAGAAGGAAATACAGGTGCTAATTTTGAAAATTTAAGCTGATTATTTTTGTTTGTTATAAATAATGCAAAATCAACAGCTTCTTTTGGATGTTTTGATTTTAGCGGGACTATTAAATTCATCATTGAGAAATCATTTTTTTTATTTTCTGAAGTAAGTTGCGGGTATATATCTAAGTTTGAATAAACTTCAGGTGCATTTTCTTTAATTGTGTTTAAAAAATTAGTACCTGAAACCAAAATTGCGGTTTGTCCGCTCATAAATTGTTCCAATGCCTCTCTGTGAGTTTGTGTTACAGATTCTTTGGGAATTAAATCATGTTTATAAAGGTATTTAAAAAGTTCAAGTATTTTTTCTGTTTTTTCATTATTGAAATTTAATCCTTTATCAGTATACGTTATTGCATCATATTTATTTAAAATTTTCAAAAGATTTCCGCTCTCACAAATAGTAGGCATAATGGCATAGACATTTTTATCAGTTTTCAGCTCTTTTGCAAATTCTTTTAGTTCAAAATAATCTGAAGGCAGCGGGTGTTCCATTTTGTTTGTAAGTTTTTTGTTGTAGTAAGTTACTGAAGTTGTTAGGTACCATGGAATACCGAAAATATGCTTATTATAAGTAAGGTTTTCTACTGTTTGCGGAATGTATTCGTCTAAAATTTCCTTTTGTGCATATTCTTCAATGTTTACCAAGGCTTTTCTCGTTGCAAGTGTTGCACTAAAATCGGGGTTTAAATTTACTACATCAGGAGTGTTGTTGCTCATAACTGATGCAAGAGTTCTTTTTTCACCTTCTGAAAAAGGAATGTCAACCCATTTTATTTTTATATCAGGATGCGAATTTTCATACTCTGCAATCATTTCGGTAATATACGGTCTGAATGACTCAAGCTGCAGTGTCCAAAATTCAATTGTCTTAACATTTTTCTCATGTTTATTTACATTACAGGATGATAGGATTAAAATTAAACTTAGCGAAATTAATATTTTGATAATTTTCATTTAAGGTACCTCAATATGGATTTATTTGATAACTTAGAACAACAAAATAAGCAAGTTCCTTTGGCGGAAGTTTTACGTCCGAAAACGCTAAAAGAATACTTCGGTCAAAATCAAATTATATCAGAAAATAGTGCTTTGCAAAATTTGTTAACTTCAAACAGATTGTTTTCTTTGATTCTCTGGGGAACTCCCGGGTGTGGAAAAACTACTCTTGCAAGGCTTATTGCCACAGAAACGGGCAGTGATTTTATTGAATTAAGTGCCGTAAATTCAGGTATAAAAGATATTAAAGAAACAGTTGCAACGGCTAAAGAAAATTTAAGAGCGGGAAGAAAAACAATAGTTTTTATTGATGAAATTCATCGTTATAATAAGACTCAACAGGATGCTTTACTGCCTCATATTGAAAACGGTACTTTCTTTTTGATTGGCTCAACTACGGAAAACCCTTCATTTCAGGTTATCCCTGCATTGATTTCAAGAACTCAGGTATTGAGATTAACTCCGCTTGATGATGATGCGATGTTAAAAATTATTCGCAAGGGATATCGTTATTTGATGGATAAATACGGTAAAATAGAATTAGATAAAGAGTTTGGTGAATTTATTTTAAATTATGCAAGAGGTGATGCAAGAAGTGCATTAAATTTAGTTGAAAACTCATATTTTGCAAGTGATGTTGATGAAGAAGGAAACAGACATTTGTCAATAAGAATTTTAGAAGAGCTTGCACAAAGTAAGGCAATAAGATATGGTGTTGATGAACATTATGATATTGCCTCTGCATACCAAAAATCAATGAGAGGGTCAGATGCTGATGCTGCTATATATTGGCTTGCCAAAATGATTGCCGGAGGTGAAGACCCCAGATTTATAGCAAGAAGATTAATGGTTTGTGCTGCAGAGGATGTAGGGAATGCTGACCCTCAAGCGTTTATGTTGGCAGTAAATGCATTTCATGCATCTGAAATTTTAGGTTTCCCCGAGGCAAGAATACCACTTGCACAAGCTACAATTTATGTTGCAAAAGCACCTAAATCAAATCAGACAATATGTGCAATTGATGAAGCATTGTCTGATATTTTAAGAAACGGCAAAAACTACGAGGTTCCAAAACATTTAAGGGATGCTCATTATAAGAGTGCAAAAAATTACGGGTTTGGCGAAGGCTACATATATTCACATTCTAATCCTGATGCTATGCAAACTTTTCTGCCTGATGAGCTTGTAGGGAAAAAATATTTGAATTAATTTATCTTAATATTAAGATTTTTTTTGCCTGAAAACAAAAATATTGCTATAATAATTAGTGTTATAAATATAGTTGGAGAAATAAATTTGGCTATTCAAAAATGTCCTATGATGAGCGATTCGCAAGGTAACTATATACTGTGTTTACAGGAAGAATGTGCATGGTATATGAAAAATTATAAATCTTGCTCTATATATGTTCTTGCACATGACGCTGCGATGAATATCAGAGCAAAGCAAGTAAAAGCAAAATAAGGTAATGTTGATATGGCTGCAAAGTGGTCCTGCGTTTTAAGTTTGGTTACATTTCTTATAGTTGGCGGTTTGGTGTTTTTCTTTGACGGAACGATGGCATACTCTACTATTTGGCGTGCGTTAACTTTGGCTGTACCTGCTTCGTTTGTTGCTTTCGTTTGCGGATTTTATTTAGGTAAGATTTTATCAAATTCAAGGATTGGTTCGGATTTTTTAATTGGAAGTACTCAGAAAACTTTTGTTGAAGATTTGCTTCTTACACCTGACGAACTAAGAGGAAATGAATCCCCTGCGGTGAATGATTTGCCATTAGATTTAGACTCAACCAATGATACTGACGATATAAAGGATTAATATGAACATATTAAAAAAAATAAATTATTATATTAAAAAAAATTCTCTCAGCCTTGGAGCTGTGTTTTTGATTTTTATGAACGTAGTTATGCTAATTACCATTATTTCCATGACTGCGTATTTTATGCAAATGTCAAAAGATTTGATTGTCAAAAGTAAAGAAGAGCGTCAAACTACAACAAAATCTATTGCAAATGTCATATATAGTGCTACAAAAGAGGCAAACGCTACAAAAAATTATTCTGTTTTGAGCGAAATCACTTCAAGACTCATTGATAACAGATTGATAAATTTTGTCGTAATATATGAGAATACTCCTAACGAGACTATGCAGTTAGGAATTAAAGACGATAGTCATAAGATTGTTTGGTCAACAATACCGAATATCGAAGGCAAAAAGCTGTCTTTGGATCAGGTGAAAAAGGTATATCAAAAAGCATATCCTTATGATGCTAATATAATGTTTGAGTATGGTACTGTTGCAAAAACAAAAAATGTTTATATAGCTTATACCCTTGATTCTACTCTTTCATTCTACATTAAAGATATAACATCAAAAAATCCGACCTTGGCGATAATATTTCTTCTTTTAGGTTCATTTTGTGCGTTATTCATAATAAAAATAGTTACTACACCCATTAATGTTTTAACTGATGCGGTAAAATTGTTTTCAAAGGGTGATTTTACACACAAAATACCTATGACATATTATAAAGAACTAAATATCTTAATCAGAGCGTTTAATGAAATGGCTTCAATTATCCATAAAACGCACTTGTCATTAGAAGAAAAAATAAAAGAAAGAACAATGGAAATTTCAGAAAAAAATGAAAAGTTAAATAATGCAATGGGTGAACTAAAACAAACTCAGGCAATGCTTGTACATGCCGAAAAAATGCGTTCTTTGGGTGAATTGGTTGCGGGTATTACTCACGAAATTAATAATCCCGTAAATTTTATCTATGGAAATTTAACTCACTTGGATAACTATTCTAATGATTTAATGGAAATCATCGATAAATATACCGAATATGTCGACCTCTTGCCTGAAGGGCAAAGTAATGAAATGAAAAAACTTCTTGAGGATAAAGAATATGACTATCTGAAAGAAGATTTGCCTGATTTAATAAAGAGTTGCAGGGAAGGTACTGTCAGAACAAAAAATATTGTTATGGATTTAAAGAATTTCTCTCGTACAGAAAAAATGATTATCAATGAGGTTGAAATTAACAAAGAAATTAATACTACTTTAAATATTTTATATAATAAGTATAAAAACAGAATAACTATACATAAAGAATTTGAAGATATTAAACCGATAGATTGTTATGGCGGACAAATTAATCAGGTTTTGATGAATATTATTGATAATGCTATTTTTGCAATTAAAGATACCGGTGATATTTTTATTCGCACAAAAGATGTTGATAAGAATGTAGTTATTGAGATAGAAGATACCGGTACAGGCATCGCTAAAGAAAATATAGAAAAGGTATTTGAACCTTTCTACACAACAAAAGGTGTTGGTGAAGGTACAGGTTTAGGTATGTCCATAAGTTATAAGATTGTTGAATCGCATGGCGGGAAAATAGATATTGACAGCGAATTGGGAAAAGGAACTAAGTTTACTATTACCTTACCCAGAGATGGTTTAAAACAGAAAGAGGAAGTATAAAATGAATTATAAGATATTAGTCGTTGATGATGAACCTGATAATATTCAGCTGGTACGAAGAACTTTGCGCAAGCGTTATGATGTTATTACTGCAAATAATGGGGCAGAAGCTGTTGTTGCTTTACAGGAAAATAATGATGTTGATATGATTATTTCAGATCACAAGATGCCCGGTATGAGCGGTGTAGAACTATTACATCATTCTTATGAACATTACCCTCATATTATAAGAATGTTGATAACTGCGTATTCTGAAGTTCCTATTTTGGTTGATGCAATTAATTCAGGTAAAATACACAGGTATATTAAAAAACCTTGGACTCCTGAAGAATTAATTTTGACTGTCGACAAGGCTTTTGAATCAAGTAGACTTTCAAGAGAAAATTCAAAACTCATTTCTGATTTCAAGGATTTGTTTTCAGGTACAATAAGTGCAATTACCGAAGCTCTTGATGAAAAAGATAAGTATACTGCCGGCAGAAGCAGACGTGTTTGTGAGTACGCAATAGAAATTGCAAAAGAAATGAATTTATCTGATATTGACTTAAGTAAAATTGAAGTTGCAAGTTTATTGCATGATATAGGTATGATTGGTGTTCCTGAGTATATTTTGCATAAATCCGAGAAACTTTTGCCTGAAGAATACCAAAAAATCAAAATGCACGTAGAATACGGAATAAAGATATTAGGAAGTATAAAGCAGTTAGATACTGTTGTCGAAATAATTAAATGCCACCATGAACGGTATGATGGAACAGGATATCCTTACGGCTTAAAAGGCGAAGAAATACCTATCGGAGCAAGAATTATTGCTTTGGCAGATACTTTTGATGCACTTGTTTCTTCTCGCAGTTACAGAACTTCTCATAGTCCGGAAGATGCATTAGAGCTTTTAAAAGAGCAAGCAGGTAAGCAACTTGATTATAATGTAGTGCAGGCATTTTTAAATATTGTTGATAAGTTTGAATTTGATAATGTTGAATAAAAGGATGTAAATATGGTATGTGATATGGAAAATATTGCCCAAAATGCAAAAAAAGCATCACTTGTTTTGGCGTCTTTAGATACAAATAAAAAAAATGAGGCTTTGGAAAAAATTGCCGAGGCTTTGGTTTTGCAAAAAGATTATATAATTTCACAAAATGAAGTTGATTTGGCGAAGGCCAAAATCATGTTGGAGAAAGGGGAAATTTCCCAATCAATTTATGACAGGTTAAAACTTTCCGAAAGTAAGTTTAACGATATGATTGCAGGAGTTCGAGATGTAAAGAAACTTGATGAGCCTGTTAATAAGGTTTTATCTGCAACAAAAATTGATGAAGGGTTGGAGTTATACAAGGTATCTTGTCCTATAGGTGTCATAGGTGTAATTTTTGAGGCAAGACCTGATGTTGTTGTTCAAATTTCATCACTTGCCATAAAATCATCAAATGCGGTTATCTTAAAAGGTGGTATTGAAGCTATTTTAACAAATAATGCAATGGTTAAAATTATTAATGATACGTTGTCTGAAATTGAAGGTTTCCCTTCGGGAGTAATAAATTTAGTTGAGTCGCGCGAAGATGTTAAGCAAATGCTTTCTTTGGATAAATACATAGATTTGATTATTCCGAGAGGAAGTAATAAACTTGTTCAATTTATAAAGAGCAATACAAAAATTCCCGTTTTGGGACATTCTGACGGAATTTGTCATATTTATATTGATGATAATGCGAATATTGATTTGGGAATTAAAGTTGCCGTTGATTCCAAAATACAATATCCTGCGGCTTGTAATGCCGTAGAAACTCTTTTGGTTTCAGAAAAAATTTCAAAAGATTTTTTGCCTAAACTTAAAGAAAAAATGTCTGAAAACGGTGTTGAACTAAAAGGATGTGAAAAAACCAAAAATATAATTTCGGATATTAATGATGCAAGTGATGATGACTGGAAAACCGAATATGGTGACAAAATTCTTTCAATAAAAGTTGTTAGCGGTATTGATGATGCAATTAATCATATAAACACATTTGGTTCAGGTCATACGGATTGTATTGTTACCGAAAATAAGTTCGCATCGGAAAAATTCATGTCACTTGTTGATTCGGCAGGTGTGTATCTCAATGTATCAACAAGATTTGCGGATGGTTTTAGGTATGGATTTGGCGCAGAAGTAGGTATAAGTACAAATAAAACACATGCAAGAGGTCCTGTTGGTTTGGACGGTTTAACTATTTATAAATATAAATTATTTGGGTCAGGTCAAATTGTTGCCGAGTATACCGGAGCTAATTCAAAAAAATTCCTTCACGAAAGGATAGATTGATAAATGATAATTAAAGCATTTGCAGATGCCTTGCACGCTGAAGGTAACGCTGAGCCTTGTGCTTTTTTGCAGGTATGGTTAAAAAACATCCTATCTAAAGAGCCGGAAAATCATGTTGAAAAAGTTATACATACCGAGTTTTTTCTGCAAAAAACAAAATCAAATGATATAATTGTTGCTTCTGATTCTAAAACAGGACAACAACTTTTGCAGTCTTTGTATAATTTTTGTTTAAGCTATGAAAACTTTTTATTTGCACGTTGGCTACACAAAAAATCAGTTAACGATTTTATCGGGCATTAAGGCTTATCTTAATTGTTGAGATATGCTTTATTGAATCTGATAACCAAATTGTTTTCAGCTTCCGTACGTTCTTCCTCTGATTTTGAAGATGCCTGATATAAATTCATAATAGTATATTTGTTAAAATAGTTTGTTTCTTCCTCATCAAGTTCCTTTTCGTAAGCACTGATGAGAATAGTAAGAATTTTATCTACTGAAACACTGAAAAATACATCTATAACATTAGGGTCAAAATGAGAACCGGAGCCTTCAAGTAATATTTTTAAAACATTTGAAATTTCCATCCTGTCACGATAGTGCCTTTTGGATGTTATTGCATCAAAAACGTCAGAAACAGCAAGTATTCTTCCTCCGATATGTATTTCTTCGCCTGATTTGTGCTTAAAATAGCCTTTGCCGTCAAAACGTTCGTGGTGTGATGCTGCAATTTCAGGAACATCCTTTAATTTTTCAGTAAAGTACATTTGATTTAAAATTTCTGATGTGATTTCAGCATGTTTTTGGATGTGTTTGTATTCATCATCGGTAAGACGTCCTTCTTTGAACAGAACATTGTCATGAACGCCGATTTTACCTATATCGTGCAACAAAGCAGCTTTTTCAAAGGAGTCAATTTTTTCTTCGTCAAATCCCATTTCTTTTGCGATAATTGATGTATACTGCGTAACTCTTATTGAATGACCTGCTGTAATTCTGTCCCGAGCATCAAGAGATGTCGCAAGTGTATTAATAAAACTTGTGAAGGACTTTTGTTGTTCTTCAATCATTTGCAGTTGCTTTGCAAAAAGGTTTGCATTTTCTAATGCAATACTTGCGTTAGAACCAATGGCAATAAGTAAGTCCTCATCCTCATTGGTAAAATGTTTACCGCCCTCTTTATTTAATATTTGAAATACGCCTATAATCCTGTGTTCAAGATTTCTTATAGGCATACACAAAATACTTTGGGTATGATAACCTGTTTGTTTGTCTATTTCAGGGTTAAAATATTCGCTCTCGTAAGCGTTAGGAATGTTCAGAGTTTCGCCGGTAGTTATAACATGACCTGCAAGACCTTGATTTGCAGGGAAACGTATTTCTTGAGAGTTCATACCTAATGCGACTTTTGACCAAAGTTCATTTTTTTCTTTGTCATACAGAAAAACAGTACATCTGTCAGCATTCAATGCAACTTTGGTTTCTTGGGCAATAACTTCTATAAGTCTGTCGATATCAGTTTGTGCCGCAATAGAACGACCTAATCTTAACAGTGCCAAAAGAGGGTCTTTTGACTGTTTGGGTTGTTCGCTGAGCATACCGAGTAAATCAAGTGTTTCCAACAATACTTTGCTTTCTGAAAAAACTTTTTCTTTTCTTGCTGTTTTGTTAACGATATTTGCCCATTCCTGAGAGTCTATTTCATATAAAAAGTCTTCGATTTTTTTATTTAAAAGCGGGAATTCATTGTCTGATGTTACGTTTAGAGCTTCCAGTAAGCTGGAAACAACCATTTGAGGGTTGTGCATAACATTATAAACTTTTGCAAGTTCAAAATAGCTTTTTGCTTCTTCAAAATGAAGTTTTATTGATTTGTATATTTCAATAGCTTCATACAAATTAGATATCGCTTCTTCGTATTTGTTTTGTTTGACAAATATTTCAGACTTTAGTTGTTTTACTATTGCATTTGCTCTTTGTGACGGAACTTTGTCAAAAATTGGGATTATTTTCCCTTCAAGTATGTCTATTGCCTGTTGTATTTTATCTGTCTTTACTAGTAGAGAAACGTATGTGCAGTTAAGATAAGCATAAACAGGAAAATTAATAAGGTCACTTCCTCTGGAAAATGCGGTTTCCAAAACTTTTTCAGCACTTTGGCAATCACCGATATTAATATGGATTTTAGCAATTTCATCATATATTCTTAATTCAGAAACGTTATCTTTATAGCCTATTATTATGTTTAAAGTTTCATTTAATTCTTTTAAGGCATCAGAATAATTTTCTACTGAAATATAATATCTTCCCAAAAGAGTTTTAGTTATTGCAATATCCAGCTTTATGTCATATTTTTCTTTGATTTTTATTGCTTCGTTAAGATAGGTCATGGCTATATGGAAGTTTGATGACCTTAAATAAAATATGCCCATATTGTCGAGAATTCTTGCGTATACAAGGCTGTCTGCGACAGTCATACTCAAGGCTTTTTTGTAAAAATTTAATGCTTGAGAAAAATTCTTTTCATTGTAATTAACTATTCCGCTACAAAGAAGAACTACTGCTTTAATATCGTTATTTTCCGATGTGTCTTCACTTGGAATTGAATACATTGCATCATTTAACAATGTATGAGTCCTAAGTATTCTGGAATTATCTTTAAGATAGCCGAAGAGTGCCAAGTATGCCTGACAGAAGGCAATTTTGGCATCATCTTTAAGTTCCATGTAATTTTTCTTAGCAATTTCAAAACAGTTTTCAGCATTGTCAATATTGTTTTGATAGTAATATATATATCCGAGAGCAGTATTTACTTCTGCCTGTTTGTCCAAGGCAGTTTCTTCTTTTGCGAGAATTTCCAACTCTTCTTGATTTTTATATAAATATTTGAATAATTCTGTTTTCATTACTTTTCCTACCAACCCGATTATATCATTTTTTCAAAAAAAAGACTACTTTTAAATTTACACTTGAAATTTATTGTAAAATCTTTCATACTTATTTTATGAGTGATAATGAGAATTTAATTAATCCTGAATTTGATAGAAGAGGATACATACAAGTATATACCGGAAACGGCAAAGGGAAAACTACTGCTTCGTTGGGACTTGCTCTCAGAGCTTTGGGAAGAGGGTGGAAGGTTTTAATAGTTCTTTTTACAAAGGGTGGTAGCGATTACGGTGAACTGTTTGCTTTCAGAGAATTTTCTCCTAAAATCAAAAAACATTTAAGAATTATTCAGGCAGGACTTGACAGAATTGTTTATTCGGATAATGTTACCGAGAATGACAAAGACATTGTTCGTAAAGGGTGGGCAGAAGTTGTTGCAGCTACGAATAGTAATGAATATCAATTGATAATTATGGATGAAGCTAATATTGCAATTGACTTAAATTTGATTTCTGTTCAAGAAATGAAAACTTTTTTGCAAAACAAGCCCGATGAACTTGAAGTTGTGTTGACGGGCAGACATGCTCATCCTGAAATTGTAGAACTTGCACATCTCGTATCAAATATTCAACCGGTAAAACATTACTGGAATATTGGTGTTCAGGCACGAAAAGGTATTGAGTACTAAGCTGAAATGTTTACGGAATTTCCTGTGGTAGATTTAGTGCCACTTGTTTTGGACTCGGATGAAGTTTCGCCTGTTCCGTATTTTGACATTAATTCTGCTGCGATTTCTTCTTCACTTCTTCTCGGATATTTAGCTTTGAATTTTGCGACTACAGCCATAAAACTTTTACCTGCAGTACATACTACTTCGCCTTTATATCTTACGAGCATTGGTAACTTTATACCTGATGAATCTTTTGAACTTTCCTCAAAACCTGATTGTGATTTGTTTTCATATGCATATTTCAAAAAATCGGAAGTAGACATGTTTGCGATTTGATTTGAAGATAAGCCAAGAAAACTTGTTCCGCTGCCTTTTGAATTTTTATTCTCTTCCTGTTTGCTTTTGTACTCAGCGACTAATGCGGATGCTTTTGCAAAAATATTATCATCAACACCGTTAGAGTTTGCAGTGCCTGAAGTAGTGGTACTTGATGTGTTCTTCTTTGACCCGGGGGTATAATTCCCCCATGTTTTGTTTAATATTGAATCTATGTTTAGACTTAGCGACATGCCAAACTCTCTCTTGTTTCTCTCTTAAATAAATAAAAACAAGTATATAAAAAATATTGCTATTATCTATAAGTTTGAATTTGGACTTTTTTTATTTGATTTTTTAGATTTTGCTTTTTTCTTTTTTAAATTTTGCTTAAAATTTCTTACTTTATCTTTGAAATATGTTTTTTTATCGTATCCGATGTAGCGGTTTAACCCTATTCTGTATACATCATCTGCTGCTACAGACTCTTGAATTGATGTTTTTCTGTTTCTGTTTATGGATGCAGTATCTTTTGTAAAATCAAGGCAAAATTGTTTATCTTTCAGTAAGAAAGATTTTTTTGAATGTTTTTTTAGCGCATTGTATATCATTTTTTCTAAATCGGTATTGTTTTTTGAGATATCAATAAACAAATATACATCATGTGATTGCTGTTTTAAACTCAACGCTACTGTTTCAGGCTCCTTTTTGACTTTGTAGTCAAAACTTATAAAACCTAACTCAGGGTAGAATTTTTTAATTTTTATTTTTTTAGCCTGTGTTATTTTGTCGAGTTCATCAAAAAGTTCATTCTTATTCGCTTCTTCAAAATAATATATAGGTTTTTCGCATTTTATTTTTTTAGTTTTGGCAAAAACGCTGTTGTTAAACAGCACAAATAATGATATTGAAAGTAAAATTATAATCTTTTTCATAACACACATTTTATCATTTTTATGAAATTTTGCACATATTTAATATATTTATAAGCATTTTTCTTGTCGCAACATTTTGTCCGTTGTAAGATATTGTTGTTGATACAAGGCAGATTATTTAACGAATGGAATAAAAAATGAAAAACGATAAATTAAGGAACATAGCTATAATTGCACACGTTGACCATGGTAAAACAACTATGGTTGATTGTATGTTAAAACAAAGTGGTGTATTTCGAGATAATGAAGTTGTGCAGGAAAGAATTTTAGACAGTAATGACCTTGAAAAAGAAAGAGGTATTACTATTCTTTCAAAGAATGTAGCTATTAACTATAAAGGATACAAAATTAATATTGTAGATACGCCGGGACACGCTGATTTCGGCGGTGAAGTTGAGCGTGTTTTAGGTATGGTAGACGGAGCTTTGTTAATTGTAGATGCTGCGGAAGGTCCTATGCCTCAGACAAGATTTGTACTTTCTAAGGCACTTGAATTAGGTATAAGAATTATCGTTGTAGTAAATAAAATTGATAAACCTGCAGCTGAGCCGGATAAAACCTTGAATGAGGTTTTTGATTTGTTTACGGAACTTACTGACGATGAAAGATTAATAGATTTTCCTATCGTATACGCAAGCAGTTTGCACGGATACGCAAAAGAAGAAGTTGATGATGAAGCAACGGATATGACTTTCTTGTTAGATAGTATAATCAAATATATTGACGGACCTGAGATAAAAAATGATAATCTGCAATTTCACGTTACAACATTAGATTATAATGAGTACGTAGGCAGAATAGCGATAGGACGTCTTGTTAATGGTACTATTCATTCTCAGGAAACAGTATCTCTAATGAAATCTGATGGTTCTGTACAAAGAGGTAAAATAATGAAACTCTTTGGTTTTGAAGATTTGGGCAGGGTTGAAATTAAGGAAGCTCAAGCAGGTGATATTGTTGGTATAGCAGGCTTTCCTGATATTCATATCGGTGAAACAATTACTTCTCTTGATAATCCTCAGGCTTTGCCATTAATCCATATTGATGAACCTACATTGCAAATGAATTTTTCCGTAAATGACAGTCCGTTTGCAGGTCAGGAAGGAAAGTTTGTAACAAGCAGGCAGCTTAGAAAAAGGTTATATCAAGAACTTGAAAAAAATGTAAGTTTGCGTGTTGAAGATACTGAAAATATGGATGTTTTCAAAGTTAGCGGTCGCGGTGAACTTCATTTGAGTATTTTGATTGAAACTATGCGCAGAGAAGGTTTTGAATTTCAAGTATCTAAACCTGAAGTTATATATAAAACAATTAATGATGAAATTTATGAGCCGTTTGAAAATCTGCTGATTGATGTTCCAAGTGAATTTGCAGGCAGTTGTATAGACAGATTGTCAAACAGAAAAGGTGAACTTTTGCAAATGAATGTTGTAGGAACTCGTACAAATTTGAAATTTACTATTCCGGCAAGAAGTCTAATCGGTTTCAGAAGTGAGTTCATAAGAATGACAAGAGGCGAAGGCATTATGAATCATGTATTTGATGCTTATAAGCCGTATTCCGGAGATATGCCAAAGCACAGATGCGGTTCTTTAATCGCATTTGAAGACGGTGAAGCTATCCCTTATGCATTGGGTCAGTTTGAAGACAGAGGAGTATTCTTTGTTACACCCAGAACCAGAGTTTACAGAGGAATGATAGTTGGCGAAGCAAACAGACCTCAGGATATTCCTGTTAATGTATGCAAAACAAAACGATTGACAAATATGCGCAGTGCTACTGCTGATGTCATGGTTACGTTGCAAGCTCCAAGGCTGATGTCTTTAGAAGACTGCTTGGAATATATTTCTGACGATGAACTTATGGAAGTTACACCTGAAAATATAAGAATGAGAAAGGCTGATTTGGTAAAAATCCGCTAATTAATAAAATTTGAAAAATGATATTATTTCTTTACAGGTGTGATTATAGATATTTTTTTGTAGCCCATGCGTACAAACTGGTCTTTTGCTGTTTGAACGTCATGTTTTCCTGTGCATTGTTCAATAATTCTGATGGTGTTTTTTCCTTTCCTTGCTATTTCTTTAGCAAGGTATCCTGTATTTGTAGCGTAAATACAAATTCTGTTGATAGGATTACAGCTAAACATAATGATACATCTCCCTGAAAGCTAACTTGAATATTTTTTCCATATTATCATGAATTTTAAAAAAAAAATTTATTTTGTAAATTTTTGTAAAGCCACGAATTATAATTTCCTAAAGTTTTTCCGTAAAAATACCGATAAGTTAACTATGAAATTAGTTAAGGAGTATTAGCATGGAAATTAACAAGGTTCAATTTGAAAGTATGAAAAGTCTTGGTATTACACAATCTTTTGAAGATTTAGACGTAGACAAAGACGGAGTTATAAGCGACAAGGATAAAACAGGTGCAAACGAAGAAATCGCTAAAGTTATCGGCGATTTAATTTCTGCTGCCGGAAAAGACGGCGAAGTTACCGACTTAAAC
>JAZLLQ010000039.1:0-70780 GCA_045598245.1 Candidatus Gastranaerophilales bacterium
TATGGGTGTTCAGAAAACTTGGGGCGACAGATTTACAGGTTCTGCTCAAATTACTCTCCGTGATGGCGGAAGAAAAGGTATTTCCCTTCAAGCAGGCTTTAAATACGAGTTTGGTGAAAAAGGTAATAATTCTATAAATAATAGTATAAAAACCACCGGCAGAACTATAAATATTTCTGCAACAAAAAACATACTCGCTGCTAATTAAGAAATATTGAATACTAATAGTTTTCCGGATTCCGACCTAAAATATCGTGTTGAATTATTCGGACAAAATTAATAAGTTCAGTACTCATCGCATCTTTGCTTTTAAATCGTTCTACTTCGTTATAATATCTCATTTTGTTCAAAATAATTAAATAAAAATTCAATTTATATATTTAAAAATATATCTTTGTTATTTCTATTATTTCCTGGGGAATATCATATTTAGCATATTTTGTATGCTATAAATTAATGATGTGGTATTACTTACTGCATATTCAGCATTTCTGCATTTTTCCGCATAACTTAAATTATCGGTTTTATTGACAAGTTTTTCTTCTACAGTCCAATATTTATGCGGATACATAACCATTTCATCGGCGTTTTTCCTGTCATAACCTGTGCAATAGATTATTCTGCCGTAATCATCAATGCATTTGTTGATTTCACCATCGTCATTGCGTATTATCTTGCTGTAAGGAGTTGAGGCTTCTGCTATCGTGGCAAATGTAAAAGTTAGTAATCCTATTAGACCCACTATAAATGCAATAATAGCAATAACTGTATCGTAAAAATTAAGACCGTGTACATATATAGATTTTAAGTTATTTTCACATTTTTCAACAGCCTTATCAAAATCTTCTTTGTCACTTTTATCTTGTATTTTATTTTTATCATCCTTTAATTTATTTATTCTATTGTGTAAGCTTTGCTTATATTTATATAATTATCCATACTCACAGGATAACTCTGTTTCAGGACAATGGAACACTCTTTCCGACTTTTGTGTCTGTTTCGCATCAAGAAAAAATTAAAAACAATGAAAAATGAGCATGAAAATTTCCGACCAAAACTGACATGTTTTCCTACTAAAAAATTAAAATTTTCAAAACGGACTTTTACGTTTAAGTACTTTTATCCGTTCGATAAAATTTTACCCCCCTAAACTCAAAGGTATAGAGGGTTTTGGTTCAACTTTCCAAAAAATACTTTTATCCGTATAAGTCAAAATGGACATATTTTTATACCAGTGTCAATTTATACCCATCCAAATTGGACAGAAAGGTTATAACAAAAAACAGGCTAAAAAGCCTGTTAATAAAGAATTGGGCTTTGTGGGATTCGAACCCACGACCAATTGATTAAGAGTCAACTGCGCTACCAGCTGCGCTAAAAGCCCATGTTTTGTAATTTATCCTGTTTTCAGGTTGAATTGAAACACAAAGCGTTCATTTTCTTCAACAAGTCGATTATAACATCAAAGATTTTTTATCTCAAGCAAACATGTAAAAATTTTGCAATTTACCTGAGTTTATTATATTATAAACGCAAGTCTGGGTAGTTCAGCAGGATAGAACGTCATCCTCCTAAGATGAATGTCGCGGGTTCGAATCCCGCCCCGGATAGTTTTAAAGGTGGTTATGGTTACTCAGGTTATTTCAGGTACAACAGTTGGAATAGAAGGTCATAAAATCATTGTCGAAACCGATATTGCAGGCGGTATACCTGCTATTGCTATGGTAGGTTTGCCTGATACTGCTATAAATGAAGCTCGAGAAAGAATTAGGGCGGCTTTTCGCAATTCAGGTATTGAATTTCCCATACATAAAGTCGTAATTAACCTTGCTCCCGCAGATTTAAAAAAAGAAGGTTCAGGGTATGATTTACCTATGGCAGTTGGGATTTTAACCGCAAATGGTGATATTGATATTACAAAACTTGATGATACTGCTTTTTTGGGGGAACTATCACTTGACGGGTCAGTAAGAGCAATAACCGGTGTATTACCGATAGTTTTAGGTCTGAAAGAACAAGGTGTGAAAAGAGTTTTTGTTCCGAAAGATAATGTTGCAGAAGCTGCTTTGGTCGAAGATGTTGAAGTCTACGGACTTACTCATTTATGCGAGGTGTTGGAATTTTTCTCGGACGAAAAAACTGAAACTCCAAAACTTCAACCGTTTAAGATAGATATTAAAAAATATCTTCAGGATAATTTTGAGGATGACCCAATATATGATTTTAAAGATGTTAAAGGACAGCAAAAAGCCAAACGTGCTTTAGAAATAGCAGCTGCCGGAGGTCATAATATTTTGATGGTTGGTTCTCCAGGGTCAGGCAAAACACTTTTATCAAAATGTTTCAACGGTATATTACCTCCGCTTGAACTTTCTGAGGCGATGGAACTTACAAAAATATACAGTATCAGCGGACTTTTGGAAAAAGATAAACCTTTGGTTACAAAAAGACCATTTCGACCTGTTCATCACAGTGCATCAGCTATAGGGATAACAGGTGGCGGGTCTAATCCAAAACCGGGT
This sequence comes from Candidatus Gastranaerophilales bacterium, assembly GCA_045598245.1. Classification (GTDB taxonomy): domain Bacteria; phylum Cyanobacteriota; class Vampirovibrionia; order Gastranaerophilales; family JAILCC01; genus JAILCC01. The sequence continues at coordinate 2,523 of JAZLLQ010000039.1, forward strand.
GAAATTACACTCGCCCATAGAGGAACTTTATTTTTGGATGAAGTTGTTGAATTTCCAAGACAAGTTTTAGAAGTCTTACGGCAACCGCTTGAAGATTCAGTTATAAATATTACTCGTGCACAAACTTCAATAAAGTATCCGGCTGATTTTACATTACTTGCAGCAATGAACCCATGCCCATGCGGGCATTACGGTGACAGCGGAAAAGAATGTACGTGTTCTCCGTTTCAAATTCAACGCTATTGGTCTAAGTTATCAGGACCATTGTTAGACAGAATTGATATTCAGATAAATGTTCCGAGATTAAAGGAAGAAGAATTGCTTTCAACGAGTGAAGCGGAAACTTCCAAAGCTATCAGAGAAAGAGTTATAAAGGCAAGAAATATTCAAATTCAAAGATTTTATGATGAAAATATTATTTGCAATTCACAAATGTTGCCAAAACAAATTAAGCGGTATTGTCAGCTTGATGATACTACTAAAATGGTTTTGAAGAATGCTATTGCTAAATTTAATCTTTCGGGTCGTGCTTATGACAGAATTTTAAAATTATCAAGGACAATTGCAGATTTGGATAATTCGCAAAAGATAGAAACAAAACATATTTTGGAAGCTATTCAATATAGAAATCTTGACAGACAAAACTAGTTTCTATGGTTTTAATTTTGTAAAAATTTATTAATACTAAAATCAAATGTAGCAAAAAAAATTTTCCGTCTTTATTAAATAATTGTACCCCCATGGAAAAAGGCAGAAAGAAACAATTTGTATGAAAATTTTAGTAGTATCAACATGCAACGGCAGATATAACAATGTCATAAAAAACAGTAAAAATACCGAATCGCAAAATTTAGCGAACATACAAAATTTATACGATATATACAATAAACCTTCATTTGGAAGCTATTGGAAGCAATTTGCACAAAATCCTTTAGGAAAATCAGCAGAAACCATTTCTTTTGGTGCTAAAAATAAAACATCAAGCAGAGAATGGTTAAGCGTTATAGAAAACTTAGAAAAGCATGTTGAAAATTTAAAAGAGCAACGAGAAAACGACACGGCATTATCGGTTAATTTTACAAAAGAAGATGAAAAGTGGTTAAAAATTCTGAAAACAAAACTTGCAAATCCGAATTTGAAAATTGATGAAACAAATGTAGAAGCAATATATGATGCATTGAAAGTTATGTATTACGCCGGTACATATAAACCCGTTTCCGTAAAAATAGGCAAATTAAACTTAGAAGTTCATAACAGAACCATCGCTGATATGCTGAAAGAAAAATATTCCGAAAAAGACCTGAGCAATATCAGAAAATATCTCAATAGCCATCATGTTTTTGATATGACTGATAATCCGCATTACGGATTGGTAGTTAATCAGGAAAGAGGACTTGTAAGAACCTGCGGAGCTACCGAAAATTGGGAAATGTCAGAGCGTGCATGGGTAACGGATACTATGCGTGTCGGTGATATTCAGAAATATAAAAAGCCTGAAACATGGACACAAGCGTTAAATACTATTGCTGCATATTATGATACTCAACAAGAACTTTTTGCCAAATACATTGAATATCCCGAGTTATATTACAGCAAAAACCCAAAAGAAGGTATTCCCCATATCTTTTTACCCGCAACTCTTGAACCTGATCCGGACTGGTTTAACAATAAACGATTAGAATCTCATGGACTTGCTTTAAAAGAATTTTGTACCGCAATTACAGACGGTCTGGTGAAAGGTAAAAAATACGGATACGACTCATTTGATACAATACCCGATAATGTGTTTACCTCTATTGATAATTTAAGCAAGTATTTTAAGGCTATAAAATATTTCAAAGCACCATCGGCAGGCAATTGGGAAGAAATACCTTTAGCAGGCGGTTTAACATCTGATACTTCTACAATAAGAAGTGCATTAGCTGCTTTTAAAGATTTATTGTATAACCCTGAATACGACCGAAATATAGAAATAAAAAAAGTAAGACGAAATTTCAGAAAATTAAATGCAATACCTGAAAAAGAATTAAATGACTTGATAAAAGCAGGTGAGCAACGGGTAAGAGCAACTTACCTTCAGGAAGCACCCGGAATAAGAGAACACGATTCCTCATTAGCATTCATCACAACTTCCGATACAAAGTTGGCTGATACGGTTATGGAAGATGTAAAAAAACATATTGAAATTTTAGACTCTCTTGAACGTAATCTTGTCAGACAAAATGGTATTATCAGATATGCTCCTTTTAATTTCCCTTTAAAAGACGGTACTATGGGACGCTCTCCTGACAGTTATTTGAATTTGAACTATTTTACCGCAGTTGATAAAAACGGAAAAATAAATTTGAATTGGAAAAAAGAATTAGAAGAATTTGGTTCTAAAGACTGTTCAGAACCTGAGGTATTTGCTGCTCGTGCCGAATATTCCACTAAAGACAGAGAAGCACAATGGTTTATGGTTTCAGAAATGTCAACAGGATACGGAAAACAAATAGAAAAATTAATTGCAAATGCCCGCAAAGAGCAAAGAGCTTTAAATTCCGCAGAAAAAGAATTAGTTTCAAAATTAAAGAAAAAACAAACAGAATATTTAAACCGAGCATTGGCAAGACTTAGCGATGAAAAACCTCAAAATATTTCACAGATTAAGGCAAATGGAAATGATATGCCGTCTGTGACACTTAGTGAAGCCTTTCAATATGTAACTGATATTAACGGCAAGCACAAAATGATACAAGGTACAAACGCACCTTTGGCTTGGGCGCTTGCATCTTTATATAAAGCGATTAATGAAGAAAATAAAATTATAAAATTATTGGATGCTTAAAACAAGCACACGGTTTATTATTTATTATCTTTCATTTTATTAATAATATTTGTTGTCGATTTGCCCTCGACAAAACTGATAAATTCAAGTTTCCCGCCATTTTCCATAATAACTTTTGCCTCGGGAAGATTATTAACATCATAATCGCCGCCTTTGGTGTGAATGTCGGGTTTTACCTTGGCAATATAATTTACGGGAGTATCTTCGTCAAAAATAACAACATAATCAATGCAACCTAATGATGCTAAGACTTCTGCCCTGTCGTTTTCATTATTTAGCGGGCGGTTGTCACCTTTTAAGGCTTTTACAGAACGGTCAGAATTGAGATACACAACCATTACGTCACCCAAGGAAGCGGATTTCTGAAGATATCTTACATGCCCGACATGTAAGATATCAAAACATCCGTTTGTTGAAACAATTTTTTTGTTTGCCTTTTTTAACTCATTAATTTCTTCAACAAGCTCATCAATTTTTAAAACTTTACCCACTATTGCTGAACCTCTTGAGTTTTTGGAAGGTTAGTCGGCTCAGGAGCAATCTTGGCTTGTTCTGTATATTTTTGAACTTCTTTTTTAATATTTTCAGGCTTATAAGTAGGATCAATATATTCAACTTTTACAATTGCTTTTTGTGAATCAATGAATTTTTGTAATACTTGAACTTTCTTTTCGTCTTCTAAATATTTTTTAATTGTATCTTTCGTTTCTTCGTATGGAGTTGTACCTGCTTTTCTTCTGTCAACAACTTTGATAATGTGATAACCGAATTCGGATTTTACTAAACCGCTGATATTATCGGGTTTTAGTGAGAATGCAGCATCAGCAAAAGGTTTAACCATTTGTTCTCTTGAAAAATAATCTAAATCTCCGCCTTTTACCGCACTACCTGTATCTTCGGAATATTTTTTGGCAAGTTCTGCAAAATTAGCACCGGGAGCCTGTGCTTTTGCCAAAACTTCTTTTGCCTTTGCTTCATCTTTAATTAATATATGACTTGCTCTAACCATATCCGGATGAGTAAATTTAGCAGCTTTATTGTCATTGTAGAATTTCTTAACTTCACCATCCGTAACAACTATCGGAGAAAGTGCATTAATTAACTTTGCAACCTGAATTTCATTTGCAATCATTTCTTTAAATTGAGTTTCGTTAATATTGTTGCTTTTCAAAATCATTTTAAAGTTTTCTTCGCCGCCGATTTCCTTCAAAAGATTTGCTTTGTAGTTAGCCATATCTTCTTCCGAAACTGTAATTCCTCTTTTTAAAATTTCATTATCAATAAGTTTTTTAACTATTAATTCATTAATAGCCTTATCCTTTGCAATAAGAACCATTAACTTTGCTTCTTCAGAGTCTTTGTCCAATTGTGCAAAGAAAGGGGAACTCATTTGCTTGTTAACAATATCATCAACTTCTTGTTGTGTAATAGGGGTATCATTAACCGTAATCACGGCATTATTATTTGATTTTTTACATCCTGCACTCATCATTAAAAGTGCCACTAACATTGTTGCTAAAACTCTCTTCATTATTCCTCCTTATTAAAAATATTAACTTGTAACTGCTGAATATGATAAAACAAACCTTCCAATAAATCTATTACCTCTTCGGAATTTAATCCGAGATTATTAACATGAATTACCGATTTTGAGGTTGCATTATTAGTTTGGTTCTGAGTAAATCTTAACTTCGATGATATACTTCTGTCAAGGTTGTTAGAAATAAGGAACCATTCGTTGTAGGTATAATCTGTTTGAATTTTAATATTACCCATTGTTTCCCGAACACCCTTGATTCCTATTTCACTTGCAATAAGTCTTAACTTAATAATTTTAAACAAAGGAGCAACTGTTTCAGGAATTTTCCCAAATCTGTCCTCCCATTCGCTTCGTAAAACTTCAAGTTCATGGATAGAACCAACATCCGCAAGACGTTTGTATTCAATCATTTTCTGCTGCTTACTTCCGACATAATCATCGGGAATATATGCCGTAATATTAATATCAACGACAGGTGTATCTTTATGTGTAACCTTTTCACCCTGAAGTTCTTTTATCGCATCTTCAAGTAAATCACAGTAAACATCAAACCCTACACTTATCATGTGCCCATGCTGCTGAGAACCTAAAATATTTCCAACTCCTCTGATTTCTAAATCTCTCATTGCAATTTGATATCCGGAACCTAAAGTTGTAAAATCTTTTATAGCCTTCAATCTGTTTGTTGCTTCCTGAGTTAAAACTTTATCCTTCTTATAGAAACAATAAGCATAGGCTTGCCTGTCCGAACGACCTATCCTGCCTCTCAATTGATAGAGCTGTGCAAGCCCGAATTTATCGGAATCATAGATTAGCATTGTATTTGCATTAGGAATATCAATACCCGATTCAATAATTGTTGTGCAGATAAGAACATCAAAATTATGAATTGAAAATTGATAAATTATTTCTTCCAACTCTTTTGGAGGCATCTGACCATGTGCAACCGCAATTTTTGCATTAGGTAAAAGTTCCTGAATATCATTTGCAAATTTATAAATAGACTGAACTCTGTTATACAAAATATAAACCTGACCTTCTCTTTCAAGTTCGTAATTTATTGCTGTTTTGAGAAAAGAAGTATTATATTCGCCAACAAATGTTTTGATTGGCAAACGATTTACGGGAGGTGTATTAATTAAACTCATATCACGAACTCCGGAAACTGACATGTACAATGTTCTCGGAATTGGTGTTGCACTCAATGTTAAAACGTCAACCTGCGCACGATATTCTTTTAATTTTTCTTTATGTGCCACACCAAAACGATGTTCTTCATCAATAATAACAAGTCCTAAGTTTTTAAATTCAATATCTTTTTGCAAAAGCCTGTGTGTTCCGATTGCAATATCGCAAGTTCCGTTTAGGACATCTTTTACTGCATTTTTGATTTCTTTTGGCGTTCTGAATCTAGAGAAAAGCTCAATTTTAACACCATAAGGGGCAAATCTTTCTTTTAGTGTAAGAAAATGCTGTTGAGCTAAAATAGTGGTTGGTGCAAGAAAAGCTACCTGCTTACCTGACATTACGGCTTTAAAAGCAGCACGCAAAGCAACTTCGGTTTTGCCAAAACCAACATCACCGCAGATAAGTCTGTCCATAGGCTTACTGCTTTCCATATCATTTTTAGTATCAATTATGGCTTTCATTTGATCGGGAGTTTCCGTATAAAGAAAAGCATCTTCCATTTCCATCTGCCAAGGTGTATCGGGTGCAAATTCAAAACCTTCTGATTTTTTTCGTCTTGCATACAAATTTATTAACTTAAATGCAATATCATCGACCGCTTTTTTAACTTTCGATTTAGTAGTATTCCAGTCAGTTCCGCCCATTTTTGAAAGTTTTGGCAAAACTGTTGTAGAACCTCGATACCTTGCAAGCATATTAATTTGCTCTGCAGGAATGTAGAGTTTATCGGCATTTGCATACTCTATACACAAATAATCTCTCAGTTCACCGTCAACTTCCTGTTGAGTTAGTCCTATGTATTTACCAATGCCATGAGTGGAGTGGACAACCAAATCGTCCTCTTTTAAGTCGTTTATGGAATAAATAAATTCCATATCCTCTCTTTTGGATAGTTTTTTTGCAATTGTAGGTTTTTTGATTTTCCGGTTAAAAAGTTCAACATCGGTAATCAGTGTCAACTTTAAGTCTTCCGAAGAAAACCCTTCATAAATATCGGCTTTTATTATGTTAACAAGATTTTTATCAAAATTCTTTTCATATTGAAAAGGTATTTCAAAATCTTTTAAGATATCCGTAATTCTTGACGGGTATTGAGTAGAAATAATAATAGTCTGCCCGTTTTTAAGTTCTTGCGATATAAAATCGCCAAGTTCAAAATTAGTTAAATCAAATCTCGGCAACAATGATGAATTTACAGTATAAGAAGTTTCGCTATCAAAATCTATAAAACTGTTAAGGTTTAATCGTGCAAAACTATTTAATTTTGAAAGGAGTTTATTAAATTCAAAATGATTAAATTCAGGTAGTTTCAATGCAACGCCAAGTTCAATATTTTTCTGATATTCTTCAATATAATTTTTATCCGCAATTTCGCATTTTGATAAAACTTCGTGACTTTCATCCATCAAAATCAATGTATCAGATGGTAAAAAGTCAAATATTGTTGCTCTGTTCTGGTTAATTAATGACGCAAAATATTCTATACCTTCAAAATAACCCTGTTCATCAAGGCTTTCCATAGTGGAATTATACCAAAATTCAAACCCCTCTTTATATTTTTCGTCTATCTCATTTATTTGTTCATCAAAAAGACTTTGCATTTTCGCTTTTAATTTTTCGATATCATTTAAAAATATTTTATATCTCGGTTCGATTTTTACGCTGTCTGTAATTTTCATTGTTTTTTGAGAATTAATATTAAAATATCTTATACTCTCAATTTCATCACCCCAAAATTCAATTCTCACAGGCTCGTCATTAACGGGGAAAATGTCTAAAATATCACCTCTCAGGCTATATTCCCCAACACCTGACACCATGTTTTCACGTTTGTACCCCATCTGAGTAAGTTTATTGAGTAAATTATCAAAATCAAATTCTTTTTTCTTTTCAAAAACAAGCGCATTATCTTCGGAAAATTCGCTTGAATTATAAAGTTGAAGAAGGCTTTGGGCGTTCATAATCAACAGTTTATTTTGAGAATTTTTCATATCATTCAAACTTTGAAGTTCACTTTTATAAGTTTGAGGATTAGAAAAAACGAGCTGATAAGGTGAATTTTCTTGAGGTTCAAAGAATTTTGAAAAATCTTCATCAATGATAGAAATTTTATTTTGAAAATCTATTGCACGGGAAATGGTAGGAGTAATAAACAAAATAGGACGATTAGTTCTTTTTGCTATATACCATACAAAAAGTGCTTTAGATGTGGCACTCAAACCGCTAATGGTGTTTTCCGAAAGCAAATTGATTTTTTTTTCAACTTCTTTTAATTTTTCGGATGATGAAAAAGTTTCAAATATAAAATCATTAAAATAATTATCCATAAATCAAGTATAACATGTATAAACAATAATGTATGAAATGTATGCAAATTTATATTACTTAAAAAAATTTTTAAATTATTTCAATAAAACAATTTTTGTGAGAAAATAAAAACAGAGTTAGAAGGTATAGGAGGAGTGTGTTATGCCAAAAGTTTTAATTACGGATAAAATCAATAAAGCTGCAGGAGAAATCTTAAATTCAGTAGCGCAGGTAGATTTTATAGAAACGTTATCAGAGGATGATTTAGCACAAAAAATTGTTGATTACGATGCACTTATGATAAGAAGCCAAACAAAAGTTACGGCTAAAATTCTTCAAGCCGCCAAAAATTTGAAAATTGTAGGCAGAGCAGGGGTTGGCGTTGATAATGTCGACATTGATGAAGCAACAAAAGCAGGTGTAATTGTTGTTAATTCACCTGACGGAAATACAACAGCCGCAGCGGAACATACCGTTGCTTTAATGCTTTCAATGGCACGCCACATTCCGGTCGCCGCAACTTCTACAAAAGAAGGCAAATGGGAACGCTCAAAATTTACAGGCATAGAATTATTCAAGAAAACTTTGGGCATAATCGGCTTGGGTAAAATCGGCTCAAGAGTTGCAACCGCAGCATTAGGACTTGGCATGAATGTTGTTGTATATGACCCGTTTGCATCTCAAGAGTTAGTTGAAAATATCGGGGCAAAAGCTGTCAAAACTCTTGATGAATTGTGGGGAATATGCGATTTTATTACTGTTCACGTTCCCAAAACAAAAGATACATTAAACCTAATCAATAAAGATACTATTGCCAAAATGAAAGACGGTGTTCGCCTTATCAATTGTGCAAGAGGCGGTATTATTAACGAACAAGACTTAAAAGAAGCTATAGAGAGCGGGAAAATAGCAGCAGCAGCTATTGACGTATATACAAGCGAACCTATTGCGGAAGATAATCCGCTTTTATCTTGCCAAGGTGATTTAACGTTAACACCTCACCTGGGTGCAAGCACAGCAGAAGCTCAAATCAATGTTGCGCTTGATGTTGCAGAGCAAATAAGGGATGTATTTTTAGGCTCTAATGCAAGAAGTGCAGTTAACATTCCTGCATTAAAGGCAAATATATTAGAACCCGTAAAGGAATATATGCCTTTAGCCGAAAATTTAGGCACATTGGTCGCTCAAATTTCCAAAGGTGCAATAAAAGCTGTTAAAATTGCAGCAAGAGGTACTCTATCAACTTTGGATGTTTCTCCTTTGAGAGTTGCTATTTTAAAAGGTTTGTTATCTCAGTCTTTGGATAACGTAAACTATGTAAACGCACCTATTTATGCTAAAAACAGAGGAATTGATATTTCCGAAACCAAATCTGAACAAACTTGTTCATACCTTGGTTTATTAAGTGTAAAAGTTGTAACTGAAGAAGGCGAATATGTTGTTTCAGGTGCTTTAGGTGCTGACGGTGCTTCTAAAATAGTTAAAATCAATGATTACGATGTAAACATCGAGCCTGACGAACATATTTTATTGACACCTCACGTTAATAAACCAGGTATGGTTGCCGCAGTTGCTACTGTTTTGGGTAACAAAGGGATTAACATTAACATGATGCAAGTTGCCAGAATCGGCAAAAATCAAAAAGGCGATTCATTGATGATTATGAACACAGATGTTTCAGTTGATGATGAAACTTTAAATGAAATTAAAAAGGTTGAAGGTATCATTGGGGCATCATTTGTTTCATTGAAATAATGTTGTTTTGAAAGAAAACGGTAAGTATAAAAATGTATTTGCCGTTTTTTAATATAAGGAGCGGATATGATTTATATTGTAGGAATAATTGGTCTGATAGTCGGTCTTATTATTGGTATTCTTTGCGGTAAACTTTCAAACGGCAACGAAAAAATGGAGCTGGTTAAATTAAAAGAGCAATTAAAAAGTAAGGATGAAACAATAAAATCTTTCCAAACTCTTGAAGAAACGGTAAAAGAGCAATTTACAAATATTGCCAATAAAACAATTTTGGAAAAACAGTCTGCACTTGATGAGCAAAATGCGAAATTATTGGAACCTTTAAGCAAAAACCTTGACTCATTCCGCAAACGCATGGAAGATTTTTCAAAAGAAGGTGTCGAAAATACTCAAACAATAAAGACACAAATTGAAACACTTTTAAATGAAAACAAGATTATTAAAAATACGGCAAATGAATTAACCAAAGCATTGAAAGAAAATTCTCAGGCAAGAGGTGAATTTGGCGAAATAATACTTGAAAATATTTTAAAATCATCGGGTTTAAAAAATAAAAACGAATTTGGAGAACAGGGCAATTATATTACACAAACAGGCTTTAGAGATTTGAATAACCCTACTGCACCTCTTATCCGTCCAGATGCGGTAGTGTTTTTACCTGACAATAAGCATATCATAGTAGATTCCAAGTTAGCTTTAAATGACTTTAAAGAATTTGCTACTTGCGAAAATGAAGATGATAAGCAAAAATTCCTGAAGTCTTTTTATAATCAGGTTGAAAGAATGGCTGAAGAATTGGGGAGTAAATACAATAATCTTGAAGGTCTGAGTACCCCTGACTTTAAACTTATGTTTATTCCTATTGAGGGCATTTTAAGCTACATTATGGCAAATACAAAACTTGTCGAATTTGCCTCGGCAAACAATGTCGTAATCGTAGGACCATCAACTTTAATTGCTACATTAAAAACAATAAACTATTGTTGGGCACAAAAAAATCAGGCGGAAAATATCGCTCAAATATTAAGACTTGGTGATAGTATTTATTCAAAATGTAATATTTTAATAGATAAAATAGAAAATCTAAAAGGCAAATTTTTAAATGTTGAAAGTTATTTTGATGAAGTAATGAAACCGCTTTCCGGTAAGGGTGGTTTAACCTCACTTGCGAATAAATTTATAGCTTTTGGGTTAAATCCAAGTAAAAAAATTGATGAAAAGTATATTACTGAGGTTGATGAAGAAGAATTACTGACGACTGCTGAATAAAATGGTGTAAACCTTTATAGGGTAGCATTTTAAAAGAAAAAACTTCCATTTTTGCAAAAAATCTGCTAATATTATGGTACTAAAGTAGATTTTAACAGGTGGTGGAAACATGAAAAATATTATTATTTATACGAAAAATGCAAGCTCCGAACTTGAAAACTTGCTTTCTAAAAACGAAGATTTTTCCGTAAGAATAAAAGATGTGACGGAAGTTAAGGATTATGCCGTATTAAATCCGGCATTAATTGTTTTTGATATGCCTAAAGAAGATACCCAAAATATTATAATGACGACAAAATTCAATGTTCCAATACTTATAAAAGCTGATGAAGTTTTGGATATAACATTTGTCCGTGCGGATGCTTATGATTACATTTTGACACCTGTTAACGAAAAAGAATTAGCGGTTCGTGTTAACAATCTTATTAAAGTCAAAGAGTTAAAAGAAACGATGAGTATTGTTTCTTCAACCGATGAATTAACGGGGCTTTTTAACAGAAAATATCTTCACCAAAGGTTGGAAGCTGAATTGTCACGTTCTAAACGTTATAATATTTCTATTTCATGTTTATTACTTGATATTGATAATTTCAAAGTAATCAATGATATGTACGGTTATGACTGTGGTGATGTATTATTGAAGAATTTGTCCGAAATTATGACTAGCCACGTAAGAAAAGAAGATGTATTAACTCGTTACGGTGATGAAGAATTTATTATATTACTCCCCAATACTGATGAAGAGCATGCGTACTTATTCGCTGAAAGATTAAGACGCGATATCGCAAAATTTGAATTCTTCCCTGAAGGTGAAGAAGAACCGCACCCTGTATCAGTTTCAGGTGGTGTTTCAAGTTATCCGTTCTTGGCAAATGTTGATGAAGATGCAAATACGTTAATCAGGTACGCAGAACATGCTTTATACAATGCTAAAAGACGTGGTAAAAACAAAATTGTTCAATTCTCTCAAGTAAATATTGAAATCTAAATACTTACTTTTTGACCTTGAAGAATACTGTTCAAACGTTGCTTTGCACCGACTTGTTCTCTTACAAACTTGCGGACAAAGTCGAGTGCTTGTTTATCTCTGTCAATTGCATCTTTCAAAGAAAGAATCTGATTAATTGATAAAACACTCATATTAGCATTTTTATTGGAAAAAGTGCTTCTAAAGAGATACAATGTTTTATAATCATATCCCGGCAATTTGTGTTTGTATGAAAGCCAATGATGGAATTGATATGCCATAAAGTACAAACTTAAATCTTTTCTGCAAACTAAGAATAAGTCAGGAACTTCACAGGCTAATTTCATTTTTTCCTGTTGAGTTACAATGATTGCAATATTCAAAATAAGTGCCTTAATACCTTGGTGTTTAGGAATAAAACCTTCTTCATATCCCAATAATTTTAGTAAAGGAAGCAAGCATGGAGCTAAAATAATTTTTGTTCCTTTTGTTTCCATAAATTTTAAAATCATTTTAGGCTGATTTTTATATTTTTGAAGAATATTGTAGGCAGCTTCGGAAACTTTTTGCTCTTTTTTGTTACTGTTTGCAGAAATAGTTAATTCCTCATGACCTGTAAAAAAAAGTTTTTTAGACCTGTTTGAATTACAAATCATATCTTTGTCATCCGTTAGACTATTTCCGAATCCGCTGAAATTAAATCCCATGTTTTCCCCATAATAATTTCCGTATATAAATAAAAACACGAATGAACAAAAAATTGACACAAAAACAAATAAATTAGTGATATTTTGAAATTTCTTCCAAATATCTTTCTAGCGCTTTATAACCATTATAAATTTCATTAGATATTTTGACATATTTCGTTGCAATAATGCTTTTCAGTTCTTTTACACGGATAGACATTATTTTATCGGATGCACCAACCAAATTTTTATCTGCTGAATAACTCCAATCCTGCATAACCATTAATTCATCGTTAATTTGCTTGACCGTTGAATATTCAAGCGGATTAAAATCAAATTTTGCAAGAAACTTTTTTTCATCAAGATTAATAGAAGGGTTGATAACCGGCATGCCATAATGTGTTTTTAAAATCATATACGCATCAGCTTGTCTGCGGTGAGAATCAGGCACCTCACTTCTCGCCAACATCACAGAATTGCCGAGATTTGTCTTTTCATTCTCAATGTTTAAATGTTGAATACTTGATTTACTTTCCGCTAAAATTGGGGATTCTTGCATAAATTCAGCCTAATACCTTTCTTTTGAAATTATAGTAACAAAAATAAAAATAATTTTGGAGTGTTAATTCACTGCTAATTTGTAACTTTTTATGAAAGTATTGTTAATACTGTATTTCAGAGAATTGACATGTAAAGAAATATTAAAACAGATTTTCTATAAACTCGACAGGCAAATTATCTTTTTTAAAATCATTTTTTTGGCTGTATGAGAATGTTAAACCTAATTTTGCTCTTGTAACAGCAACATATATAAGTCTTAGCGTTTCGCTCATTTCTTCAATTGCACTTTTTGATGGTAAAGGTTCTTTTCCTGTAATAATTTTATCTAATTTATTAAGCAGCGGTTTTTTCCTCTTATTAATTTTTTCACAGCATTTTGCAAAGTTCAAAGAATAATTGTATTCTGTAAATTCCGGTAAATAAACATAATCAAACTCTGCACCTTTCGACTTATGAATTGTCATAACCTGAACAAAACCACACATATCGCTGTCGTCATCCTCTTTTGCAAATAAATTTATGCCCTTCAATGTTTTCTGAGAAAGAAAATTTTTAAAATATTTTATCATTTCAGGGATGTAATTCAGTTTAAATTTTTCATCGGATACGAGTGTATTAGTGTAGCGTTTTATCAAAATTGAAAACAGAAAAGCGTTAGAGCGGTCTACAATATCTTCAAAATAGGTATTTGCGCAATAAATAATTATTTCCTGAATATCAAGTGTGCGGTTTTCCACGATATAAAACGCTTCCCACCAAAATTTTTCAAGAATTTTGTTAGCGCTATTTACCTTTATAAATTCTGGTGATAAAACGACATTTTCATTTTTTTCAATAAAATCAAAAAGTGTTTTGTCAAAAGTAAATTTTTCAATATTGCAAAACTCCTTATAAAATTTTGCTAAGACCTTATTATTCCAAGGGTCTGCATAAAGTTCCATTGCTCCAAGGAGGAAATTAAAAACTTTTTTCTGTTTATAGCTATCACCTCTGCAAATAACTTTTAAGCCTTGTTTCTCAACAAAAGCTGCCCAATCGGATACCTGACGGTTTGTTCTTAGTAAAATAGCAACAGACGGCTGTGTTTCAAAATTTTGCAATTTGTTTTTAATATCATTTAATACCATTTCTTTTTCGTCTGCTGGATTTTCTAAAATATCATATTTAACAGGATTTTTAGAAAAAGGATTTTTTCCGTCAACTCCTTGCATTTTTAAATCATAAAAGGCATTTTTTGTAACCTGATTATTTTTAGCCTGCTCAACTATTGAGTTTGCAAACTCATAAATTCCTTTTGCAGAGCGCTGAGAACGAAACATTTCAACCTTTTTATTTCCAGCTATAAAATTTTTAAACCCTTCTACATCTGCATTACTGAATGTTCCCAAAATAGCCTGATTGACATCACCACATCGTATTACATTACCGTATTTAGCGGACAAAATACTTATAAATTCCTGTTGAATACCGCTTGAATCCTGTGCTTCATCTTCAATAATATACTTGAATTTTTCTTGATAATATTTTGCAATATTTTCATTATCTTTTAGCAGTTTGACCGCATACATCAATAAATCATCATAATCAAGTAATGCAAGCTCTTTGAGCTTTTCCTGATAAGCCTTATAAATCACTAAAAACTCATTTAATAATTGGTCTTTGCCGACTGAAATTTTTAAATGTTCAGGTGAAAGCCTGTTAAGTTTTGCCTTAGAAATACCTGAAATCATCAGAGCAGACCAATCATCAAGATTTTCGCCTGCGGGCAGATTATATGATGAAACCTCTTTTATCAATGAAGTTTTTAATGCATCATCACATATAGAAAATTCTTCCGGCAAATTAATAAGTGCGTAATTGTTATTTTCCATCAGAATTTTATAAGCAAAGGCATGAATTGTACTGATTTGAGGAAGATTTCTCTTCGATGATGTTATTTTTTTAAATCTGTTTAAAAAATTTCTTGCAGCTGATTCCATGTAAGTTAAAACCAATATTTCCTGCGGTTTTATATTTTTTTTAACAAGTTCTACCAGCAAAGCAAGCATAACGGTTGTTTTTCCTGCCCCCGGAACGGCAGGAACAGCCATTTTGCCTGAATTATAATTTAAAATTTCTTTTTGGTCATCCCTTGGTATGAAGCAAAATTTTTCTTCTTGTTCTTCCTCAAGTTCAATAAAATCAGTGAGTTCGCCAAAATTTTCTCGCCCTGATGAATCAAAAGTACTTGAATAACAGAGAATTTTTTTATTTGCACATAAAATCAATTTTCTCAACATTCTTGCAGTTTTTTCAAACGTAAACCGGCGGTTTAACTCTGTCGAAAATTCATTTGACCTGAAATTTTTTTGAAATACCCACGCATTATATATAGTTCCCGTATCCTCTTTTATCCACTCATTTGAAGTTACGTCAAGCCAAAATTGATAATCACTTTTTAAAGAAAAATCTATAATTTTTTGTGCCGTTGAGATTATTAACGAGTTTTTATCGATATGTGCAGGTTTTGAAGGGTTTTGCGAGACAATAGAGTTTTTTATATGCAAAAGCCAATCTGTAGGCGTAAGTTCAATTGAATTGAATTTTGAGAACTTATCTTTTATAATTTCAAATTCTTTTATTGATTTAGCAAGTAAATTTAGTGGTTCAAAATCACTATTAGCAAGCATATTCGGAGCAATGATTCTTGCAAAAATTTCATCAAACTGCTCTGAGATATTCTTTTTTTTCAAATCCGCATCATTAATAACATCCAATAAAGCATCATATTGATAATATTTATTATCTCCGCAAGGAAGAAGTATACCGTTTTTTTCAAAATTCAAAACAAAATTTTTGCAATCATAAATTGGTATTTGCAAAATTTCGTTGAGCAAAATGCGAATATCAAAACCGTTTGGCTTAATTTTCCACTCATCATTAAGAAGCTCAAGAATAGTTATCATCGTATACACATATAAATCTTCAGTTATTTTTTTATTGCCTGCTAAGGTTTGAATTTTTATATTCTTTTTTTTGAAGAAAACTTTTAGTGCATAAATAAGACTCTCATCAATAACAGGTGCAATAAGCTGAATATCATTGATTTTCACACCATTATTTAAAAGTTCGGTAATTTTTTCAGTCACACCCTCTATCATTTCAAGTCGCTTGGAAAAAGTCTTATGCTCAAAGTTTTTCAAAGGTTTTTTTTCATTTAGAACAAGATTATTATAAAGAGTTTTGGCATCATTATAATTCTCACAATGATTTAACAAATTTACTTCTTCAAAATTAAATTCCTGCTTCAAATCATTATAAGTATCAGAATATCCGCACAAGTAACCTTTTCTTGAGCAGCCGTCTTTATCCATATATATATAGCTTTCTTTTGCTTTCTTCATCATAATTTTGCAAAATTCAAAAGCACAATAGCTATATTCATCAGCATCATCGACAAAAAAATACTCTACATTATCAAAATCCCTGATTTTATTATTTTTAAAAAGGTACATAAAAGAAGAAATTTGTTTTAAATTATCAAATATTCTATTCTTTGATGATTCAACTTTGTAACTTGTTATTGCATTAAAGGCTGATTTTGCAAAAGTTTCAGTCAATAAAGAAGATTTTTCCGTGACTTCTTTATCACATAGTGAATTTTCAACAATTAATTTATATCTTCGTAAAAGTTGATGCATGAGATTTTTTTTTGAAAAATAATCTTCAAAATCTTCTTCTTTGATGATTTTCTGAAGGAAATACTGCGAAGCATCAAGTCCGCTGAGTGTCGGATAAATTTCAGTTTCACCTCCTTGCGTTGAAATGATTTTTTCTACATTTACCCAATTTTTTAAAATGGAGTTATACGCAAGTCCTGAAAACGTAAAAATATTTAATTGCCCAAAGCCTATTGATGAATTTTCAAAAATTATCTCGTTAACTTTTTCAATAATTTGTTCTTTTTTAAAGCTGTTCAGGGTGAGTATAAGAATTTTGTCTGTACTGACACCATTCAAAATCAGACCTGCAACTCTTTTGGCAAGCTCACAAAGTCTTAAATTTCCGTCAACCCCAACTGTAATCATGGAAAAATTATAGCATATCAAGAACCAAGTTGAGAAAGTTCATTTTTAACGTTATCTAAATCTTTGTGCATCAGCCAACGTGGTGAATTTTCTTCTAATGAGTGATTTCTGAGAAGATAAGAAGGGTGAAAAATAGGCATCATTTTAGAGCCGTTAGGACCCGCAAACCACTGCCCTCTAATCTTGGAAATAGTTAACTTTGTTTCCATCATTGATTGGACAGCAGTCATTCCGCATAAAAGAATAACTTGGGGCTTAACAAGGGAAATTTGTGCATCCAAATATGCACGGCAAGCAGTTTTTTCAATAGGTTTGGGAACTCTGTTTTCCGGTGGTCTGCATTTTACTGTATTGCAAATATATAAATCATTTTTTCTGGAAATTTTATGCTCTTCCAAAAATGTATCCAAAAGTTGCCCTGCTCTGCCGACAAAAGGGATTCCTCTCATATCTTCATTTTGTCCGGGAGCTTCGCCGATAAGCATAATTTTGGCATTAGGATTTCCGTCAGAAAAAACTACATTGTTTCTGCCTTTGCAAAGTTCACACTTCGTACACTTTTCACAAACTGTTTTTATATTTTGAAGAATTTTTATCTTTTCTTTTTCGGAAATATTATCGTAATTCATAATTAATCAATAATTTTGTAAATCAACGGTTCAGGCACAGAGGGTGTATCTTCTATGACAAAAGCCTTCTTCAATAAATCTTCTGCAAGATTTAGCTTATCCTGTGAATTTGCATAAATATCAACGAGTTTTTCATTCAGGTCTATTTTATCACCGACTTTTTTATTCAAAGCCACCCCAACCGCATAATCAATATCGTCTGTTTTCTTTTCTCTGCCTGCACCCAGCATTTTGCAGGCTACTGCCAGCTCATAAGTTTTTATTTTCTTTAAATAGCCTGCTTTTTCTGCATTAACCGGCTGAATAATTGATGCCTGAGGAAGTAGAGAATAATCATCAATGCAGGCATCATCACCATCTTGACATTTTATCAATTCCCTTAATTTGTTTAGAGCGGACCCGTCATCAATATGTTTTTTCATCATTGAAACAGCATCTTCTTTGTTACTTACAATATGAGATTTTACCAAAAGAACTGCACCAAGTTCAAAAGTTAAATCGACAAGGTCTTTTGCACCACGTCCTTTTAATACTTCTATTGATTCAATAACTTCCAAAGCGTTACCGATATTATGTCCTAAAGGTTCTTCCATAGAAGAAATGACAGCCGTAATCGAGCGATTTAAGCGTTTTGCAACTTCAACCATCAAAACAGATAATCTTTCAGCTTCTTCTTTGGTTTTAACAATTGCTCCGTCACCGCATTTTACATCGAGTACGATTACATTTGCACCTGATGCTACTTTTTTTGAAACAACACTTGATGCGATTAAAGGCAAACAGTCAACAGTTGCGGTTACATCTCGAAGCTCATAGAATTTTTTGTCCGCATAAGCAAGGTCACTTGTCTGAGAAGCTATTGCACAACCTATATTTTTAACCTGAGCTTTGAATTCATCAATTGATAGTCCCGTATTAAAACCTTTTATTGATTCTAATTTATCAATTGTACCGCCGGTATGTCCCAAGCCTCTGCCGGAAAGTTTTGCTATTTTTCCGCCACAAGCAGCCATTAATGGTATTAAAATCAGAGTAATTTTATCTCCTACACCGCCTGTTGAATGTTTATCCAAAATGTAATCAGAAATAGAACTTAAATCTAAAATAGTACCGCTTTTTGCAAAAAGTTCAGTCAAAATTGCAGTTTCTTCAAAATTTAAACCGTTCATACAAACAGTCATAAGCCAAGCAGTAAGTTGATAATCCGGAATAGAACCGTCACAAATTCCATTAATCCAAAACTCAAGTTCTTCTTTTGTATGAGCTTCTCCGGCTTTTTTCTTCAAAATAATATCAACTGCACGCATAGATTTACCTCGCATACTTTCTTACAAAACTTATTTTAAACCGCTTTCATCTTTAATGACAATAAGATTATTCATGATTTTCATAACAGTGGTAGGAAGAACAACATTTTGCAGACCGCCCGCAATACTCAAAACCTGTCTTGCCGGTAAAACAACATCCTCTCCGTTATATGAAAATGTATAATCTGTGTCCCTGTCGGAACGAATAGTAACTTTATCCATCGTCAATTCTCCTTAAGCATTTTTTGCTAATAGTTCTAACTTTTTCTGTTGGTCGAAATTAATCAATAAATCTATCAATTCCTGTAATTCACCTTCAATAACAGTCCAAACATTCAGGTTTTGTCCAATACGGTGGTCGGTTAATCTGCCTTGAGGGAAATTATAAGTTCTTATTCTTTCACTTCTGTCACCAGAGCCTACCTGCGAACGTCTTAAATCAGTAATTTCTTGCATTTGTTTTTGTACTTCCATATCGTACAATTTTGCTTTCAAAATTTGCATTGCACGTTCTTTATTTTGAAGCTGGCTCCGTTCTTCCGTACAGAAAATCATTATTCCTGTCGGTTTGTGAAAAATTCTTACGGCACTTTCGACTTTGTTTACGTTTTGACCTCCGGCACCACCGCTTCTTGCAGTTGATATTTCCAAATCATTCGGATTAATATCAACTTCAACATCTTCAACTTCAGGCATAACGGCAACTGTTGCAGTACTGGTATGAATACGACCTTGTGACTCGGTTTGAGGAACACGCTGTACTCTGTGAACACCCGATTCATATTTTAATTTGCTGTATACACAGTCACCCTGAATTGAAATAACAACTTCGCTGACACCTCCGACTTCACACTCGTTGATGCTTAAAACCTGTGCTTTCCAACCTTGTTTTTCGGCATAACGCATATACATTCTCATCAGGTCGCCTGCAAAAATATTAGCTTCATCACCGCCTGCACCGCCACGAATTTCAAGCATAATATCCTTGTCATCCATAGGGTCACGCGGGAGCAAAAGAATTTTCATTTCTTCGCTGTATCTGTCCATTTTATTTTGAGCTTCCTGTGCTTCATTTTCAAGAAAACTCTTCATTTCTTCATCCTGCTCACCTTTTGCCATTTGAATTGACTCATTGTAAGTGTCAGATGCTTCCTTCCATTTTTTATAAAGTTCAACCGTTTCTTCCATTGATTTACGAAGTTTTGATAATTTAGTAAACTCTTTATAATCCTGTATTATCGCAGGGTCAGAAAGTTTCTCGCCAAGTTCGTTATATGATTTTTCAATGCTTAGTATTTTTTCAAGCATTTCTTCCATTTTAAATAGTCCTTTTAATAAATTTACGAACAATATAATAACATAAAAACATTCTAAAAATAAAGCAATAATATTTCTGCGTCAATCATTTTTAAATTAGAAGAATAATTACACTTTAGTTTTTTGTAAATATTTGTAAAACTTAATCACGAAATCCTAAAGTTTTTCAAAAAATTGCCGATATATAGATTACACGGATGAAAGTGTTAGTTAAAGGAGTATGTGATGGCACTAAAAGAGTTTTTCAGAAGACTTAATTATGAAATTTCAAAAAGAGAAAACATTAACCTCTTTACAATGTCAGAATTTTATTTCTTGGACGAAAAAGACGAACATGAAGAGCTTGAAGTGGGCGAATCTTTTGTCAGTGTAACGGCGGGTATAACAGGGTTTGTAAAATAGCAGGAGTGAACCAATGGAGCAGGTTAGCGAAACAAAAAAAGCAAGAAAAATTTTTTCATCCATCGTAGATGAAATTAAAAGACTTGAAGGAAAGATTATGGAAAATCCTTCCGATGTAATGAGTGAATATATTGCAACTGCGAACAAAAGTGAAGAATAATCTATTTGAAATATTCTTTTATTTTTGTACGCAACTCATCTTCCGACAAAGGAACATATACGGTCTTGAGTTTGTTCTTGTCACCGAAAACTATTTCAATTGAACTTTTGGGGACATTAAGCGACTTTGAAATTATACCTATTGTTTCTTTGTTGGCTTTATTTTCTATCGGCGGCGAATTGAGTTTGATTTTTAAATAATCTTCCGAAATTTCAATGATTTTTGAAGCAGAAGAATTTGGTATGACTTTTACCTTGAAAGTCACTCCCTCTTTGTATTTGGTTATAATTAAGTCATTCAAATTTTGCATAAGTTAAAAAAAGTTGTAAAATATGTATTAGTATTGGTTATTTGGTAAAAAAGCATGTCTTCAAAAACATTTGAGCCTTTAGAAATTATATTAGAAAAACAAGGCAGAGAGCAAGAAGATATTGAAAAAATCAGAAAGACGTATGAGTTTGCATCTTCTCACCACGAAGGACAATATCGTGCAAGCGAAGAACCATACATTATTCATCCGGTTGAGGTGGCAAAAATTCTTGCCGAATTTAAAGCCGATACTCCTACAATTATGGCGGCACTTTTGCATGATGTTCTTGAAGATACAGATGTTCAGGCTGAAGAAATAGAAGAAAAATTCGGTGCTGATGTGGTAAAACTTGTTAACGGCGTCACAAAACTGGGCAAACTGGAATTCAAATCAAAAGAGGACAGACAAGCCGAAAATTTTCGTAAAATGTTTATATCAATGGCGGAAGACGTCAGAGTTATTTTGTTAAAACTCGCTGACCGCCTTCATAATATGAGGACTCTAAATCATATGCCTCTACAAAAACAAAAACGAATTGCACAAGAAACTTTGGAAATTTTTGCTCCGCTTGCAAATCGTTTGGGTATAGGTCGTATTAAGGCTGAACTTGAAGATTTGTCGCTAAGATACACCGAACCTGAAAAATATTATGAAGTTGTCAAAAATGTTGCACAAACAAAGGCTGAACGTGATGAAGTTGTACAAACACTTGTCGATACAATACAAGCATCTTTATTAAAAGCCAATATTCAGGCAAAAATAAAAGGACGCGCAAAACACTATTACAGTATTTATGCAAAAATGAAACGTCAACAAAAGGATTATCACGAGCTTTTTGATATCATCGCAGTAAGAGTAATCGTTGACAACCTTCGGGATTGCTACGGAGTACTAGGTATAATTCACTCGACATTTAAGCCAATCCCCGGAAGGTTTAAGGACTATATTGCAATGCCGAAAAGCAATTTATACCGTTCATTACATACATCCGTAATAGGTCCTAAGGGCAAACCCATTGAAATACAAATTCGCACCCAACAAATGCATGATGAAGCAGAATATGGTATTGCTGCTCACTGGAAGTACAAAGAATCGGGTTCGGTTAAAACAACAGATGCCGACCAAAAATTTACATGGTTGAGAAAACTTGCGGAAGTGCAGGAAAATACAAAAAATGCAAAAGAATATGTGGACTTTGTAAAACTTGACTTATTTGCTGATCAGGTATTTGTATTTACTCCGATGGGTGATGTAATCGACTTACCTAACGGTGCAACTCCAATAGACTTTGCTTATCGTGTTCACACGGAAGTAGGTCATAAAACAGTTGGTGCAAAAATTAACGGCAGAATAGTTCCGCTTGAAACGAAACTGTTTAACGGTGATATTATTGAAATTATTACATCTAAAACACCTAATCCTAAATGGGATTGGATAAACATAGTTGCAACAAATACAGCAAAATCAAAAATAAAACTTTGGTTCAAGAAAAACAAACGTGAAGAATATGTTGAACTTGGACGAGAAATGCTCATACGTGAAGTTACGAAAGTTCATTTTGATGAATATGAGAAAATAGAAGAATTTGAACGAATTGCAAAAGAATTAAACTATACATCGCAAGATGATTTGTTTGCAGGTATAGGCTATGGTGAAGTTTCTGCACATAAAGTCATTAATAAGCTCAAAAAACTGGAAAAAACAGAAGAAGTTATTGTTAAAACCTCTCCTAAATCAAGAAGTAATAACAGAGATATTATCGGGCTTGAAGGAATGTTATACCATTTGTCAAAATGCTGCTCTCCTATACCGGGTGAGCCGATAGTTGGTGCAATTACAAGGAGCAGAGGAGTCAGCGTTCACAGAATTGACTGTCCGACATTGAATGATATTCCTCAAGAGCGCCTGATGTCAATAGCATGGTCAGACGTTAATCTCAGTAAAACATACATTGTACCAATTAAAGTTGAAACTGAAGATAAAGTTGGCGTTCTGCAAACAATTCTTGGTAAAATTACAGATAATAAAACAAACCTTTCTTATGCAAATGGTTTTTCAAGTCACGGTAAAAAAGGTATTATCGAATTAGGACTTGAAGTCAGAAATATTGAAGACCTTACCAAAATTATGAGTGCTATTCAGTCTATCCCTGAGGTAACATCAGTAAAAAGGACTCACGCGCCACAAAATGTAAAAAGGGGAAGGTAGTAATATATTGCAATATGCAATTTTTATACCAAATTTATATTTCTCAAATTCAGAACTCAAGCATCAGGTTTGACAAAGTTTTCTTATTGCAAGATAATCTCTATTGAGAAATAAAAAGAAAAGGAGCAATAATGAACGCTTTAAAATCATTCGTAAATATTGGAAATACGGATATTTCCGACTTAAAAGATTACGCAAAACAGGCTGTTATTGAAATCAGTGATAGAGCAGGAAAAAAAGGTCAATTTTTAAACTGGATAGATGTTTTGCCGAAAAATCAAATCGCAACTCTTGATAGCCTGTTTGATATGGCAGCAAAGGCAAAAGCTGACGGAGCTACTGATTTAGCTGTTTTAGGTATCGGCGGGTCTCGTCATACAACTGAAAGTATGGTAAATATGCTTGGGTTGGAAGACAATATTCACTTCTACTCAGCACTGGATCAAGCAAGTTTCAAAAAATTCACAAAATCTTTGAATTTAGATAAAACTAAATTTTTGGTAGTTTCAAAATCCGGCGGTACGTTGGAAACAACCGTTGCATACGAAAGTGCTAAGAAACTTTTGCAGGAACATTTTGGTAAAGAAGATGTTTCTGAAAGATTTATCGCAATGACAGATGCTTCTAGTGAAAAAAGCAATTTGAGAAGAATTGTTGACAGCGGTGATATTAAGATTTCAGGCTACGTTCATGATGATGTAGGCGGAAGATTCTCTATTTTAGACGATGCAACAATATTTACTCTTGCTTTTGCGGGAATGTCAAAAGAGGACGTTAAAAAACTTTTGGAAAGCTCTCTTAATGCGCAAAAAGAATTTTTAAATCCTAATATTGATGAAAATATTGCACTTCAACTTGCGTGCTTTAATGTAAAATCAAGACAAAACGGAAAAATCAAACATTTTGTAGAATATTTTGGTGATATATTCTCAGGTGCTGTTCTTTGGGAAAAACAAATGAAAAATGAATCATTAAAAGCAATGATTTCAACAGATACAAATATAGGACCCGGATATCTTCACTACAATGCAGAAGCTGATTTGGACGCAAATAACAATGATAGTTTTTATACATTTGTTTTTGTTAAAACAGAAGATAAAATAATGAAAGCTGATTTGACCGGTGTTTTAGCTGCTTATGGTGCGCAACACCCAATTGCAATCATTGAACTTCCTGAATTGAATATTGAAAACGTTGCCAAATTCATTGAATTGAAACACTTTGAAACCTTATACACCGGTAACATTTTAAGAAGAACAAAAGGCGAAGTTACTTCTATGGATATTGCTATGCCTGAAGTTCTTCAACCAAATGTTGAAATATACAAAAAAGAGGTTAAAAAAGCATTAGCTTAAATTTTATTTAATTATGTAACGAAGCAAGTCATTATTTATTGTGACTTGTTTCGTTTTTTTGTATAATTTAATCAGGTTGCTTTTGTAGGGAGAGTGAAATGAAAAACGACAAAATAGTTTATATACCGGAAGTTGTATATACGCCAAGCAGAGTAAAACCAAAAAGAAAAGATGCTTCAAAAGCCGATATAAACAAAGCGGCTGTTTTGGCGGCAACTGCACTTCTAGCACTATCAGCAGCAGGAAAAGGTGATGCATATATTTCGTCTACGGAAAAACCAAAACCTGTTACTTATATGCAAAAATCACCTTATGCATCAAAAGCACCTAAAGTTTATCCGGTAAAGCGAGCCGGACAACGTATCGACATAAAAGAAACATCAGCCGGTACTTTTGTTAATATGAGGAATGAAAAGAAAACAAATAACTCAGAACTTGGAGCATTTCTTTTCTTATCAGGCATGGCAATGGCAATGTCAGGACTTGTTCTTGCATCTATGAATAAATCGAAACAATCCCGAGGTGCAGGAACTCAAAATGCTTCAATAGATTACGAATATCAAAATGCACCTTTAAAAACATTTTTCACTGCCGAAGAAGTAAAAACAGATGTAGTAGAAGTTTTGTAATTACTACCTGAAATTAATTATTCCATAAGGTAACAAATTTTTAAAAAAATTTGTTTTTATATATATGTAAGGCAAGGAAAATGATAGTTTCAGGCAGACCAACTTTAGATGATTTAGCAAATACTTTTGCCCCTTTTTTAGACAGAGAAAGGGTTAATCAGACTGCTCTGCCGAGAAAACCTGAAACAAGAAGAGATAAGTTTGAAAGAAAATACGGCATGGTATATACTGCAGGGGCAGTTCTTGCAGGTATTGGTATTTTTTGCGCTTTGAGAAAAGGCGGAAAAATTTTTGATTTCAAAAAATTTGCACAGCAGCATTTGCAAATATATTCTGCAAGAACAAGAGAAGCATTTAAGAGATTTAATGAGTATCCTTTCTTACAAAAAGCACGTTTAAGAACGGCATCAGGTATTTCAAAAGTCGGACAATGGCTTTTGAATACCGGAAATTTCATCGGAAACCTTAATCCGTTTAAAGATATTGCCTTTGATAAAATTACTAAAGTTTTAATGATAAAACCCATATTTGATAAAATACAAAAAATATTTACAAAATCAGCCAAAAGACTCTCGTTTTCCAAATATACAACTGCTGCAAAAGACCTGAAATCATTTACCGATACCTTGCAAGAAGCCATCGGTACTATCAAAAAATCGCCTTCGTTAAAATTTGGTGGCAAAACAATAGACACTAACGCATTAGCTGAAACTCTCTCAAATAATTCAAAGGAAATGCTTTCTCAAATGCGTGGGATTTCCGACAAGACTTTCTCCGGCAGGTTTGACCGTACCGTAGAACTTCTTAACCAAAATAGTGAAAAAGAATTTTTGAAAGCAATGGCAGGTTTTAAAAATTATGAAGGGCAGTCTTTCTTCGGTAAAATTTATTCAAAAGTAAAAGAAACCGGAGATTTTATTCCAGCAAAAATAATGGAACCACACCGCAAGGATTTGTATGAGAAACTTTTGAGTTCAAAACAGAAACTCTCAAATAATATTTTGGACTTGTATCAAAATCTTTCAAAATCAGTGGATAACATTTTTGATTCGAATTGTATTAATGATGATGGTTTAAGACAAAGTTATCTTAAACTTCGTGATTTGCTTGTAAAATTCAGAGAACCTGCAAAATACGGTGTAAAACGTGGAGAAGTAAGAACAGCTCTGACAAATACGCTTAATAATGCAGTATATCAATTTGAAAGAAAAGGGGGTTCTACGGAAAAAGCACATGCATTGAAATCGTTGGTAAATCTGATATCAAGTGACAAAAAAGGGCTTGTTGAAGAAACGGTAAGTGCTTTAAAGGTTCTCAAAGAAACAAGTCCTGAATTATACAATAAATTAATTCAACAAAGAAATACATTCCAAAAAAGTCTGAATGAAGCAATAAGTTTTGAAACTGAAAAAACATATAGAAAACTATTGGATTTTTCTTTACACTCTTTGCCGACAGATTTTCTTACGATGGGAATAGGTGCAGGTGGTGTGGCTTTTGTACTTGCTAACAGGAAAAAAAGCAGACGGGAAAAAATTTCAGTTAATCTTGAAAAAGGTATTCCTGTTTTGGGTGCTATTGTTGTCAGCTTTCTTTCCAACATAAGACAAGTTGCAAGCGGTACAGGTTCTATATTTTTAGGTATCATATCCGGTATTATTCTTAACAGGATAGGAAGAACTATTAATCACATATATCTGAAAGCCGGCAAACAAGAAGTTGCAAACAATAATAGTCCGAAAGATTTAGAAAAACTTAAATCTCAAGGTTGATTTTTCCTCTCTCAAAAAATCTTAAAATGGTAGTGAGATTTGGGTTAGAGAGAGAGTAATGAATTTAAGGGAAACAACTTTAGAAGATTTAAACAAAATTTCAGGGAAAATAGCCAGTCCTAACAACAGAGAGGATTATCAGTATTGTATAAAAGCCTATGCTCTGCGATTAAATCAAAATTACAATGAATCTATATCTCTTTATCAAAAAGCGCTTGAAATAAATAAAAATAATTTGGAAGCTCTTAAAGGTATTTCACTTTGTTATAAAAAAACCGGTAATTCTAATCTCGCCATAAAATACTATACACAAATAAAATTTGCACAACCTTTTGATAAAACTGTTCATTATGAATTAGGAGTTCTTGAGTACGAAAGAGAAAATTATATGGCGTCCATCAAACATTTTATTAATGCAATAAAAATTTCACCGGATTATTATGATGCAATATATGCATTAGGACAATCGCATGAGGCAATAGACGAGTTAGAGATGGCAGAAATGATATATTTGAAAATAATCGAAAACCGTCCTTCATACCTGATGGCATACAACAGACTTGCAAATTTATACATAAAATTAAATGAGTATGCAAAAGCAATAAAATATTTTAGAGAAATAATTTCAATAAATCCTGAATTTCATCGAGCATACATCGGTATAGCAATAGCTTTTGATAAAAATGAACAAAAATATGAAGCAAGGAAATATTACAAAAAGTATTTGGAAATGAAACCTTTCTCTGCGGAAAAAGATTTTATTTTAGGCAGACTAAATGTAATGCGTCTTGCCAAAAATGTTCAAAATAAAAATCGTTCTCACTTAACTTTAGTAAAATAATAAACTTAGTTTTGAGGAAGAACTCTTGTCATTTTGATATTACCTTCTTTTCCGTAAAAACTTTCTTTATACCAACGACCTATAAATCTTCCGTCAGGTGCATAAATGTAGTCATCAACAGAACTCTTTGCATAAACAGTTCCGACCATTTTGCCTGATTTATTGTAGTGATAAGATACAACAGGGTAATCATTATAATCTTTTTCAAAAATTTCAACAATAAATAAGCCGCCTAATGCAGAATAGTAATAGCAGTGTTTTAAATCATTTTTGTATATTAACCCATACCCGTACAAAATTTTTTTAAAATAAAAAGGAACAACAATTCTGTCACCTAAATCTGATTTTCCGTTACTTGCATACGACATATTTTCTTTGTATTTTTTGTCCTTAAAAAATTTTTTATAAGATTTTTTAAATTCTTTTTTGTCATATTCAAAATTAATTTTATTAAAGAAAATTTTCTCTTTAATATTTGCAATATCATCATCCCTTTCGCTTTGAGATAATTTATCCCAAATGAAATTTACCTCGCCGTGTAAAGTTTCAGCACTTACCGGCATGATAAACATAAAAGTCAAAAGACTAAAAATAAATAGCTTTTTTAATGAAAACATATTTTTACTCACTTTCTAAATTTATAATCATTTGTTTTACTGCACCTGATAATACATTAGTTTTTTCTAAAGTTACATATTTTTTTAAATATCTTTTAGCATCATCTTTTCTGCCCATTTGTGCATATATTAAGCCTGCCGTAAAATAAGCGTTAGAGTTTTTATTATCTGCATTTATCTGAGCCAAAGCCTGATTTAATATATTATTTGCTTGTCCTGATTTTGCGTAAATTGAAATCAGATTTTTATGATATTCAAGAAAAACAGGGTTCAGCTTTATAGCTTGCTCAAAACACTCTTTTGCACGGGTAGTTTGATTAAGTTTTACATACAGTAATCCTAAATTATTATAATATGCCGCACTTGAAGGTGCATTTGGGGAAAGTGAAATAGCTATTTTGAATTCACTCATAGCGGCGGCATATTGCCCCATTTCCATATACATAATCCCTTTGTCGTTCCTTACGGCAGCATTATTTGTTGCATCCAAAACAGGAACATTATATTTGTATTCGTATCCCTGCATAAAAAAACAACAACATAGTATTAGTAGGAGTAATTTCTTTTTCATGATTTTTCTAAACTCATTCTTAATAAATGTAGTTTAGCATAAATTGAGAAATATTTAATACAGCAAAATTCGTATCTGATAAAAATTTATATACTTGTTTTTAATAAAATGTTAAGTGATTTGCAAAATTTGTTCTTTTGTAATTTAATATTATTGTATACAAATTATTTGTTTAGAATAATGAGGAAGAAGAAATGAGTAATGTATTAGAAAGAGTTAAAAAAGTAATCGTTGACCAATTAGGTGTTGGTGAGGAACAAGTTGTAGAAACTGCAAGTTTCACTACTGATTTAGGTGCAGATTCATTAGATACTGTTGAATTAGTTATGGCTTTTGAAGAAGAGTTCGGTATCGAAATTCCTGATGAAGAAGCTGAAAAAATTCAAACAGTTAAAGATGCTGTTGATTACATTGAAAGTCATTCATAATTAATTAAGGAATTTTATGAACAATAAGTCCAGAAGAGTTGTTGTTACAGGTTTAGGCACCGTATCTCCTTATGGAGTCGGTGTCAAATCTTTATGGGACAACGTAAAAAACGGTAAAAGCTGTATATCAGGTAAATCTGATATGTATAATTGGGAAATTAACCCCATTAAGATAAGCGGTCAATTTGCGGATTTTGAACCGACAAATTATCTTGACCCAAAAGAAGCAAAAAGAATGGATAGGTCTGCACAATTTGCGGTAATTGCATCTGATGAAGCAGTTAAAGATGCAGGTATTACATCCGAAAATACTGATGAATATCGTTTGGGTGTTGTAATCGGTTGTGGTGCAGGCGGGATGATTTCAATTCAAAAAAACCATGTGGCAATTATAGAAAAAGGTCCTATAAAATGTAGTCCTTTTACGGTTCCTATGGTTATTGCCAATATGTCAGCGGGTATAGTGGGTCAACGTCACAAAGCTAAGGCAAAGAATTTTGCAGTTGTCAGTGCTTGTGCTACTTCCGGTCATTGCATAGGCGAAGCATATCGTTCAATTTTGTTTGGTGATGCTGATGTTATGATTACAGGCGGTACGGAAGCTATTATCTGTGATATTGGTATCGGTGCGTTTGGTGCAGCAAGGACATTATCAAAACGTAATGAAGAACCGCAAAAAGCAAGTCGCCCTTATGATAAAGACAGGGATGGTTTTGTTATGTCGGAAGGTTCAGGCTTATTGATTTTAGAAGAGTTAGAACATGCTAAGAAGCGTGGTGCAAAAATCTATGCTGAATTAGTCGGTTATGGTGCAAGTTGCGATGCTTATGACATGGTTGCTCCCGATCCGACAGGTGATGGTGCAGCAAGAGCAATGACAAATGCAATAAATGATGCCGGCTTAAAACCTGAAGATATAGATTATATAAATACTCATGGTACAAGTACACACGTTGGCGATACTGCTGAAATTAACGGTATATTGAAGGCTTTTGGCGATTATGCCCTTAGCGGTAAACTTGCCATTAGTTCAACAAAAAGTATGCATGGTCATGCAATAGGTGCAGCAGGTGGTATTGAAGCAGTTGTTTGTATTCAGGCTCTGCTTGATAACATTGTACCTCCAACCATAAACTTGGATAATCTTGATGAAAATATTCCCAAAGAATTAAATTTAGTTCCGCATAAAGCACAAGAGAAAGAATTAAATGTTGTTATGTCAAATTCTTTCGGTTTTGGCGGTCAAAATGTTTCTTTGATTTTCAAAAGATATGAGTTAAAATAGCAAAAAAATTTTTTCACACCTTTATTATCTTTGGAAATGCAAGAGAAAGGTTATAATTTATGTGTATTCCGATTTTTATTCCGGATAATGTTCCTATATTAGGCCCTGTTCAGAAAGATGGCAAACAAACCATTAATTTGTACACCAAAGATGGTGTCAGAAAAACTTTTATTGTTTCAAAAGAAGAAGTTGATACTTTTGTAAAAGATACCCATAAAAGTAATGTTCGTACCGGTTGTGGTGTTCTTGGCACGCTTGTAGGCGGATTGCTGAGTTTAACCGCTTTTACCGAAATGCGGAAACCTGCTCTTGGGTGGACTTCTGCTGTTATAGCCGGAGTTTCTCTTTTAGCTACGATTAATGGGATAATTCTTGGGCATGACGCACAAAAAAGAATTATTGATTTAGGAAATAAGCAGTAAATAAATTTACTTGAAAAAAATTATTTATATGGAATAATAGTTACATAGTTCGGCACAGTAGCTCAGATGGCTAGAGCGCACGGCTCATACCCGTGAGGTCGACAGTTCGATCCTGTCCTGTGCTATTTTTATTGGATTTTGTGCAGGCTGACCGTAGGGAATGCCGAAGTAGCACGAAGCATAGCGAACAGATATTTGCGAAGCAAATGAAGTGTGCGACTGCGTAGTGTGGAGCAATAATCCAAGTTTTATAATTTCGACAGTTCCGCACAAAGGATTTTTTATGTACTTTTGTGCTTAAAAGTCTGTACCTGAATTGAATAATCCACCCCTCAAAATTATTTGTAAATTTATGTAAATTCGCAAGAACAATTTGTCAATTTAAAATATTCTTCAGGCTTTATGTACACAAGTGTGATAATAAATATCTGCGGTGATGTCTATGCTCATTTCTTCAATAAATTGCAATAATTGTAATCTGTTTGCAAACAAAAAATTACCAAATTACCAATTGTTTCTTCAAAAACCGGATGTTGTTTCATTTAGTGCCAAAAGAGCTTTCTCTTTTAGTGATAAAGGTATTTTACAAACGGCAATTGATGAATGTGAAAATAGAGAAGCTGTTAATTCTTTGCTGAAAGATAATGAAGGTGTATATAAGTACCAACCATTTACTGTTTTTGAAATTTTAACACAAAGAAATAAACCTAATTTTGAAGAAAATTTACGTACTTTGCAACAATTTAAGACAGGGAACGCCTCAATTTCGCCATACGGTATTTCTAAAATATTAGCAGCTTGTGACGGACAAGATGTAAAACCAAGATTAGATTTAATAGTCACAACGAAAGAAAAAGGTATAAAAATACCATTTGACCTGCTTTGTGTTGACAATACCAAATTTAAAGAAATAAAAAAACATTTGGAGAAAATTAACGATACCAATAAAAGAAGCATTATTGCGAAGTGTTATGCTATTGCCAAACCTGATATTGACAGACCTATAACCGACATGTCTGCCGAAGAAAGACTTTTGGTTGCTTTATTTGGAGAAAAGAAACCCAAAAAAGACGATTTGGAAAAATTAATTGAAAAAGGAAAATATAAAAATATTTCAATTAAAGAATTAACCAAATATAAAAAAGAACATTATGATAATTATCTTGAATTATATGAAAAATCTAAATTAATGCCTCAAATCTTAGATTTGATTAATCATATTATCGGTCTTGGCAAATATTCAAAACATAAAGATTCTTGGATACGTAAAGAATTAAAGTCAGGACTAAAATTTGAAGATGTTGCAAGTATATTTTTACAAATGAAATCACCTGATTGTAATGTGGAATTAGGAGTTCTTAATAACTTATTATTCGGGCAACCAAGTCGGGAATTAAAAACAAGAATAAAAGAATTTACTAAAAGAACAGGAATTCATTTGCATACAGATAATAATATTCCGATTTCTTATATTGACAGATTTGAAAAAATGGTACCGGCTTTAAACAATCATTACTCAGATAATAGCAATATCGCCGGTGCAGGTATAACAACTATTATTGAAGGGAAAGCAGGTGGCTTATGCTATAATTATGGGATATGGCTTTCTCCGCTAAGAAGTGATTTTGAAGGAACTGTATTTCATGAATATGCACATGTTGCACATAAACGCTGTGTTCCTCGTGATATTGAAAAAAATCAGGGTCGGCTTGATGCTTGGAATGATTTGATAAATAGAAAATTCTTTCCAAAAGACTCAATAGAATACAAAACAACGGTAGCTCAACTAAATGATTATGCTACGACAGACTTTGCCGAATTTGTAGCTGTTTTAAATGAAAA
This sequence comes from Candidatus Gastranaerophilales bacterium, assembly GCA_045598245.1. Taxonomy (GTDB): domain Bacteria; phylum Cyanobacteriota; class Vampirovibrionia; order Gastranaerophilales; family JAILCC01; genus JAILCC01. Next base: position 35,785 of record JAZLLQ010000039.1, read on the forward strand.
GGTAGGAATCGGTGAATTTGAAGTTGTTCTTAATGAAAAAGGCGAAAAGGTTTTAAGAAAATATTTAAAAGATGGTGATACTACAACCGCAAAAGATTTAGAAATTTTGATGGATATTTACAAATCAGCTTACGGACCCGATATTGGTGTAACAAAGGCAAGCAGTTCAACTTCCGCCTATGTGGAAACACCTTTTAAAGGCACTCCCAAATTTGATTATTTAGCATTTATGTGTCAAAATGCCCAAAAAGAATTTTCATAAGTAGCTTATTTTTTATTGTGTATAATAAATAGCCTGCTACATTACATAAGAATAAATTATACGAACCTGCTTTGCAGTATTTTAATGTTTTTTGAATCAGTATAACTTATTCGTCAATTTCAAAAAATATGTAATTGAAAATATAAATAATAAACAAATGAAACATTGTTGATACATTGTTTTTTTTATAATACAATCACCTTGTACAAATTATAAATGGGGTAAAATTATAAATGGCAAATTTGGCAATCGTTGAAAAAAATGGGGTTGAACTTAACAATATTTACTGTGACGATTGTATAAATTTTATGAATAATTTAGATGACTGTTGTATTGATTTAACAGTAACATCACCACCTTATGATGATTTACGCGACTACAAAGGATATTTGTTTGATTATACAACTATTGCAACACAATTATATAGAATTACCAAAAATGGCGGTGTAGTTGTTTGGGTTGTAGGTGATAGAATTAGAAAAGGCAATAAAACTTTAACAAGTTTCAAGCAAGCATTAACCTTTCAAGAAGCAGGTTTTAATGTTCATGATACAATGATTTACAAAAAGAAAAATACACCATTTATGCGTTCTAATGCATATACGAATTGTTTTGAATTTATGTTTGTTTTCTCGAAAGGCTCGCCAACAACTTTTAATCCTCTAAAAGAAAAAACAGCACGTTCAGGGTTTGAAATGTTGGTTCATAATAAAAAATCTGATGGAATTAATAAAAAAATATTAGGAAAATTAAACGAAGAAAAAACAAAAACTAATATATGGGAATATGCGGTTGGTTTAGGTGGGACAACAAATGACAAGATTGCATTTGAGCATCCTGCAGTTTTCCCGGAAAAATTAGCACAAGATCATATACTTAGTTGGACAAATGAAGGTGATTTGGTTTTTGATCCCATGTGTGGTAGTGGAACAACTTGTAAAATGGCATTAGTTAATAACCGAAATTATTTAGGATGCGATATATCTTCTGATTATGTAAACATAGCACAAGAAAGATTAAAAAAGTATTCTAATTCAAATTTACAGTTATCTATATTTTAAAAATTTTTATTATTGCTTTTGGCTCTATTTAAACGCAAATAGTCTATTGCGTTTTGTAATATTATTTCATCATCTTTGAATCTGCCTAACCCGGTATTGCAACTGTCACATATCCAAGCTCTTGGGTGACCTGTTTCGTGATCATGGTCACATACCACTTTGCTTGTTAATCCGGGTATTGTAGTTTTTTTACAAATTGGACATGTCCATATTTCTAAATTTGGTTCTATTTCTTTCATTTCTTTTTTCTCGGCATTAGTCATATCTTTTCCGTCAATGATACACCGACATTCATTGCACGAAGGTCTTCTAACGGTACGATTGTTTTTACCGTTTTGATTTTTTTGAAATAAATTTACATCAAGTAACCTATGACAAACATTGCATACTTTTTTGGAAAATTGATCTCCTGTTTTTAGCGGATCAAAATACGTAATATCACTGAGATTAAGCTCTACTGTGCATTTACTATATACAAATGAAACAACTGCTGTTACATCATTTGTATTTTCAATTATACCCACTTCATATTTTTTTATTATTCTATCTGATAAACATAAATCTTTTTTAATATATACAAATTTTTTCATATTTATTCTTCTATAAATAATTTATAAACTTCCACACCAAGAGCTTTTGCTATTTTTTGTATATTTTCTAATGCTATACTTCTTCTATAACATTCAATAGCACTAATGTAAGTTCTATGTAAACCACACTTATCAGCAAAAGCTTCTTGTGATAAATTTAATTGTTTACGGTATTTTTTTACGTTATCTGCAAATACTTTAACAATGTCCATGCTATAACCTCTGCTTTTATGCTACAAAATAAATACAAAAAATCTACATACAATAAGTATCTTTTAATATAACATTTCTGCCGATATCCATATATCGGGCTTTAGCCCGATGATGCGGCTTTGCCGCCATGAATTGGCATAGAGATTGTAATATTTCAGAGTGCAAATTTATCTGCATTTGTTTTAACAAATGACAGAAAATTTGTGCGGTAAAATATTTTACAAGCTCTATTTGTGCGCTTGATTTTTCCTTCTTTTCGGTACCTTTTCTTCCTTTTGTCTTGAATTTTCTTTCGGCTCGTCAAGTCATTCGTTTCACTACGTTTTCACTCATTATGCCTTAGCCTATTCGAGTTTCACTTTACCGAAAATTCGCTTTATTGGTGCCAAGAAGTAAAAAGGAAGAAAAGGTACAAATTAAAAAGCAATATACAAAACTACTGATTGCAGGTTCGTATAATTTATTTTTATGTAATATAACCAACTGAGTAACAGGTTATACCCACTACTGCTTCTTGGTTAGAATTAATACTTAATATAGCAAAAAACTTTCTTCACCAATTTATTATTAAAAGCGAAAGTTAAGCAGTAGAGGTTTAAGCATGCAAATTTTTAATATTTCCCCTGTTTCGTTTAATAAATATAAATCAATTCCTAACAATTCAATAAGTTTTGAGGCTCGGTTTCCCGACAGTTCAATAAAAAGACCAAAGCATGAAAAACCTATATATGCTTACAGAGATTTTGCAGCTTATAGACCTTTGGTTCGTAATTTTGGGGTTTATTCAATTCCTGTTCATAATGAAGGTATAGGGCAATATTTAAAACCTGAATATACATCCGAGAGCTTTAAAACTCTTTTTGATTTTGCGAAGAAAAAAGGCACTTTTGAATATGTTATGAACCCTGATACTGGTTTTATTAAGACATCTTTTATTAATCATAAAGAAAACCCATTGATGTCTGATTTGATATGGATAACAGATACTTGCAATAATATGGAATTAATAAAATATTTTAATCCCGAACTCGGAACAACTGTTTTTAACAGACTGACAAGTTTGTATGAAGCACAACAAAGCAAGTTTGATGAAGTTATTGCAGAACCAAAAAAGTATAAACTTAACGGTATTTTTCCGATGGAAACTAAATATGGTGTAGGTCATTGTTTTGTACCTGATACCAAAAAACCTCATAAATGGTTTGCATTAACAAGATTGGAATCTGTCGGAAATTACTTACAAGTAGCTTCAGATTTGATAAAGAGCGGATTTTCAGGTAGTGAGTACGGTTATCATTCGGCACAAGAAATTCCTGATACTGTAATTAATGCAATAGCAAATTCAGTAAAATATTTGAAAGCTATAAATTATCCCAAAGCACGTTCGTGCGGAGCTTGGGAAGAACAGACTTTCGTAAATTCTTTAACAAGTGATACTTCAATAATTAACCAAGGTTTTAGGAAAATTTTAGCCTTGATGTATGCACCGACAACTGATAAAAATATTCTTGAGTTTAGGGAAAGATTAATAAATTCCAAAAACGGCGATGTTTTTCTCGATGAAAAAGCATTAAGAGAACTCCTTGCAAGAGGTGAAAGAAGAATTATTGATCAACCTGATATTGAAATAGCAAAAGGTGACTTTTCAAAATCTCTTAAGCCGCATGAGCAAAAAGCATTGTTTAGAGATTATGATGCGGCTATGAGTTTTATGGTACAAACCGAGCGTTTGACATCTGATGTTCGTTCAGACAGTTTGCGTAAACTTATATTCCTTAAAAAACTTGAAAAAAATCTGGTAAGAGAAAATGGTGCATTAAGATATCGTGGTGATGAATATTTGAATTTGGATTACCATACTTTAAAAAACCAATGGACTGATAATAAGCATAAAAATGAAGCTGAATGGTTTTTGGTTTCGGAAATTTCTTGTGCGTATGGTGCAATTGTAAAAAATATGATAGACCATATTAAAAGTAAGGCTGTTATTTCTGATACGGATAAAAAGATATTAAAGATGGCTTTGAGGGGGCAAACCGAATATATAAACCGTGCTTATGCACGTATTGCACCTAAGCATATGACAAAATCAAACGGTTTCAGCAATGTTGCTTATAAAGTACCTGAAGCATACGAGGCTGTTACTTTGAGAAACGGAAAAATTAAGTATGTTCCCGGTGCACATACTTTAACATGGGCAGCATCTTCTTTGCATAAAGCATCAAGAATGTTTGAGGAAAATTTGCAAAGTTTGGAAAATCTTAACTTAGATTAATAAGATTTCAAAAGTTCTATCCTGTTTTTCGGACTCGGATGTGTTGAAAAGAAATACAAGGCTTCAGGACTTTTGTTTTTCGCATCAATCATTTCAAAAAATTCTATTACTTTATCATCGGATTTGTAGATTTTTTTTGTTATCATATCTGCAAATTTGTCCGCACTGATTTCTTGTGCCTGCGTATGTCGGACGTCAGTAATATTAAGTGTTTCCAAAATTATGTCTGAGGTATGCCTGTCCCCCGTAATTACGGCTCCGACAACGTATAAAACAATGCCGGAAACAAGTCGGCTAATATTTCGCAGGTGGTCTTTGTGAATATAATGTCCCATTTCATGAGCAATAATAAAAGATAATTGTTCATCGTATTTTATTTCTTTCATCAATTTGTCCGTAAAATAGATGGTTCCACCGGCTGTAACAAATGCATTTACTTCATCTGCTTTAATTATATGGTAACTGAAATTCCCATCATTCAAAAGATTTTCATCCGTTTTTATTACTTCGTATGCAAGTATTTTTACTCTGTTTAAATCTTTTTTATCACTCTCATCCAAAAGTTTATCTGCAAAATGCTTTTCTACCATTGGGGATAATTTTTGTTCTATTTTGTGTTGTGTTTCAATAGGGAGATTTAACAGTATAGCACTTCCGATGAAATCCATAATACAAAATATGCATACAATGGTAACAATGAACATTATAATTACTTTAAAAAAAGCAAGAAAATCTTTTCCTTCTGATGCGTTGGCATTATCTGTTATGTTTACATACGGATTATTATTTTGCATAAGTTATAGCCGTTCCGTATGCAATTACAGATATTTTTGCACCGCTCTTGTTTTTGTAAATGTTATCCAAGTTGCATGTTTCAAGTCTTGCATTAACGATTAAATCAGCACCTGTTGCCTGTTCTTTCATTCTCAGAATTGCTTCTCGTCTGCCTCTGTCGAGTACCGATTCATAAGTAGTTAATCTTCCTCCAAAGAGTGAGTGAAGAGAAGATATAAAAGCCTTGAATTTATCTGCGCCAACTACAACGCATCCACTGACAAGTTCTGATTTTGCTATCTTGTGTGAACCTTCTGGAAATTTTTTGCCAAAACTGACGCTTGGAAAATTAAATGAGGCAATTTCTCTTTTTTTAATGCTTTTATAATGGTTTTTTTCTATTATGGTACCGATACTGCCAAGAATTATAATGAATACTAAAAATGTTATTAAATCCAATTTTCTCTCCTAAATTTTTGCAAGTTTTACCGCTGTACCATAAGTATAAACTTCTGCTGCACCTGCCGTAATTGATGATGTCGCAAAGCGTACATTAATTACGGCATCAGCACCAACATTTGCAGCTTGTTGAATCATTCTTGAAATTGATTCGTTTCTTGCTTCTTCCAATAATTCCGTGTATCCTTTTAATTCACCGCCAACAAAATTCTTTAATCCTGCAAGTAAATCCTTTCCTATGTGTTTTGCTCTTACCGTACTGCCTGATACCAATCCGAAATGTCCTGTTATTTGGTATCCCGGAACTTGCTCAATATTTGTAACAATCATACATTAACCTCTTTTTCTTACCAAGTTTATATTATATTTATACTTCGATTTTTAAATCATATAAATAATGGAATTTCTTTAATTAGCAAAAAATTATTTTTACATTTTTTATATCAATACGTTAATTTTAAGGTGTTTATGCTCGTTTCTTTTCTTCATACAATTCCCAATATCAATAAAATCGCAAACATAAAATCGGGAAATCAGCTAAAGTCCATTTATAGTATTCCCGGTGATATTGTTTCATTTTCGGGAAATAACAATGAGCTTCCGTTAGAAAGTGATATGGAAGTTTGTAAAAAAGTTATTAGAAGTTTTTATGGAGATGAAGCCATATATAAAAAGCATAGCTTTGGAACTCATTGTATTCCAAGGTTTGATGTGAGATCACCCAAGTTGTTCAAAAATATTGCCGATGGTGTTTTTATTTATGATAAGCAAAATAAACTTCAATATATTGCACTTCAGCACCATGGTGAAGGGTCATGTTTTAATATAGATAAAATTACAATTCACGATAATCAGGGAAATTTAATAAAAACTCTTTCTCCTGAACAGGCAAAAGTTTTAAGGCATTATCGAGGTAACATGGCTGTTAATATAAATTCTGTATTAAGACATGGTAACATTGAAAATTCTTTGTTCGCAGATGATTTGAAGGCTATGGACAGTCTTTTTACTTCTGACGAAATCCCTTCAGTTACAAAAGAGGATATGATTGTATACAGGGGTTTAAACATAAGTGAATATAATGCTGATTATTTTATTTCTCATTATCTGAACAGCAATTTGATTGAAGAAAAAAGTTTTATGTCCACATCAAAAAGCAAAGATATAGCTCATAAAAACGGTAACATACTGCTTGAAATAAAAGTTCCCAAAGGAACAAAATATCTTGATATGCACACTCTTACCTCTGTATCCGAATATTATATACCTGAGGAAGAGATGCTTTTTAACCGAAATACAAAGTTAATTCCTGAAAAATTTGATAAAGATACGAGGGTTATGACGTTAAAAATGTTGCCCTCAGATTAATTCGCCAATTATATAGTTGCTTATAAGAAACCCTTTTGTCGTAAGAGATAATCTGCCGTTTTCTAAGGTTGCGTGTCCTGTTTGGATAAATTTTTCTATTTCGTTTTTTCTGATTTTTAATAAATTTACATTAAATTTTTCTTGCAGTGCATAAAGATTAATTCCTTCTTTTAATCTGAGTCCGAGCATAATAGTTTCTTCTAATATATCTTCTTCCGTATTATTTTTTAGAATTTTTTTGGCTAAAGGGTTACGGATATATTCATTGATATTGTTACTGTTTTGGTATCTCGTTTTATTTAAGTATCCGTGTGCTGCAGCACCTAATCCAAAATATTCCCGGTTTTTCCAATAAACAAGATTGTGTTTCGCTTCAAAGTCAGATTTAGCAAAATTGCTTATTTCATAGTGGTTAAACCCCTGAGATATAAGTTCACCCGAGATAAATTCATACATTTTTGCACACATATCCTCATCGGGAAGATTTGTTTTATTGAATTTTTCAAACGGAGTACCTTTTTCGATTTTAAGTCCGTATGTTGATATGTGGTTTGGTTTTATGTTTTTGACAAATGCCAAGTCAAGTTTTATGTTTTTTAAAGTTTGTCCGAAAATTCCATAAATAAGGTCAATGCTGAAATTTTCTATGCCTGCTTTTTTGATATTTTCTATCGTAATTAAGGCATCATTTGCATTGTGAATACGATTTAGGGTTTTAAGTATATCATCATTAAAACTTTGTACTCCTAAACTTATACGGTTTATGCCAAAATTCTTAACTTCTTTAATATAAGACAAGTCGGATATTTTAGGGTTGAACTCCATTGTTATTTCAGCTTGTTTTGATATTTTAAAATTTTGATTTAATTGATTAAAAATTTTTTCAATGCTTTTTAAGGAAAGTATATTAGGAGTTCCTCCACCAAGATATATAGTGTTTATTTCGTTTTCAGAACTAAATGAGGATATTTCATTACAGAGTGAATTAATGTAAAGATTTTCCAACTCTTTTATGTTCGTTACTGATATAAACGCACAGTAATTACATTTTCGTCTGCAAAACGGTATATGTATATAAATACTATTAGCAAAAGGTTTTTCAAAATTTCCCATATATAAATATTATCTGCTGAAAATATTGTTACAAGGAAAAATGAAATTTCGTTAAATTTTATGTAAATTAGTGGAAAAAAAACTCTGCTTATTATTTAATATAATTACACAATGAGAGATTTGTAATGAAAAAATTTAAAATATATATTTTAGTTTTAGTCATATTATGTGGTTTAATCGGTAGTACGCCTGCTAGTGCGCGGCTATGGGGTTCTTCTGATAAAGAAGATAATGTAAAAAGTTATTCTGTTGACATGGCAGATGTTGAAAATGGCAATTATTCATTTGAAGAAAAGAAAGATGATGATTACGTTTTCCCGTTAGATAAGAATTTTAACCCTTTTCAAAACTATAAAAATCTCCAAAAAAATCAGGTAGGCGATTTGCAACAGGCTGAAATTCAAAAGGGTAAACAAGAACAAATAAATATGGAAGCATTTTCAAGTGATTTGGAATTATCAAGTGATAATGTCGACTTCTATACTGAAACCGGTCAATATGTTGGAAAAGGTAATGCAAAACTCCTTATTTTAAAAGAAAATATGGAAATGAATGCTAACGAAATTATTGTAGATCAAAGAAATTACGAAATTACGGGTATTGGTAACGTAAGAATTTTAAAAGGCGGAGCAGAGTATTTTGGTGATTATATAAGAATTAACACGAAAAAAGAATCATCGTTCTTTGATAATCCTATTTTGTATTATCCTGAAATTACAATTAGTGCAAATACCGCAAACATGTATACGGATGAAATGACGGCAAAAAAAGGGTCTGCAACATTCAAGAAAAAAGCTGCTATGCTTATTTCTACTACCAGAAGCGGTTTGTTAATTCCCGGGAAATTTTTTAATCCTAAGAGAGAATTTGATCCTGATAAAGACAGATATAAAATTGTTGCTAAAAAAATATTTGTAAAACGTAGTCAGGACAATACTGATATAACAATGAAAAATGCAACTATTTATCGCGGAAAATACAAAGTTGCTTATTCTCCGGTTTTTTCACTCACTACCAATAAAGATACGGATTATGTTGAAACAATTTTACCTGAATTTGGTAATCGCTCAAGAATTGGTACATTTGTCGCTCCTTCAATTGTTATGGGTTTACCTAATGCTTCCACATTGAAAGTTGGTCCTTTGGTTTCGATGGATACGGACAGACGTATTGGGTTTGGTGGTTTTGCAAGGTTAAGCACACCCAAAAGTAAATCGGAGTTCATGTATTCTACTGCGACAGGTAGGTTTTTAGTAGATGGCTCATATGATATCACCAATAATTTAAGATTTAATTTCGTTGGGAACGAGCATATAGACAGTGGGTGGATGATTGGACAAATGCCTAATTACGGTGGTGAATTGTTGTTTCAAAAATCAATTGCTATTCCTCAAGGGAATATAGCTCTTTCAAACAGACTGTCAATGGGTTTATTTCAGGACAATAAAGATTACAGAAAAGGAAAAGCACTTACAACAATGAGATATAAGTGGCAAACTCAGGCATATAATATGAAACCTTTGTTAAATTGGGAAAAATATTTAATGTTAGGGTATTCTTATGAGCATGATTTGTCGCTCTATCAGACAGGTGATTTGACCGGTGTTGTCAGAGTCGGTCCAAGACTTTATACCGATTTGGGGCGTTTATTTGCAGAAGTAACATATTATGTTGCAGGTAATACAGGAACAAGTCCGTTCATATTCGACAGGTACAGATATGGTCAAAACAGTATAAGGTTTAGAGGACAATATTATATTTGCAAATATCTTTCAATAGGGTATTATGCAACAGCCAATATTCGAGAGAAAGATTATGAAGGTAATTGGTTAACAGAAAATCAATTTATCGCTGCTGTTGGTACTGATGATTTAAAAGTCAGAATTGGTTTTGATACAATAAGAAATTCTGCAGTTGTGGGACTTGATATGCTTTTAGGCACAAACAAAACTGTTGCGGAATTTGATGAAATGAAAATAAAAGATTTTGACAGTGATGTAAAAGAAAGCAGACACGTAACCAACAGGCACAAAAAAGGGTTTTTTGAACGATTTAAAAAACAAGATAATAAAGAAAACAAACAAGAAGAAGGTATTCCCGATAATACTGAAAATGATACAGAAGATGTTAATACAAATAATGTTTAGAAAAGGAACAGTCAATAAATGGGCATAAAAGAATGGCTACAAACAAAAAAAGAACAAAAAAACAGCGTTAGAGTTAATACGGTTATTGATGACGGTGTTAGTAAACTTTGGACAAAATGCTTTAACTGCGGTGTCAGTTTACCTTCTAAAGAAGTTGATGAAAACTTAAAAGTTTGTCCTAAATGCGGTTATCACTTCCGAATTACAGCAAAGGAAAGAATTGCTCAGGTAGTTGATTTAATGACTTTTCATGAAATTAATGAAGGTGTTGAGTCAGTTGACCCACTGAAATTTGAGGATTTAAAAACTTATAAATCAAGACAACGTGATGCAAAAGAAAAAACAAAGCTAAATGAAGCTATCATAACCGGTATTGGTAAAATTAACGGTACTTCTGCCGCAATCGGAGTTATGGAATTTGCCTATCTTGGAGGGTCAATGGGTTCTGTTGTCGGTGAAAAAATTACAAGACTTATTGATACGGCTGTTGAAAAAAAACTTCCTGTTGTTATTTTTACATCATCAGGTGGTGCGAGAATGCAGGAAGGCATTTTCAGTTTAATGCAAATGGCAAAAACAAGTTGTGCTGTTGCAAAATTAAATGAAGCGAAACTTTTGTATATTACGGTTTTAACTGAGCCAACATTCGGTGGTGTTACGGCAAGTTTCGGTACTCTTGGTGATATAATAATTGCTGAAAGAGGTGCAAGAATGGGTTTTGCAGGCAGACGTGTTATTGAGCAAACAATAAGGCAAAAACTCCCTTCTGATTTCCAAACTGCAGAATACTTCTTAAAACATGGGCAAATTGATATGATTTGTTCACGTGATGAACTTCAAACTGTTATTTCTAACTTAATCAGACTACATTCCAAAGGAAATTAATATGCAAAAAGTTACGCAATTACCATTTGAAAAACCAATATTTGATATAGAGGATAAAATTGAGGAATTAAAGAATTTGAGCAAAGAATCGGGAATTGATTTGTCTAATCAAATTGAAACATTAACAAATCAGGCAGCAGAATTTAAGAAAAACTTGTATGATAACCTGAAACCTTATGAGCGTATCCAAATAGCACGTCATCCTATGCGTCCGACCTTTTTGGATTATGTTATGAATATTGCAACAGGTTGGATTGAGCTTCACGGTGACAGAGCAGGAACTGACGACAGAGCAATACTTGGCGGAATTGCAAAAATTGACGATATACCTGTTATGCTTATCGGTACACAAAAAGGTAAAACAACCAGAGAAAATCTCGAGTATAATTTTGGGATGCCAAACCCTCAAGGATACAGAAAAGCCTTAAGACTATTTAAACACGCTGAAAAATTCGGTTTTCCCGTTGTTACAATAGTCGATACTCCGGGGGCGTACCCGGGAATTAAAGCTGAAGAAACAGGTCAGGGTGGTGCTATCGCCCAAAATCTACTTGAAATGGCAAAATTAAAAGTGCCTGTTATTTCAATAATCACGGGTGAAGGCTGCTCAGGCGGGGCGCTTGGCTTAGCCGTGGCAAATAAAGTCTTTATGCTTGAAAATGCTTATTATACGGTAATTACTCCGGAGGGTTGTGCTTCTATTCTTTGGAATGACGCTGCTTTTGCAGATAAAGCTGCTGAAGCATTAAAAATCACCGCAGATTTCCTTTTAGACTCAAAAATCATTGACGGTATTATAAAAGAACCTTTAGGTGGTGCGCATTATAATCCTGATGAAGTTTATACAAATATGAAAGAAATGATTTTGAATGCATTAAATGAACTTTCAAAATTATCCGAGGATAAATTGATTTCTACACGTTGTGAAAAGTACCGTCAAATTGGTGAAATAAAAGGATAATTATTTTGCTTTAGCTAAATCTGTTTTTCCACGTTTGTTAAATACTCCAAACGAATGATTTTATGCCTAAAATTTTGTATTTACAAATAAAAACATTAAAATATTTGTAGGCATAGTGTATCAAAAATTGACATGCCAAAAAATATCATTACATATAACTATGAAGGTAAATGGTTAGGAGAATATTATGGGCATAGCAGCAAGCCAAGCCAGATATTTATATCTTACGGCAAGACAGACAAACGTAGAATTTGAGGGTCAACAAATTAACCAGGCAAGGACAAACCTTGCAAACGAAGAGGCAGGTTTATTTAACGAAATGCTAAAAGTTAAATCTCCCGTTATGCCGACTCTTTATACTATCAAAAAACAACTTGAACAATGGGCAGCAAACGATCCTCCCGGACCTAAAGTGGCTGATTATGCCGGTGGCGAAAATGATCCGCAATATAAAAAAGATATGGAAATGTGGACACAATATGTTGAAAGCGGCTATGATGCAAATAAATCCTATGAAGCTGCCGTAATGGCATATCAAGCTGAAAATCAGGAATATCAACAAGAAATGAACAGAATAAACGCAAAGAGCGAAGATATACACCAGCGTGACCAAGTTCTTGAACTTCAACTAAGACAACTTGATACCGAGCAGGAAACAATAGTAACCGAACTTGAGAGCGTTAAGAAAGTTATTGATAAAAATATTGAAAATGTATTCAAGACATTCCAGTCTTAATTAATGGAGTAAATTATGGCATACAAAAATGACAGTTATTTAGTAATAGCAAATAAATTTGGTTCAGCAAGTTCTGATGCCAAAGCGGAACTATTCCGATTGTATGACCAAATTCGTGACATTTCGGTAAACGGTTCTACGTATTCGGGTAGCGGTTTTGAAGGTGTTTCAAGATGGTTAATTAACGCAGCAAGACTAATTACACCAAGTGCTTACGCACCGCTATACGGCTATTCCGTAAATGTTCCCGGGACTTCATATTCTACACCTATCAGCGGTGGCAATGCTGTTTATTCAGGTGGTACCTCAGCTTTTGGTATGTCTAATTTATCAAATTACGGTGGTTTTTCAACAGGCTATGCGGCTGATTTAGGGCAATTGACAGGTATGGCTGCATCTATTACCGATGGTGTTGAAACAGGTTATGCTGCATCTATGGTTGACTGGCTTCCTACTACTGCTGCGACTGCGGCGGGCATGTATACCGGGTTTGGTGGTACGGGTACAAACTTTGTCATTCCTCTTGCGGGATTTGTTTCAGGCGTTGGCGGTATTGCTACAGCTTTAAGTCCTTATATGGGTACGTTTGGTTTAGGTGCTACTTTAGCCGGTAACTTAATGCAGGGTTATGGCAGTGCAGTTCTTGCCGGTTATCAGAATATTTCAGGCAGAATACTTGCTAATGCTGACAGTATAATGACAAACAAAGTTCGTAATATTGAAACGGTAGCTAAAATGCTTGATACACAGGGCGATATTGTCAGAAAGATGCTCAAAGACAGTATTGAAAGTGATAGTAAACAAGTTGAAAATATCAGCTGATTAAGAAAACATTTTTTTGAAATCATCAAGGCATTTATGCAGAGTATTCATTTGTATTGCTATTATATCCGCACTTCTTTTGTGGACATTTCTTAATTTGAAAAAGCCGTTTTTAATGAGAGAACTTTCTGCTTCTTCAATGCTTTTTTCTCTGCCTAACAGTTGTACGGCTTCGCAAAATAAATTTGTGCGATGAAGTCCGCTGTTGCAATGGATAAGTGTTCTGTTAGGGCATTTATCGATAAGTTTTTTGACCCAAACAAAAGTATCTTTATCAGGAAAATTTTTATACAAAAGTATCGGAAGATGAGTTCTTTTTATGCCGAATACGTGGCAGGCTAAAATTTCTTTAATTTGGTGAAAAAAAGTCCCTGATGTTCTTAAATCAATTATTTGCCCTACATTTTCGTCTTTTAAAGAGCGTAATTCACCCCATGACAATCTTCCGCTTGCCAACAATTTCTTATTTATCACTCTAACGCCCTGGGGGAGTGCTCCAAAGGATATGTTATTTGTAATTTGCATATTAATTATAAAAAGTGTAATAAAATTTTTTGTTAGTTACGATGCTTATTTGCGCAATTTTTTCGGGCATGCCGTTTTTATTATGGTATAGGGTACAATTTACTTTGGAAATTATGGGGATAAAAAATGGAAGCGACTAAGTCTATTACTTTTAAAACAGCATCCGGTGATTTAAAAGAGTTCAAATGTCTTGCTGACAGAATAGCGGATAAAAATTCCCAAGCAAACATCATCATGAAGGATGCTGATGGAAATGAGTCAATTTACACAAAAGAGCTAATCAAAGCAAAAGATGGTAAGGAAGTTTATCTTTATGTCCTTTGTGACGGTGGTTCAAAGGTAAAACCACAAGAGAAGAATTTGCCAAAAGATAAAAATTATTTTTGGACAATGGGCGATTGCGGTTGGGACAGAGATGTTGATGCATTCTTTGACGGACTGCTGTGTATTGATAACTCAAAACCGTGTTCGGACGGAAAAGACGATGGAAGTATCGGTTTTACGGAAGGTGCAAAACACTTTACAAAAGGGGCAATAGCTCCTGTTAAAGCGATTGTAAAAAGTCCTATAAAAAGTGCAGTTATAGGTGGAGCGATTATGGCGGCAGGTATAGCATTCCCGCCTTTGGGTGTTGCTATGGCTGCTATCGGTCTTGTTGCAGGCGTAGGGATGGCACTATTCGGCGGTTATAAAGCGGCGACTGCAAAAACGGATGCTCAGGCTAAATCAGCTTGGGAAAATGTTGGTACAGGTACTGTTACAGCTGTTTTATCATTCTTTGGTTTGAAAAAAGCTAATGCAGCTTTGAAAACTAAACAAGCAACTTTCCCTGACAGTGCTAAATATGGTACACCTGCACCGGCACCTGCACCATCACCTGCACCGGCACCTGCTCCGGCTCCTGCTCCTGCGCCGGCACCTGCACCTGAATACTCAGGTTTTGCAAAATATTCTGCAAAATTTGGTGAAAAAGCACAGGTTGTGGCTGATGCTGCAAAAAATGCTTACGATGCGGCGAAAAATGCTGCAATATCTGCTAAAGATTCTGTTGCTACTGCATATCAGGCTGCCAAGCATCCTGTAACAACTTTAGATAAATTTAATATTCCTAAAACTGCAATTGATGTAACAACAGGTAAAGTTGTTCCTAACAGAGCAGACGGATTAGGTAATGTCGCTGACTATGCAAAAACAGCGTTAGGTTTCTTTGATAAACGTGGTACCGATATGAGTACAATAAAAGCTCTTGAAGGTAACGTAATGAATGCGGTACATAACGGTCATCATTGGCAGGCAAAAACAGCTCTTTCTCAAATGTCACAAATTATAAAAGGCGGTAAAATTGGTGCGGAAGATTTAGAAAGTGCAAAAGCAATTTTGGCTCAATGTACTAAATTAACAAGTGCTACAAAATTCATTAACTCACCTCCGGCTTTAGTTCCCGCAACGGTTGCCAAAGGTAATGTTGATACAATGACCGATCATTCGGCAACCATGATGGAAGAAATCTCAAAAGATGCTTATGAATTTTTAAGTTAAATAAATAGCTTATCGGCTAATTGTTAAGATGTTGATATTTTTAGCATAATCGTTTCATAATAATGATTATGCTAAAAAAATTTTTATATACAATTTTAATAATCGGCTTTTTTATACTTTTAGCAACTTCCTGTTTGCACAAGGATAGCTACGAAGATATTGAAACTTCAGTGACAACACAACGAAATGAAATTCAGCCCAAACATTTAGCCAAAGAATATAGGCTCGTCAATATAAACGGCGAAGAGTTTTGGCAAACACAAAGTCAGGTGGGAAAATACGGTGGAACTTTCAGAAATTCCACAATAGGAGAAGGCCCGAAAACTTTTAATGCTTGGAATTCAAAAGATGCGACATCAAGTTCTCTTGCCGGTATGATGTTTGAAGGTATGTTTACTGCTGACCCGTATACAGGTGAGGTTATTCCAAGACTTGCAAAGACAGTTAAAATAAGTGATGACGGAAAAACTTATACAATTGTTTTGAGAAAAGGTTTAAAGTGGTCTGACGGAAAAGAAATTACTGCAGACGATGTTGAATTTACTTATAACACTATTATTAAAGGCGGTTTCGGTGATACAAGCAGCCGTGATGTTATGACGGTTGACGGGGTTCTTCCGATTTGTAAAAAAATTGATAAATATACAATTGAATTTATAACTCCAAAACCTTTTGCACCTTTTTTAAGAATGTTGAGTTTTTCAATTGCTCCAAAACATGTTGTAAAAAAAATTACGGATAAAGGAATAGAGGAATTTAACAGATTTTGGGGTGTTACAACTCCACCAAAAGATTTTGTAACAAGCGGTGCATTTAAGTTAAAAGAGTATGTACCTGCTCAGAGGGTAATTTTTGAAAGAAATCCTAATTATTCAATAATTGATAAAAACAATAATGTGCTTCCTTATTTAGACCAATATGTTGTCTATATTGTCGGTGACTTAAATAATCAGGTATTAAAGTTTGAAGGCGGAGAGCTGGATATGCTTGCTGTTAGAGGTAATCAGGTTGCAAGATTTAAAAGTCTTGAAAAAAAATCTGATTATAAAGTTTATAATTTGGGTGCAGGTGATGGAACAACATTTTTGAGCTTTAATTTGAATACGAGAAAAAATGAAAAAGGTGAGTATTTTGTTGATCCGATAAAACAAAAATGGTTTAACGATGATAACTTTAGGAAAGCGGTTGATTATGCGACAGACAGAGATTTTATTGTTGCTAATATACTTTCCGGTGTTGGGATGCCTCTTTTTACGGCAGAAGGACTTTCTTCCATATATCTGAATGAAAAAATAGCTAAAGGTCATAAAAAAAATGTTCAATATGCAAAAGAACTCTTGACTTTATCAGGTTTTAAAATTGATGCTAATGGAATTTTACACGATAAAGACGGAAATATTGTTGAGTTTACTCTTATGACAAATGCCGGAAATATTGAAAGAGAATCAATAGGTGTTATGCTAAAAGAAGATTTATCAGAGCTTGGGATGAAGGTTCATTTTAAACCTATTGAGTTTAATGTTCTTGTCGGTAAATTAACCGGTTCTTTGGATTGGGAAGCTGTAATTCTTGCACTTACAGGTTCTTCTTTGGAACCTAATAACGGTGCGAATGTTTGGTATTCGACAGGAAGTTTGCACATGTTTAATATAAGGCAGGGTAAAGATGCCGAATTAAAAACAAATCTTTTACCTTGGGAAAAACGCTTGGATGAACTTTTTGCAAAAGGTGCAACTACTTTGGGGTTTGAAAATCGTAAAAAAATTTATGATGAATATCAAGAGATAGTTTATGAGCATAATCCGTTTATATATTTATACACTCCGCTAAATATATATGCGGTCAGAACAAAGTTTAAAAATCTTGACCCGACAGCTTTAGGTGGTGTAATTCATAATATAGAGGAGATTTATACAGAATAATGTCAGTTTTTTTATACATATTAAAAAGAATTTTAAATGCTTTTCCGATACTGATTTTGGTATCAATAATCAGCTTTTTTATAATAAGATTAAGTCCTATTGACCCGCTCAGCGAATTAAAACTTAATCCGGCAATTTCGCCTCAAACTTTGGAAGCTGAAAGAGTAAGATTAGGATTAGATTTACCTTTGTATAAGCAGTACTTAAGATGGGGCGGAAATTTTCTCAAGGGTGATTTAGGTGTTTCTACTTCAGGGGAATTTGTTTCAGACCGTTTAAAAGAACGTATTCCCAATACTCTTCTTCTTACCGGTATTGTAATTGTTTTGACTTGGCTTGTCGGTATACCTTTGGGAATTTATGCCGCTTTAAATTGGCGAAAACCCGCAGACAGAATTATTACGGTGTTTACATCAGTGGGTATGGCGATACCATCATTTTTCTATGCGTTATTATTGTTGGTCTTTGCGGTTAAAACAGGTTGGTTTCCTATTGGTGGTTTGACAGGTTTTAATTTTGCACAAATGAATGTTTTTGAAAAAATATTAGATATTATTCATCATTTATTTTTACCTGTGCTTGTATTATTTACGCTCAGTCTTGCAAGTTTGCAAAGGCAAATGAGAGGAAATTTGCTTGATGTACTGGAAAGCGATTATATAAAACTTGCAAGAGCAAAAGGTTTACCCGAGAATAAAGTTATTTACAAGCATGCGGTAAGAAATGCCATAAACCCGATGGTAACACTTATCGGGTTTGAATTTGCAGGGTTGTTGAGTGGTGCCGCTTTGACAGAGTACGTTTTTCAGTATCCGGGGTTAGGCAGGCTCGTTCTTGAAGCCGTTATGAAATCAGATATTAATTTGGTAATGGCAAGTTTAATGATAGGGGCTATAATGCTTGTTATCGGCAATTTAATAGGGGATATTTTGCTAAAACTTGTTGACCCGAGAGTAACTATGGAGTGACGATATGGAAATTCAGGAAATAAAAATTGACAGAAGTCCGATAAAACAGATTTTGAAAGATAAATTTGCCCTTGTCGCTCTTATTTTGCTGATTTGCATGTATTTTGCAATTGCATTAGCTGATTTTTTTGCAGTATATCAAGAAGATTTTTCTGACAGAAATATGTCTTATGCCCCGCCGTCAAAGATATATGTTATAACTCCGGAAAATAAATTATCCAAGCCATATATATATAATTACACAAGAACCTTTAATCAGGAAACATTTTCTACTGATTATAAAATCGACAGAAATCAAAGATTTTATTTGAAATTTTTTGCAAAAGGCTTTGAGTATAAATTTTTAGGGCTTATAAAAACTGACAGACATTTTATCGGTTTAAACGATAGCAATGGTCGACTTTATTTTTTGGGAGCCGATATTAACGGCAGAGATAATTTTTCAAGACTTTTATATGGTGGACAAATATCCCTTACAATAGGATTTTTGGCATTGTTTATTTCATTTCCTTTAGGACTTTTATATGGAGGAATTTCAGGATATTTTGGCGGTATTCTTGATAATGTGATGATGCGTGTAGCTGAGGCAATTATGTCCATTCCGAGTTTTTATCTTTTAATTATTTTGGCGGCACTTTTACCTGCAAATATGACAAGCTCGCAAAGATTTACACTTATTATTGTCATACTTGCTTTTATAGGATGGGCAGGTTTTGCAAGAGTAGTCAGAGGTATGGTTTTGTCCATAAAAAATCAGGAGTTTGTCGAAAGTGCAAAAAGTATTGGGGCAAGTTCATTCAGAATAATTGTTAAGCATATCCTTCCGCAAACAGCAAGTTATGTTTTGGTCGCTATAACGCTAAGTGTTCCGGGGTATATTTTGGGAGAATCAGGGTTGAGTTTTCTTGGCTTAGGTATTCAGCAGCCTGATGCAAGTTGGGGTAATATGCTCAAAGAAGCGCAAGAGTACACAAATATTTTGTACCGTCCATGGCTTTTGACACCGGGGTATTTGATTTTTGTAACTATTTTGTCATTTAATTTAATAGGTGATACAATTCGAGATGTATTGGATCCAAAGAGTTATGGGAGATAAAAGTGGAATTAGCATTACATGAATATTCTTATTATGTAGATATTCTTTTAAGAGTAATAATATCTGTAGTTTTAGGTTTTTCAATCGGTTTTGAGAGAGAATTGACAAGTAAGTTTGCAGGATTAAGAACACATATTTTAGTTTGTGTCGGTTCTTGTGTTTTTACAATTCTTTCTATATTTGTATTTCCGACAGTTGCTGCGACAGGTCATTATGAAGCGTTCGGGGACCCAGCAAGAATCGCAGCACAAGTGCTTACAGGTATTGGGTTTATCGGCGGCGGTACTGTTTTAAGACACGGTTCATCTGTTTTTGGATTGACTACGGCGGCAACTCTATGGACAACGGCCAGTATAGGTATGGCGGTCGGTTGCGGAGAAATTATATTAGGCATTGTGGCTACGATATTAACTCTTATCGTTTTGATTTTGGTAAGAAAACTTGAGACATCTTTACTTCATAAATTTACCCAAAAAACGGCAACAATAAAAGCAACTTTGATTGTTAATTATCAAAATGTGCCTGAAGTAATAAAAAGTGTAAGTGAGAAATTTGATAAAATAGTTGAAATGAGCCATGAAAAAGGCGACAAAGGTGATGATAATGAAAAACTATATGTTGTAACAAAAGTCGTTTCATTGAATCCTGTTTTGGATATGTACAAAAAAATTACCGAAATCCAAAATGTCGAAAGTGTTGATATTTCAAATATGAATTTTGATAAATAATTTTATTGATTATATAAATCATATAATGCTTTATATAAATATTTGGTATCATTTGTTTTTCCTGAAAAATATTGATTTTTGGAAAAATCTATAATGCAGAATATATCGCATTTGCGCCTGAAAGCCATGTCTTCTCTTGCATCTTGTATAGAATTATACGAAAGGCTTTCGTGTTTGTGGTGTTTTACTTCTATGAATGTATATTTTGCAGTCCATTCAGGATGTGATTTGTATTTGTATATTGCTCTCAAGAAAGAATCCTGATATGGACATTGCAAATCTACTACATTTGTATACAAAACAACCTTTTTCCCCATTTCGGACTTGTTTTTGTAGCCTTTTTTTCTCATAACAGAAGCTACTTCTTTTTCGATAGGTGACATATTATAACTG
The DNA here is from genome assembly GCA_045598245.1 of Candidatus Gastranaerophilales bacterium. Lineage (GTDB taxonomy): Bacteria > Cyanobacteriota > Vampirovibrionia > Gastranaerophilales > JAILCC01 > JAILCC01. The sequence continues at coordinate 56,622 of JAZLLQ010000039.1, forward strand.
GGAGTATGTATAATATCTTTATCAGGCTTGTAATTTCTTCTTGTTTTATTTTTCCCATCTTCAATAGATTCTGTTGCAGTACTTAAATTATTTTTTAAGTTTTCAAAAGAAAAATTTTTTGTTGCGTTATTAACATTGTTGTTTAAGTTATCTTGATTTGCCTGAATATTCGCAATATATTTTGAGATATTTAGTGTTGCAGTTTGAGGTACATTGGGTATAAACAGAAAAACTAAAATTAATAATATAATAGTAAGTATTGGCGAATTAGTATTACCCTTAGGTAAATTAGTCCTTTCCCGTTCGCCAAGTACTTCTCTGCCGCAATACTTGCATATAACATCGTTATCTAAAATAATTTGATTACAATATGGACAATTTTTAAATCTGTTCATTTTTTTATCCTTTTATAACAAATTAAGACTATTAGGTGTGATTGATTTAGCAATCAAATACGAATTGACAAATGAAAAATATGTTGTAACCAAAGATATTGCTCCGGCAGCAATTCCTAAAGTTAAAATTTCATAAAATAAAAGACCAGTCAGATAAAGAAATAAATTGCAGGCAAGGGAAAGTATTACGGATAAAAATAGAAAGCATAAAACAGTAAAGTATCGTTTATGGTCTTGAATAATTACTTCCCAAGATAAGCCAAAGCGGAAAAATACTGTATACATTGGTTTATTTGCAAATATCCAATTATAAGCAATCACTCTGTATAAAAATACAATAAATATTATTGCCCCGACTACAAAGACAACTATATTAATTATCGGGATAGTCCCTAAAAGGGCTATTGGCAGGAATATTGCAATTAAAAAAACTATTGTGGCAATATAAAACTTTAATCCGCTGATAAAATTATCAAAATAACTTATAAATGGGAGTGTGTAGTTATGGCTTTGGTTTGTTATGGATTTTATACACATGATTTTATACCCGACCAGAACAAACATTAAAAATGCGGCTAGAAATATCGGCGCTAAATCTATAATATTAAAATCAGCTTTTTGCATATTTGACTGCATGCTCAATGATACGATATTGCCGATAAAACTAATCAGAAAAACGGAAAGCCATTTTAGAGGAAATTTTTTGTCTTGAAACATGTAGGAAAACGCATGTAAGCAAGAATAACTGTTATCTACATTTACTGTATTATTTCGCTCCATTGTAGATGAAGAATTCATCTTAATCTCCCAGTGTGTTAAATTGGCACCACAATGCTTGCATATTGTTGCATTTGATAAAATTATTTTTCCACAATACGGACAGCTCTTAAATTCACCACTCATATTTGTACCAAGAACACTATTACTATATATTTTATCATAGCATGATATTTTTAATCAATATTTATCTTGTGCTATTAATATTGAATTAAATACTAAGCATATTAAAAAAGACCGACACATGTGTCGGTCTTTTGAAAATATTGATAAAAAATATTAACGTTTTGAGAATTGGAATCTTTTTCTAGCTCTCTTACGGCCGTATTTTTTACGTTCTTTAATTCTTGCATCTCTTGTTAATAAACCTTCTGCCTTTAATACAGCTTTGTTTTCAGGATTTACTTCCAAAAGTGCTTTAGAAATACCATGACGGATTGCTGCAGCTTGTGCACTTACACCGCCACCAATTGCTTTAACTTTAACATCAAATGCTGTTTCATTGTTTGTTAATGCTAAAGGTTGATAAATCATCATTTCAAAACTAGAGCGTTCACCTAAGTACGCTTTTAAAGTTTTATTGTTGATGAATACTCTGCCTTTGCCTTTTGTTAATCTTACAATTGCAATGGCAGTTTTTCTACGTCCTACTGCTCTGAATTCTTTGTCTGCCATAGGTTATATCTCCTTTAATTCTATCGGTTTTTGAGCAGCATGAGGATGCTCAGCGCCTTCGTAAATTTTCATTTTTGTAAATTGTTCAGCACCCAAAGTATTATGAGGAAGCATACCCTTAACAGCTTTTTCCAAAGCTCTTGTCGGGAATTTTTCCATTAATTCTTTGAAACTTGCCGACTTAAACCCACCGGGATATCCTGAGTGAGAATAGTACATTTTATCTGTTTCTTTATTTCCGCTAACTTTAATTTTTTCTGCGTTAATTACGATAACAAAATCACCTGTGTCTATGTTTGGAGTGTATTCGGGTTTGTTTTTACCACGAAGTATATTGGCAATTTTTGAAGCTAAACGACCTAAAGTTTGACCTTCAGCATCAATTAAATACCATTTTCTTTCCACTTCACAAGGCTTTGCTGAATAAGTTTTCATTATGCCTCCTTTATGGCTAAATAATTTGCTGTTTTCAATAACTGCTCCTCTAATGTTAGCCGATTGTTTAGGCAATCTTCAACATTATCAGAATTAATATCATCGTATCCTACAATCATTAAAGTCAACCCGTCAGGGATAACCGTAGAACTTGCCTTTGTCCTGTCTTTTGAAATCAGAAGTTCAGAAATAAACTGCGGGGTAAATTTTTTCCTTCCAATATCTAAAACAGTTCCGACAATAATCCTTACCATGTTATACAGGAAACGATTTGCAATAAAATCAATATAAATAAAATCACCGACTTTAATTGCCTTTGCATAATACATGTTGCAAATTTTTGCGGGATTTTCGGTTTTTGACGCTTTAAAACAAGAAAAATCATGTTCTCCAATCAAAAACTCTAAAGCCTCATTCATCAAATCAATATCAAGTTCTTCTCTCAAATGCAAAAGATTTCTGTCAAATGCACTGCGATAAGGTTTATTTGATATTCTGTATCTGTAATATCTGTATGTAGCTGACTTTTGAGCATGAAAATTGTTATTGACTCTAATCATTTCACTAATACTGATATCATCAGGTAACAAAGAATTTAACGAATAAATCGCTTTTCTTATATTAACTTTATCAGTTTTAATATCAAAGTGCAAAACTTGTCCTCTTGCGTGGACACCTGCATCAGTCCTTCCTGACGGAATAACCTTTACAGGTTCTTTGAAATATATCGAGAAAGCCTTATTTAGTTCGCCTTGTACCGTTCTTTCGTCCGGTTGGAACTGGCTCCCTTTAAAGCCACTCCCGATGTATTCAAATTTAACGGCATATCTCATTATACTAATTGGATTAATGCCATTTCAGCGGCATCACCTCTGCGAGGTGGCATTCTATATATTCTGACATAACCGCCATTTCTGTCAGTATAGTTTTTGGCAATTTCGCCAAAAAGTTTTCTTAAAACTGTTTCTTCAACAGTTTTAACATTATCATTCAAGTCAGTTTCAGCAGTAATAACTTCACCGTTTTCTCTGTTCAAAAGTCTTTCTGTACTTTGATCAAAGATGTAAGTAGCGGCTTGTCTTCTTGCATGTAAATCGCCTCTTTTTGCTAATGTTATCAATTTTTCAACATAAGGTTTTAATGCTTTTGCTCTAGCCATAGTTGTTTGAATTTCATTATGCATAAATAAAGATGAAGCCAAAGACCTTAACAAAGCACGTTTTTGGTCAGCTGCTAATCCTAAATGATGTTTTTTACATTGGTGTCTCATTTTTATTTATCCTTTTAATTATTCGACTAAGTCAACGTCTTCGGGACTTGGCATTAAATCCAAACCGAATTTGTGTAGTTTTTCTATTACTTCATCAGAAGATTTTTTACCGAAGTTTTTAATATTCAATAAATCATGTTCTGATTTCTTTAATAACTCACTCATTGAGTTAATGCTTGCTCTCTTCAAGCAATTATATGCTCTTACGGAGAGTTCAAGATCATCAATAGTGATAGAAACTTCTTCTTGTATTTCTTGCGGTTCAGGTTCAGCAATTACAGCACTCGAAGTGATAGCAGGTGTAGCAACACCTGAGAATCCGCTTACAGCAACGAAGTGTTCTATTAGTATATTAGAAGCATCGATTAATGCTTGGGTTACGTCAATACTTCCGTTACTCCAAATTTCAAGAGTTAATTTATCATAGTCAATATTTTGACCTACACGAGTATTTTCAACAGAGTAACTAACTTTTTTAATTGGCATAAATGATGCATCAATAGGAAGCATATCAATTGACATAGCTTCATTAGCTGCCATTTTGTTTTCAGCCATTACATAGCCCCTGCCTGATTCAACGATGATATCAGCTCTTAAGCTACCGCCTTCTGAAATTGTACAAATTTGCCAATCAGGATTTATAATATTGATTCCTGCGGGAAGTTCAATATCACCTGCTAAAACAGGTCCTTGTTTGTCAACGCTTAATCTTAAAGTTTGCGGTTCAGCAAATTTTGATTTTACAACCAAACCTTTTAAGTTAAGAATGATGTCGATTACGTCTTCTTCGATACCGGGAATTGAAGTATATTCGTGTGTAACACCTTCAATTCTCAAAGCGGTAACTGCAGACCCTTCAAGACTTGAAAGTAATACACGTCTTAAAGCATTACCGATTGTTGTACCAAAACCTCTTTCCAACGGGTCAATAGTAAATTTACCATAGATTGATCCATCTGAATTAGTGGTTGAATTAACGCATTTTATTTTTAAATCCATTATTATTAGCCCTCCGGTACTATTTAGAATAAAACTCAATTATCAACTGTTCTTTGAAATCAGGGTCGATTTCTTCTCTTTCGGGAAGTCTCTCAACCTTGATGGTTTGAGCTTCGGCATCAACACTAATCCATGCAGGTGCTTGAGCTTGGTCAACCATTTCAATTATATCTTTGAACACTTGAGAACTTTTTTCTCTGACTTTAATAACATCCCCTTCTTTTAAAATGTAAGAAGGAATATCAACTTTACTGCCGTTTACAAGCACGTGACCGTGTCCGACAAGTTGTCTTGACTGACGGCGGGTAACACTAAAGCCTGCTCTGAATAACACGTTGTCTAATCTTGTTTCTAAAAGTTGAAGCAAAATAGTACCTGTTACGCCATTTTTTCTGTTGGCTTTTTCATAGTATTTGTGAAATTGTTTTTCACTGATTAAGTATGTTAATCTGATTTTTTGTTTTTCTTTTAATTGAATTGCGTATTCAGAAATCTTCTTACGGTTTTGACCATGTTGACCTGAGGCGTATTGTGTCATTGATGAAGTTAATTTTCTTGCTGACAAATCTTTTACGCCATAATTTCTGAATAATTTATTTGTTGGTCCTGTATATCTAGCCAATTTTGGGCTCCTTTACTTTTTATACTCTACGCCTTTTGGGTGGACGACATCCGTTGTGCGGAATTGGCGTTACGTCCTTGATTAACGTGATTTCAAGTCCTGCAGCTTGAAGCGCTCTGATAGCTGTTTCTCTGCCGGAACCGGGTCCGTTAACCAAAACTTCCACCTTCTTCATACCTTGATCCATTGATTTTTTTGCAACCATTTCAGCCGCTGATTGAGCTGCGAAAGGCGTACCCTTTCTTGCTCCTTTAAAGTTGCAGGTACCTGCTGAAGCCCAAGCTATTGCATTACCTTGTGCGTCAGTAGAAGTTACAATGGTGTTGTTAAAAGTAGATTGAATATGTACTACACCTTGTAATACATTCTTCTTTTCTTTTTTCTTTGTAGTCTTAACTTTTGTTGCCATGACTTCTTATATTCTCCTTAAGTTATACTGTTTTTTTCTTTGCAATAGGACCGGTCTTTTTACCGCGTCTTGTTCTTGCATTTGTTTTTGTTCTTTGACCTCTGCATGGAAGTTTTCTTCTATGACGCATACCTCTGAATGAGTTGATTTCACTCAATCTTTTGATATTCATAGCTTCAATTCTTCTGAGATCACCTTCAATGTGATAATTTTCAAGCTCGGCTCTTAATTTACTGATATCATCTTCAGTTAAATCGTCTGAGCGAAGGTCTTCGCTTATACCGCATGCTTCTAGTATTCTTTTGGAAATAGTCGGTCCTATACCGTAGATATAGGTCAATGCTATTACCATTCTTTTATTACGAGGTAAATCTACCCCTGCTAATCTTGCCATTTTGACTCCTTTGTCAAATTTAGTGTACTAATAATTATTAAAGTAATAAAAACATAAATAAGTTGCAAGTGAGAAGCACTTCAAGAAGTCTTAGTTTATTGCAGCCGCACCAAACCTTCTTTATAATGCACCGTGGTTTTACCACCTATCCTTGTCTTTGTTTATGTTTTGGGTTTTCGCAAATAACTGCTACTCTGCCTTTGCGTCTGATGACTTTGCAGTTTTCGCATATTTTTTTCACTGATGCTCTAACTTTCATCTTTATCATCCTTTCAATCTGTAAGTTATGCGTCCTCTGGTGAGGTCATAAGGAGTAAGCTCAACTTTTACTTTGTCCCCCGGTAAAATCCTTATGAAATTTTTGCGAATTTTCCCCGAGATATGAGCAAGAACTTGATGCCCGTTCTCCAGCACTACTTTGAACATGGCATTAGGCAACGATTCTTGGATTGTGCCTTCAAATTCAATTACTTCTTTTGACATTAATACCTCAATAAAGTTCTACATGCTTTTATAGTAAACCAAACATACTAATTTTCAATAGGGTAAAATGATTTTTTTGTTCTAAACTTCAAATTTTTTATAAAAAATTGTAAAAAATATTGTAAATTTTTTTACCGAAAAAAAATATGCCAAAATTACCTCTACTACAGGTACTTTTGACTAATAATCATAAAAAACAACAAAAAGAAATTGTTACATTCGATTGTAACAATTTCTTAATATTAAAATTGATAGGAATTTTACCTTTTTATTTATTACAAGGACACGGATTTACTTGTACGTTGGCAATGTCAGGATTATTTGTCCACTGTTTCTTGTAATTATTGAATATACGTTTTTGTGTTGAATTTAACATACTTTTGTATTCGTTTTTGGCATTTTTGCAAATTTTTTCCACATTTTTGTTCATTTTATTAACTTCATTGTTCAGTTTATTAATTTCTTTTGCGTTATCAGAATAACAATTTGCAGAATTTTTTAAACCTAAAATTTCACTTTCTTTTGTTGCAATTTCTCTTTTGAGTTCAATGATTTCTCTTGTCGCACCTTTCCTTATCAAGTCAGCATTTTGCTTTTGTTCGGGAGTCAAACCGACTATACAATCAGCTTTTGAAAGAAATTCGTGTAATTTTTTTATTTCTTTATCACAATGGCAACCTTGTGTCCAACCGGCTTTTGGTTTATTGCACGGATCACACGGCAATTTTTGTTTGCACGGCTCAGCACAAATTTTTGGCAATTGAGTCATTAGGCATGGTGTAATATTCTTGCAAGGTATACGAACAAACATTTCGTCATCATTGAAATTACAATATGCAAGTTTTAAAATATCATCTCTGATAATATTTTCCGCATAAACCGAACTTGTGGTAAATGATATTGCAATAATTGCAAATGAACTTAGTAATAATCTCTTTAACATAAATAATCTCCTTTAAATATAGGGAACTATATCAATTTATTGGTTAAGCAGACTATTATCAATTGCCGAAGCGGGTAGTTTTTCATTACATATTAGCAATTATCAGTCATGTCACTCTCATAGTTAATATACCCTGAACAATTACTTGACTAAGGTTAATGATTACAATAATATTGAAAATATGGTTGCTTAACACTGTATATTGTGATCGAGAACATAAAATTAAAAATTCTGTTTTTTAAGGTATAATATATTTATGAAAAAATTTGCAGTAAGATTAATTAAAAACCAATTTCAACCGTTGGATATACCTGATACGGTTACTCTTCATCATGGTGATTATGTTTTAGTCAGAACCGAAAAAGGCGAAGAAGTAGCTCAGGCTGAATATATTAACGATCAGGTAGTTCAGGCATGGGAAAAAAATAAAGAGAATATGCCGGAAGCACTTCCTTTAATTCGTGTTATGTCAAAGCGTGATTTGGAATTATATGCTGAATTGCAACAAGAAAATGAAATCGCTTTCAGAAAATGCAAAGAGCTTGTTCAAAAACGGAATCTTAATATGAACTTGATTAATGCTAAATATACGTTTGACAAACATAAAATCACATTTTATTATACTGCTCCGGCAAGAGTTGATTTTAGAGAACTTCTAAAAGATTTGACGCAAGAATTCAGACGTGTGAGAATTGATTTAAGACATATCGGTGTTCGTGACGAAACTTCGATGTTGCAAGGCTGTGGGCTTTGTGGGCGTGAATTTTGCTGTTGCTCTTTTTTAAGTAATTTTGATTCAATTAACATTAAACTTGCAAAAGATCAAGGGATGCCTATTAGTCCGTCAAAAATCTCAGGTACTTGCGGTCGACTTTTGTGTTGTTTGAATTATGAATATCAAACATATTTAGAAGCTGCTAAAGGTATGCCTCCTGTCGGTTCGGGTGTTATGACTCCTCAAGGAATTGGCAGAGTTTGTGCTTTACACTTTCTGAACGATAAAGTTGCAGTAAAACTTGAGGATGGCAAAATTAAAGATTATACAAAAGAAGAAATAGAAATGATTGACGATGACGTAAACAACATCGATATCAGCGGTACAAATGTTTACGATAATTTAGTAGAAGATACAAACATTGATATATCCCAATTGGAAGATAAATAATGAGAGAAATTAACCTGAAAATAAAAAGAATATCAAAATTAGCAAAACTTCCGATTTATGCTACTGAAGGTGCGGCAGGAATGGATTTATATGCTGCAAATGAAGAACCGATTACACTCGAGTCATTAGATAGGGCGCTCATCCCTTTGGGTTTTACTATGGAATTACCAAAAGGCTATGAAGCACAAATTCGACCACGCTCAGGTATGGCAATTAAACATGGTATAACTTTAAGCAATTGTGTCGGAACTGTAGATGAGGATTATCGCGGCGAAGTTTGTGTTGGTATAATAAACGTATCAAAAGAAAATTATACTATTTCTTGTGGTGACAGAATTGCTCAAATGATTATCTCTCCTGTTACAAAAGCTAAAATTACTGAAGCTGAAACACTTGAAAAAACTGAACGTGATAAGGGTGGATTTGGCTCAACAGGGTATTAATTAAAGTTTTAAAATATATTATTATATAATTTTGTCAGGAGGGTTTTATGAAAAAAATAGCTTTTTTTGACACTAAATCTTACGACAAAGTTTGGTTTGATAAGCTAAATAATGGCAGATTTGAAATTAATTATATAGATAGTAAATTAAACAAAAATACAGCCATATTGACAGGAAATGCAGAAATAGTAATTGCTTTTGTTAATGATATCCTTGATAAAAATGTTATTGATTTTCTTTATAAATCCGGGGTAAAAGTCATTGCTATGCGTTGTGCCGGCTATAATAACATAGACTTTAAGGCTGCATACAAAAAAATCACTGTAGTAAGAGTTCCCGCATACTCACCTTATGCAGTTGCGGAGCATACTTTTGGGCTTATTCTTGCGCTAAACAGAAAATTACATAAAGCATATAACCGTACCAGAGATTTTAACTTTAACTTGAGCGGACTTACCGGTTTTGACTTATACGAAAAAACTATAGGAGTAATTGGTACCGGAAAAATCGGGCAAATTGTTATGAAGATTGCAAAAGGGTTTGGAATGGATGTAATTGCTTATGATATGTTTCCAAAAGAAAACAGTGATATTAAATATGTTGAACTTGATGAATTGTTTAAAACAAGTGATATTATAAGTCTGCACTGTCCTTTAACTCCTCAAACAAAACATATTATTAATAAATCTTCAATTGAGAAAATGAAAGAAAATGTACTTATTATTAATACTTCAAGAGGTGCATTAATTGAGAGTGAAGATATTTTAGATGCGATTATGAATGGTAAAATTAGCGGTGCCGGACTTGATGTGTACGAAGAAGAAGCAGATTGGTTTTTTGAGGATAAATCTGATATTGCCAAGCAGGACAAAGTTTTATCGCTTCTTGTTTCTCACCCGAATGTTCTTGTAACTTCACATCAGGCATTTTTAACAAATGAAGCATTGAAAAATATTGCACAAACGACATTGCAAAATATTGATGATTATTTTTCAAATAAACCGCTTGAAAATGAAATTTGTTATCGTTGCGGAAATAATGAAAAAGCTCCCTGTATAAAACAAAACGGAAGATGTTTTTAAATAAAGTGTCTGTTAAATTAAAAACTGCTTCCATGTAACTTTCCGCAATTTTTTCTGAAAATCTGTTTTTATAATACATAGGAACTGATTAACGGAAATTATTGAGGAGGAAATAATGGCGGATGTAAATGCTATTCAGACAGGTATAGTAGTGAATACCAATAAATTAACAACTTTAACTGAAATTCAGAAAGAAAGTGTGCTTGCCGAAAATATTTTATTTAGTAATGATGCAAGTAATGTGTCTTTATACGCTGGTATTCAATCAGAGGCGGTATTAAAGGCACTTGATGATATAGAAAGAATGGCTGAACTCCCTGCACGCAATGAAGCCGAACAAAAAGAATTTGCTGAAAAAAATGCAAATGCCGAAATTGCAGGAATTGGCTTTTTGGGTTTGAACGATGAAGATGCCGAATACGTTTTAAAAGTTCAGGATACTTTTGACAATGATGATAAAACTACATTAAGTGCATATCGTTATACAAAGAATTTTGACCCTAAATTTTATAGTCTTGTATTATCAAATGGAATTATTTTCCCTGATGATAATGAAGATTGTAAAGTTGATGATTAGACTTTATAAACAACAAAAAATGCTGTTATGAAGATAACAGCATTTTTATTAAATAGACATTTATCAGCCTACCAATTCGCCATCACTATTTTCAGTTGCCTTGATAATAATAGCCTGTTGAATAGGTTTCTCTTTTTTTGTACTTGAATCAAATGAAACTTCGTAATCGCCGAAATCATCTAAAGGTTTTCTCATTTGAGCTTCGTCAATCATTCTTTTTGCGAGTTCTGCAATTTCGTACACCAACTGATATCTGTTAGGTGTTTGTTCATTTAAGTCCCATGCTATTTTTGTTATTTGATTCTGTTCCATTGTATTCTCCTTTTGCTTAATTCTATAATACTATGGTGAAATTAAGCAAGCAAGTTTTTTATAATTATTCAGCCGTAACTTCCTCAATTTCTTCTTCTGCGTTGTTTACAGAAGTGCGAATTGATTCTGCTTTGTGTTTTCCTTTGATTGTTTTATCTTTGTATTTTTGAATTTGTCTGTTTAATTTATCTGCAAGAAGGTCAATGCTGGCATACATGGATTCTGCTTTTTCCTCAATGTGAATTCTTGCACCTGCGATGTTGCATTTTGCCTCTGCAATGTGGCTGTCAGCGACACTCGGGTTTTTAATAACAGTTAAAATAACTTCAAAATCAATAAGCTGATCGTAATGTTCTACAACCTTAGACATTTTTTCTTTTACGTAAGCCTTGATTGCCGGTGTAATTTCAATGTTTCTTCCGTTTACGATAATTTGCATATAATAAATCTCCTTATAGGACTGACAAGTTTAATTATAACTCAGAACTTATTTTTTTTAAAGTGTTTGTTAAGGTTAATAAAAATAATTTCTTTTTGAGAAAGTTGATTTTTGAAAAAAATTTATTAAATAAAATACTATAAATGTATGTGTTTATTTGCAAAAAAATTTAGGATAATTTGGGTGGGTAAATTTATGGTTTTGAACTATGCCTTTTCGTTACAAATTACAAAAAATTTTGAATTTCCGTATCACCAAACGTGATGAACAACAAGAAGTGGTTAAAAAAGCTCAAATGGAAGTTGAGCGAATAGAAAAGGAAATTCAGGATAAATACAGAGAAATTGCCGGAGTTCAGGCAGATATGAAACTTGCTGAACCTATAATGTTAGCCAGTTATGACAATTTTATAAAACATTTGTACACTCAAGTTGCGGAATTGGAAGTACAAAAGGAAGAAGCTCAAAAACGCCTTGAAGAAGAACAGGAAAAACTTACGGAGTGTGAAAAAAACGTAAAAGTCTTGGAAAAACATAAAGATAAAAAAAAGGAAGAATATTTAAAGGAAGAAAAAGAACGAGAATTAAAACAGATGAACGAAACCGCCTCAATAAAACATTTCAGAATGCAAAAAGAACAGCAGGAAGAGTTGGAGTTGGAAGAATATTTGAAACGATGGAAGGACGATTATGAATATTAACGATGTTCAGCAGACAAACAGTAAAACAAGTATAAATACTCTCAGTATTAAAAATTATACTTCAGGCAGAAAAGATACGTCTGACTTCTCTTACTATGTTGAAACATCAAAAGCCAATGAGTCTGTTTCTCAAGCTCAATCTGTTCAAGAGGATACGCAGCAGGTTCCTGAGGAAGAATTGTTACTTAATGAGGAAGAAAATGATGATGCAACTTTAGCCTATCTTCAATCCCTGCAAAATTTAAATAGTGAACTTTTTGATATGGGAATTGCTGATGACGGTGTTGAGAGTAAATTTGATAAAGATATGATGCTTTATCAAATTAATTTAAAAGATTTGAACATGAATGACATCAAATTGTTTGAAGGTTTAACTCAAAAGGCTGACGTTTCAATAAATTCGGTTAATACTGAAAACCAAACTTTCAATATGCAAATTAACGGTGAAAATCTTGATATTTCTTACAAAAGTATTGAAATTTCAAAAACTTTGTTTGCCGCAATAGAGAATGCTCATAAAACAGGTAAGCCTGTCCGTCTTGATTTTGGGCAAGATGCAAGTGTAATTTTGCGGATAGGAAAAGACGGGAAAATCTCGGCGGAATTTTTGCCAAACGATAAAGCAATGGAAATGGCATTAAAAAGTGCACTTCCTCTTTTAAAAGCAAAGTTTGATGAGGAAAATATTCCTTATGGCACTTTGAACTATAAGCAATTTAATCAACAAAAAGATAATAGAAATAATAATAAGGAGAAGAGTAAAGATGAATGACGGATTTATTACGGCTTTGAACACACAACGTGCAACAGCTAACTGGATTGACGCTCTTGCACAAAACCTGACCAATATCTATACTCCGGGGTATAGAGAAAATCAATTCAGATTTAACACATTTTTGAATGGCGGTTATGTCGATGAATTTGGTAAAAAAGTTGATCAGGGTAAATCTTTACCGGGTACTTCGCCCGAAAACATGTTTTTGGAAGGTAAGGGGTTTTTCGTTACAAAAACAGCCGATAACCAAACTTTATATACAAGATTAGGCGAATTTAAATTTGACGATGCAGGTGTTTTGAAAACAAAAAAAGGACATAGTGTTCAGGGTTATATTCTTAATGATGAAGGTAAAGTCCTTGCAAATTCTCCGGAAGAACAAGGTGATATTACAACATTACCAACTACAGAGATTAAACTTTGGATTGACCCTGCAAATGGCAAATACTTGGGAAAATATGATGAATTTGAAATTGAAGGTGACGGTATAATTTACGGTAAAGCTGACTCCGGCAAAGTAAAGACACCGCTTTATAAAGTTGCAGTTCATAATTTTAATAATCCTCAAGGATTACTCGAAGTTGAAAGAGGTCATTTTGTTGAAACTAATGAATCAGGTAAACCGGTTATTGGTACTGCAGAAATAAGAGGTGGCTTGATTGAGCAATCAAATGTTGATTTTAAGGCTAATATTTCTTATTATCAACAGGCTAAAATGCAAATGGAAATGACTAATAAACTGATTTCAACAAATAAACAAATTCTTCAAAGTGCATTAGAATTGTTAAGCTAACATTTTCTTATAGTTTTTTACATAAGAATAAATTATCAGACTCTTGGTAATTTGTGTCATTACGAGGAACATCGGCATTTTGAGTGACGTAGTAATCCACACAATGATGTCACTGAGCATCAATGTTACGTGGATTGCTACGGTCGTTTCACTCCCTCGCAATGACATGAAGTTCTGTTTGAATATAAATATTCTAAAACTCAGAAAAACCAATATCACCCGCAAGGGTGATAATGCGGCTTTGCCGCCATGAATTGGCGTAGAGATTGTTATATTTCAGAGTGCAAATTTATCTGCATTTGTTTTAACAAATGGCAGAAAATTTGTGCTATGAAATATTTTACAAGCTCTATTTGATGCGTTGATTTCTCTTTTTCTTGGTACTTCTATTTTCTCTTTGTTTACGCAAAGCAAAGAGAAAAAGAAGTACGTACAAAAAACTCTAATGAAAAAGTACAAATTTAAAAGAAG
>JAZLLQ010000040.1:0-36375 GCA_045598245.1 Candidatus Gastranaerophilales bacterium
TGCCTGTCGGCTTTCACTTCAGATGCAGAGCAGTAGGTTTCAACTTCGTTTCAACAACTGCTCCGGCAACACGCCCCGAAAATTGTATTTAGTTTTCAAATATCGTTTTGGGTCACTTCGTTCGGGCTTTCCGCTCAAGCCTGTCGGCTTTCACTTCAGATGCAGAGCAGTAGGTTTCAACTTCGTTTCAACAACTGCTCCGGCAACACGCCCCGAAAATTGTATTTAGTTTTCAAATATCGTTTTGGGTCACTTCGTTCGGGCTTTCCGTTCAAGCCTGTCGGCTTTCACTTCAGATGCAGAGCAGTAGGTTTCAACTACGTTTCAACAACTGCTCCGGCAACACGCCCCGAAAATTGTATTTAGTTTTCAAATATCATTCCGCAAATAATTTATCAACTGATTATAGTGACAACATTGCCTCAAACGATTATCCATAATTTAGCAAAAAGGCATAATTTCGTCAAGCGAATAAATTTATCAACTTTTACAACGTTTCCTTATAAATTTAAGAATGATTATTTCGTATGAAGTCTTTGCACAATTTCTTGCATCATACTTTTTTTAGAACCTGTTATTTCGCGTAGTATATTTGCAAAAGAACCAAGAATATCAATGTCTGGTTCCAATTTACCAAGCAGATGTAATCTTTTTTTGCAATTTTCAAAACTGCCATTTAAAAACATTTTGCAAACCGGTAGCAATTCTCTTTTGATTTCTTCATCTGTTGCCTTTTGTATATTGGAACTTGCTCCGCTGCACCAACTTATTGGCGGTCTGTACGGTCTTTGATAATCAACGGCATTGTTTCCTAATGTGCAAAAGAGCCTGTGACCGTTAAAATACTGTACCCACGCCTCATGGGCTCTTCGGTGTATTGATTTTGTCGCAACGTTTATTGGTTGAATTGGTGGCATGTCTTAATCCTTATTCTGTGTATTCACTTTTTTAAAAACGTGACAAAATCTTTTTTGCTATTCAAAATAAAATATGTAGCAAAAATTTTCACTATATATCGCAATAAAGTAACTTACACTAGACTTTTTATGAAAATACAATATAATTATACTTGGATACAAGTTACCAAAAGGATATTTTATGATAAAAAAATTCAAATCAGGTTTTACATTAGCAGAAGTCTTAGTTACGATACTTATATTGGGTGTAGTTGCAACCGTAACTATACCTATACTATTCGCCTTAGCTGATGACAGACAAACTAAAGTTGCATATAAAAAAGCACTTTCAGTAACATCTCAGGGTATCAAAATGCTTATTGCGAAAGAAGATGAGTGTTTTACACCCGGTGGTTTTACGCATAATTCAGATCTTACTGCTTGCATGACGAAAGTTATAAACGGCAATATTATAGGTGATGATAATGACGAAATAGTTACGCCCGATGGCATTATATTCAAATTTGTAATAGCCAATACTGATTCGTCAAAATTAACACTTGCTGAAGCGTGCGGAAAAGAATTTACTACTACCGAAAATGGTTGGAAGGGTGCAGGGAATTGCGGAGTTATAATTGATGTTAATGGTTTTGGAAAAGAAACAAAAGAGTTTGATGCGGATGCTATTGCTTTTACAACAGCAGGATTTACAACTGAATCCCCGGTAAAAGATCAAATGCAATTTGCATTATGTGCAAGCGGTGTCAGACCTTTGTATTTCGGTGAAGATGCTGATAACAGAGGCTATGGATTAATGTACGGTAATGATTCTGATGGCAAACCTGTTAATCCTGTTAATAATGCAACATGCTGTCAAAAATGTGAGGGTGGTTTAAAAAGCACTATGACAATATCAAGAGGGAGTTGCGGCTCTGAAGGTTCTACTCCGGCATCACTCGGTTATACTGCCTGTGATGATAATCCCTGTCCTTAAATTTGAGAATCGGTAACAAGTTGTTCTATAAAATTGTTTTAATTCCGTAATTTATCAAACTACTTGTTTATGAATTGTATTATGTTATTGTAACATATTTTGAAAAAGAGAATATGTTACAAATGATTTAGTCTGATATGTTTTGAATTGTTACAAGTGCTTAGCACTTGTAAAGAAATTCTGGTTGTGGTAAAAATAAATGGTTAAGTAGTATAAAACAAGGTATGAAAAAATGAGTTTAACAAGCTATAAAACCACATATTGTGGAAAACTGAGAGAGGAAAATATCGGAGAAACTCATACTTTATCAGGATGGGTTGCTAACGTTCGTGACTTAGGCGGAATTATTTTTGTAGAATTAAGAGACAGAATGGGTGTATTTCAGGTTGTTGCAGACCCTCAGATTAACCCTGATGTTCATAAGACTTTTAATAAATTAAAAGACGAATATGTTGTAAAAGTAACCGGTAAAATTTCAAAAAGACCTGAAGATACTTATAACCCGAATTTAGCAACAGGTACAGTCGAGATGTATCCTGAAAGTGTAGAAATCCTTAGTGAATCACAAGTTTTACCCTTCCAATTGGATGACGGTGAAAATGTAAATGAGGATGTCAGATTAAAATATCGTTACTTGGATATAAGAAGAAAGCCGGTTTTGGACAATTTGGTTTTAAGGCACAAGGTAGTTCAGGCTGTAAGAAATTATATGAATAATAACGATTTCTTAGAAGTTGAAACTCCTGTTTTGATTAATACAACGCCTGAGGGAGCAAGAGATTATTTGGTACCTTCAAGAGTTCATCCTAATAAGTTTTATGCTTTGCCTCAATCACCTCAAATTTTTAAGCAATTATTGATGGTAGGCGGCATAGAAAGATATTATCAGGTAGCAAAATGCTTTAGAGATGAGGATCTACGTGCAGACAGACAACCAGAATTTACGCAAATTGACTTAGAAATGTCATTTGTACAGCAGGAAGATATTATAAAAATGGTTGAAGGTATGCTTGTTGAAGGTTTTAAGGCTGCAGGTGTTGAAGTAAAACCTCCGTTTAAACAAATTACTTGGCAAGAAGCTATGGACAGATTTGGTTCTGATAAGCCTGATGTGCGTTTTGGCTTGGAGCTGTTTGATATTGGCGATATTATTTTAGAATCGGAATTCGAAATCGTTAAGAAAACTCTTCAAAACGGTGGTATTGTTCGTGGTATCAGAGTTCCCGGCGGTGCTAAATATTCAAGAAAAGATGTTGATGATATTACCAAAATTGCAATGTCGTTTGGTGCAAAAGCATTAGCTAACATTATTTATAATGAAGACGGAACGGCAAAATCTCCTGTTTTAAAATTTGTCAGCGAAGAGCAAGCACAACAAATTAAAGAGCGTGCAGGAGCGCAAGACGGAGATATAATTTTCTTTGTTGCAGATAAGCCAAAACTTGTTTATGACATTATGGGAAGATTGAGATTGCATTTTGGAAAATCTCTAAATCTTATTGACGAAAATCAGCATGCTTTGCTTTGGGTAGTTGATTTTCCGATGTTTGAATGGTCTGATGAAGAGCAAAGATTTATGGCTATGCACCACCCATTTACATCACCATGTTTGGATGATTTGGAAAAGCTCGATAATGATGATTTAGGTAATGTTAAGTCTGTAGCATATGACATTGTGTACAACGGAACAGAGTTAGGTGGTGGTTCTGTGAGAATTCATTCGCCTGAAGTTCAAAAGAAAATATTTAAGGCATTGAGATTGACTGACGAAGACGTACAAAGAAAATTCGGTTTTATGGTTAATGCTTTACAGTATGGCACACCGCCTCATGCTGGTTTAGCTATCGGATTAGACAGGTGGATTGCTTTATTGAGTAAAACTGAGTCTATTCGTGACGTAATGGCATTTCCTAAAAACTCAGCCGCAAAAGATTTAATGTGTGATGCTCCGACATTTGCTGACGAAATGCAGTTGAGAGAATTAAGAATACAATTAAAGCAAGTTCATAATAAATAGAAAGGTTCGCAAATGAACGCAAGACGTGTATCAAGAGAATTGATTATAATGGTTCTTTCTCAAATAAAATTAACAGATAAAAAAATAGATATAGACGAAATTTTGCTAAATTCGGTAAGAACATTAATCGGAGATGCAAAAGACGACTTAGAAACAACAACGGCACTTTTAATAGACGTAAAAGATTATCTTCAAAACTATGAAATTGATAGTGAGGAAAATAAAAATCGCCCTGTTCGTTCTAAGAATGTTGGTGTTGATTTACCAAAAACTGATGAATTTAATGCTAAAATTGACGGATTATTGGAAGTCGCAGAGAAATGTTTCAAGGCAATCGAAGCTGCTGAAATTACGGTTTTGGAAGAAGCTCCCGATGTTAAGGCTTATGCTAAGAAAGTAGTCGAAAGTGTTATTGCAAATCAGAAAGAAATTGATAGCATGATAGAAGAATATGCTATCGGTTGGGATATTTCAAGAATGGTAAGCATAGACAGAAATATTTTGCGAATGGCTTGTGCCGAACTTCTTTACAATACTGAGGCTGTCCCTCAAAAAGTTATCATTGACGAAGCTATTGAACTTGCAAAAAGATATTCTACTGATGACAGTTCATCATTTATAAACGGAATTTTAGGTAAAATAATTTCAACCAAAATAAAGAAATAAAAATATGTTTGAATTTTTTAAAAAATTTGTGAATAATGATGAAAAATCTCAGGATAATTCTAATCCGGAGGTTTCATCATCAGAAAACGAAGATAATTTAAAAGAAACAATAGAAAAGACCGGGCAGACTTTAGTCGGCAGTTTTTTGAATTTGTTCAGTAATTCGGATAAAATTGATGATGATACACTTGATGAAATGGAAGAAACATTAATTAAAGCTGACTTAGGTGTTGATACATCTGCTGAAATTATTGATAATTTAAGAGCAAAGAAAAACTCAATAACACAGGATAATTTGAAAGAATTTTTACGTGAACAATTTATGAACATCCTGAATGACACACCATCTTCTAAGCTGAATATAAAAGACGGATTAAATATTTTTCTTGTGACAGGTGTCAACGGAGCAGGTAAAACGACTTTAATCGGAAAATTGGCTTATAATTTTAAAAATATAGGTAAAAAAGTTCTTATTGCTGCAGGCGATACTTTTAGAGCAGCTGCAGAGGAACAGCTTGATATTTGGTCAAAGCGTGCAGGGGCTGATATTGTCAGAAACGATGGAGCTGACCCCGCATCTGTTGTTTTTGATGCAATTCGCAAAGCCAAAAGTGAAAACTACGATATACTTTTAATAGATACGGCAGGCAGACTTCAAAACAAATACAATTTGATGGAAGAGTTAAGAAAAATTAAGCGGGTAATAGACAAAGAAGCAGAGGGTTTAATTGCTGAAAGTATGCTTGTAATTGATGCCACAACGGGTCAAAATGCCTTGAAACAGGCTGAAGTATTTGCACAAGCCGTTGATTTAACTTCGGTAGCTTTAACAAAACTTGATGGTTCTTCAAAAGGAGCAATAGTTATTGCCATTGCAAAAGAAATGAAATTGCCGGTAAAACTTGTTGGGGTAGGTGAAAAAATGGAAGATTTGAGAGAATTTTCACCCAAAGATTTTATTGAAGCATTATTTTAAAGGTATGATAAATGAAGCTATCTGAAAATGCGAAAGCAACTGTTATATTTTTAATCGTTTCTCTAATTGCAATGTTTTATTTTGGAGGAGTTGTTACTCCATACGGCAGTTCTCATAATTTTATGGGTGACGGGTCTATTCCTGAAAAACAATTTGTTCCTGTATATGTTTTACTGACACTTCCTGCATACATCGCATACATCATATATAGCTGTTTAAATATCAAAAAATTACGTCCAAGGTTTTTTATTTATCCTTTTATTTGTTTTAATTTTTATGTTGGTTTGATATATTCTCTGATGGCATTAGGCGGAGTAATAATGTGGTTGCTGGTATTTACTGCAATTCCTCTGTTTATTGTAATGCTGATATGTTTAATTGTCGGTATCATATTAGATATTTTTGAATGGAAAAAGAATAAAACTGTATTAATGCAAAACAAATAGTTATTGATTGTATTCAAAATTTACGCACTAAAAAAGCCGATAAATACCGGCTTTAAAAAAGGCGGCACCCAGATTTGAACTGGGGGTAAAAGCTTTGCAGGCTCCTGCCTTACCACTTGGCCATGCCGCCGTATTCTTAGGATATCATGAATTATAAAAAAAATGAAGTATTATTTTATAAGATATTGTTTTTTGAAACTATCATTAAATTTTTATTAATATTTGGAAAAATTATCAACATGAAGTTTATAATATTGTTATGAAAATAGAGAATTAAGGATGCAGGTTATGAATACTGAAGAATACGTAAAATTGATATTCAGTAAGATGGTTTGTTCTTGCTGTGATAAGCAGTTTACTCCTGATTGTGTTGAGATTATCAGGGTAGAAGATAATCTTGCTGTCGTGAAAATTGTTTGTACAAATTGTCAGAAAAATTATGGTATTGCAATAGTCGGTATCGAAACAGTTGGTGAGGAGGAAGAACTTGAACAAGACTATGTTCAAATTCCTGATTTGCCTCCGATTACAACGGATGATGTTATTGAGGCACATAAATTTATAGATAAACTTGGTTCTGACTGGACAAAATATATTCCTGATGAATTGAAAACAATTCCTCGTGAAGAATAAAATTTCTTTTTATGTTTTAAAAAATTTGTCGTTATTTTCCGGCAAATTTTTTTGTGCATATTTTGAATAATAACTTCTTAGATTTTGCCTATTGCATTTTATATTTTTGTATTACAATAAAATAAGATAACGCATCTGGCAATTAATTTGCATTTGAAAATTATATACTTAATTTTAATGTGATCTACAATTGGGACAAGGTTTTTGGTCTGTTTTCGCAGACCCATGCCGTACCTGACGGAAGGTACAAAAGCATGTATCCTTGATGCCTAAGAAAGCAGATGTAATTTAGTAGCGCTCACAAAGAAAAGAGGAAAAAATGACTCTAGGAGTAATCGGAAAAAAATTAGGAATGACACAGGTCTATGACGAAAAAGGATCTGTAATACCTGTGACAGTGGTTGAAGTAGAACCGTTAACTGTTACTCAGGTAAAAACTGTCGATAATGACGGTTACAGCGCAATTCAAGTTGGTACTTGTGCTTGTGCTGAGAAAAAATTGTCAAAACCTCAACTTAGTCATTTGAAAAAGAATGACCTTCCTGCTATGAGCTACTTGAAAGAATTTAGAGTAGATGATTCAAGTGCTTACAATGTAGGCGACAAAGTTGATTTGGCAGTATTAGACGGGGTAGCGAAGGTTGACGTTACCGGACAGTCAATAGGTAAGGGTTTCCAAGGTACAGTTAAAAGACATAACTTTGGCAGAGGACCAATGGCTCACGGTTCAAAGAACCACAGAGAACCCGGTTCAATTGGTGCAGGTACTACTCCGAGCCGTGTTTACAAAGGCAAGAAAATGGCAGGTAACATGGGTAACGAACAAGTAACTGTTACAAAGTTAAAAGTCGTTAAAATTGACCAAGAGAAAAATCTTATCTTAATTAAAGGTTCGTTGCCGGGCTGCGAAGGCAGAATGGTTACAATTAAGCCTTCCAGAACGAAATGGAACTAAGGAGAAACGAAAATGTCTAAACAACTTACAATACATAACAGCAACGGAAGTCAAGCAGGACAAATGGATTTGGAAGAAAACGTTTTTGGCGTTGAACCAAATGTGCATTTAATGCACCTTGCTGTTAGAAGACAGTTAAACAATGCAAGAAGCGGTAACGCTTGTGCAAAAACAAGAGCTCAAGTTCGCGGCGGCGGTAAAAAACCTTGGAAGCAAAAAGGTACAGGCCGTGCAAGAGCAGGCAGCTTGAGAAGCCCTCTGTTTGAAGGCGGTGGTGTAATCTTTGGACCTGTTCCAAGAGATTATTCTATAAAAATGCCTGTTAAAGCAAGACGTGTTGCTTTAAAATCTGCACTTTCAGCAAGATTTGAAGATACAACAATTATTAAAGATTTTTCAGCTTTAACAGCTCCGAAAACTAAAGAATTTGCAAAAATTCTTGACGGTTTGAAATTAACAGGAAAGATTTTAATTATTGCTGATACTAAACTTCAAGAAAATCAACATCTTGAATTAGCAGCAAGAAATCTTCCGAATGTTAAAGTAATTCTTCCTTCAAATATCAACGTAAAAGATATTTTGGAAGCTGATAGCGTTGTTATGAGTGAAGCAGCAGTAACTGTTATCACAGAAAGGTTGATGAAATAATGAGTAAAACAAGAACAAATTCACAAAAACTTTACGATATTATCAAAAAGCCTTTAGTTACTGACAAATCACACCAGGCTATGGAAAAATACAACCAATACACTTTTGAAGTAGCTAAAGGCGCAACAAAAACTGAAATTAAACATGCAGTGGAATTAATTTTCCCCGGCAAAAAAGTAACAGCAGTTAAAACTGTTTATATGCCCAGTCATGAAAAAAGAATGGGTATGAAGTACGGTAGAACTGATTCCGGTAAAAAGGCAATCGTAACTATCGCAGGTGATCCTATTGAAGAATTAACAGGAGTGTAGAAAATGGCAATTCGTAAAATTAATCCAACATCTCCCGGTCAAAGAGGCATGTCCTGTTTTGAATATGACGAGATAACAACAGATAAACCGGAAAAATCTTTACTTGAGCCAATCCGCAAAAAAGCAGGTCGTAACAACCAAGGTAAAATCACTTGCAGACACAAAGGCGGCGGACACAAACAGGCTTACAGAAAGATTGATTTTAAAAGAGAAAAATTCGGTGTACCGGCAACAGTTAAAACTGTTGAATATGATCCGAACAGAAATACAAGAATTTCATTAGTATTCTACGCTGATGGCGAAAAAAGATACATTTTAACTCCACAAAACTTAAATGTTGGTGACGTTATTGTATCAGGACCTGATGCGGATATAAAAGTCGGAAACGCACTTCCTCTTTATGCTATACCTCTTGGTACAGTTGTTCATAACGTTGAAGTAAAACCTCACAAAGGTGCTCAAATGGTTAGAACAGCAGGTGCCGGTGCTCAGGTTATGGCAAAAGAAGGAGAATTTGTTACTTTAAAATTACCAAGTTCAGAAATGAGAATGGTTAGCAAAAATTGTATGGCAACTATCGGGATTTTAGGTAATGAAGAAGCTAAAAACTTATCGTTGGGCAAGGCTGGTCGAACTCGCCATTTAGGTATTAAACCAACAGTCAGAGGTGTTGTAATGAACCCTGTTGATCACCCACACGGCGGTGGTGAAGGTAAAACTTCTACAGGTGGTGCACCTCAAACACCTTGGGGCAAACCCGCTCTTGGTTTAAGAACAAGAAAACGTAACAAAGAATCTGACAAGTTAATTGTTAGAAAACGTAAATAAGGAGAATTAAATGGCACGTTCATTAAAAAAAGGTCCATTCGTTCACGAATCTTTGATGAAAAAAATTGAAAAAATGAATGAAGCAGGCGATAAAAAAGTGGTAAAAACTTGGTCAAGAGCATCTATGATTGTACCTGAAATGCTCGGACATACAATCGCTGTGCATAACGGGAAGACTCACGTTCCCATCTACGTAACAGAACAAATGATTGGTCACAGACTTGGCGAATTCGCTCCAACCAGATTTTTCAGAGCTCACGCAGGTCAGGACAAAACAGCGAAAAGGAAATAGATTATGGAAGCTAAAGCTAAACAATCAAATATTAAAATGCCTGCGAGAAAAATTCGCAGAATTATCAACACCGTCAGAGGCAAAAGTGTTGAAGAAGCATTGAAAATTCTTCATTTTATGCCTTATGCAGCTGCAAGAGTTGTAGAAAAGAATCTTAAGGATGCAATTGCAAATGCTGCGCAAAAAGGTATGGCTGCAAGTATGTTATACATTTCTGAAGTATTTGCAGATGAAGGTGTTACTTATAAAAGAGCCAGATGTAGGGCGCAAGGTCGTATGTACAGAAGACTAAAACGTACTTCTCACCTTACCATCAAGCTAAATGTGTTACAAAAGTAAGGATATAGGAGAATATAACATTGGGACAAAAAACACATCCAACCGGATTTAGAATAGGCGTTATAAAATCTTGGCTTAGCAGCTGGTATGCTAAAAAATCATCTTATCCTGAATTTTTGGCAGAAGACGCAAAAATAAGAAAATTCATTAAGAAAAAACTATACGCAGCAGGCGTAAGTAGAATTTTGATAGCAAGAAAAACTCAAAATGTTATCATTACCGTTGTAACTGCAAAACCCGGCATTGTTGTCGGCAGAGGCGGTCAAGGTATTGATGAGTTGAGAACGGAAGTGTCAAAATTAATCAATAAACAAGTTCAAATTGACGTTGTGGAAGTTAATAAAATTGATGCTGATGCACAATTAGTTGCTGAAGCAATTGCTCAACAACTTGAAAAACGTGTAGTATTCAGACGTGCAATGAAACAAGCAATGCAAAGAACAATGCGTTCAGGTGTTGAAGGTATCAAGGTTGCTGTTTCAGGCAGACTTGGCGGTGCTGAAATCGCTCGTACGGAATGGGCTAAAGAAGGAAGAATTCCTCTTCAAACCCTGAGAGCTGACGTAGATTTCGGTTTTGCTCAAGCAGATACTACAATGGGTATTATCGGTGTTAAAGTTTGGATTTTCAAAGGTATAATTTTACCGGGCGAAAAGGCAGACGAAAACTTAAAAGCAAAAGCATTTAACCCGGCTGATGCGGAAAGACCTCAAAGAGCACCGAGAGGACCAAGAGCCGAAAGAACAAAAAGAAGTTCTAAGGTTGTAAAAAAAGCAGTAGAAACTACAGAAACAGAAGAATAATTAATCAGGAGCAAATATTATGTTAATGCCCAAAAAGACAAAATATCGTAAACAAATGAGAGGCCGTATGAAAGGTACTGAAACAAGAGGTACTACTCTTGAATTTGGTGAATTCGGGCTTCAAACATTAGAACCTGCTTGGATAACAAGCAGACAAATAGAAGCAGCAAGAAGAGTTGTTTCTCGTGCAGTTAAAAGAGGCGGTAATTTGTGGATTAAAATTTTCCCGGACAAACCTGTTACTGCACAAGCAGCTGAAACTCGTATGGGTTCAGGTAAAGGAAGTGTTGAATATTGGGTTGCGGTCGTTAAGCCCGGTAGACTTCTTTTTGAGTTAGGCGGAGTTCCAAGTGATATCGGCGTTGAAGCATTAGAATTAGCCGCACAAAAACTTCCGGTTAAAACAAGAGTTATTGTAAAATAGGAAGGTAAAATCATGAAGTTAGAAGAAATTCGCGAACGCTCAATAGCAGAACTTCAAGACGAAGTTACAAACTTAAAGAAGAAACTTTGTACTTTAAGAATTGACAGAGGACTTCAAAAAGAAGTTGACGCTGCTGAATTTGGCAAAACCAAGAAATTAATCGCCAGAATAAAAACAGTTATACGTGAAAAAGAATTAGCAAAATAAGAGGTACAAAATGCCCAGAAAAGAAAAAACAGGTGTTGTAGTTAGTAATAAGAACGATAAAACAGTAGTTGTGAAAGTTCCGGAATACAGACCACACCCTAAATACAAAAAAATCATAGAACAAAACAAAAATTATGTAGCAGCTGACTACACAAATGAATGCAACGAAGGTGACAGAGTTCGTATTCAGGAAAACAGACCTATCAGCAAAACAAAACGTTGGAGCGTGGTGGAAATCGTTGAAAAAGTTAAATAATTTTTTCATGACGAGAACCCATCAAAAAATTTAGAGGAAATCAAAAATGATTCAGCAAGAAACAAGATTAAAAGTAGCAGATAACACAGGTGCAAAACAATTACTTTGCATCAGAGTATTAGGCAGCTCAAACGCTGTATATGCTTCTGTTGGCGATGTTATTGTCGCTTCTGTTAAAGATGCGGCTCCGAATATGCCTGTTAAAAAAGGTGATGTTGTAAAAGCAGTTGTCGTTAGAACTAAAGCAAGTTTAAAAAGACAAGACGGAACAACAATTCGTTTTGATGAAAACGCTGCAGTTATTATCGGCAAAGACGGTAACCCGACAGGAACTCGTGTATTCGGACCGGTAGCACGTGAACTTAGAGAAAAGAACTATATGAAAATAGTTTCTTTGGCTCCGGAAGTAATATAGGAGGTGCCTGAAAAATGTCAAATACAAGTTTTAAAATTAAGAAAAACGATAAAGTATGTGTTATCGCAGGTAAAGATAAAGGTAAAATCGGTACCGTAAAAAAAGTTATAGCAAAAGATAATAAAATCATCGTAGAAGGCGTGAATATGGTTACGAAAGCAACCAAAGCCAATCCGATGTTAGGTATAAAAGGTGGACTTGAAAAGAAAGAATCACCTATCGCTATTTCTAATGTTATGGTCTGTTCTCCCGGAACAGATGAACCGACAAGGATCAAATACACAATGGTCGATGGTAAAAAGACCCGTGTTTGTAAAAAAAGTGGTGAACAATTAGATATTTAAGGACTAGAGAAATATGTTAACTAAAGATCTTAAAAAAAGATATGTGGAAGATGCAATTCCTGCTTTGAAAGAAAAATATAACTATCAAAACGTGCATCAAATCCCAAAACTTGAAAAAGTTGTTATTAACATGGGTGTAGGCGAAGCTGTACAAAATGCTAAAATTTTAGACGGTGCAGTTGAAGAGCTTACTAAAATTGCAGGTCAAAAGCCTGTTGTTACCCGTGCTAAAAAATCAATCGCAACATTCAAATTAAGACAAGGTATGCCAATTGGTTGTATGGTTACACTTCGTGGTGAAAGAATGTATGATTTTCTTCAAAAGTTAATCAACGTTACATTGCCTAGAATTCGTGACTTTAGAGGCGTGTCTCCAAAAAGTTTTGATGGTCGAGGAAACTACTCTTTGGGTATTAAAGAACAACTTTTATTCCCTGAAATCAAGTATGATGATGTAAGCGTTGTAAAAGGTATGAACATTTCTATCATTACGACTGCAAGCACCGATGATGAAGCCAGAGAACTTTTGGCTCAGCTTGGTATGCCTTTCAAGAAGAAAAAAGAAGGTAACAATTAATTCTTTATATAAGGAGAAAAACATTGGCTAAACAATCAATGATAGAAAAAGAACAAACCAGACAAGAACTTGCAGCAAAAGGAAAATATCCGAAAGTTCGTTTGCATAACAGATGCAGTATTTGTGGTCGTCCTCACGGATATCACAGAGATTTCGGTATTTGCAGAATTTGCTTAAGAAAAATGGCACACCAAGGATTACTTCCCGGTGTAACAAAAGCAAGCTGGTAGTTAGTAGATTAAAGAAAACAAAGAGGAAAAAATGAATACAGATCCTATAGCAGATATGTTAACAAGAATCAGAAATGCAAATATTGCAAAGCATTCTGATGTACAAATTCCGGTTTCTAACTTGAAATTGGAACTTGCTAAACTTCTTAAATCTGAAGGCTATATCGAAAACTTTGAAGTAGTTGAAGGCGAAAAATTCAAAATGATTAAAGTAGCTTTAAAATATGACGAAGTTGGTCAACCGGTTATCGCAAACCTAAGACGTGTTAGCCGCCCCGGTTTAAGAGATTACAGAAAATCCAAAAACCTTCCAAAAGTTATGGATGGTATGGGTATTGCAATCATATCAACAAGTAAAGGTTTATTAACCGACAGACGTGCTAAAAAAGAACACGTTGGCGGTGAAGTTCTTTGCTATGTATGGTAGCGGATTTTCGGTAGGGTGAGCGAAGCGAAACCCGAATGAGTGAAAGTCTTATGAAGTGAAAGAAAATTGACAAATTTTCTGAAACGAAATGGAAGACTGAACGACCCGAATAATCCAAGATGATTATTTCATCAAACCATGAGGTTGATATAGTATAAGGTATGCGTTTTGCATAACCTGAAAACCCGTCAAGTTGGCGGAAATATTGGCAAAAAAGGAGAAAATAAAATGTCAAGAATTGGTAAAAAACCGATAGAAATACCACAAGGTGTGGAAGTTACAATTTCAGGAAATACAATTACTGCCAAAGGTCCTTTAGGACAAGAATCAGTCACATTCAGACCTGAAATTACTGTTGAAAAAAAAGATAATCTTATTGAAGTAAACAGAATCAATGATGAAAGAGAATCTCGTGCTTATCACGGTTTAACAAGAACTTTGGTTAACAACTTAGTTCAAGGTGTTAAAGATGGTTTCACAAAAGATTTGGAAATTAACGGTGTTGGTTACCGTGTACAAAAAGCAGGTAAAGACTTAGATTTTCAATTGGGTTATTCTCACCCTGTAAAAGTTGTTGCACCTGAAGGCGTTGAATTTATCGTTGAAGGTACAAACAAAATTACGGTTAAAGGCAGAAACAAACAAGTTGTTGGTGATGTCGCAGCTGAAATCAGAAGTAAAAGACCTCCTGAAGTATACAAAGGCAAAGGTATTAAGTACGTTGGCGAACATATCAGAAGAAAAGCCGGCAAAACAGGTAAGAAGTAGAAATTAAAAAAGGTTAGTTTTGAATGTCTGCTTGGATAGTTTTTAATTTACCTTTGATTCACGATATTCCGTATAAATATATCTTTGTACCAAAGGGTGTTATTTCAAGAGAAAAAAGAATATCGTTGCCGCCGGTAAAAGATGTTTTTACCAAGGTAGTCGCAAAGAATAATCAAAACAGAAAAGCGTTTATTCGAAACATAACTTTAAGAAGATAATAAAAAGTAGCCCATAAAAGCGGCATAGGCTGAGGGGCAAAATCAAAACTCATAAGTCCTGTGCAAATGTATTACAAAAAGAAAGCTTAGGTGAAAAAAATGATTAAGAAAAAAGTAGCAAAAGAACAAGTCAGAAAAGTTCACAGACGCATCAGAGTTAAACTTGAAGGATGTGCGGAAAGACCAAGATTAGCTGTTTACAAAAGCGGTAAGCACATTTACGCTCAGTTAATTGATGATGAAAATAAAGTAACTTTAGCTTCTGCAAGCACTTTAGATAAAGACTTGAGAGAGCAAGTTAAAAACGGTGCGAATGTTGAAGCTGCAAAACTAGTTGGTACAACAATTGCAAACAAAGCTAAAGAAAAAGGCATTGAATGTGTTGTATTTGACAGAGGCGGTTTCTTGTATCACGGCAGAGTCGCAGCACTCGCTGATGCAGCAAGAGAAGCAGGTTTGTTCTTTTAATTATGGAATAATCTTAATAAAAAAGGCAGTAGATTTTTCTACTGCCTTTTTGTTGTTTGTTTGTTGCGGTCGAAAATTCATACTTTTGTATAAAAAATTTCATATTAAAGTTAAATTAAAATTTTCCTTAACATGTTTAATAATATTCATGGGTGTATATACCCGTATGTTGTAATTACAAACTATCTAAGGAAAAAGAATGTTAACCGTTCGTACAAATGGCTTGAGTTTGCTGACGCAAACACAGTTAAGCCGTTCAAACAATTGTGTATCCGTTGCTTTGGAGCGATTATCGACAGGCTTTAGAATAAATAAAGCTAAGGACGATGCCGCAAATCTTGCCATATCAAAAAATATGTCTTGCCAAATCAGCGGTACCGAAGTTGCGAATGAAAACGTACAACAGGGGATGAATTTACTTGATGTAGCGGATGGAGCTTTGGATAATATTGCAAAGAAGATAGGAAGGATACGGGATTTGTCCTTGCAGTCTATGAACGGAACGTATTCAGATGCGGAACGTCAAATGATGCAACAGGAGGTAAGTCAACTTGTTGCCGAAATATATCGGGAAAAAGAAACGACTGCTTATAACAAGATAAAACTGTTTGAAGAAAATGTAAATAGTATTTCCGAAACTCTCTCAGATAGTGCGTTACGAACTTCGGGGGGGGGCAATAACGGCTCTGTTACTGCTTTAGATAACTCTGCTCGTCATGCTGTTTCAGCATCTTTTGAAACGAAAGAAAGTGGTGACACGGAGTTAAGTGGATTGCTACGCTCCGCTCGCAATGACATGGATATGAATAATGGTGATATGTCATTACGAGGAGGACTTCAGTCTGACGTAGTAATCCGCGAAGCAGAGAACGCAAACGATACAACCGCAACACGTCATGCTGAACTTGTTTCAGCATCTCAAGTTCCGGTGACCCTGAACCAAGTTCAGGGTGACGTATTCGTTCAAGGTGACGTATTGGCTCAGAATGACGAAACGGAAAGTGCAAACGACACAACCGCAACATGTCATGCTGAACTTGTTTCAGCATCCCAAGTTCCGGTGACCCTGAACCAAGTTCAGGGTGACGTAAGTGGTGGTGTAGAAGAAATATCTGCATTAGAAAGTATTTACCGTGGTCTGCCAGTCGAATTTCAACAAGTGGAATATTTGGAGAATACGGGCAACCAATATATAAATACTGGAATATATGGCAACCAAGATACTAGAGTTCTTGCAAGAGTTCAAGTAACAGAAAAATGTGCTACGCAAAATGGGCATGTTATTGGAGCCGCTATTAGTTATAATGATAGAACTTATGAGCTTTATACATGGGGTGATTATTTCCAAACACATTACAATTTTTCGGATAATAATGTTATTACATCTCAAGCAGATCATACTTATAGTATTGATAAAAATGCAAATGTTACAACGATTACAGATGAAAATACCGGTGTAACAAAGTCTGTAACTCAAAATTACGGTATTTTCACTACACCTTATGAAATGTATCTTTTAACTATTCATCGCCCAAGTGGTGCTGCTCCATCGTATATAAGATTATTTGATTGTAAGATTTATGAAAATGGTGATGATTTATCTCGTGATTTCGTCCCTTGCTACCGTAAATCTGATGGCGAAGCAGGAATGTATGATATGGTAACAGGTCAGTTTTTCACTAACCAAGGAACAGGTGAGTTTAAAGTTGGTGCAGATGTTCCGGATCCACCACCTCCTCCACCACCTCCTCCACCGGTACCTGCAAAAGTTGATTTGCAAGTCGGGGCAAACAGTGGTGAAAATAATATGTTATCCGTTACAACAGGCTTTAGTTTGAATGGTTTTTCTGCCGACATTTCAACAATTGAAAAAGCATCGGAAACTCTTGATAAAGTTGATGCATTAGCAAAACTTATTTCAGAAAAGCGTGCAACCATTGGTTCTGCAAGAAACAGGCTCGATAGTGTTTCTGATTCTCAAGCCATAAGACTGCAAAACCTGTATTCTTCACATTCAACAATAGTTGATACCGATTTTGCAAGTGAAACTGCAAAATTAACCAAAAATCAAATTTTGCAAAATGTAACCGCATCATTGTTGACTCAGGCAAATTCATCCCCATTGGTTGCATTGAAATTGTTGGGTTAATCTGTGGCACTTTAGTATTTTCATGTCATTGCGAAGGAGTGAAACGACTGTCGCAATCCACGTAATGTTGATGTTTGGCATCATAATGAAGTAGATTACTACGTCACTGTCGTTCCTCGTAATGACAAATCGCATGTCATTGCGAAGGAGTGAAACGACTGTCGCAATCCACGTAATGTTGATGTTTGGCGACATAATGAGGTGGATTACTACGTCACTATCGTTCCTCGTAATGCAAATCGCATGTCGTTGGGAAGGAGTGAAACGACTGTCGCAATCTACGGAATGTTGTTTGCTATGCGTAATAATGAGGTGGATTACTACGTCACTTCGTTCCTCGTAATGACATGGTTTGTAGATTACTACGTCACTATCGTTCCTCGTAATGACAAATCGCATGTCGTTGCGAAGGAGTGTCTCAAGTTACCGAAAAACATTCTTATCTTGTAAAACTTTCGTCATAATAACTTCTAATACATGTTTGTCTGTGTTATCATGGCTGAATATAAGGGGGTTAGGAATATGCAGCAATTTGTGCCTTTACATTTGCACACTGAATACAGTTTGCTTGATGGTGCAATAAAATTAAAAGAGCTTGTTTCATTCTGCAAAGAAAATGACATGCCTGCCTGTGCAATTACAGACCACGGTGTTATGTACGGTGCAATTGCGTTTTATAAACTTGCAAAAGAAAACAATGTAAAACCGATACTCGGATGTGAGTTTTACGTCCATACAGGCGATATAAAAGAGCAAGACCCTAACAATAATCCCCGATATCACTTAGTTTTGCTTGCTAAAAATTTGCAAGGTTATAAAAATCTTATACGGTTAGTGAGTTTAGCACATTTGGAAGGATTTTACTATAAACCAAGAATAAATCATGAATTGATTGAAAAATACAGTGAAGGTTTGATTTGTCTGAGTGCGTGCCTTGGTGGTGAAGTTAATTCTGCTGTTACCAATGATAAAATTGATGAAGCTAAAAAAATTGCACAATGGTATAAGGATATTTTTGGTGATGACTATTATATTGAGTTGCAGGACCACGACTTGCCCGAGCAAAAGAAAAATAATCCTATACTTATAAGTATTGCAAAAGAGTTGGGGATAGAGCTTATTATTTCTAATGACAGCCACTACTTGAGAAGAGAAAATGCTAAGGCTCAGGATATTCTGCTTTGTTTACAAACACAGAAAGATTATGATGACCCCAAAAGAATGAGAATGCCGGGCGGTCCTGAATATTATGTAAAAACTCTTGATGAAATGCGTCAGGCGTTTAGTTGGATGGACGATAGTATGTTTGCCAAGTGTATAGAAAACGGCATGAAGATAGCTGATAAATGCAATCTGATACTTGACCTCGGTAAGACATTACTTCCGAATTATCCCGTACCTCAAGGATATACAATTGAAACTTATTTGCACAAACTTGTCCATGACGGGTTGAAAGAAAAATATGGTGAAATTACACCTGAGCTTGATGAAAGGTGCAAGTACGAACTCGGCGTTATTGAGAGAATGGGGTTTGCTGCATATTTTTTAATAGTTTGGGATTATATTAATTATTCGAAAACTCATGATATTCCTGTGGGTCCGGGTCGTGGTTCCGCTGCGGGCAGTTTAATAGCTTATGCTTTGGGGATTACGGAAATTGACCCTATGAAGCATAAGTTGATGTTTGAAAGATTTTTGAACCCTGATCGTGTAAGCATGCCTGATGTTGACGTAGACTTTTGCATTGATAATCGTTCTAAAGTAATTGAGTATGTAACCCAAAAGTACGGCGAAGATAAGGTTTGCCAGATTATTACCTTTGGCACGTATGCCGCAAAGGCTGCGGTTAAAGCTGTTGCAAGAGTGTTGCAACTTGATTTTACAACATCCAATAACCTCACAAAAATGATGGTAACAGGTCCTAAAACTTATATTGATGATTCTTTAAAAGACGGGATGCCTTTAAAAGAAATTTATGATACCGATTCTAAAATTAAAGAAGTTATTGATATTGCGAAGTCAATAGAAGGGTTAACATGTAACACCGGTACCCACGCTGCAGGTGTAATTATCGCAAAAGACCCGTTGATAGACTCTGTACCCCTGCAATTATCAAAAGAAGGTAATGTTGTTGTAACTTATCCGATGTCGAATATTGATGATGTCGGACTTCTGAAGATGGACTTTTTAGGCTTAAAGAACCTTACTATAATCAAAGCAACCGCGGATATGGTTAAGGAGCGTAAGGGTATTGAGCTTGATATGAATCATTTGCCGTTGGATGATATAGAAATCTATGAGATGTTGCAAAAAGGCGATACTAACGGTATATTCCAGATTGAATCTGCGGGAATGAAGCAGATGGTTACATCCATGCATGCTTCGACTTTTGAGGATATAAGTGCAGTTTTGGCGTTGTATAGACCCGGACCTATTGAAGCAAAATACCCTGAGTTGTTTGTTAACAGAAAATTGGGAAAAGAACCAATTACTTATGAGCATCCTCTTTTGGAAACCATATTGAATGACACATACGGCACCATGGTTTATCAGGAACAGATTATGAAAATTGTACAGGTTCTTGCCGATTTTACAATGGGTGAAGCTGATAAACTGAGAAAAGCCATGGGTAAGAAAAAAGTTGAAATAATGGAAGAATATCGCCCTAAATTTCTTGATGGTGCCGAGAAAAAGGGTGTTGACAGAACTAAGGCAAATGATTTGTATGATAATATGACTAAGTTTGCTCAATACTGTTTTAACCGTGCGCATACCGTTTGTTATGCTTATGTAACCTATGAAACAGCATTTTTAAAAGTGCATTATCCTGTCGAATATTTTTCGGCTTTGTTGACAGGTGTAAATAATGATCAGGAAAAAACACAGTCTTATATAGCCGAATGTCTAAAACTTGGCATCAAGGTTTTGCCTCCGGATATTAACCATTCGAGAGCAGGATTTTTCCCCGATGGTGATAATATTCGTTTTGGGTTAGCTTCAATTAAGAATGTCGGACTTGCGTTTATTGAAGAAGCTATTGCACAACGTGAAAAAGCTCCGTTTGAAGATATGTATGATTTTTGCAAACGTGTAAGAAGTTGTAATAAGAGGACTTTGGAAAGTTTGATAAAAGTCGGGGCATTTTCTTTTACCGGAAAAAGCAGAAAGCAACTTTTTGAAAATATAGATTATATTATGAGCAGAGCTGATGAGGATGTAAAAAGAGAAGAATCCGGTCAGATGGATATTTTTGGTGCATTCAATGAGCCTCAGAAAATTGAGCTTATCGGTTCTCCCGAAGAATTTCAGGATAGCGAAATTCAGGCTTTTGAAAAAGAATTGTTGGGTTTTTACGTAACTTCGCACCCATTATCAAGTATTGCAGAGCATTTGCCGTTTTTAACAACGCACAACATAAGCGAACTTTCCGAATTAAAAAATGGTGAATCGGTCACTTTGTGTGGGCTTTTGACAACTGTTCGTGCATTAATGACAAAGGAAAAAACAGATGCAAAAGGAAATGTAAAACCCGGAACTCCTTATAAAATTGGTACAATTGAAGATTTGTCGGGAAAAATTGATTTTATTTTATTTTCTAAAAATATGGAAAAGTATTCTCAGTTTTTACAGTCTGAAGCGAAGGTTATTTTAGCCGGAAAATTAAATAAATCCGAGGATGAAGAGAATCCGTCCGTTAAGGTTTTTGTCGACAGTGTACGTCCTGTTGAAAATACTAATATAGTTAGTTTGTCACTAAAGAAAGATATGAAATACGAAGATATTTATGCAATTAAAGAAACTATGCTTTTGCACAAAGGAACCGATCCTGTAATTTTTAAAATTCATGGCAGAAAAATACTTGTTAATCCTGCACTTTGGGTCAATGTGACAAATGATTTTATATCTGATATGAAAAAATCATGGGGTGAATATGTGGAGATAACCGCTAATTCACTCGATGGTGATAGTATTTCTGAATAAAAACTTGTGTTTTTTGAAAAAAAATGTAATAATGACTACATATAATACTGGAGAATTTAAGAGGGTTATTCTTATGGAACAAGAAAATAATATGGATAAAGATTTATTATTTAAGCAATATGAGTTGTATTGCTACGAAAAAGAAAGTTTTGCAAACAGAAACTTTGCTACTAACAAATTTTATTTGTGTGTAATTATTGGTATTTATTTGATAATGTTTTTTACCAGAGATATTTCATTCAGTTATAATATATCCGCTAATTTGATTATGGCTTTGCTTGGTATGGCTGTGTCTTTCTTTTGGTGGTCAAATGCTGATGCTTATAACATTATGATTAAGGTTAAACTTAAACATGTAATTGATGAGATGGAGAAATCTCTACCTATGGCTGTTCACATGATTGAAATGAAGAATTTTTCTTCTTATAAAAAACAAAATAAACTTATTGTATTTTCCGATATGCAAAAAGGTGTTGCTATCGCGATGTTGCTAATTTTCTTTGTTTTGTTCTTGCTTGAAATGGCATATCCGATTACTACTTTGCTCTTTGGACCATTAGAAGGTTTTTCTAAGGTTCCTCCAATGTAGTTTAGGATAAATTAAAATTTTAAAAACACTTCCTTAAAAAAGGAAGTGTTTTTTGTAACAAAATATAAATAAATAGCAAAAAATATTTTTTTTTTATTTAATAGAGATGGTAGTTTAAGGAAACAAGCATGTATATTAGTAAGGTGTCTTCTCAAAATTTTGGTCAAATATACGATTACAGTGAAGCTCGTAAGTATATGATACGCATGAAAAAAAAGCTTCCATTAGTTGAGCGTGTGCAATTGCAAGATAAAATTGATAATGTTATTGCATCAAAGTTCATGGATGTTTATATTGAATTTAATGGAGATATATATACGAAAAATAAAATTACCGGTGTTAAATATAATCCTCCGGGACATACTGCATTTGAACGGTTTTGTTATGCAGTAGCGTATGCGGATAAAATTGAGAATGGAAATGTACGTAAGTAAGTGTTGTAATCAAACTTTTGGAGCTGTTTATTTAGCCAATAATATCGAAGGGGCAGTTTTGTCAATGTCTGATTCCGGGCATGCTAATGGTTTACGTAAGAAACTAAAGCAGTGTGCAAATTTAAAGTTTTTTGATGTGTATGTCAAAGAAAATGGTGAAACTTACGTGAAGGACAGGATTTTAGGTGAAGTTACGCCATTTAACAATGAATGTTTTGTTGTTAGATTAAAAACGGCTATGAACTCTGCAATTCAATCTGAGCGTAAATTAAGAAAGTTAATCAGGTAGACTATGAATATTAATACTATTTCCAAACAAAATTTCGGCAAAGTATATATAAAAAGTGAAAAACCTATTGAAAAAGAATTGGCTCAAAGTACCGCATCTTTTCGGGAAAATTATGAAAAGTCTCTCAAAGCTGCCGAAAAGGCTGAAATATGTGATGTATTGCTTACTCACAACGGTAAGGTAGTTATCTTTAATAATGCAGATAAGTACAGTACAGAGGTCAAAGGTTTTTCTACCCCGTTAAATAATTTCGTGATGGCTTTAAGAACGGTCAACATGATGGAAAGTTTATCTAAGGGAAGTATCTTAGTGTAGTAATTAAAGTTCTTCAGGTGAACCTATTCTTCCTAATATTGCACTTGCTGCCGCAATTGCAGGGTTAGCAAGATAAACTTCGCTATCTACATGCCCCATTCTTCCTACAAAGTTTCTGTTTGTTGTTGAAATTGCTCTTTCACCTGCCGCTAAAATTCCGGCATGTCCGCCCAGGCAAGGACCGCAAGTCGGTGTAGAAACAGCTCCTTCTGCTTCAATAATGGTTTGAACATACCCAAGTTCAATTGCTTTCATGTAAATATCTTGAGTTCCGGGGAATACAATTAATCTTACATCTTTATGAACTTTTCTTCCTTTTAAAATTTCAGCAGCTAATTTTAAATCTGAAAGTCTGCCATTTGTACAGCTGCCTATTATTGCCTGATTAATTTTAACATCTCCTACTTGTGAAATTGGTTTTGTATTTTCCGGTAAATGAGGAAAAGCAACCGTAGGCTCAATATCAGCCACATCGTATTTTAAAACTCTTGTATAGTGAGCGTCTTCATCACTTTGATAGAATTTATAAGGGCGTATTGTCCTGCCTTTCAAATATTCTTCAGTAATTGCGTCAGGTGGAATGATGCCGTTTTTAGCACCTGCTTCAATTGCCATATTACATATTGTAAAACGTCCGTCCATTGGCATTTCAGAGATAGCAGAGCCTGAGATTTCAAGTGTTTGATACAAAGCTCCATCAACACCTATATCTCCAATGAGGTGTAGGATTAAATCTTTTCCTCCTACCCATTTGTTTAATTTGCCGTTAAATTCAACCTTTATAGCTTCTGGAACTTTGAACCATGTTTCACCCGATGCCATTGCGCAAGCCAAATCAGTCGAACCAACTCCTGTTGAAAAAGCACCTAATGCACCGTAAGTACACGTGTGGCTGTCTGCACCAATTACCAAATCACCTGCCCCTACTATCCCTTTATCCGGTAACAGTGTGTGTTCAATGCCCATTCTGCCGACATCAAAATAGTTTGTTAAATCTTGTTCTCTTGCAAAATCTCTTATCATTTTTGCTTGTTCTGCTGATTTGATGTCTTTATTAGGTACGAAGTGGTCAGGTACGAAAACTACTCTTTCTTTATCAAAGACTTTATCTACACCGATTTTTCTAAATTCTTTAATCGCAACCGGTCCTGTTATATCGTTAGCTAAAGTTATATCAACTTTTGCCGTAATTAAATCACCGGCTTTGACTTCGTCTACTCCCGCATGTGCGGCAAAAATTTTTTCTGTTATATTCATCGGCATCTCAAATCTTCTCCTTTGATAATCTGCGAAACGTTTGGCTTTATTATATCACAATTTGTATCTTTGTAGAAATTATTAAAGAATTAACGACAATTTTGTAAAAAATCAGGAAGGTCTGTTGCTTCATTCGTGCCGACAATAATATTAAATTCAGGTAATTCTTCTTCCAATTCTTCTTTTAAATCTCCAACAAGTCCCGGAATTATCAGATTATTATGTGTTACTTTTTTTGAAATTCCTGAAGTTTTTACTGCTTTTGCTATAATTTCGCCTGTGAATTTTGATGCAGACCAAGCAGTTAAAACACTCATTCCATCAGAATTTGTAATTATTAAGTATGTTCCCTGAGATAAACTTTCAATTTCGTTTACTACAGCAAAATAAGTTAACGCAAAATTTGTTGTAACAATAACAGGAGAATTTGGCGTTACATCACCTATTTCGTATAATTTTGGTTCTACTTGCAAAGGTTTTTGCGGGTTGGTATAGATGTTCATTCTTAAAGTCAAAATAGAGGTCATCAGAGCCTCGTTAAGTTTGTTTAAAACAATCAGATTAGTATATTTACATATTGCGGTTGAAAGTTTAATCGTGTCAATTGAAATGTTCCCTGTAAGATTATAAGAAATCATAACAGGAAAGCCAAGTGGTTCGAATTTCTTTTCTATTGCACTCCTTCTAATCATTGTCAAAGTTTCTATTGTTTTTGTATTTATTGGTTGTAACAGATTTAATACAATGTTTTTTATGCCTGATGTTAGCAGTTTTTCAGTTTTTTGAGTTAAGATTTCTTCGTTTTCTCCGTCAATTATAACAGGACAGAATTTCGCAATCTCGGATATTTCTTCCAAATCCTGATTTTTTAGATATATCAGAGGCTTGTATTCTTTTAAATTATCTGTCAAATTTAATAATTGTTCGAGTTTTTCTGCATATATAATGCAGGGAATATCTGTTTTTAAAGCAACCTGTATTTTGCTTTCGAAATCATTACTGTCATTAATTACGGTAATAGCATCAATACCGTATTCATCACCTACTCTGCATATTTTATATGCAAGAATGTTTTTTAGTTTTTTCTCAAAATTGTTATCAGAAGTTTTGAGTGTTATAGAGAAGGCGCAAGGGTTAACGAAGGTTTTGTCATGTCTGAACATAACGTTTTCATCACCGATACAAACTTTTTTGTTTTTACCAAATTCCACTTTGACTTGAGGTTTTTTATTTTCCTGTTCAAGATTTTTCTTTAATTCATCATCAATATAAGGACATAAATCTACGCTTATATCACCTTTGGCTAACTTCATTGCATAAGCCATGCAAGTAGCACAACCGCATTTTTTGCAATTTGCATTTTCTGTTTTTTGGGCTCCAGGGAGAAATTTGAAAATTTGAATACCGCTCAATCCCATTTATATTTCCTCCATGAAGTTTTTTAAACCTGCCAAAACGTCAGGATGCCATAAAACTAAAATATTTGCACCTGCAAGCATAATTGATGTTGCAGTTGCACTTTCCCAAGCGATTGCTCGTTCTTTAAAGGTTCCGTAATTTTTTTCAAAATTATCAATTCTTGCCTCTTTTGCTTTCCATGCTTCTTCTCCTACAAATGCTATTATTGGCATGTTGAGCATTTCATCACCGCCAAGTCCTGCTAATTTTACTTTTTCCATAATGCTGTAACCGTAATCAAGTCCATAACCGAGGGCTGCCATATTTGTATCAATTAAAATTTTGTCAGATGAAACACCGTATTCTGTTAGTAATATGTTTAGCTCTTTTGCTAAATTTATGTCAATTGGTGTTCTCGCAACTACTGCATGTCCTTTTTCTGCGATAATTTTAGCAAAACTTTTATAGTTTTCTTCTTCTGCAATTCCTATAATGCTTGGCCTGTTAACTGTTTCGGCAATTTGATGCAACAATTTGGCATCAAGATTTTTTTTGTTAGAACCTGTTATAAGAAGTGTTTTTTTACTTTTTGTAAGTATTTTGTTCAATAATTCAAGAGCTTTTGGAATTTCATTTTCTTCATTTATGTTGAACTTTAGTGCAACTATGTCACATTCTGTTTCTTGAACTTTTTCAAACCAGGATGGCATGTCATTTATTACATCTCCCCAATATTCTTTTAATATCGGTGAGTAATTATTTGGTACATGCATCATAACCTCTATTGCTAAAAAGGCTTTATTGTTGCCGTTTTCTGCTTTGAGGAACGGCAACGAGGATGTTTCCGGTATTTCAACATCACCTATGGCGAAAGCTCTTATTTTTGATTTATATGTGTTTATTGGTTTTGTGTAATTCATTTTTATTCCAATTAATAAAGATAAAATGATATTACCACAAAAAAAGAACGGCTGTCACGCCGTTCTCTTTTTATATCATATTTGATATTTATTCTGACATAAAGAATACGTCTATCATTGTTCTTACGACTTCTACGAGTTTACCTGCCGCATCTTCTATCATCATTTTGAAGCTGCCGATGAAGCCTGTGATGTTGCCGTAAATATCGGTTAAGATATTTCCTTTTTCATCCTTTTGAACTTTATAATCCAATGATAATTCGGTAACACCTGCTTCTGAAAGTGTTTTTAATTCAGCAGTTTTGCCGTTTTCATCATAATCGACTTTAGCATTTTTGTTGAAGTCAACCCAAAGAAGAAGTTCATTGAATATCTTATCATCTTTGTTGATTATTCTGTCATTGTTATCATCGTATTTAGCAAGTTCAATGAAGCCGTTAGCTGAACCGTTTTGGTCGCCGAACAATTCACCGCCGTTATCTACTTGACCGTTTTTGTTCTTATCTAATACTAAGAATGCGTTGTCAAATTCAGTTTGAGGAGCTGACCAAGAAATTCTTTCAGGAGTTCCGTCATTGTCGAGGTCAAATATTACACCATCTTCCAATGTTGTGAATTTGAAACCGTCACCCTTTAAGTCAAGGATAAGTGGTGAAGAGTATCTTCTCAAGTAACCGCCGATATTGTATTCGCAACCGTTATTCATAACGATTTTACCGCCTTTACAATATTCGTCTCTGGGATCACCTAATGATTTGCCTACATATGCAGGGAAGTTTGTTTCTGCATATACGCAAGTGTTAGTCATTGTATTTGTTTTGATATTATCTCGTAAGTACTTGCAAGTAGATACACAATCTGCATTGGCTGAACCGTTTACAGTACAAACTTGTTCGCAAGTACCTGTTTTGATATTCATTGGGTATGTTTCTGCGTTGTAGCTGTAATCATTTTTGTTTTGATAGAATGTTGTGTACCAGCTGTTGATTGTGAATGTGCCGACAACTTCAGCTGTATTGCCATTTTCCGCAACCATATAAGCAAATACTCCGTTGAATGTTCTTGCTTTATCTTTTGATGAAAGTTTATCGGCTGCTGCTTTCATGTCGTCACCAACTGCTCTGTTGTTGCCGCCTTCGAAGCATACCTTATCACCTTTCATATATTGACCTAATGTGCAAGAAGGTTCATATTGAGAATATTGTCTTAACAAGTATATTTTGTTCCATTTTTGGCACTTATTACATTTATCATCGTACCAAAGTTGTTGATCTGCAGGACATACGCACATACCTGATGCATCGTATATTTTGTTGCTCTTACATTTTTTACAAGTTGGTAAGTTGCCGGAATATACTTCTTCACTTGATATGTATGTTGGATTGGTTTCTCTTATAGATGCTTCTGTTCTGCAGATATTGCAAGAAGTGTATGGTGATGAGCTTGTTGACGGGAAGTCGCAAGTTCCAGGAGTACAAGTTCCTTGAGGACAAGTTTGACCTGCAGTGCAAGCTACTGCCTTGTCTGATACGCTACCTGAAGGACATCTGTAACCTTCTTTACATTTTCCTGAGCAAGTATAAGTTGTTAATTTTGTTACTGACCCATAGGTGCCGCAAGGACATTTGATTACGCCTGTCGGGTAATTTGGATCCTGTTCCGGTGATGGGTTTGGATCAGGAGTTTGACCCGGACAATAGTGTCCTTTTGGACATTCTTTATAGGTACAACTTGTTGCATCAAAGTAATGACCTGCAGGTGCTGAGCTTGCACTTAAACCGCATATACAAGCTGTTTTGTCTACACTTGCTATGTAGTTGCCGCTACATTCTCCGATACATCCTACTTTTGTTGCGTCATATACTGTTGTTGTTTTTGTGAATTTATCTGAATGTGAAAGTATCCAACTCTGTATTTTTGCTATATCTGTAGGGCAACTTGATTTACAAAGTGTAGCTACAGCATTTGAGTCGTAGTAATAGCCTGCCTCAATTACCATTCCGACAGGTTGTGTCGCAGGACAAATACATTCAGTTTGTGCTTTGTTTGCAATTAACGGAGCCGGACATTCTTGGGGTTCACATACACCATATAAGCATATTTTGTCTTTTGCACAAGCCTGAGCTTTATCTTTTGTACTACCGGCAGGACAAGTATAACCTGCACTACATTTGCCGGAACAAGCAGCTTTGCTTAATCCTGTAATTGCTCCG
The DNA here is from genome assembly GCA_045598245.1 of Candidatus Gastranaerophilales bacterium. Taxonomy (GTDB): domain Bacteria; phylum Cyanobacteriota; class Vampirovibrionia; order Gastranaerophilales; family JAILCC01; genus JAILCC01. The sequence continues at coordinate 28,684 of JAZLLQ010000040.1, forward strand.
TAAGTACCGCAAGGACATTTAAGAACATCGCCTGCAGGATAAACTAATTTATCAGGAATTGGATTTGGATCGTCTTTGTCTACGATTAATTTTTCAGGATTATTAGGTTGGGTACCCGGACAATAATCGCCGACAGGACATTTTGCCAAGCAAGAAGCAGAGATGCCTGCATTAGCATCATAGTGTTTGCCCGGTGTGATGACAAAACCAATTGGTTTTGTTTGTGCGCAAACGCAAACTGTTCTTGTTGAATCAGGTACTGAAGGAGTTTCGCATAATTCAGGTTCGCATACACCTTCTAAACAGATGCTATTTGCAGGGCAGTTTTCTTGTTTTTCGCTTACGCTTGCACTTGGACAGTGATAGCCTGCTGCACAGAATCCTGAGCAAGAGCTATTATATAATCCTTTTGTTGCACCGTAAGTACCGCAAGGGCATTTGTATACGCCGTCAGGATAGTTAGGATTTTGTTCAGGGGTAACAGGATCAGGTTCGGGATAAGAGCCTGGACAATAGTTACCTTCAGGACAAATTGTTTGACATTTATTAGCTACACCGGCAGTAGGGTTATAGTAGTAGCCCTTTGATACACCCATATATTCCAAGGGTTTGGTTGAAGGACAAATACAAGCTGTATGTTGAGTATTTGGGATACTTGGTGATGAGCAAGTTTCTATTTGGCAAACACCTTCTTTACATAATTGAGTACCTGTACATTTGTTTTGTGTTGAAGATGTACTGCCTGCAGGACAATTATAACCTGCTTTACATTTGCCGGAACAAGCAGCCTTGCTTAATCCTGTAACTGCACCGTAGTTACCGCAAGGACATTTCATAACGTCACCTGTTATGTATGTAGTATCTTTTATCGGATTTGGATCGTCAGGATCTACAATTGGTTGATCTGGACTGTCAGGTCTTGTGCCGGGGCAGTAATCACCAACAGGACAAGGTGCTATACAGTTATTTGCTACACCTGCGGATGCACTATAGTGATATCCGGGTGTAATTACAAAAGTAGATGGTTTGTATTGTTGGCAAACACAAGCAGTATGTTCTGTATTAGGTGTTGTCGGTATTGAACAATTTTCTATTTGGCAAATACCTTCTCTGCATAATTGATTACCTGTACATTTCTTTTGTGTTGCGGAAGTACTGCCGATAGGGCAATTATAGCCTGCTTTACACTTGCCTGAACAAGCAGCTTTGCTTAATCCTGTAACTGCACCGTAATTACCGCAAGGACATTTCATAACATCGCCGGTTGTATATAAAGTATCTTTTACAGGATTTGGATCATCAGGGTCTATGATTGGTGTATTCGGACTGTCAGGTCTTGTACCCGGACAGTAATCACCAATAGGACAAGGTGCCATACATCCGTTTGCAATACCTGCAGCTGCACTATAATGATATCCCGGTGTAATTACATAGCTTGATGGTTTAACAGAAGGACAAATACATTCATAAGGATTATTTATACTTCTTATTCCAATTCCGCTACATGGTGATTCGCAAGTGGCTGCAGTCGGATCGTATTTCATATTTGGACCTGAGTATGCGATTTGTGTTGCTGATTTACAAACACACGCACCTGATGCATCATACTGTCTGTTTGGTTCTTTACAAGATTTACAATTATATTGACTTGCGTCAAATTTTTCATCATCATTTAAACATTTTTGGTCAACTGCATTTGGATCGCAAACACAAGTTGTTCCGTTATATGATTTTAAGCAGCTGCAAGAACAAGCCTTTAATGATTCGGCAGGAACTGCTGTGCCGTTACAAGGTGCTTGACATTGAGGAGCTGTTGCATCAAAAATATTTCCTGATTTTAAATCTGCACATTGCTTTAATTGTGCTGTTGTGATGTTTTCATTACATACGCATTTGTGATTTACCAGTACTTCTAAACATCCGCATACAGGATCAGGGTTATAGCAGTATGTATGAGTTGCGTCAGGAATTGTACCTTCCGGACATACGTTTTTACAATTTGGTTGAGTTGTGTCATAGTATTCGTCAGTATCAAATGTAATTGCTATGCTATCCATACATACACAATTGCCTTCTTGTGCAGCTGTGCCGTAAATTCTGTTTGTATGTACGGTATCGCAAGTTTTACAAGTTACTGAATTTGAAGGGTCATATTTTTCGTACTGACCTAAAATCATACCTTGCGGTTGCGTTGCCGGACAAATACAAGATGTTATTTGATATGGGTTTCTTATTTTATAATCTTTATCGCAAGCTGCAACACAATTGCCTACACCGGTGAAGTATTTGTTGTCGGTTACACCGCAATTAATCATGTCAGTATTAGTGGTGTTTGCTTTACATTGACATTCGTATGTAGACATGTTTAGTTCTTTTAAGCAATCTGTACATGGCGGAAGTTTTCTTTCACATACGGTTTGGTCTTTATTTGGGAACCAGTAGTTAGCTGTATCGCATTTTTCTTTGCAGGCTTTGCTTACGTCATTTGAATAAATTTCATCATTTGCAAGCACTACTTTGCTCTTGTCGCATACGCATTGAGAACCGTCCCACATTAAATACGGTTCAGGACAGCTTTCAGGATCAATACATTTTTTAATATCGTTATCCCATTCTGTTCCTGAAGGGCAAACGCAATTGCCGGGTTGTATTGTACTTTCAACCATGTTGAGTTCACTACAGTCATGTAAGCATATGCCCTGAATATCTGAACTTATAATATATTGTGCAGCCCAAAACGATTTTCCTTTAGGACAACCGCATTGACCTGCGTTACCTTTTTCGTCAGCACAAACGTTATTAATCATGCCTGATGTAATAAGTTGCCCGTTTAATTCGCCGTTACCTTTACAGTACGCCGGAATACATGTGCTTTCATTGATTTTCATGTAGAAAGGAAGATTTATATGATTACCATCCTTGTCGGTACAAGCGGAAGTGTATGTATAATTATCTGTGTTCCAACAAACATCTGTTGTGTTATCACCTATTGCTGTTGATGCAGCTGTAACTTTTTGCGGTAAAACTGCAACCGTTGTAGCTTGACCTGTTGACGTATATGTTTCACTAACGGAACTTGAAGTAACTGAGAAAGTTGTAACAGGAGTTTCTGCTATGTATGTGTTTCCTTCAGTATCCGTATAATCTGAAATTGATGATTCGTAGGTACCGTCTTCGGTTTCTGTTTCACTTGGTTCATCAATAGTTGTAATACCTACTCCTGTTGCAGTCGGGTCATCCGATGTTGCAACGAATGTAGGTGTAACCTGTGTAGGAACATCCATACTTGTTGCTTCATCATCAGGAACTGCAAATAAGGCAACCGGTGGGTTCGTTCTTCTTGCTGTTATATTTACATTGTCCCATGAGGCTCCGCAACTACTTGATATTTGTACTGCAATTGTTCCAATACCGCTTATTCTTACAGCTTTTGAATCTATGCCGTTAACTTTAACGGTACCGCCGTTTTTAGCATTTAATTTGTTCATTAACATTGTCTGCCAATTTGTTGCAGAACATGCTTGCGATGCTGTCAAAGCTCCTTCTTTGCCAATAATACTTTGTGCCGCACTCTTTACTGCGCTGTCGAGTCTTGCTTGTTTCGTTTGTACTAAATTATTATCCATTCTGACGTGCGTGAACATGCCAATGCCAAGCAAAACAATACAACCAACTATTGCGATGGTTGTAATTACCTCGGTTAATGTGAAACCGGTTTGTGATTTTTTAACCATTTTTATAACTCCTGTACTCTGAAATTAATCTCGATTGTGCTTGTAAGAAACGTATTTGACCATTTCTGCTTTGTGAAAAAGTATCTGATTTGTCATTGTTCGATTTCTTGCATACTTAAATCAAAACAAATAAAAAAAATATTTGCCTTGTTTTTTTAACTTTTTTTTAAATACATATCCACACTCATTACATCTTAACATATTTAACCTAAAAACACAAGTAATATTGCGGTTTTTAGTTAAGAATGTTAAGAAGGTAAAGAATAATAAAATTTTGTAAAAAATTATTAAGCACTATAAAGATAGATGTAGCTTGCTTTTTGATAAAAATTTTTATTTTTATAAAAACAGAAGGTTTAAAAGAGAAAAAGCGTGGAATAATGAAAGTAGAAATACAGTAGTGTCGGTCGCTTCTCACCCGAGGGGGTGGAAGATGACGGAAGATACCTTGTATATCTCCTTACTAATTAACTATTTCTGTGCTAGTGCTGAGGCCTAAAAACCTCAGTTTTTTTTATGTTTAATTCCTTCTTTTTGAAATAATATTATATATTCGTGTTTGAAAATGTAAAAGCCGCCGGCCAAAGCTCTGTAATGCCATAAGTTTGCATTTTTTCCTTTTGCTTTTTCGTTACCTTCAATGTTTTTTACAATAATTGCTTTTGGCATAAAACCGACTTCTTGCATTTTTTGCATACACAAGAAACTCAGAGGGATGAGTTCGCCGTTTGCATATTTGTCTCCAATAATAAGAGCTGCAAATCTTTTTTTCTCAAGGCAATCATATCCGACTTGTGCTACCTTTTTAAAACCTTCAAGAAAATCCTCAGTTTTTTTAATAGTTGATAAATCGCCATCAAGATCACTAAACTTTATTATATCTGCATACGGAGGGTGTAACATCAAAAATTGTGCATATTCTTCATCCAAACCTTTTAATGTTGCGAATATATGTTTTTTTACTTCTTCTGTAGTGCTGTCACCGTTAATTATTTTGACTGATTTATCAAGTTCTTCTCTTGTGAATTTTTCTGATACATAGTCACACATCTTTTTCTGAATTTCAACACCGATGCAGCGTCTGTCCATATTCAGTGATTCAATAGCTGTTGTGCCTGACCCAAGAAATAAATCCAAAACCACATCTTGAGCTTTAGTGTAGCGTTCTAGCAATTGATGTGCAATTTGAGGAATATAATTTCCGTGGTAATCGTAGCTGTGACCGTTTGTATTGTCTCTGGAAGCGTAGTTCCAAAGAGTACCTGTTTCTATGTGCTTATAGTTTCTCCAGTCTTTTAATTTGATATCGTTATAAGCTGTTGTTTCCCTAACAACACGTAAATTAGGTTTCTTTTCGGAAATCTTTTCTGCGCTTTTTTTAGCCACGTTTCTTCTCCCTCTAATCTTTTATATCAGCTTAATCATACATATATATCTTTTGTTTGTAATCATTCAATTGTTGTATGTTTTATTGCAATTATTATTTTGTAAGATTTACATTTTAAAAAAAAATGTTAATATATAATATATTAGTTATTCTAAGGAAATTATTTTGGAAGTGGCTGAAAATATTGAAGAAAAAATAGCTGAATTGAAACAAAAAATTGAAACTAATCCGGATGATTATGTTGCGAAAAAAGAATTGGCTTTTTTATATTTGGATGACGGTTCTTTAGGTGCTGCGTTAGACTTGTTTAATTCGTTAGTTGCAGCTTTCCCTGATGCCGGAGATTTGTATTTCAATATAGGCATTATTTATGAAAAAATGAAAAATAAGCCGATGGCTCTTGAAGCATATAAAAAAGCAGTTGAGCTTTCACCTGATGATGCTGATTATAATTATAATTTAGCTTTTTTAAATGATCAGATGGGTGAAGTTGATACAGCAATTGAGCTTTACAAGAAAGTTTTATCTGTTGATGAGGAAGATTCAAATTCTCATTTTAATTTAGGTTGTTTACTTGCAAAGAAAAATATTTCACAAGAAGCTATTGTTCATTTAGAGAAGGCTATAACACTAAATCCGGAAGATTCTTATGCTTGGTTTTATTTGGCTTATGAATATAATAAATTAGGTGATAAACAAAAAGCGGTTAACTATTATAAAAAAGTCATACAGATTAATCCGGAGTATAGTTGGGCGTATTATAATTTAGCTTGCATATATAATGAAGCGAATGATAAAGAAACTGCCATAAGATTTTTGGAAAGAACTATAGAAATTAATCCAAATGACATTGATGCATATAAGACCTTGTCCGTTATTCTTATAGGTGAGCAAAAAGTTGATTTGGCAATAGAAAAGTTAGAAGATGCTTTATATGAAAATCCTGATTTGGCTGATTTACATTATATTTTGGCAAAAATTTATCTTATGAATTCTCAAAAAGAAGAAGCTGTGAAAGAATATAAACAGGCACTTTTGAATGGTGAAAAATTGAGAATACCGGTTGATGCGGTTAAATTTGAATTAAGTAATTTAAAATAAATATATCTTTAGTATTACATTATTTTTTATGTCATATAATATATGTATGATTAAATTGCGTATTCAAAAAATGAAAGAAGAAAATATTCCTTCTATTATGGAAATTGAATCGGTTTCCTTTGGGAAATACCATTGGTCGGAAAATTCTTTTAAAAGTGAAATCAGTAATAGACTTGCACATTATTACGTTGGACTTAATGATAATGGTCAAGTGATTTGTTATTGTGGGTTTTGGGATATCTTGGGGGAAGGTCATATTACAACATTCGCTGTTAGAGAAGGTTGTAAAAGGCAAAAATTGGCTGAACAAATGATGTTATATATATTTGATGAGGCAAAGAAACTTGATGTAAAGTGGTTTACTTTAGAAGTTAGGATGTCCAATATTCCGGCGATAAATCTTTATCAAAAATATGGGTTTGAAACCATAGGAACGAGAGAAAAATATTATCAGGATAATAATGAAGATGCCTTAATAATGTGGACTCCTAATATATATTCTGATAAATTAAAATTGTTAATAGAATACAATAAAAGCAAGATAGAGGCATAATGGTAAAAAGTAAATTTTGGAAATCAATATTATCAGACGAAAGATTTCAGTTAAAAGACGGTTATCCTGATTTTAACATAGGTACTATTTCCATTATTTGTGTTTGCATAATTCTATTAATAGTTGCAACATTTACCAAGTTTGATTTGTTTGCGCTTAATTTGTTCAGTCCGTACGATTCTTACAGGGGAGAATCAGCCACATTTTTCAGCAATTTTACATATATACCGCAAGTACCGACTGTATTTTTTATTGCTGCTTTGTTGGGACCGATAGGTGGTATGTTGGCAGTTTTCTTGTATATTTTGGCCGGTATTATAGGTGTTCCGGTTTTCTCCTCAGGTGGTGGAATTTCGTATTTTCTTAAACCGGGATTCGGATATTTGTTAGGTTTTTTCCCTGCAATATTTTTTATATCAAATATTATGAAAAATGCAAACAATAAATATCGAATCATTAAGGCTTCTTTGGCAGGTATAATTTGCGTACATTTAATAGGTATTATATATTTAACGATACTTATGTTTTTTCAGGGTGAACAGCTTTTCTTGATTCTGAGTTGCTTTTGGCTTTTGACAGGTATGCAATTAATTTATGATTTTATATTTGGTGCTTGTACAATATTTTTAGCTAGAGTAACGAGAAAATTGCTTACTATTGTTACTGATTAATATACGTGTTAAAGTGTATTACGAAATGTAACAAATTGTATTAATATAAGTTTAAATTTCTCAAAATACGGGAATATAAGTATAGGGCGTTAACTGCGAACAAATATGTAATTACATTGAATTAATAATACAGGAGTCATTATGCAAAAGAGAAAGACGACAAGAGGATTTTCGGTATCAGAAATGATGATAGCGATGAGTTTAATTGGCATATTAGCCATGACCATGCTATCTTTAAACAATTTT
>JAZLLQ010000041.1:0-107920 GCA_045598245.1 Candidatus Gastranaerophilales bacterium
AAGCTGAAGAAGCAAGAAAAGCTGAAGAAGCAAGAAAAGCTGAAGAAGCAAGAAAAGCCGAAGAGGCAAGAAAAGCTGAAGAAGCAAGAAAAGCCGAAGAGGCAAGAAAAGCCGAAGAGGCAAGAAAAGCAGAAGAAGCAAAAAAAGCCGAAGAAGCAAAAAAAGCTGCTGAAACTAAAGCTAAAGCTGACGATAATGCGGTAGCTGCTTCTGTTGATCCTAACAAACTTCTTCCCTTATATTATTTTGCACCGATTGGTAATATTTCAAAAGGAAAAGAAAAAGATGTAATCGCTCCTGCCGGTGATGTTGCTGCATTTTATAAGGCAGTTGATGAAGTTGCTAAATTGTTACCGCCTAAAGAAAATGGCGATTTAGATAAAGAAGCTGTTTATAAACTTTCTCTTACAAAGATTGATGAGGAAATTGCTGCAAGCAAAGCGAAACTTGAAGAGTTGAATGGCGCTCCTGATGATATTATTGCAGCATCAGGTACTGATGTAAAAGCTGAGCAGGCAAAAATTGATGCTTATACTAATTTGAAAGCAGTAAGTAAATCCTTTGCTGATGATCAAAAAGAATTTGATAGCGCAGTTGCTCAAGTCGCAGAATTGTTACCTAAGAAAGAAGATGGTTCATTGGATTTAGATGCAGTTCACAGACTAACATATAATGAAATTGATAAAACTTTGGCTGCTAGTAAAAAGGATCTTGAGGAATTAAACAAAACTTTAGCGGATACAACTAATCCTATTGATCCCGAAGCACAAAAAACTCTTGAAAAAGATCGTGCTGATGCCCAAGCTAAAGTTACCGCGTATGGTAATTTACAAAGAGCGGTTTATAAAAATGCAAGATTGTTGAGCGATGGCAGACCTACATATGCTTCAGCTCCGGAAGAGCACGGAGCATTTTATAATGCTGCTGCCGCAACAGTACAAGCCGGTAAGAGTGCAATTAAATTTATCGATGGTGAAATCGGCTTTACGGAAGCTAAAGATGCTTTAGATAATGCTAATAACAGAGTCAAGATGAGTATTAAGAACGGCGAATGGACTGCTCCTGTTCACTTGGTAGGAGAAGTTGCTGCTCAGGCAACATCATTTACTTCTGCTGTCGGTGAACACATTAATAAATGGCCGGAAAAAGGAATTGATGCTATAGACGAAATGGAAGAAAGCAACGCAAAAGAAGTTCTTCAAAGTGCAGCTGCTCCTGTCAGAATAGCAAACGGTGCATTAAATCTTGTCGGTGGTATCGCAGATCTTGCAGGTTGGGCATTAAAAGGCGGCGAATATACAAATGAAAAAGTTGATAAAATTGTTGAAACTACCATTAAGCAAATTGCAAAAGATATGCTTGATGAATCAGATGCAAGTATCATTAATAAGAAAACATTATTTGATATACGTCAGCGTTTAGGTAAATCCGAAGAAGAACTTGATGCTATGGGAAGTGACAAAGTTGAAGAATTAATCAAACAACGTGTTGATGAAAATATTATTCCAAAAGAAGCTCTCCTTATTGCGTATGGTCAAATGACAGGTGAAGTTCTTATTGATGAAAAAGGAAAATTGCTTGTAACTGATGATATTGCAGGTATGGATAAACTTAAAAAATCAATGAATCAATTCTATGATGGCTTGACTGATGTATTGGATGCACCGAGTGCCGTTGTTACAGCAACGACTGATCTGGTAGCTGACGGTATGGATGCAGTCGGACTAGGCGTAGTTGGTGATACCGTCAGAGGTGTTAGCGACACTGCAACCGGTGTTGTTGACTTGGCTACAAGCCTCTTTAAATGGGGTGACTCTAATGAAGGTACAACAACGGCAGCTGCTAAAAAACTTGGTAATGGCTTTATGAACACTATAACTGCCGGTTGGTGGGGTAGCAGCGATAGCGATTCAGCTAATAAAGCAGGTGTTGAAAAAGCAAAGGCAGAACAATTAGAAATTAAGAAAAAACAAACTGAAGCAAGAAAAGCTGTTGCAAAGGATACTGATTATCGTGCCAATACAAAAGCTGCAGTTGATGCAAGAAAACAAAATTGGAATAAAGAATGGGTTGACGAATTTATTGCGGAAAGCGGAGAAAAATTATTGGATAAATTAGTTCCGCCTGAAACAATAGATAAATACCTCAAGGCAGAATTTGACAAACAAATTCCGGAGCTTCAAAAAGAAATTTCTGCACACTTAGCTGATGCTGATACTACTCCGGAAGAAATTGCGGCAGTTACTCAGTCATTAACAGCTATGAAATGTATTCAGGATCCAAGTGATAAGAATAAAGCTACTTTGTTGGCACTTTATAAAGCAAATCATCCCGATGCAGATCCCAAAATTACTGCAGACGATTTGATTGCACAAGTTAAAGACGAACAGGTTAAAAGAGTTAAAGCTCAAATGTATCAAGGTTTAGTCAGTGTATTAAAAGCTGCTTCAAATAAAGAAGATGCTAAGCGTCTAGCTGCTTTGGCTGAAAATGATGCTATGTACGGCAAAGATTCAGGTTGGAAAACTTTCTGGAATAAACTTGAAGAAGTTCATGACCAAAATGAATTTGGCGAGGATAAGAATAAGTTTATGAAGTTCTTGGAAACTACTTTGTTGGATGGTATTTTGATGGAACCCTTGAGATTAACTCTTTGCGAAGGCGTTACTACGACAGACAAAGTATTAGCTACTATGGTTTGTTTGAACTTCATCGGTTCAATGACTTGGATGGCGTCAGGTATCAAAAAGGCATCTAAAGGTACTAAGCAAATGATATCTGCAGATTATAACCCAGCATTATCCGCATCAGGTTTATCTAAGATATCTGCAGGTATTGGTCAAACAGCATTAGGCGTAGGATTATCATATATTGATTGTTGCAGTCACCTTATATTAGGTAAACACAACATCGTTGACAAATGGTTAGGTCATAAGGTTTGCTGTAAACACGACCATCACGTATCAGCACCGTCTCCGGGTCCAACACCTCCACCTACTCCGCCGAAACCACCTACTCCGATTGATCCGGTAGAACATCCTGATGAACCTTTTATACCTCCATTTGAGGTTACTGATCCGGTTGAAAATCCTGCCGCATCATTCATTGAACCTTGGTTAGAGTAGTACTCGCAGGGCATATAAGGATATAATAGGTATAATATAAAAAAGCGAAGATGTAATCTTCGCTTTTTTCTTTATATGTTATCCTCTAATTCTGCGTTTTGAACGGATGGGGAACGATGGTAAATTCGCTCTCCTTGTCACGTAATCTTCTTTTTCAGCAAATGCACTTGTGTCAAACAACTCAAGTTGTTCGGGTTTTTCTTTTTTTTCGGTTTTTACCGTATCAACACGCAAGTCAGGTTTCTTTCGTGTAAGTTCTTCTTTCTCTCGGTAGTATTCCTCTATAGCCTCTGCCATTTCAGCTTCTTCATCGTATTTCTTTTGAGGAAAAGCATCTATTACACGACCTGACTTGGTTGTAATTTCAAAACCTTTTAATTGATTATATTTTTCTCCTTTTGGTATTGTATATAATACGAGTCCTACTTCCTCTTGAGTATCTTCTAATCTGACCTTCTTCGCTTCGGGTCTGATTAGCCATCTGAATATATTGCTAAAAACTTGATCTGCTGATATATTGCCTTTGCGGTAGCAATCTAATCTTAATTGATTTGCTGTTTCTGCATCTTTCCCGTATAAAATATAAAAATGCCTATTAGAACCTCTACCGTTATGCGTACTTGTACTAATTCCTTTTGCCTTATAATCCTTCATGTAGCTTTCTTGGCTTCTCATGAATTCTGCTTCATCCGTAGAAGGATTATTTAATCTTCTGACAAGTGCTTTGGCTACTCCTGCGACATCTGTTATTTCAATGCGTTCACCTGATTTATTGTCAGAATACACATGGTAAATCGGCATATTAGAGCTGAAATTTATTCTATTGGATAATGCAGAAATATTCATAATAATCCTTAATTGGGGATTGTACCCATATTAAATGTAAAAAAATAAAAATTTGCTACTTGTGAAGAAAACATTTTACAAAATGTTCATTATCTTTTAAATTTATTTTTGGTTCTTCAATTTTACATACTTCCATAGCATGCGGACAGCGACCTGAAAAAGCACACCCTTTGATTTTCCTTTCGTTACTCGGAAGTTCACCTTTTATTGTTTGAATTTCGATATTATTAAAATCTATTTTAGGAACTGAATTTAACAGTGCCTGAGTGTAAGGATGAAGAGGGTTTTCAAAAATATCTTTTGTATTTCCCTGTTCAATTATTTTCCCTAAATACATCACTGCAACCCTGTTACAAAAGTATTCTACAGTTCGCAAGTCGTGAGAAATAAACAAATATGTTAAATTGAATTCCTCTTTTAATTCTTTTAATAAATTTAATATTTGTGCCTGAATACTAATATCAAGTGCGCTTATTGGTTCATCAGCAATAATAAATTCGGGTTTTAAAATAAGTGCTTTTGCAATAACTATACGTTGCCTTTGCCCTCCTGAAAATTCATGCGGGAAATTGTTGATACTATTTTTGGACAGTCCGACACACTCTATAATTTTATCGACTTCTTTACTTATTTCTTTTGATGTTAATTTTGTATTCAGTTTTAGAGGTTCAATTAAAATGTCTTTTATTCTCATTCTTGGATTAAGGCTTGAATAAGGATTTTGGAATATTATTTGAATGTTTTTTCTGGTCTGTTTAAGCTCTTTTGATTTCAGGTTCAAAATATTTTGATTTTTAAATATTACTTCTCCAAAGTCAGGTTCTATTAATCTTGAAATACATCTGCCTGCTGTTGATTTTCCGCAACCGGATTCCCCGACAAGTCCTAATGTTTCACCTTTATAAATTGAAAGGTCTATACCGTTAAGTGCATAGACGAAACCTTTTGATTTGCCTAAGAAATCTTTTCCTGTAGGGAATTTTTTTGTAAGATTTTTTATTTCCAATAATTTTTCCATAGTAGAATGATAGCATATTTTTTTATTTTTAAGAAATACTCTTTAAGGTATGTTAAAGATTTAACAAATGTCAGGCAATATATTATTAAGGCATTTACAAAATCAAAAAAACTGCTATAATAAAGTCAAGATTGGAAGGTGGTAAAAACATGATTAGTGCATTAATCGGCTTACAAACTTCAATAGCGATGTCGCATTACGCTACAAGCGGTTTGTGTCATGGTATGCCATACACAAAAGCAGGTTCTATGCAATTTGCACAAAATTCGACCATGCTTAAAATTGCCAATGCTCAACAGAACTATTATCAAAAATTATTAAATGACAACATTAAACGTTCTTTTAACATTTTTGCTTAGTAGCTGTATTCTTTGACAAATGATTTACCGATATCTTTTCGGTAATTTTTGCCGTCAAATTTTATTATGTCGATGTTATCGTAAAGGTCTGTTACGGCTTTATTTAATGTCGTAGCTCTTGATGTTAAGAAAAATGCTCGGCCGCCTGTAGTAACAACTTCGTAGTACGAATTCATGCCTGTTTCGTTATAATACAATTTTATGCTGTCAGAGTCTAACTCTTCTATACCTTCTACAACAGAGCTTATTTTGGGATTATTCGGATAATTTCCGCTCATAAGGCATACGCTGACAATTGCATCATCAGAAATGGTAAGATTTTGATAGCAGTCTTCTAAAGCACCTTCCGATGCGGCATAAATAACGTCAAGTAAATCATTTTCAATTAGAGGTAATGCACATGTAGCTTCGGCAACGCTTAGCGTTGGCAAGAAATCAATGACTTTTACTTCATTATCAGGAGTTAATATCAGTTGCATGGATAAAAACCCTTCATAGGTTATACCGTTTTCCTGCATTGCATCAAGCAAAGGAAATACTATTTCTTGAGCGATTTTATTTTCGATTTTCTCGCTTATGTTATGCAATGGCGTGTATGCTCCTACACCTTTTGTTATATTTCCTCCATCTCCGTCTAAAGAATATTTGTATTCACAAACGTATGGCAATGGTAAAACATTGTAGCCATCGGTTAATATGCTCAGTGTAATATTTTTGCCTTCAATATATTCTTCTAAGACAACTTTTCTCTGAACTTCTTCAAAAACTTCATTTATTTTTATGTTTGCTTTGTTTACGGATGTGCATAAAAAACTGTCTTGATTTGCCAAATGGTCGTATTTTACGAACAACGGCAATTCTGATTTACTTGCATAGTCTATGGCACTGTTTTCTTTATCAAAAATAGCGTATCCCGGAGTCTGGATTTTGTTTTTGTACAGAAATTTCTTTGCAAATGCTCTGCTTGTCGCAATCTGTGCAGCTTCCATTGTGGGTGCAAATATTTTTAATCCTTGATTTTTGAAGGCATTTGTTATTCCGCTTTGTATTGCATATTCATCAAGTGCAATGGTCAAATCTATTTGATTTTCCATTGCAAACTCAAGTATTGCTCCAATATCGTTAATCGGAATATTGACACATTCCGCATATTCGGATATTGCGGGATTTCCTTGAATACAGTATATTTTTTCAGCTCTTGAGCCGGATGATATACTTTCTATAAATGCTTGTTCTCTTGCAGATTTTCCGATAATAAGAATTTTCATTTTATTTTACAGGTTTCCAATCATTCATAACGATTTCACCGGTGCAATCAAAATTGTTGTGACCTGAAAAATCACCATCAGTTACATTATATCCAAATGGTACAAGATAGCTTGGTTTTAATTTGTCGCAATTGGGAAATCCTGCATTGCACTGTGCTGTTGATGGTGTTTGTTCATTGGCTATGTAAAAAGCATATCTGTCTTTACATGGTATCCCGCCACCTTCGCGTCCGTTTGTATCAAGAATAAGTATACCGCAAGCATTAAAATCTCCATTTATACTGGTAATGCAGTTCCCGTTGTAATCGTATATTATTGCCGATGTGCCATTTGATAAATGATATACAGAAGGTTTTTTATTGTCCGTATCAACTTTTATATCATTATCAGGCATTTTTTCGCCGACTCTTACAAGTCCCATGTTTTCATTATCAATATTAAAAAGTGATGTGTTCGCAAGGATACCGTTGTGTTTGTGAGGCGGAATAGCAGCCCCGGTTACATCATGCCTGTTTGCCCCGTTGTCAGGATCACCGTTAAATGCTCTTGTACAGGAAAATGAGGAGCAATTATAACCACCATCTCTGTCCATTCTTGTTAAGACTTGTTGAATATTAACACAGTAGCTTGAATATAGTTTTTTTAACATTGATAAACTTTTTTGTTCATTTGTGCTTGAAATTAAAGTAGGAATAGTCATAAGGGCAACTACACCTATTACCATTAATACTGTAAGCGTTTCGGTTAATGTAAAAGCTCTTTTCATAGTCTGATCCTTTCGTTGTATATTTTAATGTCAGGATACTTTTGATACAAATTTATTGTTGCAGATTTTTCGGATTACGTCAAGTTATGCCTTTATTGCTATATATTGAACTAAGTCTGTATAACATTAATTAAAGATTAAAGGTTTTTGATTTGAATTCTTTATATTTTTCAATTTGCAATTTCTAGTCAAATTTGTTTGTAAAGTAACTGACCAATCTTACAGGATTAATTCTCAATAGTTTTAATGTTTTAGATATGGTATAAGCAATTGCAGGGTGCATTATTTCTGTTTCCATAATCTTATAGTTCATTTTACTTCTGTTTTTAGCGTATATGTTATTATTGTCAGTCAGCCACAATTTTTTTACGTGTTTTTTTATTAAATTTTTAATTTTGCATCTTGTTAAATAAGATATATCGGGGGATGAAAATAGCGTAACACCTACGTATGCAACAAGTTCTCGAAGTTCAATTCTTGCCAAGTATTTTGAGGACTGCATTGATTCTATAACTTTCACAATACCATGCACGCAATTTAAAACATCCTCATCCGTACGATTTAAGTTATTAATCATACTATCTTCGTTAAGGTGATAATAGTAGCCTAAAATGTGAGGCTGAACACAAACGGATTTTGAATGTTTTATAACTTGTGATACAAACAGAAAGTCTTCAAAAACAGGTATATCTTCATTAAATAAAATGTTGTGTTTTTTTATAAAGTCGAAATTAAACAGTTTCCCTGTGACAAAGACTGCCTGTTCAAAAGGAATTACATTAGTGTTATTGTTGATATTATAAACAGTTTCTTTTCCGATTTGTTTTTCTAATTCATTGTACTTTATGCTTACGATATGTTTATCATCACGAACATTTGTTCGTGCATAAGAAACGAATTGTACATTGTTGTTTTCTATGTAATTAATTGAATTTTCTATAAAATTTTCTTTTAATGCATCGTCATCATCTAAAAAAGTAACATATTTGTTTGTTACAAACTTCATTCCGTAATTTCGGGGGCTTGAGGCAGAATGTTTATCGTTTTTTAAATTAAACAGCTTGACGTTATCATAATCTTTTACGGTATTTTCGATTTTTTTAAAGAAATATTCATCCGTATTATGTGCAACAATGATTATTTCTATATTTTTAAAACCGAATGTTTGATTTTTTAAAGAGTCAAAGCACCGTAAAAAATACTTCATATTTGTTTTATGTGTAGGAATAACAACGGAAACTGATGTAGTAGCAGTTTCTGATTTCGTGTAATTATTTTTAGGTAATGTTTCTATCATTTTAAATTCTTTTTCGTTTTATTTTAATAATTCAGGATTGTTTTCCTGATAATAGGCGTGTACCATTTTTCTCAAGAAATCCAAGTCCAGCTTCCAATCAATAACTTCTTCTCCCAATGCTTTGATGACATTTGAGCTGTCAAAGGTTATATCTGATTTAAAGTAAGGTAGTAAATCATCAAGCATACGTTGAACGAGTTTTTCTTCTTTTGACGGGTTTTCTACCGTATCAACGAGTTCAAGCCCCGTGGTCTGCAAGGCTTCGCAAACGGCGGTTGCTATCATTGGTGTTGATACAGGCGATGCACCTGTTAAGTGATACGTTTTATTGCAAACAGGCAATACAAATAATTTCGCTATTGTTTCCTGAACATAATCTTGAGGAACAAAATAAATCTTATCGGAAATTCCGGCTGCAAGACGTAAAGATGTTGTAAACGAACCATTTAGAGGCAGACCTGCTTTTTTGCATCCGTTTATTTTTACTCTTGCCAAAAATTCAAGAATACGATAGAAAGCCAAGGGTTTTCTTATTACGCCATCGGAAAGTCTGCCGACAATAATTGAAGGACGATAAATTGTATAGTCAAAACCTGATTCTCTGACAAGTTTTTCGCTGTCAAATTTGCTTCTTTCATAAGAATTATTCCAGTCGGTTGCCGGCATTGTGTCTTCCATAACAACTCCGCTGTATTTTCCTGCAACATAAGCCGTTCCTACGTAATGAAAAGTTTTTAGACCTATTTGCTTTGCTAGAGCCAAAGCTGACTGTGTACCGCCGTAGTTTGTTTTATATGTTTTTCCTTCAGGGTCTTTCCCCAAGTTAACACTTGCGGCACAGTGGAAAAAAGTATCATAAGGTCCTTTTGCGGCTAATTCATCAGCAGGGAAGTTTTCTAATGTTCCTTCGACAATTTCGATTCTTGAAAGTAACTCTTCCGCATCTCTCTTATTTTCCATTTCACATTGTTCTTTTATTGTTTCTTGAGTTCTTTGAAGTCCTGATTTATTTCCAAAACCTCGACACAGTGAAACAATTGTATACTCAGGATTGTTTCTTAATAGATTTGTCGCAAATCCTGCTCCTACAAGACCGGTAATGCCTGTCATTAATATTCTCATGTATATTCCCTTGTTGTAAAATTCCTCTTTCCTTTTTCTAGGATATATTAAATAATCTAAAATGGCAATTGCGTTACAAAATTTATAGAAAATTGCATTTACATAATTTTAATAATTATTTTATGTTAAAATGGATAAAAAGGAGTAAATATTATGAATATAGCAATAATAACCGGTGCAACCGGCGGTTTTGGCAGAGAATTTATAAAACTGCTTTTAGGCAAAGACGGCGTAGATGAAATATGGGCAATTTCAAGAAATAATGATAATTTGTTAAAACTCATTGATGAATTTGGAGAAAAAATTAAAATCTTTTCTTATGATTTAACTAATTTAGATAACATTAAAAATTTTCAAACAAAATTAAACGAAAATATTACGGTAAAATATCTTATAAACAACGCAGGGTATGCAAAATTTTGTTCTTATAGTGATTTGGATATCGATAAATCTTTGGATATGATAAATCTTAATGTTTCTGCTGTTGTTGCAATGTGTTTGGCTTGTATACCGTATATGACAAAGGGTTGCAGAATTTTAAATATTTCTTCTCAGTCATCATTTTTGCCGTTGCCTTATTTGAATATTTACGCTTCCACAAAAGTTTTTGTAAGACATTATTCAAGAGCATTAAATGTTGAGCTTAAAAACAAGGGTATTACAGTTACTGCTGTTTGCCCCGGTTGGATGAAAACAAAATTGTATGACAGAGCTAAGGTAGAGCAAGCTAAAAAAGTCGTAAATTCTTTTGACGGAATAACTGCTCCTGATAAAGTTGCAAAAAAAGCACTTGCAGATGCTGACAAAGGTAAAGCACTTTCTATATACGGTTTATATTCAAATCTTACACACATTGCAGGGAAAATCATTCCGCAATCATTGATGATGAAATTTTGGACAATATCTCAGAAATTCTAAAAAAATTATTGTATTCCGTTATATTTAAACGCAAGCATTGTTATATCATCGCTTTGTTCCGTGTCATTGATAAATTTCTTTAAGTCATTGTCTGTATTTGCCAAAATTTCATTAAGCAATATGGAATTGTTGTTTTTCGTTGTATTGAGAGTATCAATTAATCTTTGTTCTCCGTACAGCTCATTATTTTCATTTAAGGCTTCCGTCACACCGTCCGTATATAAGAAAAGAATATCATCTTTGCTTAATGTTATTTCTTCAATATTATAATCAAAGTCATTTACAATACCTAATACAAGGTTAGATTTGATATTTAAGTATTCATATTTGCCATTATTTCTTTTTAACAAGGGTGGATTGTGACCGCAATTTATAAGAGAAGTTTTGCCTGTTTTAATATCGGTTATTACCCCGAATAATGTGACAAAAAAACCTTGCTCATTGTTTCCGCACACTTGTTTGTTTATTTTATTAATCATTTCTTTGGGCGGAAGATTTTCAACTGCAATACTTTTTATAAGAGTTTTTGTTGTCATCATAAATAATGCTGCAGGAATACCTTTGCCCGATACATCCGCAATTAAGAACATAAATTTATTTTCATCAATAAAGAAAAAGTCGTAAAAATCTCCGCCGACTTCTTTTGCAGGTACCATAGTTGCATATATATCAAATTCATTATGCTCGGGATAAGCAGGGAATTTGCTTGGCAAAGAAGAAAGTTGAATGGTTCTTGCTATTAACAGTTCACTGCTCATACGCTTTTGCTCTTTTGAAACCATATTGTACATTCCTGCTATTGTGTTGAATTCATCGTTAGTATTTAAGTCAATGGGTTTATATTGAGTATTGGTATCCATAGCATTTTTCATTTCGTTAGAAAGCTGTAAAATCGGTTTTATGAAAGTGCGTTTTATATATTGAAGAACAAGAACTAATATGAGTAATAGGGTCAAAATGATTTCAACAAAAGTCCATAAAAAGCTCTGCCTTAAATCATGCATTATACGCCCAAAATCCACGTCTGCTCCGGCAACCGCTATTGGATTTTTGTTTTTATCAATAATGGTTGCATATCCTGAAAGAACGTGACCGTATTCGTTATTTATCTGTATTGTAAGACCATTGTCTTTATTTTTATACATGTTAAGTATTTCAGACCTTGGTTTAAGTTTTTTAGGTGAATTGCCCAACTCAAATTCGCTTATTATTTTTCCTGTTTCACCTTCAACTCCTATTATTGAAATAATCTTGTTGTTTTTTTCATCAGGAATATAAACATACAGATATTTCAAACCAAAAGTATTTGCTATATTTTTTACTGATCTAAGGTGGCTTTTATATAATTCTTGTTCCTCGCCTCTAAGAAATTTATCAATAGGAGCATCATACATCATATTAGCAACGTCAATTGCACAACTGTCAGTTAATTTTGATGTTATTTCAAAAATATACTGTTTTGTATAATAGTAGGATGTTAGTGCAAGAACTATTCCTACAGTTACTCCAATAAGTGCTAACCCGATAAATAATTTTTTTGTTAAAGAATGTTTAACTTCTTTTAGAGAGTTGTTCATATTTTGTTTCAAACCTAAATATTAACGACTTTATATTATTATAAATTAATCTAAAAAACAATAAAAGGTTATGTTTGGTATATTTAAACATAACCTTTTATTAAATATATTCGGTTGATATTTTAGCCGATAACAGGTGGGTTGAAAACTCTTGTTGCTAAGTCCTTATCAAGCATTAATAATGCTTTTTTGTCATCTCCGATAAGTTTCAATGTGGCAAGTACGCTGCCAACATTCGCTTCTTCTTCAACTTGTTCTTTTAAGTACCAGTCAAGGAATGACAATGCGGCTCTGTCCTTTGTTTCTTCGGCAACATCCATTAAAGCATTAATTCTTGAAGTTACAAATTCTTCGTGTTTTAAAACTTGTTCAAAAATAGCAAGCGGAGTTGTTCCTTCAACTTGAGGTTTGTCGATAGCCATAAGTTCAACTTTGCCGCCTCTTTCGTGTACATAATTGTACATGCCCATACCATGTGCGTGTTCTTCTTGAACTTGTACATCAAACCAATTTACGAAACCTTGTAAATTTAATTCGGTAAAGTAAGATTTCATAGCTAGATACAAGTACTCGGAATATAGCTCTTTGTTAATTTGTTCGTTGAATGCCTGTTCCATTTTTGAGTTAATCATTTTTTTCCCTTTCTGTTTAGATATAAATATCAAATGGTGTAGATTTCTTTAGTAATCAGATAAATCTACAAACGTAACACTTATCAGTATAAATCGGATATCAAATAAAAGCAAAGTCTTACCCGATAGATTGCGCAGGTAATTAATATAGTTTTGATTTAGCGTAATATCTGTTAATTCAAGACATTTTATTGATGAATAATTAAAAATGTATTATAATATTGCTTGAGTTTAGAGAAAGAAAAATATGATATTTGCATTAATCGTACTAACTTTATTAACAATTTTGTTAACAATTTCAATAAAAATGAACCATAAAACATTTTTTATCGTTATATCAATAATAACGGTTATTGCTACTGTTATGGTGTGTGTTTCAACTCCTAAAATGCATGACCGAATATCTTTAAATATTATTGATTATCTTATAAAATTCAATACTGACGGTTCTATGACAACAACAAAACAAGTAACAACAGAAGTTTTACAGGAGGTGCAAAAATAATGAAAAAATTTATCGCATTATTTTTATGTACCGTATATTTTATCTTTGCGAATGCAGGGCTTGCGTTTGCCGGTAATTTATATTTTGTTAAAAATTCAAATAAAGAAAGTATCAAAAATCAAATTCTCGATATTTTTCAGGACAAAAGTTATACAATAAAGAAGCAGGACCCTTATTATGCGATTTCACCAAAAAACTCCAATAATTACGTAATAATTATCTTGCAACCTAGTAGCAACAACTATTTTTATTATTTCAAAACAAATCATGACAATAAGATAGATAAGCAGATATTAAAAGCTCTTAAAAAAGCGGATGTAGAATACGAGCAATCGTTTAATTCCCAATACTTGCAGATGTTTGAATCACAAGCGCAGAAAGTTTATTTAAACACAGTAGGTCAATATTCATTCCAACCTTCACCTGCTCTGCAAAATACAATACAGACTCAACAATTGCAAACTCAGTATATTCCATCTCAGACTCAAACAACGCAACTGCAAACTCAATATTTGCCTCCGCAAACACAAATGCAATATCAAACTAAGCAAAATCAATCTCAATACCAAACTCAACAAATTCAAGACAGAAATGCGTTAACCGGTTCAGTAATACAGGTTGCAAAGGGAAGTAAATTCAAATCATATCTTCAGACTCCTTTGAATACATCAACTGCCGCAGTTGGCGATGAAGTTAGAGCTGTATTGAGTGCGGATTGGTTATATGGTGGGAAAGTTATTGCACCTCAGGGAAGTTTGCTTGTGGGTGCAGTTACAAAGGCAAGACATGCAACTTATGGGTCCTTAAACGGTAAAGTTGTATTTTCCTTCAATAAATTAATGACGCCTGACGGAAAAACATACAACATAAATACGGATAATATAGACTTTACCGTAACAAATGAAGGTAAACTTTCAAGATCAGTAGGAAGTGTTGTCGCAAGTGCTGCTGCAGGAGCATTAGTCGGTCTGCTGATTGGGGTTTGCTCAAAAGACAGCAGTGTATTAAAGACAACTGCAATATCTGCAGGTATAGGTGCGGGTGCCGGTGCGGTAAGGGCAACGGCGGAACGAGGTGTTGATGCTGAAATTCCGGTTTATACGGAAGTCGAAGTTACGTTACTGACTCCTTTTTCAATAGTATCAGGTTATTAGCAATGTGAGGGCATTATGAATAAAAGATTAATCATAGTAGGTATAATAATTTTGATGTTGGCAATAATCGGGAAATTGTTATTTGTAGCAGCCAAGAATATAAAAGTTGACGATTTTCATAAATCTGCAGTAATTTTTGTTGTTGATTCGTCCGCATCAAACCAGAGTATGCTCCCTGTTGAAACTAAATATATGAAAACGCTTTGTTCTATACTTGATCCTGAAGATGAAATTAAAATTTTAAAAGTGTCAGAAAAATCATATCTTATTTACGAAGGTTCTCCAAGTGATTCAAAAGGTATAACCAAAGCTGTGGAAGCATTTACGAAATATGATGAGAAAGACTACGGGACTGCTTATGGCGAAGGTATAAAAAAAGCATTTGAACATGTTTTAACTATGAAAAAAGAAGGCTATGTTCCTGCAGTTGTCGTTATTGGCGATTTGGAAAACGAAGGTGCTATTGAAAAACAGATAAATTGGGATACTTTGCCGGAAAACGTGAAAGCAGTTCAAAAATATGTACCTGAGCTTTCTATGATGTTTGTTTATGCACATCCTGAGAAACTTGATATAGTAAAAACCAAATTAAACCCTGTTTTGGGTGAAAAGAAATTAATTGTTGCAAATGAACAAAATGCACAAAAAGCACAAAGAAGATTTTTAGAAGCAATCGGCAGATAGGAGATAAAAATGGCCTTTTCAATAATTACAAAAAATTCCGAAAAAACATTTACTGATAAAGAAATCGTAAATATTTGTTCAAAAGACGGTTTTGATTTTAAGATAGATGTACCTTTTAATTGTATGTTGTCAATTCAATATGATAAAACCGCAAACAAATGTGTTGTTATGAACCAATTTAAAAATCCCAAATTTTTATTTAAGGGAAAGGCTTTACCTGCAACAATGGAAGTAGATAAGGTTTGCAAAATCATGATAGACGGAACGGATGAATTTATTATGATTAAAATACTTGGCGACTCTAACATAACAAGTATTGCGGAAGAAAATCTTACAGAAAATGACATTAAAGAGCTATACGGAAACAACATTAATGCTTCAGCAAAATTAATGATAGAAAACAGAAAATCTCAAATTGAAGCGGCAAGAGTTGCTATCACAAAAGAGGTTTCTCATATAATCAATGATTTAAAACATAAAATATCAATGAATTCTAAAAACGGTGTGGTTTTACATATTGCTTTAATTTTAGCTTCCTTGTTGTGTGCATTTGGTGTATCCAATTATTTGATGGGATTGCCGTTAAAAGATGCAGGAAGCGTAATACAGATGCCGACAAACCTAAAACTTATTTTTGTTTATACGTTCTTAATTTACGGCATTGGTTTGATTTTCAAGCAAGGCGTATTTTTATATCTGAATAATAAAATCGGTAACGATACAACAACAACTAAAATTGCTGAAAAATTTATGATAGTAATTCCTTCAATATTTTTTATCGCCGTTTACTTTATCAATATGCTTTACTTTATGACATCAAAGGCTTTACCGATATTTGCAGTTTTGATTTCATTGTTCTTTGTCGGAACAGCTGCAGTAATTGCATTAGCTTGCGGTTACACAAAACACAGCAGTGTTTGCCTTTCTGAAGAATTGGACAAGTATGAATATAGAGAAGACTTTGAAAAAGTTGTAAAAGAATATCAGGACTGGATAGAAAGATATGCAAATAATTTGAGTAATACAAAAATCAGAAATATAAAAGACAAAATATTTATGTTGCAATTAAAGGCTACGGGAGAAATAGCTCTTGGTATTTTGACAGCACCGTTTCTGGCTTATGGGGTATCTAATACTTTGGCAATGTGTTTCCCTGAGGCTGCGGGCTGGATCAGAATTTCAGGCTTGAGATTTAGTCCTGTATTCCTGACCTTGGCTACCGTAATGATTGTCTTTGCTTTCTTTGCCTTTGCAAAAGCATTTACTTGCAATAAAAAGGCTCAGGCATCGGATGTATTAAAGAAAGACGGTTTTAGCAACTATATTCAGCATGGTGTTGAAATACTGGGTATTGAAGGTATAAAAAAATTGAACAAAGAAATGAGATATTCTCTTATTATAGGTTTAGCGATTATTTTAATTGAATTTTCAATGAACGTATCATATTTTATGCAGGAAATTGGCGGTGACCTTGGCGGGATGTTGCTAAGCGGACTTGCCGCACTTGTTCCGACCGCTATTTTGATAGCGGAAACATTTATGCTGAGTTCAACAAATTTTGAAATTTATGCTTGTGATGAGTTAATAGCAAAAGTAGATAAAGACTAATGTTTTATAAATTATTCTTTTACATATTCTTTGGTTTATCAGCATTACTGACGGTTTTCTTGTGTACAACAAAACCTGAGCTTCATACTGCACTGTTGGTTTATGATTCTTCGTATGAAATTGTTGAAACTGAAACTTTAACTCATGAAACCAAAAAAGTTTCTTCGACAGTAAAAGTATCGCAAGCTCCAACTTCAGAAAAAAAAGTTGTAAATGTTCCTAAAAAAGAGGTTACTCAAGTCAAAGTACCTGTTACAACAACTAAAAAAACAGTTGCCCAAACCCCCAAAACAACGGTAACAACTGCCAAAAACAACACAAAAGTACAAACTCAACCGAAGGTAAAAACAGAAAAAACTGTTCAAAAGCCTGTTCAACAAACTCTTACAAAGCAAACTGCACCAATGAACACGCAGCAAACAAAAACTCAAACGTCAGTAAAACAACCTGTTAAACAAACCATGACAAGTACTCAGGAAGAAATTGAATGGAATAAATGGCGCTCTAATATTCAAAATCAAATTATGCACGATGTAAAACTCCCGATATTACCGCAGGGTACGGTTTTTAGATTTTCATTTGATGTTGATAAGTATGGAAGAATTACTAATGTTCAAACTTGGTCTGAGACACCTGCTTTTACTCCTAACGCTATTCAAAGTATTGCCCCTGTTATAAAAAGCTATCAAGGGCGCTCAATACTTGATTTCCCACAAGGTTCAAACAGAGTAACTACAACGGTTACCGGACATTGGCGAATTTCGACAAAGCAAAAATATTCAAATGCGTCAAATTATAATGACATTGAAACAGTAAAAAAAGGATACTAAAATTTATGTACAGATGCAAAGAATGTCAAACTGAATACGAAATTAAACCTGATTATTGTGATTGCGGGAATGATACATTTGATGAAATATTGCCGGAACCAGTAAAGCCTCTCCCATCACCGACATCACAGATTAATATTCCAAAAGAGATGCAACCAAAAGCTACACCCCAACCGCAAACACAACCACAAACTCAAACTCAAACAAAGACAAAAACTTCGGTAGATATGCCTTCTTTAATAATATTTTTATTTTGTATAATAATGTCTTTTATAGTTATTTTCTTTGTAGGTAACCCCAAAGAAGGTGAAGAAATCGTAAAAAAAGAAGAACCAGTAAAAGCAGATGCGAATATACCGAACATAAACAGCTTTTGGAATAATACTTTGCCAAAACAGGAACCTGAAAAAATAACGGAACAACCTGCACAAACCGTAGTAAAACCTCAAGTTGTCCCTTCAAAACCTACACAAACAAGTATTCCGCAACCACAAAAGAAAAAAGAAAGTATAACATCAATTTATACTCCGCAAAAAACTGCTCAAAAAACTCCGGTTAAACAAACATCCAAAACCGCATCAACAACTCAGAACCCCACGAAAAAAGCAGTAACTGCTCAACCTAAAGCTACACAGCAACCTTCAACTCAGAAACAGAAAACGACCACTCCGCAAAAATCAACAACGGTTGCTCAACAACCGACTCAGCCTAAAACAACCGTACAACAACCAACACAAGTAAAAACAGTTAACAAACAAGAATTAGCGAATTATAAACTTGGTTTGAGAAATGTGCTTGCAAGCAGAATGAATTTTGCAAATGTTATAGGTGACGGAACATGTGTTGTTACGTTTAGAATTTCAAGCTCAGGAGCGTTATTGAATAAAAAATTTGCTCAACAGTCGGATAATTTTACCCTTAACGATGTTGTATACAATGCAGTTATGCAGGTAAATTCTTATAATCCGCCGCCTGCGGGATACAGAAGCGAAACACTCAGACTAACCGTTAAAATTTATAGCGGTAATTTCTCTGTGTCATTGAATTAATGATTTGATTATTCTTCGTAATATTCATAATACTGTTCAGGGATTTCCTGAGGTTGAGCGTTCATTGAGCGAGTAACCGTTTGCAAGAAATCAGAAAGATTTGTTATTTTGTACAGATTTCCGCCTGTTTTGTCTGCAAGACACTGTAATTTCCCATCAGAGTAACTTGAAACAAGAACAACATCAACGTGAATATCTCTACGTGTTCTTATTAACTGTTCAGCGTAAGCACAAGGGTCGCCGCCACAGTTTTCACCGCCATCAGTAATTAAAACAATTTTCTTGTCTTTTGTGCGGTCCAGCATTGCAAAATCTTCATTTATTGCTCTGTCGAGTGCATAAACCATAGGGGTAGAACCGCCGATACCGACTGAATTCATGCCTGATATAAGTGCATTAGCATTTGCGAACATTAATGGAGTAACCTGTTTTGTTGCGGAACATGCTCCGGAAATATTTCCTACCGGTGATGCTTTTGTCTGAACCTGATATTTGCCGTTTTTCTTAACAATTTGACTTACAACGCCAAGAACTTTTGTATTTGAAGGATTAATGCCGTTTTCATCGTGTCCGAATACTCTAAAACCAACACTTGTAGTTTGTGGAATTTGTCTGATTATTGCTGTCATAGCATTTTTAGCTTCATAGATCCATGAGGACATACTTCCCGAATAATCCATTACAAGTTCTATGTTTTGAACTGTCGTAGCATTAACCTGATTATTGGCAACGTAATTTTGTGCATTGTAAACATTATAATTCTGATTGTAGCCGTTGTAATTATTAGGATTATAGTAGCCACTGTAGTTGGGTGATGAATAACCGTTACTGTATCCGTAATTAGGTGCATAGGTGTTTTGAGATGCAGGATACCCCTGTTGGACGGGAACTGCAACAGGCGCAACTACTTGTCCGTTAGATTTAACCGTACCTGATGTATTAACGGAATATTTTGCCGCATAAACAGAACCTGATGTAAGTGCTAATAACAAAGCTGATATTAATAATGTTTTTTTCATAATAACCTCATTTCTACGATAATTATATCATATTATGTTACAAAATATACTTTATTTTTCATTTGCGGTATATTGTCATTAGGGAGGGTGTCACATTGGAGTGACTCAATACATATGAAAAAATTTTTAAAAATATTTTTAGTGATAATGATAGCTGCTGTGATGAATATCGCAAAGGCTGATGAAGTTCAAAAGGGTGGAATTGAATATGTTGATTTGTCTTTTGAGCAGGCTTATCAACTTATGCTTGAAAATAATAATTCCTTAAAAGCATATAATGAGGCTATTGAGCAAAACAAATTTGAAAAAAGAGCGGCATTAGGCGAGTTTTCACCAAAAATTGTTTTAAATTCAACTTATATACATTTCTCGGATAATATGGCACTTCATACTCCGGTTAGTCTTATGGGGATGAATTTTACTACAACTTCGGTAATTCAGGAGCAAAATCTGTTTGCACTTGGTGGCGGTATCGTATGGAATGTGTTTACAGGAGGAAAACTGCTTTCAAATCATGCTGCGGCGAGAGCAAAACTTGAAGCTACAAATGCTAAATACAGAGAAATAAAAGATAATCTTACGGTAGAACTTGTAAAAAGATATTATGGTTTGCAATTAGCACAAGAGGTTGCGGATGTAAGGCACGAATATATGGATACTGTAGAGCAGCACTTGAAAGATGCAAAAAGTCTTGAAAGAGAAGGAGTTATTTCAAAATCGGAAAGATTGCATGCGGAAGTTGCATTTTCGGATGCCAAAAGAGATTACAAGGCTGCGTTGAGAGATTTGAATATAGTTGAGGAAGGGCTAAAAACCTTAATTAAATCGGATGAAGCGAATTTAAAAAATATAAGAATCAATACAAACTCAAAGATGTTCATTTATGATGATTTTACTATTGATGTTGAAGCAATGAAAGAAAGTGCTTTGGCTAATAATCCTCAATTAAAGCAACTGCAGGAAAAACGTAAAATGATTAGTGCAAAATACCACGCAAAAATGGCAGATTATATGCCTACAATTAGTCTTTTTGCTACGGATGTTTTTGCAAAGAGCAAATTATCAGAGGCTGTTCCGACTGCAACTATCGGAGGTATGGCAAATTGGATGTTATTTGACGGGTTAAAACGTGAAAATAACGCACTTGCGGCTAAACACGAACGTAAGATGGTTGATTATGAAATCGCTGATGCTAAATATAATCTTGAAACTCTTGTTAATAAGCAATATCAGGAGTTAATGAAGCAAAAAGAAAATTATGACAGCACAAAAGAGGCTTTGGAAAAAGCACAGGAGTCTTTGCGTGTTGCAAGTCTTTCATTTAAGGAAGGATACGGAACATCTTTACAGGTAACGGATGCCCAAATGACTCTGAGAAAGGTAAAGACAGACAGATTAAATGCAATATATAATTTTGATGTTACCTTGACTGATTTGTTGAAAACAAACGGTGATGCAAACGAGATTTTGAATTATGTATCAAGAAAAGAAGCTACTGAATAAAAGGGGTTTTATATTATGAAAAAATATATCGCAATGTTTTTTATAGTTGTTATTTGTATGTCGCTTGTTACTGCGGCAATTTATTCATACAGAAAAGCAAACAGTATGATTTTGCAAGGGGAAGTTGATGTAAAGACGGTAAATCTTTCATCCAAGTTATCTGCAAGAGTTGCAAAGATTAATGTCAAAAAAGGAGATATCGTAAAGAAAGGCGACATTTTAGTCGAATTAGATTCCCCCGAAGTTGATGCAAAGGCTCAACAGGCTAACGCAATGCTTGAACTTGCAATAGCACAACAACAAAAAGTTAATAACGGTAACAGGCAAGAAATGATAGCAATTGACAGAGCTAACTATGAAGCTATGAAAAAAACATATACAAGGATGAAAAATCTGCATGATGAAGGTGTGATTCCTACGCAGAAACTTGATGAAGTAACAGCTAAATATCAGGCAGCCAAAGAAAAATACGAAATGACTTTGTCAGGTGCAAGGAATGAGGACAGATTATCCGCAGCAGCAGTTGTCAATAAAGCAAAAGGTGCAAATGCAGAGGTTTCGGCATATTTAAAGGAAAATAAAATAATTTCACCTATTGATGGTGTAGTTACCGAGGTTATGTCAGAAGAAGGCGAACTTGTCGGGGCAGGTTTCCCTGTTGTGACAGTTGTCGACAATACCGATTGTTGGGTAATTTTTAATTTGAGAGAAGATTTATTAACTAAAATAAAAAACGGTACAGAGCTTGACGTTATTATTCCTGCAATTGGTAAAAAACCGATAAAGGTCAAAGTTAATTATATTTCAGCAATGGGCAATTTTGCGACATGGAGAGCTACGAAAGTCAAAGGTGATTTTGACATGAAAACTTTTGAAGTAAGAGCTGTTCCCATAGAACCTGTCAGTGACTTGAGAGCAGGTATGAGTGTACTTTTTGATTGGAAGAAAATAAAATAATGTCATATCTTAAGGTCGTAGACAGAGAAATAAAGCGTTTTGTTAAAACTCCTTTAGCTTGGGTTATTTCGTTTATTTTCCCGTTAACAATGAGTATTATTATATGCCTGATTTTTGGAAAAGGTACGATTGATAATTTGCCGATAGCGGTTTGGAATGCCGATAATTCCCAGTTGTCACGAATGTTGGTACGTAATTTGAATTCTTTGCCGGCATGTCACGTAAAATACAATATAAACAGTATAGAAGAGGGCAAGAATCTTTTAATAGAGGGAAAAGTTTACGGGATAGTTGTAATTCCAAAAGATTTTCAGCGTGATTTATACAGAATGTCACAGCCGAAATTGGTTTTTTATTATAATAACCAAAGAATTTTAATAGGTGGCATTATATCACGTGATGTTAATATGATGGTTCAGAGTATGCTGGTTGCTTTGGATGCAAAAATGAAAAGCAAAAAAGGTTTACCTTTTGAAGAGGCGGTTAAACAGTCTAATTTAATTAATGTTGTTGACCATATTCGTTCTAACCCGTATTTTAATTATCTTTATCTCTTGGCTGTTGCAGCTTTAGGACATATTATTCAGATTTCTATTGCTATGACTTCTGTTTGGACTATCGGTTCGGAGTTTAAATTCGGAAAAACGAAAGAGTGGATAGAAGCGGCAAACGGTTCTATTGTTATTGCCTTCTTGGGCAAAATGACTCCGTATCTTATCATTTTTTTGGCGTTGCTGACATTGGTATACCAACTGTATTTCGGTATATATATGGCTCCGTATACAGGCAATATCATTGTGGGGATTTTGGCTACAATTGTTTTTGTAATTACCTGCTTATCAATGGGAGTTATCTTTATGAGTGTGAACGGTAATTTTAGATTCGGCTTGAGCTTTTGTGCATTTTATGTTGCCATTGGCTTTGCTCTTGCCGGTGTTACTTTCCCTGTTATGGCGATGCCTCCTGTTATAAAAGTATATACTGCAATGATGCCTTTAAATTATTGGGTACAAATTATGCTCGATCAGTCAATAAGGCAAATTCCTTATATCTATGATTTAAAATTTTTCTTGCCTTCACTTTGTATAACATTTGTCGGACTTTTGGCTTTATACAGATTGAAGAAATTAGCATTGGATGAAAACAGGTGGTTCCAATCATGAATAAGTTTTTTGCAATTATGGCTGATGAATTTAAGCATTTTATAAAAGATAAGGGTGTTTTACTCGTTATGGTTGTTGCGGTTATAGCGTATTCTTTTTGCTACGTCTTGCCATATAACACAGAGGTTATGAAAGATGTGCCGATAGGTATTGTTGATTTGGATAATACTTCTTCATCAAGAAATTTTGTAAGAAGTATTGATTCGACTGACGCACTGGATATTGTTACGCATGCACTAAGTGTTGAAGAAGCCGAAAAAGAATTTTATAAATCAAATATCAAAGGTTTCATAGTGATTTTTGACAATTTTGAAAATGATTTGCATAAAGGTAAACAGACGAATATATCTTTTTACGGTGACAGTGCATATTTAATTGTTTATAAAACTCTGTATTCGCTTGTTGCTCAGGCTGCAATTGAAACAGGTGCAAAGATAGAAGTCGGTAAAATGATGAAATCAGGTGTGCCAAAGCGTCAGGCGGTAGCAATTAAACAACCTTTTGAATTTGTGCAGGTTCCTCTGTTTAATTCAATAGGCGGTTATAAAAGCTACGTGTATCCGATTATTTTAATACTGATACTTCATCAAACTCTTATATTGGGACTCGGTATGAGGCAGGGTGCAAGAAATGAGAGAAGAAAAAAATATTGTGCGGACAGTAAGGATATACCTTTTGTCTTATTTGCACGCACTACCTTGTATGTTCTTATTTATTTGTTTTATGGTTCGGTTGCGTTTTTGATATTTCCTGAAATTTTTGTTTATCCGATGCATTATAATATTATTCCGATGTATTTAATGTACATTTTAATGCTTTATGCTGCTGCATTTTTTGCACAATCAATTTCTTATTTCTTCAAAATCAGAGAGGCAGTTCTTTTGGTTATGGTTGTAACTTCTCTTTTATTCATATTTATTCCGGGGTTAATTTGGCCAAGAGAGGCTATTCCTGATTTTATTAATTGGCTTTCATTTTTAATACCATCCACCTGTGGTATTGATGGCATAATCAAAATCAACCAAAATGGTGCAGGCTTTATGAATGTATTATATGATTATTTTTGGTTGATGTTCCTTTGTGTGGGCTATTATATATTGGCAGTTTTTGTTACAAGAAAATTAGACAGTCAGTATTAATGACAACTTTTATTTTTACCGTTGTTAAAACTAATATGTTATATAACTATGGTTAATTATGTTTCCTGTAAATGTAGATTTCTCGCCAAAATACAGTAGTTCTGTAAATAAAAAGAGTTACGCGTATCCTCATAATTCAAAACACGTCAGAAATAATGTGAATTTTACAGGATGTTTTTTTAGTTTTAAAACACCTGTAAAATTAGATGTGGAAGTTTTAGATGGTGTAAGTTCGGATTTTCTTCACAAAGTTCAGGAGAGTATTCAAATGTTTCCCGCATATTGGCTAAAACAGCTAAAAAAATATGATTATAAAGCTGTATTGTCAAATTCCTGGGCGGATGCTTATAAAAAGAAAGGTGTTGAAATACCTTTTTTCATTGAGAAACAAGAAAAATATAATTTTTGGGGAGCATTGGGGCTTACGAATACCGAAGGACTTGGTGGTAAAAACTTTTTTGTTTTTTGCGATAAACCTCCTCTTTCCAAGCAGTATACTCAAAATATAGTTAACCACGAATTATCACATGGGGTTGTTGATATTGCACAACTCGATGAAAATAAAAGCATTTTGGATATTTTGAAAAAAGATATTGCTAATGCCAAAAAGGAAGGGAAATTGGAAAAATTATCTCTTGATGAGAAGCAAATGGTTTCTAATTTCTTTTTTGGAAAGGATGCACAAGAACCTGAAACAGAGATTATTGCTGATTGCTTTGCGTGGGCACATGGCAAAGGCTGTTACGGAACAAAAGTAGCAATTAATACTGAAACTGATAATCCGGAGTTAATGCCAACTTTGTTTCCTGAGTTGACAAAATATTTGAAGAAGGTTTAAGCTGCTTTTGCATGTTGTGTTTGTTTAAGAATCATTTGAAAGAATGTGAGCATTGCCTGGTCATTATTTTTGTATGCCCACGTCATTATTGGTTTTATTGCCCCCCACGTTTTTAAGGGATTTGCTTTTAGTGATTTTAATAAACCTTGGGCTAAATCTTGCATATCTTTTATTTTTGAGGAAGTTGTACCGCAGGCTCTGCAAATGGCTTCTGAGGTTTCCATTCTTTGAAGCGTTGCCTTCATCAAATTCGAATTACTTGCATCAGGTATTATATTCAACTCTTGCATGATTGATTTCATTGTAAATTGAAGATATTTTGAGTTTTTAACATTTATTCCTGCTTTAAAAATTCTTTCATCAAGTAATTCCGTAAAGCGTTTTGTTAATATTTCTTTGTCTGCACCGCTCGGGAATGTTGCACCTCTTAATACTGATTTGGCTACGCCGTCCGAATTTCCTATCATCATATTTAATGCAAGTGTAATATCATCAAGAGTTTCAGCTTGTGTTCTTTGTATGACGTTCCCTGTATCAATATATGTAATACGTGGTTTTGCGCTTGCCGTGTCAAAATCAATAAATATATTCCCGGGGTGAGGGTCAGCATGAATGGTTCTCGTTCCGTTTTTACCGATAAACATAATTTGTTCGTTCTGTGCTTTTTGATATGCTCTGTGTAATTCACCTATCCAACTTTCGGGATGTTTTAACGCAGGATTTTCTTGGATTTGTTTTGCGTATTTAGTCATGTATTCTGTTGGGTTTTGCCTGTACAAATTTATCATTTCAAGAAGTTTGTCAAGTTGTACACCCTTAGCTTTTTCTATAACCAAGGAAATATTTCTGCCGTTTTTAGTTCCTATTTCAATGGTTTGTGCTACATTAAATCTTTTTGCTCCTGTTGATAAATCTTTTGCACTACGAGCTTCAAATGCAAAATCAATTTCTCTGTCCCAAGCATCAAACATACTATTTATTAAATTTGTTCTGTATTCACGTTCAGCTTTGTCCTCAATAAATTCTGCTATGTATTTTGTGAACATCGCTCTGTCTTGTGCGAATTTTTCAGGTGTAACACCTTCTTTTAACATTTTTATTACAACTTCTGTACCATCTGATGTTTGTGCTAAATATGTTTCTCCGATTGTTCCTGCTCCAAACGATTTTAAAAGTTTATATTTTCCTGCCCCGTAAAGTTCGTCTGCTAAACCTTGAGCTTGAGGAAGTGTTCTTGAAACGGTACAGTTACTCGTAAATTGTTTGAAAAATCTCGTAACTTCTGCAGGTAAATTGTCACTTGTTGAAAAAGTTTGAGCGCATTTAGCAAAACAAATATTAGCTGTTTCCGCTATTGCTTGCATTTGCTGTTCTTTTGTAAGTTTTTGAAATTCTGTTGCTTTAAATAATTTATACATACGTGCATTTAATATTTCCGCAGTTTCTTCTATGCCGCTTCTTTCTGCTGCACCTCGTATAGAAGTTGCATGTTTATCTGCTCTTAAGTAACTGTTTTTAACAGCTTCTGCATATCTTGCAATATCGTCACCCAAATCGGATAAATCACCGCTCAAAAGTTTTTTTCTGATTTCTTTTTTCGCTTCATCTAAAGCAGCCGAATCCGACCTCAATGCCTTAAATAGCTTTTTACTTCTTTGAGGTAAATTCCCTAATGCTTTGTATGCTTCAGTTGTTTCAAATCTTTGAGCCTGTTCAATAGCTTCATTCGCAAGTTGACTTGCCCTATCAAATGCACTTACGCTTAAATCAAGACCGGATAGTGCTTTATCTGTTAAGTTGTCTGTTGATACTTTTATTTTTGAGACATTTTGTTTTATTTTTGGATATGTATTAATGAGTTTATTTTCAAGACCTTCCATGAAATTTAAGTATTTTTGAGCCATTTTATAAACTTCCGATGATGGACTTTTTTCTGCCATAATTTTTAGCAATTGTTCTTTTATAACAGTATTTTCTTGCTGACAAGCTGATACAACATCATCACTAAGACCAGAAATTGTTTTTGATAATCCGTCAACATTTTTGTTTAAATTTATAATATGTTCAGCTAAATCTTCTGATATTTTAGTTCCCCTACCGTTAATATCATCAACTAATCCCTGAGTACGCTTTAGTATACCAAGCAATTTCCCGTAAACTTCTGCATCGGGATTTTCTACTGTCGGATTATTCAACATTGCAACTTTTGCTTTTTTATAATTTGAATTAACTTTTGTTTCAAATTTTCCGGTAAATTTTCCTATGGTATTGCCGGCAAGACGCATACCGCCGCCTATTACCGGAGCGAGAATAAAACCGCCTAATGTTCCTATGCCGGCTTCTTTTACAAGTCCTTTTGCGGATTTATTTTTCTCGTTTCCTGCAAGGTATCGTACAGTTGAATCAATACCTCCTGTGACCGCACCATTTGCTGCCATATCAACGCCAAATGCCAATGCTCTTTTGGCTGTTGTACCTCCGACATATCGTACATTTGTGGTTAAAAAAGTTTTTACGAGAGAACCTTTTATTGTACCTTTTAGCGATTCTTTTACGACAACTTCTCCGCCTTCCCTGATTGCTTGTACACCAATTCTTGTAGCGACTGCTTTTCCTGCCGCACCGCCTATACCCGCAGTTATCGGAGCAAACATTCCGTTAATTCCGCCGGTTGCAATATCATAGCCAAATGTGTCATAAGATTTTCCGCCAAGAGCTGACTCAGCGCCTTTTATCAGAATTTTTGTACATGAACCTGTACCAAATGCAATAGCAAAGCCTGTTAATACCAATCCGATTGATGCGCCTCCCGTGAATGGAATTGCAGCTATTCCAAGTCCTGCGGCAAGTGAAAATGAAGTAAATGCACTTATTCCTGAAATGATATCAGAAACCATATCAACGCATTGCTTTTGCCCCTCAATGTACCCTGATATTGCTTTTAGCATTTTTTCTTTTGGTATTTTCCCTTCTTTATATTCAGCAAGGGCTTTTTCAGCTTTATTCGACCCCGCACCGATTTTTGTTATATTTTTAAAAAAATTCCACGCTTTACCTATAAATCCTTGAGAGGCTTTTGTTTGTTCAAAAACCTTTTCAATTTCTTCCGTTTCTTTATCTCCTTTGACTTCACTGTTCTTTTTTCCGTTTTGTGGTGTTAAGTTAAGTCTAAGGTCAAAATTTTTTTCTTCCGCATGCTCAAATAATGGGTTTTCAGTTCCTTTCTTAACCCTTTCTGTTACACTATTTGCCGATAAGTTTGTACCATGCAATAATATTGCTTTTTGAACTTCGATTCCCATTATCCCGTCCTTATACTTAAATAAAGTATTTTTCGGGTTATAAATTGACTTTTGGGTAAATATTTATTTTGAAAGAATTGCTTTTATCAAATTTGCAGACATTTCAGCTGCTTTGATTTCAAATTCAGCATAATTCTCTATTTTTGTTCCGTCTGCCAAGTCAGATATTGTTCGAAGTGCTACAAATGGAATTTCATTTAGTGTAGCGCAGTGTGCAATTGCGGCACCTTCCATTTCGGTTGCAATTGCATTAAAAAGTTTTTTTAACATAGCTTTTTTTTCAATATCCGCAACGAAGCTATCCCCTGAAACAATAAGTCCTGTATGGATATTGCGAAGTGGTAAAATTTCAGATATAGAATTTTGCATTTCTTTAATTAAATTTTTGTCCGAATAAAAGACGGTAGGTTTATCTGAATTTATACCGTTACATACGTATCCTTTCGCATAACCTAAAGCAGTAGCATCAAAATCGTGTTCAATAAAAGAGTCTGCAATAACGACATCTCCGATTTTTAAGTTTTCTCCAAGTCCTCCCGCAACACCTGTATTTATAATATAGTCGGGATTATAGTTGTCGACAAGATGTTGTGTGCAGGAAGATGCAGCAACCTTGCCTACGCCTGCTTTTGCAAGAATTATTTTGTTATTATTAATTTCGCCTTCATATATAGAAAAACTTTTATGATTTTTCTGCTTAACATCACTTAAAAAATCTTTAATTAAGGATATTTCACAATCCATAGCACCAATTATTGCTATTGTTTGATTATTTTGCATAAGTCATTTTCTCCACATTCCAACTTGCAAGAAATCTGACAATATCTTTCGCTGTTTCTTTTGCTCCATTCAGGTCGTGTTCTAAATAGTTACCACATTCTTCTTTTTTGCTGCCGGGGATTTCGCCTTCAAAATCTTTTATAAAATCAAATGCTTCTTTCACTATATTAAGAGCTTCTTGGTGTGAAATATTGTCTCTTACCAAAAAGTAAAAACCTGTTCTGCAACCCATAGGTCCAACATAGACGATATCATCTTGGTATTTCGTATTTCTTGCATAAGTCGCAAAAAGATGCTCTATTGTGTGCATTGCGCCGTTTGGTAAGTAATCATTTTGTTCATTATTCGGCTGTTTCATCCTGATATCGTATGTGACGATATCTCCATCGATACGAGATATATACATACCTTTTGTCAGTGTATTATGATTTATGGTAAAACTTGCTATTTTCTTCATAATAAAATAATATAACAAAAATATTCTGATTCATATATAGTTGCAATTAATCAGTCATATTAAGATTAAAAACATTATCTGAGTCAAGAATTATTAATTGGTGTAATGTTTCAGATAAATACAATATTAAAAATTTATAATTAGAACAATTATAATTATAAGATGCGAAAATTCGCATACTACTAACTACTAACTATGAATCTACCTGTTGATGTTATAAATTATCCAAATATCTCACGGCAATTTTTTTAGTGAAAAATTTTTTATATATACAAGGGAATAATCTACTTTACAAAGGGAAAAATTTTATGAGCGGGGAAATCACTTCTTCTACATTTAAAGACTATAAAATTGTCGTGGATAATAATGCACAAAATTGCATTAAGGCTAATCACGACAAAAAAGAACTGCATGTTTCAAAAGATATTAATTTAAAATTTACTGATGATGGCAATTTGTTCACTGAATTTACGAATCCTGAAATAGCTCAAAAAGCAGGCTGCTCAATGATTATTTCCGAGCCGGCTTATTTTGACCAATGTGTTCAAAAAAATGGCGAATACGAGCTTTCGGGTTCTTTGGTGACTTTTAACGGTACAGACGGAGACGACATATTAACACTAAAAGAAGTTACCAATTCTAAAATCAATATGGGCAATGGTAACGATAAAGTTTTCGTAGAAGGTTCTTCTCCACAAAGTCGCTTTTTCAATAACATTATTAAAACCGAAAACGGTAACGATTTAGTAAATGTTTCAGGTGATTTTAAATATTTTATCAATAATCAATTTTACCTTGGCAAAGGCAGTGATTACTTTAGTGCATCAATCAATCCTGATGATGATGCACAAACATATGCTGAGTTTGAAAGCAAAATTCCTAAATACGGTTCTGCCGTTGCGAAAAATGAAGTTTATGCAATAGACGGTTACACTAAAGACGGTGATAAAAAAGGTTGGTTTGAGTGTGATATATTTGCCTCTAAAACCTATAGCGCAAATCAGCTTTTCAAATATAATTTTTCAACAGGTGAAATGTCAGGTTTGGACGGTTTTCAACTATATAAATTTAAACCTGAACCTAAACAAGTATTTATAATTGAACCAAAAGTAGCACAACCTGTTCAAAAAGATAAAACTAAAAGACAAATCACAAGAGAAGATTACCAAACAAGCTATTTTGCTAATTCATTTTTGGCTTGGTTTGGTGTTAAAGGCGCACAAGAGGGGGCATTTAAAACTCTGGATGATTACGTTAAATCAATGACGAAATAAATAATGTTTTTTGCGATGCAATTGTTACAAAAAATTAGGTCAAAATGGATAATTAAGGCAAGAAGCAGTTGTAATTAATCAGTCATATTAAGATTAGAAACACTATGAGATAAGATGTTTATTCTTTATTATTAAGGCTTTTTAGATGTTTTAAATTTCAATATATCAGTTGTTTTCAATGAAAGTCCATAGAGCAACAATAAATGAGTTGTATTTAATGATTCATTAAATTATTTTTTGCAGATTCCCATTTGTGAAACACCTCAACAATAGTTTGAAAATTTTCTGTTGCAATGTCATCAGATTCATATACATATAAATCGTTTTCGTTTAATGATATTCTATTAATCATAATTTTTTCATCTCTCGGAATACTATCATAATTAACACATATTATGATATCATAACCAAGCATTAAAATTTTATACATTGTAGCATTATAATATTTTCTTTTTGTAAGAAAAACAACTTGACTGGTAAGGCTTTCTTCCTTAGCTTTAAATAACATTATTTTAAATAAATTATTGTGAGTATTTTTATTTTGCAATATTTCTAAAGCAATATCTTCATATATACCTAACTCAACAATTTGGCAATCATCCAATTTGGAAATTGATGCGCGCCACAATATTGATATAAAAAAATTCCTTAATAATTTATAATCATAATCAGCTTTTTTTAAATGATATAAAATTCTATTTTGTTTATTATTTTCAATATGCTTATAAATTTCTTCTTTTAATACTCTATAACCCTCTTTTTCAAAAGAACCAATAATATGATTATCACATTCAGCACACAAAATATTATTATCCTTAATTCCGTTTTGCGTTTGAAACCAAGTGCCATCATCTATATTTAAAGATTTATAGGCTGCAGGTGAAATATTTTTATAAAACCCTTTTGGAATAATATGGGCTTTGATTAAATCTTTTTCTTGATTGCAAAATTTACAAATTCCTTTGGGCAAATTACTTACCTTTCTTTATTTCAGATATATTATAAAACAAATTTGTTCTTTTAATCATAATATAATATTTATGTTCAAATGTTACTGTTTCGTGCTGTTTTAAATTTTTTGAGGTAATGTGTTGCTTAAGGAAAGGAGCAACGAATAGAAAAATTTCTACGTTATCATTTTCTTAACAAATAATGGGTATTTCTGCCTTCGCCTGCTTTTTTCAGAATTTTCTTTTTAATTAAATCATTTATGTCTAAAGTAGCAGTATCTTGTGAACAATTTCCCATTTTTGCCCATTTTGTAGTAGTTAAATTTCCTTCGAAATTATCCATAAATTTATTAAGAATTTTTTTCTGTCGTTCATTAAAAATCACTTCAGAATGTTTATTCCAAAATTCAGCTCTTTTTAAAACATTTTGAAGAATTTCATCACTTGATTTTATTGCTGATAAAAGATTTTCTAAAAACCACATAAGCCAATCAGTTATATCCATTGTTGATTTTTGAGTTTTTTCAAGTATTTCATAATAGCTTTTTCTGTTTTTTTGTATTTGAGCAGACATAGAATAAAATCTAAATTCATTTTCATCACTTCTTGCAAGGAGCATATCAGTCAAAGCACGTGCGATACGTCCGTTACCATCATCAAACGGGTGAAGAATAACAAACCATAAATGAGCTATTCCTGCTTTTATCAGGTTATCAGTATCATCTTTGGTATTAACATATTCAATTAAATAATCCATTTCTTTTTCAAGTATATTGGCAGGGGGAGCTTCATAATGTATTTTTTCTTTGCCCTCATATCCTGAAACAACCAGCATTGGACCAAATTCATCATTCCTGTAATTTCCAACCGTAATTTTATATAATCCGCTATAACCTGTCGGAAACAAAGCTGCATGCCAGCCAAGAAATCTTTCTTTGGATATTTCCTGTTCGTAATTTCTCGTAGCATCTAACATCATATCAACTATACCATCTGTATTTCTTGAAACAGGAAGTTCTCCTCCAATATCAATACCCAATTTTCTTGCTATGGATGAACGAATGGAATGTCTGTCAAGTATTTCGCCTTCGATTTCAGATGATTTGATAATATTTTCTGTTAATACCTGAAGATAAGCATTATTTCTGACATCAAAACCAAGTGTATCCATTTTGCCCAACAAATAACCTTGTGCTTTTTTGACATCAAGTAAGATTTTTTGAATTTTCTCTCCGCACCATGTAAACTTGTGCCAGTCCGGATTTTGATATATATAAGTCATATTATTCTCCGAATATTATACGGATATTATAACATTTTTCTCCGAATATTACAAACAAAATCTAAATATAATAATGTTTATGGCCAAATGTTACTGTTTTGTCCTATTTGAAATCTTTTGAGGTTTTTATTTTACGATTTTTATAACTTCTTCGGTTAAATCATCTGCACCATATAAAACTGTTGCTTTTGCAAAGACTAAATCGTATCCTTTTTCTTTTGCTTTAACTGCTATTGCATCAGAAATGTTTTTGTCAATTTCTGCTAATTTTTTAGCATAATCTTTTGCCAAATCTGCTTTTTTCTTGTCAAATTCATCATTGTATTTCTTCAATAACTTTTTCTTTTCTGCTTCGGATGTTTGTTTGTGGACTTCAACTTTTGCATTGTCTAACCACTTTGCCATATCTTGATTTTTCTTTAACTGTTCTGCTTTTAATTGTTTAACTTGGCTTGATGATGCAATAACTTTTGTAACCTCAACAGTAGCAACTTTTATATCTGCATACGCACTTGTCGTCAATGCAAAACTCAATATTGCAGCTATTGCTACAAGTAATTTAAATCTTATTTTCATAATTTCTCCTTTTATATTTATGGTTTTTTATAGCTTATACTTTTGATTTTATAGCGGTTTTTACGTCCAAATTCTTGTGAAATGAATTTTTTAAATTTATTACTCCAAAAATATACACGTTTTTCTTTTTTAGCAGCCGTATTAGTATTAACTATAGTACTAATATCACCAGATAATGCCGAACCGTCTTGTCCTTTAATAATATCTCCGTCTACTCTGATATTTTTGATAACATCATTAACGTAAGCATCAACGGTAGGCATATCCATAGCCTTTTTCTCTATGGATTTATATGACTGATTGAAGTTTCTTACTTGTGCTTCACTTCCTTCAACAATTGTATCTTTCATTCCGCCTGAATGTTGACCGTTTATTATTAATCGAGGTGTGTGTCTTACAACATTAACCATATCTGTTTTAATATCATCACCCGGAGTCATATTTAAGTACGATGGTGATTTTGTCATATATAATTGAACATCAGCATCTTGAACCGGCTTAAAGTTATCTCTGACTGCAACATATTTATTATTTGTATAAATATCGGCATTTCCTCCTATTTCCATGTTATTAATGTCGATATTTTGAGTATGTGCCAAAATTTTACCGTTTTTAAATTTCAAATTGTTAATGTTAGTATCATTCTCCGCATTAATAGTTGAATAAACATCATTATCCGACTGAATATTTATAGTATGCTTTGGAGTCATGTTTAATAAGAACGATTTATTTTTATCTCCGATATTATTTTTACTTGCAAGATTGATTTTATTTCCATAAACATTGCTTGTATCTGATTTTTGTGCAGCATTTAGGATAGATTTTTCTGACTTGATACTTACGTTGTCCGCATAGTTGTTGGTTTTACCTTGGATTGTATCAACGTTTAAATCTTTAGCAGAGCTTATATCAACCGTATCAGCATTAGAAGTCAATATGCCATCAAGAGATAATTCATTTGCTTTAAGATTTATTGACTCAGTTTTCATATTTCTATTGATAGTTGTTGCTTCAAGTATAATGTTTTTATCCGCAATAATATCGGCATTGCCTCCAACGGATAATTTATCAGCAGATAAATTGTCAGAGTCAAATTCAACATTACCTTTAACATCAGCAAATTTGATTTCAATATCGTTTTCTGCTTTTAGAATTGCGTTGCCATCAACATTTAGGTT
This sequence comes from Candidatus Gastranaerophilales bacterium, assembly GCA_045598245.1. Classification (GTDB taxonomy): domain Bacteria; phylum Cyanobacteriota; class Vampirovibrionia; order Gastranaerophilales; family JAILCC01; genus JAILCC01. The sequence goes on from JAZLLQ010000041.1 coordinate 35,177, forward strand.
ATTTTCAACCTTAATATTATTACCCGCAATAATATCGGCATTTTTTCCAATTTGAGCATTGTTTAATTCAACATTGCCGGAAGCATTTATATTGAAGTTGTTACCGACAATGGTTTCATTAACTTCCGCATTCTTTGCATCAATAATATCAAAATCATAAGTTGTATTTGCATTGTTAACACTAACATTTTGGTTATTTGCATTAATTCTGCTGTTCGCATCGGCTTTGGCTTTATCAATATTCAAATCACTTTCGATAGTTTTGATATAAACATTATCCGCATCATAACTTAATTTATCATAAGCAGTAATATTAAAATCAGCATTGTATCTTCCGATATCTCCGGTTTTAACATTTAATTCAACTTCATTTGCAATAATATTAGGTTTATTTTTCTTATCATCTGCTCTTTGGATAATATTACCGTTTTCATCAATAATATTGCCGTCTTCATCAATTAAATTACCGTCTTTATCGACTAATCTTCCTTGTTCATCATATTTTTTAAGAACAACAGTATTATTTTTGTTTGTAATATCACCTGTATCAACGCTGATAACAACTTTATTTAATACACTGCCATCGGATGAATTATCCTTAGTGCTGTATGCCTTAATTTCATCAATACTTAAACCTGTACGAGAATTAATATAAATATCTTTATCATCACCTGCATAAGCAGAGAAAACGTGATATGACCGACCGTTATCTAAAACAGTATCAATGTTCATAGGAGAATCTGCTTTGCCGATGTTGCCTCCGACAGCATTAAGTATAATATCATTCCCCTTAATAACAGAGTTGTTATCTGCATTTAAAATAGATTTTTCAGAAGATAATGAAATATTATCCGTTGCCTGAATTTTTCCTATTGTCATATCTTTTGATTTTGACTGATAATCAAGAATTTCTTGTTCTGTCATTTGCGCAGCTTTTGTTTCGTCAATTTTTTCAGCAGGTTTTGCAATAATTTGAACAGAGCCGATACCTGAAATTTGACCATCGGTATATCCTGCGGAAGCATTTATTGTTCCGTCTGTATCAATAACAATATTTTCAATGTTACCGGTTGTTGTAGATAAATTTACATCACCTTTAGCTTTAATGTTATATTCATAAGGTGCTAAATCATCAATGCTAACCTCTTTGGCTATTGTATCAGGATTATATTCTTCAAGTGTTATTTGTGTTGGGGCTGAAATTATTGTTGAAGCAAAATCATCATTTTCAATTTCACGCAGAACATTTTCTTCAGCAATTGTCGGATTTTGTTCAACAATATTTTGGGCATTCAAACCTGTTGCCATAATACCTGAATCAGAGTGAACATTAACGGAACCGTTAGTTGAATCTATATGTTCAATGAACATTATTTCAGGCGAACTCACATAAACATCGTCACTTGCATCAACATTTAATATTGATTTATATCCGATAGTTATTGGGGTATCCTCGCTTCCAACATGACCACCTGATGACAATGTAATATTTTTTCCGTAAATATTTTTGTATAGTTGAGAATCTGTACTAACGGCATCAATATTTCCTGTTGCTGAAATGTTGATATTACCGTTTGCTTCAGAATCAACACGCTCAAGAAGAATATCTCCGATTGCGGAATAATTTATATCTCCGTTAGAATATAAATAAACAAGTTTAGCAATTCCGTCATCGTTTGTAACACTGCCATTATCTTGGAAGTTAATAGCTCCATCCATTGAAACCAAATGCAATTCATCTGCATTTGCAGTTATGTTAATGCTGTTATTTATGTTGCTGATATCGTTAGATGCACCAATATATGCTTTACCGCCGGTTGCGGTATTAATTTCAACACTTTTAGTATCAGAATTTGCAAAATTAACCGCAACAAGTTTTTCACTATTAGCTGTAAGTTTTCCGTCATTATGTATTTGAACATTAATTGGAACTGTAGAATTCATATAATCCAATACATCATCAACTGTGCCAATTGTTGCATCTTGATTTGTATTGTGTGCATTCAAATTAATATTTGTACCTGATACGGTTCCTAAACCTGTAATATTACCATCAGTTGATAAAATATTTATATTACCGTCCATAGCACTGATTGAACCTTGAATATTAATATTTCCTGCCGATGTTATATTTATTTCAGGTGAATCGTATCCGCTAAATGATACTTTTATCGGATTATTAGCACTTGTATATTCTGTTGTTTTAGTAACATCTTCTTTGAAAAGATCACTTTCGTTTAAGTCAATTCCAAAAGTAGCATAATATTTTTTAAGTAGTTTATATAAAGGACTCAATTCGGAAACACTTACATCTTCGTTTGTTAAAAGTGCATCTTGACCTAATTTATATTCGGTTGAATATGTAGTCAAACCGTCAGAAGCAGTGGTTTTGGTTACTTCTTCCGAGAATGAACCGTTGTAAACGGTTGCACCGCTATCTTTGTATCCTGATGAAGCAGTAGAAATTGTACCATTTTGTATTTCAGCAACATTGGTTGTTATATAATTTCTGAAATCAGCTTTTATTTCATTATTTTCGTTAAACAAATCTTCATGAGTTTTTATATTAAATGTACTGCCTGAATTACCTTGTTCTCCGCCTTCATTCAGGTAAAAATCGTTGATAGTCAGTTTGCCGTTAATTTGGTTATCTGCATTCAGGTTACTCGTATCAAGAGTATAGTGAGAATTATTTGCAACATTAATATGTCCGTAACCGTTAACTAATCGAATTTCGCCGTTACCTGTTGAAGAGATGATATTGCCGGTAAGAGTGATATTTCCGCCATTAATATTTGATTTAAACAGGAGAATTTCACCATCATTACTTCCAACATTAGTCGGTTTAAAATATGCTTTAATTAATTGCAAATCGGAATTAATTTCATCAGAACCGTCTAAGTTAATGTAGTAGCAATTACCTTGAGCAGTTTCTGACTTAATCATTTCTATTCTTGTTTCGCCCATAACCTGATAATATTTATTGTTCTCAGCATCATATTCAACCGTAAAGTCAGGTATATCAACTGATTTAATAGCAGAACCGCTTTGAATTAAACCGTTAATATCAATTCTTCTTGCTTCAATATTCAAGTCTTGACCTGCAAGAATAGCAGAACCGTTACCTATACTATAATTATTATTTTGATATAGTTGGTTATAGTTTCCGTTTGGTGAAATTATATTTAGTTTTTGTGCTGTAACGGTACCTTCTGTTATAATATCGCCGGTATAATTGACCAGATTAATTGAACCTTTTACGTTTTCAAGAGTATCGTTAAATACCATATTACCGATATTTTTCATGCTTTCCATATTGATTGTCGGATCGTTTATATCAAGCATATTTTTGACGTTAATAGTAAATCCGTCTGCTGCTCCAATATCTTGGGTAATGGTATTTGCTATTGAACCGTTAACACCAATACCTCCACGTGCATCTTTTTCAATAATAAGTTTTCCGTAAGACATTGCATTTGCACTGTTATTTATTATATCAATGCTAAAACCGTCACCCGGTGCTTTTATTGTGCCTGTACCCGTAACGTGTCCTGATATGTTTGTTCTTCCGCCACGAATAATCGCATCACCCAAAGCAAGTGAATAAACATCAACAGTACCGCCTTGTTCTTCAAGTTGAGCTTGGTATTCTTGTTCTTTTTCGGTTAATGCAACATGTGCTGTCTGTAATTTTTCGCCTAATTTAATCTTGTAGTTATTCCATTCCTCAATTTTGCTATTTGCTGCGGTTATTGCGTTATTGTTAATTTCAATTGTTTCTGCAACACTAACAAGTTCAGAATTACAGCTCTTAATCGTACTCCAATTAGTATTAATAGTCGCCTTTGTAGTTTCATCGGAACCATAAGTAGTAGAAATATAATTATCAACTTCACTATACCTGTTTTCATCGTTTCCGATTTCTTCAATCATATCGGCAAGATCAGTATCTATAGTCGAAATTGCATCTATAGAAGTTTGCAATGAATTTTCAAGCAGTTGTTGTTGTTCAGTGGCATTATTTATGGCACTTTGTGCCTCTGTGGCTATGTTACCTTGCTCTGATTTTTTCCCTTCAATATAGGTATATGCTTCTTCTGTTTCTTGCTCTAATTTTGCGTAATTATCTTTTAAATTCTGCAAAGCTAAATTCAAATCATCGGATGTTAAAGTGCCTATCTTTTCTAAACCTTTAACTTCAATACCTTCTGCTTCATAAGTACCGTCATTATTAATGGTAATATGCTTATCACTGTAAACACCTGATTCAAAGAGCGAATTATCACCCATTTTTATTTGATTGCCATAGTTATTAACTTTAAATTGATTTTCTCCATCGCCGTTCTTTGTAATCGGAATACCGAAAACGATATATCCTGTTGCTGAGGCATATCTGTGAGGCGAAACGGTATAAGAATTATCCGAAGCAGTTATATTCAAAAATTCTCCCGAACGAACTTTGGCATCTTTATCAAGATTTATTGTTGCCCAAGAGTTATTATTTGCCTGTGCATAACCATCACCCAATTGCCATACGGCACCGTGACTGTCCGAATACATGTATGCATTAATATCCTTATAATTTTGAGATTGTATATTGGTATCTCTTGTTGATAAAGAATTAACACCATTACCATCAATATTCTTAAAGTTTACGGAACTGTATTCATTGTTATAAATAGCACTTGCACCTGATGGGGTAGCCGCTAAACCTGAAACATCGACATTTGATTTTGAATATACATAAACATCATTAATCGCTTCATAATCAATATCCGCAACATCTGTTTTAATATTCTGATTAGAGATATTTGTACTTGTATTTGATGTTGTTGTAACAGATACGATAGAACCTGATGAAGCTATTGCACCGCCTGTTGTAACATCTGCTTTCTCATTAATTGTTAAATCGGTATAACCTGATGCAACAATTTTTCCGTCATTGACACCGCCGTGAGTTTTTGCATATTCACCGCCAAAATTTACTTTGGTTGTTGCGTTTGCATCATCATAAATTGCGGCAGAACCGATACCTGCAAGACCGCCTGCACCGCCTACCATATCATAATTACCGGACAAGTTTTTAATGATAGAGTTATTTGCAAGAACATTTATAGATTTTGCTGATTCAACATTAGCATTAGAAGTTGCAGTAACGTTTGATACTGCTCTGTTTGTAATACTTCCCGTCGCAATACCTGCAACACCGTACGCTGAAGAATTGTTATATGACTTATAATTATTATTGCTTGTTGCATTAACTTCGTAAATGCCGTCAGTTGTTGTAACATTGTAGCCTGAACCGATAAATGCCTCGTTATTGGCATTAATATTGGTGTTTGCACTTGAACCTGATTTTCCGATAATAGCTCCTGCACCGGCTTCTGTGTGAGAATCAGCAAAATTAGTTACGCTTGAATATATTTCAATTTCGCCTGCTTCAATATCGGAATTATCCGTATTAGCAATATTTATACCGCTCGTACTTGCAATATCGGCATTTGATTCACTGCCACCCGCTGAAATTCCACCGTAAGCACGAGCATTTGAAGTAGAATTAACCCTGTTTTCTGCCGAAGAATTAATTGCTAATTTGCCTTTTGACTTAGCTTTAAAATCTTCACCGGTTGTAATTTGATTACTTTCAATGATATTTGCATTTGCAATAGTGCCATTAGCACCTATAAGTGAACCTGTTGCCGCATAAGAAGTTGATGTAGCATTATTTATTGTTTCGTTTGCAATATTAATATATCCGTTATCAGCTTGCATATTAACTCCGCCGCCAAACGTAATATTTGTATTTCCACCTGATATTGCATTGGCTTCGGATACACCTACTGCAAAACCACCGAAAGAACCGGCGTTAGCGGTTGCTTGAACATTATTTGTAGAATTAGCAGTTACATCAATGTTATTTATTACCTTTAACACGCTGTCACTTAATATGCAAGTATTGGCAAATTTTTGAGTTGTTGCATCAGCTTTTGAACCTGAGCCGCCGATTATACCGCCTGATGCAGCATTTGTTATAACTGTGTTACTGTCAGTTTGAGTAGCATTAATATCGATTTTATTTGCTTTAATATTAACATCACTTGATACATAGGCATTAGTAATAGCTTTGTTTGTTGAAGATGCAATAGAAACACCAATAGCAGCGGCACCTGCAACTGCACCGTTTGTAGTTAATTTTTCAACACTGGTATCTTTTGCTGTTACGTTCAGATTATTTGTTGCGGTAACATTAGCACCCGTATCAATCATTGCTGATGTTGAACCTGTTAAATCAGTACCGGAATAACCTGAAACGGCATCAGAATTTTTCGCAAATAAAGAATAATTACTATCTTTCTTTTCAATTCCTTTCGGATTAATTGTTGTATTTGTATTTTCAATTACCATCTGCGGCGAATCAATATGCTTATTTGTTGTATTTCTGCTATCAATAGTAGAATTTAAGCCTTGTTCCAAGAATTTATTGGCATTATTATTTGCTTCACTTATTTTTTTGTCAATTTTATCCGATGCATCATTATATTGTGCAATATAGAATTTATTTTCTTCTGTTTGTTTAGAATTAATGTCGTTCAATATATCATTAGTTTGATTTATTGAAGAAGCATAAACTTTTTTATCTTCACCGGAAAGTTTAGAAGCCAAATCAAGAAATTCGCCTGTTGATAAAGTTGTAACACCACCTGCTAATGCAAGACCGCCACCTGCGACAACTGCTGATTCCAAATCATAATTTTCTTTATTTTCGGCATTAACGGTAACATTATTAGCTTCAACCTCTGCATCTTTTCCTATTGAAGATAAAACGGAATTTCTAACCTTGTTAATATAAACAGAAGCACCGACTCCGACTAAACCTGCACCGAGTGAACCTGCGGTACCTCTAATGGACGTATTATTATTTGCATTAATGTTCAAATCACCTTGTGTATTAATGGTATTATCACTGCCTAAAAATGCTTTTGTATTAGTTTCAACATCATTATAAATAACTGCACCTGCAATACCTGCAACTAATCCCGCACTACCTGCAACGACTTTTTGACTGCTATCTTTACCAATTGTTGCATTAGATTTTGCGGTTAAATTAATATCATTTTGAGCATTAATCGTAACATTTTTTCCCGTAAATGCTTCAACTGTATTTGAAACATTATTTATTGCAACGGAAGCACCAACTGCACCGCCTAAACTTGCACTTGCAGCACCTACTATTTCATCAATATTAGTTTTGTTTTCGGCAGTAACATTAACAGCATTGGCTGTTATCTTGGAATTATCGGTAATATATGATTTAACTGTTGCATCGGCAGAGTTTAATAAAACAGAACCGCTGCCGCTGAAACTTCCTGATACTGCAGCACCAATTAGCTTTAAGTCTTTAAAGTTTTGTTCCGCAGAAGCATCAACATCAATATTATCTGCAACGAGGTTGCTTCCGCCTGCATAAGCCGATACTGTGCTTGTAATAGAGTTCTTTTGAAGACCTATACCTATACCAGCAAAACCTCCGCCACCACCTACGCCGGTTGTTGCTGTGTAATTAGTTATATCTTTTGCATCAACGTCAATATTTTTTGCTTTTATATCACCTGTAACACCGGCTTTAACAATATTATTTGTATTATTAATATTCACAATACCTGATGCACCTGCAACACCACCTGCAGAAGCGGATATTTCGGTAATATTAAAGTTATTGATTACACTTGCATCAACATCAATTTTTTCAATTTTATCTGTGCCGTTCTTTGCTCTTGCTATGTTATTTAAAAACTTAGAGTCAAAATTATAATTCAAGTTATTAACAACAACTGTTGCACCTACACCTGCAACTCCGGCACCGGAAGCTTGTCCGGTTATTTGGTCTATTTCAGGATTTGCATTCGCTTCGATTTTTATATTATCAGCATAAACTTTTGAATTTGTTGCACCTGCATTCACTCTTGAAGTTATGGAATTTACATTCACCAAACCGTTTACCGCAGCAACGCCTGCTCCGTTACCTGCAACCGTAACAGTTGTAAATGTATCGTCAGCACTTGCAGTTGAATTAAAGTTTTCAGCGGTAATAGTAGATTTATTTGAAGTCGCATCAATTGTTTTATCAATAGTAACCACATTAACCGTTGCACCGATACTTGCAGCACCTGCACCGCCGCCTGCACCTGTTGTTAAGAACAAATCGGTTTGACTGTCAGCATTTGTATCAATATTACCTGCTGCTGAAATTGTAGAGTCATTTGCCTGAGCATAAATATCACTGTTTAAAACAAGTACATCTGTTATACCTTGAACAGCTGCAGCACCTGCACCGTTTGCCGCTAAAGTAATAAACGGATTATCACTTGAGCCGATTGTTTCTGTAGCCGAAGCAGATATGTTTATATTTGAATTAATTGCTTTTACATCTGAATTATTTGCAATGGAAGCCGTTGTTTTATTACCGATTACACCCGTAACAACACTTCCGCCAACTGCAGCAACGCCTGCACCTCCGGCAACACCTGTTCTGCCTGTGAGTGTGTAGTTATCGTTTGCTAAAATATTAATTCCGTTATTTTCTCCTGCTTCAACAGTTGTTTTTACATCAGAATTATTAATAGTTGCAGTTGTTGTATTATCGGAAACCATTGTGTTTACTGCACCTGTAATTGCAGCAGTACCTGCACCCGCACCACCGACAACGGTTGTTCCTATATCTTCTGTTGAATTAGCGTTAACAATAATATTTTTTACGGCATTAATATCAGTCTTATTTTTTTCTGAATTTGTACTGCTGATTTGTGCAACTGTTTCTTTTGTAGAAACAACTGTATTAACACCACCGTTTGCCGCTGCGGTACCTGCACCTGATGCCTGTAACATTATAACTGATACATCAGAGTCATTTGTTGCTTCAACATTAACTTCGTCTTTTGCAACTATTTTGGTATTATCAATTTTAGAAATTGATTTTTCATTTAATACAACAGTATCAACCGTACCATTTACAGCGGCTGTTCCTGCTCCGCTTGCATTTACCATTCTTAACTCATAATTGGAGTCCATGGTTGATTTATTGTTAAGCACACCGGTTGGATTAATTGTTGAACCGTTTTGAATTGATGCATTTGCCGTTGAATTATTTACAAGAGTGTAAACAACCCCGCCGACTGCCGCAGTACCTGCACCGTTTGCATTTGCCAAATACATATCCAAATCAAAATCGTTATAGGAAATATTATCAATTTTACCTGCTGTTGAAGATACTGTAGAGTTATCAATTATTGAATATGTATTTACATCAAATACCTGTGTTCCGACAGAACCGTTAGCAGCTACCGTTCCTGCACCGCCAAAACCGAGAATGAAAGATACAATATCGGTTGTTGAATTTGATGAATTACTTATATTATTTACCGAATTTATGCCTGAATTTAATATTTCGGCATAAACATCTTTATTTAATACTAATGTTGCTATCGTGCCGCCAACACCGTTTGTTCCGCCTACTGATGCTGCACCTGTGCCATGAGTATAGTCGGTATTCCCTGTAGCATTAATTTCAACTTCGCTAAATGAAGAACTATTGATATTTTTAAGGTCATCAACTTTTGCAGTTATGGTTTTATTCATAACTATAGTATCTATTGCACCTGCAATACCGTTGGTCGCACCGCCTGCACCTGAACCTGTACCGCCTTTAATTGTATCTTTTTGATATGCTTCTACTTTTAATTTTTTAAGTTTGTCTGATTTTTTATCAACATCAACATTTTCAACACTTGCCGTAACATCACCGTTTGTAACCAGTGTTAAAATTGCACCTGCACCGGCATTTGTTCCTGATGCACTTGCTGTACCTATTGCGGTATCAAGTTCTAATGTGTCTGATGCTTTTACTAAAATATCGCCATCTGTAAGAACTTTAGCATTTTGAAGATAAGAATGCATGTTTTGCTTCATTACTAAAGTACTTATTGAACCGTCAACCGTACCTTTTTCACCACCGCCTAATGCAACACCTGCAACTACATTCAAATGATTTTGAGTTGCCTCAGAAGCAATATCCAAGCCGTTTTTTGCGCTTATTGTTCCGCCATTGATACCACTTTCTATTGTAGAATCATAAACGGTAGCATTTATTGATACACCTGCAGCAGCACCACCTGCAGCCAAATGTCCGTCAATATTTTTTGTATTTATATCATTTGTAGAATGAACTGATATTTTACCGTTTTCTGATTTTATTTGACTATCGTCCTCGGATAAAATGTACGTTTTTGAGGTTGAATTATTAACGAGAACATCAACTGCACCTGAAAGTGCATCATTGCCGAGTGAACCGCCGAAAACTATTGACAAAGTATCCTGATTAAAATCAGAAGCTAATGAAATATCATTTTGAGAAGTAATATTTGAATTTTTAATATAGGTATAAACGGTATGATCTAAAATATTAGTGTAAGCCGATAATCCTACAGTGGGTTTATCGCTGCCAAGTCCGACTGCAACTGCTCCCGTAACAGCTAATGTGTTAAATATCTTGTCTGAATCTAATGTTAAACTGTTTGTTGTTATTGTTGAATTATTAATGTAATTGTTTTGTTCTGATAAATCAATTAATACACTTCCGACTCCGGCTCCGGCATTAGAACTTGTTGAACCTGCACCGGCAACAGCAATTGAAATTTGGTCTATACTGTCTTTATTTGTAAGAATAGTATTATTTGTATTTAAAGTTGAATTATCGATAAATGTATCAATTTTGTTACTAACAACATCAGTTCTTAAAGTTGCACCGACACCGGTTTGATTACCTGCCGCAACCGTACCTGCAATATCAATTTCTCTGAATATACTTTCGCCGTTGATGTTAACATTCGCACCTGATGGTTTTGCTTGATTGATTTTTGAGTTTTTAACGGAAGCCTCAATGTCATTCACCGCAACATAAGCACCTAAAACACCTGCTCCTGCTGTGCCTTGAGCAGCACCGGCACCCGCAACATCAACAGCGAGGAATTTGTCTTTATTGTTTGCATCAACTTTAAGATTAGATGTATTAATTTCTGCACGTGTTACATTTGCAGTTATGGTATTAAGAGTAACATCAGCATCTACCGTTGTACCGACAGCCCCGTCAGTAGCACTACCGCCTGTTGAGGCAGAAACAGAACCGGCAACTTTTACAACTGCACTATCAACTATTGCTTCTACATTTACCGCATTATTGATATCTTCATTTGCCGTATTTGTAGTTAATTTTGCACCATCTTTAACCAAGGCTTCGACTGTATTTTTTTGTAATTCAATCGAAATTGTACCTTCGCCTGATTTTTCTTTTTTTACGGAAACACCTGCTCCGACTCCTACAAGAGTTCCGTCTTCTTTTGCGGTTAAATCAATGTTATTTAGTGCAGTAACATTTGCATTTTTTCCTATACTTGTTTCAATATCATTTTCTCTTCCGGTAAATGAAAGTAATGCTCCTCCGCCTTTTTGACCGTTTATTGATAAAACTGCTCCCGCATCAACAATAGTATCTTTTGAAGTTGCATTTAATTTAACATTTCCGCCATTTGAAACAATGGTTGCATTATCTGCAATGTAAGATTTTACGGAATTACCTGCAAGATTAAATGTTACTCCGCCTGTATATTGAGAAGTTTTTCTGTTAGGATCGAGTGTCTTGCCTAAATCAGCATCGCCGTCCTGTGCATATTCAGCACAATCTCTTGCTGTTTTTACCAAGTCCATTGCTTCTACAATAGGAATTGCATGATAAGCACTTGATGCTTTTTCTTCTATAAAGTTTGCTAATTTTTTATACCAAGGTTTTTCTTCCCAAATATTAGGTTGTTCTTCCTCTTCTTCTTCTTCTTTGCCACCATTTGATGCAACACCAACATTAGCATTAACATTAATTATTTTCTTGTCATATTTTGCATCAACAGTAATATCACCCGTAGCGGAAACATTTCCCCCAATATGAGCATCAACGGTATCATCAAGAAGAATACCTGATATTCCCATACCTTTTGAGCTGTCGCCTTTTGTAATTGAAGCAACAGGACTTATAAAGACATCATTTTTATCAGCGGTAACACTTACTTTGTTTGCTGAAATTGTAGTATTGTTACCGATATATGCTTCCGTTGTACCGTTTTGAAGATATGTAAAACCTATAGAGCCGGACATGCCCGATGAATCACCGTTTGCACTGCCGGCAGCCACATTAACAAATCTTCCGTTCTCTTTTGCATTTACATTTATATCGCCTGCGGAAGAACCTGCATATTGCACTTTTGAATTATCTTCAATATTTGCTTTTGTTGAAATATCAGCATAATTAACTGCAATACCTACACCATAGGCATCCCCGTCTCTTGCTTCCGAATTAAATCCTAAACCAAAAAGACTTGCCCCCGTTTGTATTTCATCATTTGTTCGAGAATTGATTAAAACATTATTATTTGTATCCGATTTTACCGTAACAGTTGAACCGTCAGATAAACTTGAAACTGTATTTACATTATATGCACTTGCGGCAACTGCACCGGAAATTGATTTTGTATCCCCTGTTTTTTGCTGTGCATCAGATTCTGCTGTTGCCCAGGTGCCGAAAAATCCTGATACACCTAAATCACCCAAATCTTCGAATATATCAAAACTTCCGCCTGCATTGCTAACTTCATTTAATTCATCGGATACACCTAAACTTTTTATGTAATCTCCGACATTATTATTGTCAACAGTTTTATCCCATTCTTTTTTTATATTCTCTTGCTCCGTTTCAGCACCAAAAAATTCTCTAATAGAAGTAAGAATTGAATCGCATTTTTCTATAAAATCGGGTCCGTCATCAAGGAAACTTCTTGGAGCAAACAAATCGGTATTAGCGGAAATAATTATTGCATTACCGTTAGAATCGTCGTTTAATGTAAAATCACCGTTAGAGCCGCCGTTTAATGTAAAATCACCGTTTGCAATAGCATTTGAATCATAACTTTTAATATTAACAGCAATTGCACCTGCTGCGGATGTTGCACCGTTTGAGGCTTCACCTTCTGCGGATATAGCACCTTTATCATCAGTTATGTTTGAACCTATGGTTATTTGTCCTGCTTCAATAGCCGGTTTAATATTTTTCTCTTTATCACCGACTTTTGCAACGGAAGAAATAGTATCAACGGAAACATTAACAGCTCCTGCCATGTGAATATCATCAAACAAACCGTTAGAGCGAGTTGTAACATTAGTAAGCTTTTCACCTGCTTTGGCTTTCATATAATCACTTACCCAACTATAAATACTTCCTAATGTTCCTGCGTCATTATCTTCGCCTGCTGCAGATGAAGAAGCTGATGCTTCAGCATTCATACTGCCGGTATAACCGGCAATAACTTCTAATTTACCGTTAATAGTTGCATCGGCATCCATTTGAGCTTCATTTGTAAGTTTTGAATTTATTACCTGTACTCCAAGTCCTACCGCTCCTCTGTTTTCGTCAATAAGAGGAACTGCGCCGTTTTCAACCGAACTTTCCTGACTTCTATAGGTACTTGCAACTACCGAAATATCATCATTTATACTCAAATTTGTTGCTGATGATATTTTCGCTTTATTAACAATATCTTCTAATATTACTGCTATTGCAAAGCTCCCTAATTTTCCGGTTTGTTGCTCTTTTGTTATATTTTTGTTATTTTTAAGCCACGTTGCAAAATCACCGAGTCTTTCTAAAACACTTGAAGATTGTGCTTCTGTTTCAAGTGACAAATTTGTTGTAGCATTAACATTAAGGTTTTTCGCAACAACACTTGCTCCACTATTGATAAGTGCTTCATTTTTTAATTTTAAATTCGTATAGTTGATTGCCAATGTTTCCATTTTAGCACTTGAACTGAGCTCTAATTCGGATACTGCTTCAATGTTTGTAGTATTTGTTGCGTTAATAACGGAACCGTCATTAACATTTACTCCGGTTTCAATATCAGCAAGTCCTAATTCCAATACGGGAGTAACCGAAACAACATCGGCAAGTCCATGTACAAAATCTTGAAATCCTGATGTTTCTTCATCAGGTGTAAGTGAAAATTTTGAACCAAAATCTTCTATTTTTGCTTTTGCACTTAAATCAATATCATTACCTTTCAGTTCGGAATGATTATTTACATTGATTTCAGATTTAACTTTTCCGTATTCGTTTGGTTTAAAAGTTTCTGTTTTTACTAAAATATCACCCTTGCCTGCATTTACTTTACCGTTGAGATTTACTATCGCATCTAACGTATTACCCTCACCGCTATTTGAGGCAACAATTGTAATATTATTACCGTCTTGCATTGCAAAAGTTCTGCTGTCAGGAGTTAGTGAGCCGAGTTTGGTATTTGCATTTAATTGTGCGGTTGAACCAATATCTACTTGGCTGCCTGAAATTAAATCAATACCGCCTTGCTCAGCATTAATTGTACCGTTGATTTCTATTGTGCTTGCGGAAAGTTCTATACCGTCATGAACTAAATATTTGTTATCGTCAATTCTGAATGAAATAAGTTTGTCGACATTTGCGTCATTCATAGAATAGTTGCCGGAGAAAAGTTTTTTCATAGAATCTTCGGTAGGAGTCATCATAGTTAATGAACCTACGTTAAATACACCGTGTTCTCCTACTACAAAACCGTTAGGGTTTGCAAATATTACGTTGCCGCCTATTTGTCCGTTTTTATAAGAATTTACGATACCGTTAATTTGTGATGCTTTTGAATCAAAAACGAGGTTTAGTAATTGTTGTTGCTGATGAATGAGGTTTAAGTTTATTGTTTGTCCGTTGTTTACATCGAATTGCTTAAATGAGTTTACGCCGACTGTTCCGCCTTTTGCCGTTGTTGTTGTTTGCACATCCCAAGTATTAGCTCCGTTTGGAGTAACAGTTGTATTTGTTCGAAAAGGTCCGCCCGGAACGACACCTACGTCTGCAAATGCCGTATTTGCTGTTAAAACTGATAAAACTGTTGCGGCTAACAGTTTACACCTTTTCTTATATTTCTTTTTCATACTCCAAACCTCATTTTTTATTTGTGCAACACAATAACAACTGTTGTTTATTATAACATGGACAAATACCGAATACATCTTGTATTAACAATTGTAAAGATTTTTTTTTGTTATTTTTCAAAATCAATTATTGTACTATAATTACTTGTAAATTTGATAGTTAGATTTGGAATTAAGAGTAGTTTTGAAAAGATATAGTAAATACAGTTTTGGAGCATTTTTGTTATCAGTTGCCATGCTTGTGGCAGCCAATCCTGCCTGTGCAATTCAGGAAGATAACGAAACCCCGCAAGAAACAACTCCTACAATTAACAAAAACATTCTTACACCTAATGAATCTCCGGGTATAATGACGGATACAGAAAAAGCCAGAAGATATTATGAATCCTTGGAAGATGCACACAGGACTGACCTCAATATTTTAGAGGGCGAAGCCGAGATTATACATGGTGAAATCAAATTGCCTGAGCGTCTTAATGTTGATGCACCGACTACTCATATTGACAGAGTTGAATTTTCGGCAGAGTCTGAGATTTTTTCAGAATTTGAAATTGAAAAGTTCAAATCTTTAATTGAAAATCAGGATGTTACTGCAGAAGATTTAAACAACTTAGTAAAGATAATAAATGAGCAGTACAAACTGAAAAAAGTATTAACCGCACAAGCATCATTGGAAAGTTTAGAGGGTGGTGTACTTAAAATTGAATTAATGGAAGCAAGAATAGGTAAGATTACGGTTGAGGGTAATAAATTCAATAGAAAATGGTTTATTAAAAAAATGCTTACCGCAAGAGCAGATCAGGTGCTTAATCTTGCAACATTGGAAGAAGATTTAAGAAGATTTAATAAAAACGCAAGAAGTGTTAAATTATCAGC
This sequence comes from Candidatus Gastranaerophilales bacterium, assembly GCA_045598245.1. Taxonomy (GTDB): domain Bacteria; phylum Cyanobacteriota; class Vampirovibrionia; order Gastranaerophilales; family JAILCC01; genus JAILCC01. The sequence continues at coordinate 51,113 of JAZLLQ010000041.1, forward strand.
GGAATTAAAACCGGGTGAAAAATATGGTACAACTGATATTGTTATCAAAGCGGAAGAAAAATTACCTTATCATTTTAGTACATCTTGGGATAGTTTCGGTCGTGAAACAACAGGACTTTTGCGTGGCGGTTTAATGGTATCGGCAGACTCTGTATTCGGTTTTCAGGACAGATTAACAACCGCTATAAACTTAGCAAGAGGTTCTGTAAGCCCTTATGTTGATTACAATGTTCCTGTTAATAAATACGGAACAAGAGCCGGTGCAAGTTATATGCTTGGTAACTCAAAAGTAATCAGCGGCGAGTATGATGACAAAGATTTGGAATCAAAAACACACATATTCAGCGGATACGTTACGCACCCTATTGTTGACAAAGAAAAATACTCTTTATCCGCAAGTACTTCTGCAAATATTAAATTATCCGATGCCTCTATTTTTAATTACAAATATTCTGACTATAAAGATTACAACTTAGCAGTCGGTTTGAGCGGAAGATATAATTTTAACAAAAGCGTTTTGTACGGTTCAATTTATTCTACAAACGGTTTAATCAATAACAGTATTGTAAGTTCTACGGATTTCTTCACTAAAATAAATGCTGACGGATACTATATTCATTATTTACCGAAAGGAATCATAGGTACTGTTAGAGCAGGCGGACAATACACACCTATGGATATTCCTTATATTGAACAATATCAAATCGGTGGTATGTCAAGTGTAAGAGGTTATTCCGAAAGTTTATTGTTGGCTTCAAATTCTTATTTTGCAAGTTTGGAAATGCTTTTCCCATTGCCATTTTTACCTGAAGAAATAAAAATTCCGTTCAGAAAAGACGGTGCTAAATATAGATTAAGAGATTCATTCAAGTTTGCTACTTTTGTTGATACGGGTGCAATATTCCCTAATTATGAGGGTGCGAAAATTGACCAAACGAGTTTCTTATTAAGTGCAGGTGCAGGTTTCAGAATAGCTATTTCAAAATACTTATCTGGAAGATTATATCTTGGCGTTCCAATATTAAATTCATCATATTATGATCAGGCAACTTGCAGAATTCACTTTGATATTGTAGCTTCTCCGTTCTAATGTATATTTTATCTAACCATTTTGCGAAATCATAATCAGCATGGAATTTATTTTTAAAACTCCAACCATTGATAAACTGAATCAAGTCTTGCTAAAGCAATTTGCCTTGATTTTTCAGGGGTAAATTTAGTTGTTTCATATTCGTTCAAACTGTAATTTCTTAGCAAAGACGGAATTTAACGAAGGGTTATACATATACTAAAAAAACCTCCTTGTTTTTCAACACGGAAGTTTTAAAATGCCCTAGGCCAGACTTGAACTGGCACATGAGGTGAGTCATATCGGATTTTAAGTCCGACGCGTCTACCGATTCCGCCACTAGGGCTAGTTATTCTGCTTTCATAATTCAATAGTATAATAAAAAAAATTTTTTGCAAATATTTTTTAAAATCTCAACTTTAATAAGTATTTTATTTTACTAAACGAAATAAATAACATATAATTACTAAGGTAGTATAAAATGAGTTTGGTATGATTAAATATTTTAAGGTATCTCTAATAGTTACGATTCTTGGATTAATAGCTGCTTACTTTTGGGGAGAATACAGAGTTGCAGGTTCAGGGTTTTTGGCTTTGTTTATTGTGTGTGTTCTTGCAATATTGGAAACAAGTCTGTCTTTTGATAATGCCGTTATTAATGCGACAAAACTTGAAAAAATGAGTAAAGAATGGCAGCACAGATTTTTAACTTGGGGTATTCTTATTGCCGTATTTGGAATGAGATTAGTTTTCCCTGTTTCTATTGTTTCTATTTTTGCAAAACTTTCATTTTGGGAAACCGCTAAAATAACCCTGACAGATGTTAATACTTATCAGCATTATTTGGAATTAACTCATGCGCCAGTGCTGTTTTTCGGAGCGTCATTTCTTCTTATGTTGTTTTTTCACTATTTCTTTGATGAAAAAAAAGAAGTTCATTGGATAAAGTTTCTTGAACCAAGAATCTCTAAACTCGGACATCTTCAAGGTTTGGAAGCTGCATTAACCCTTATATTGATATACGTTTTTCAAAGTTTTTTACCGCCTGAAACGAGGTTGTCTGTCGTTCTTTCGGGTATTCACGGTGTTGTCTTGTATATATTAATTCACGGGTTAAGTGAATTTATGGAAAGCCATGCACCAAAGAATGTTGGTAATACTATAAAGCAGACGTTCAAAGCAGGTTTGATATCTTTCTTGTACTTAGAGTTAATTGATGCATCCTTCTCTCTTGATGGTGTTTTGGGAGCATTTGCTTTAAGCAAAGATATTATAATTATCACGCTTGGTCTTGCAATAGGTGCAATGTTTGTTCGTTCATTTACAATTATGCTCGTTGATAAAAAAACATTAAAGCAATATGTGTATCTTGAACATGGTGCACATTGGGCAATTGGTGTTCTTGCAATTATAATGTTTCTTTCAACAATTCGTGAAATCCCAGAAGTTGTTACAGGTTTAGCCGGTTTGATTTTAATAGGTTGGGCATTTGTTTCTTCTGTAAAGCAGAATAAAAAAGCAACTCAAGATAGTAAACAGTAAAATTTCATTCGGTAAACTACTTATAATCAATGTCGTTTATCTTGTATGTTTTGACTTTTTGAACTTCGGTTTCGCCAACTTTTACATCGTCAAGATTATAGATATTACTGATAAATTTTTTATTCGGATTATGGTCAGTATATCGCCATAAATAATTTTTTGAAGTACTCAGTAACTTTGGGAATTTTATTTTTAACGGAATATTGGCTAAAAATTTATCTTTTAAACTCAAAAGGTAATTTATGCCCTTTTTCTGAACCTGAGAAATTAGTTTGTTTGTTTTTCCGTAATAGAATGTAAAACTTGTTATGCACTCGTTATTTTTGCAAACAAGCCAAAATGTAATACAGAATTTAATATCAAAAAAATTACCATTAATGTCTGCCATTTTTTCTTTTAAACTTTTGTGTGCAAAGCATCTGAAATAATCAGATGTTTCAGCATTTGTAGTTTCATACAAAAATCCGCAACAGACGTGCGAAATCTTGGGTAATTTTACCCTGTTCCAAGCCTCCGCCATATTATTTCCTCTCTTTTATTAAATTTACTGTTCTAAAATAGCACTGCTTAAAATTGCGAACAAGTGGTTTTTTGCAATTATTAAGACATTTTTACAAATAAATATTAAGATTATAAAGCAGTATATTCCGGAGTAATTGTTGCAAGTTTTCTTTGTGATAAAATTGAATGTGTGAATAGATTATTAACAGGTTAGATTATGTGGGAATACACAGACAAAGTTAAAGAATATTATACAAATCCTAAAAATGTTGGAGAACTTGAAAATCCTGACGCAGTTGGCGAAGCAGGAAGTTTGGTTTGCGGTGATATGCTGAAAATATTTTTGCAAATAGATAAAAACGGAATAATTACGGATGCAAAATTCCAAACATTTGGTTGCGGTTCAGCGATAGCAAGTTCGAGTGCTTTAACGGAAATGATTATAGGAAAAACAATTGAGGAAGCCGAAAAAATCACAAATCAGGATATTGTTGATTATTTAGGCGGTTTACCAAATGAAAAAATACATTGCAGTGTTATGGGGAAAGAAGCATTAGAAGATGCCATTGCAAATTATAAAGGTGTGGAGAAAAAAGTTGATGAAGAAAACCACGTTATCTGCCAATGCTTTAATGTAAAAGAAAAAGATTTAAGGAATTTAGTCAGGGAAAAAGGTGTTACTGATATTTATGAAGCTGCACAATATTCAAAAGTTGCGTCAGCTTGCGGTAAATGCAGAGAAGAAGCATCAGCAATTATTTTGGATGAATTGAAAAGAAAGAATGAAAACCCTGATAAGATTACCAAGACACAATTTGTTTTAAAAATAAACAAGGTGCTTGAGGGATATATTTCCGAGCACCTCAGAAAAGATGGTGGCGATATTGAACTTATAAACGTAAAAAAGAATAAAGTTTTTGTAAAACTTTGCGGTGTTTGCGGGAAATGTTCAATGAGTTCTCATACTCTGAAAAACTTTGTAGAAAAGACTTTACGAGAACAGGTTTCTCCTGAAATTGAAGTTGTTGCGGTTAACTAAGGTGAAATTATGGAAAATAAAATTGTTTATCTTGATAACAATGCAACAACAAAAGTTGACGAAAGAGTAGTAGAAAAAATGATGCCGTTCTTTTGTGAAAGATACGGAAACCCTTCAAGTATGCATAGCTTCGGCGGTAGTGTTTCCAAAGATATTGCTATTGCCAGAGAACAAATCTCTGATTTTATTGGTGCAGAAAATCCTTATGAGATAACGTTTACTGCTTGTGGCACGGAAAGTGCGAATATTGCAATAAGAGGTGCTTTGGAAATCAATAAAAGTAAAAAGCATATAATAACAACAAAAGTCGAACACCCATGTGTTATGAATACGTATAAATGGCTTGAAAAGAGAGGTTACAGAGTATCATATATCGGAGTAAATTCAGAAGGCGAACTGTTGATTGACGAGTTAAAAGAACTTGTTAACGATGATACTGCATTGGTTTCTGTTATGTGGGCAAATAATGAAACAGGTGTTATATTTGATGTTGAAAAAGCAGCACAGATTATAAAAAGTATAAATCCTAAAACTTTTTTCTTTGTAGACGGAGTACAGGCTGCAGGTAAAATTCCAATGGATGTGACTAAAGCAAATATTGATATGCTTGGTATTTCCGGACATAAATTTCACGCTCCCAAAGGTGTTGGCGCTCTCTATGTAAAAAAAGGAATTTTACTTCCTCCTCTTATTATGGGCGGACATCAGGAAAAAGGCTTAAGACCCGGAACTGAAAATGTGGCAAGTATTATAGGAATGGGCGAAGCGGCATTTTTAGCGAAAAGCTCTTTGGCTGATGAAAATACAAAAGTCAGAGCATTGCGAGATGAACTTGAGAAAGGGATAATTAAAAAAGTATATAATGCAAGGGTAAATTCTTCAAAAGCAAACAGAGTTCCGAATACTGCAAACATAAGTTTTGAATATATCGAAGGCGAATTAATGCTTCTTAATTTTGCGGATGAGGGAATTTGTGCAAGTTCAGGAAGTGCTTGTACAAGCGGAAGTTTAGAACCAAGTCACGTTTTAAAAGCGATGGGGATTCCGTTTACTTGTTTACATGGCAGCATACGGTTCAGCTTGAGCAGATTTACAACAAAACAGGAAATTGAATACGCACTTGAAAAAATTCCTCCGATTATTGAAAAAATTAACGGATATTCGCCGTATCAAAAAGAGTTAAGAGAATTAAAAGAATTACGCAACTTTTAGTTTTTGTTATATAATTTTGTAGAAATAAGATTTTAGGCAGAGAGTTAAATGACAGATAAAACTTTTATAATAAAGAAAATTAAACAACTAAAAGAAGAAAAGAACGCTATTATATTGGCTCACAGTTATCAAAATGTCGAAATTGATGAAGTGGCTGATATCGTGGGAGATTCTCTCTATCTTAGCAGGCAAGCGGCTTATACAAACAAAGATATTATCGTTTTTGCCGGTGTATCATTTATGGCAGAAACAGCCAAAATCCTCTCTCCTCAAAAGAAAGTTTTATTACCGAGGAAAGAGTCCGGTTGTCTTATGGCAGACATGATTGATTTAAAACAACTGAGGGAATTTAAAGCAAAATATCCGGGGGTGCCTGTTGTTTGTTACATAAATTCTTCAGCCGCAGTAAAGAGCGAATCGGATATATGTTGCACAAGCTCTAATGCAATTGATGTTGTTCGTTCATTAGGCGAAAAAAGAGTATTATTTGCACCTGATATGTATTTGGGCGGTTATGTCGCAAAGCAGCTTCCTGATATAGAAGTAATAACTTATAAAGGTTTTTGCCCGACACATCAGCGCATTTTGCCTGATGATGTTGATAAGATGCGAAAACTTCATGCAGGTGCGTTGGTTTTAGCCCATCCGGAATGTCATGAAGAAGTTGTTAACCGTTCAGATTTTACCGGTTCTACCACTCAAATTATGAATTTTGTTAAAAATTCAAAAGAAAAGAAATTTATCATTGCAACAGAAATCGGAGTAAAAGAAAGACTTGAAAGAGATTATCCCGATAAGGAATTTTATTTGATTTCAAATAAAGCAGTTTGCCCGAATATGAAATGGCATAAACTTGAAGATATTTTAAATGCACTTGCGAATGAAGAATATGAAGTAACTGTTGATGCAGACCTTGCTAAAAAGGCACTTTCACCTATCGAAAGAATGGTTAATTTAAAGGTATAACAATGAAAGCAAGCGTTTTAGACAAAGGTGATTTTAAATTACAAGATGTGCCAACTCCTCTTTTAACGGAAAAAGGTGCCGTTATAAAGGTTATTGGTTGCGGACTTTGCGGGTCTGATATTGTTAAATATACACACAATTTAGTAAATGACGGTGCTATCCTCGGTCATGAAGTCGTAGGTACGATTGTTGAAATTAATTCGGATTTAAGTTTTAAAATTGGGGATAAAGTTGCTGTGGCTCATCATTATCCTTGTTTTGAATGTAATTTCTGCAAGCACGGAAATTACTCTATGTGCAAAGGATTTAAAAACTCTAATATAACGCCTGGTGGTTTTTGTGAATATATTACGGTTGACGAAAATCATTTAAAATATACCGTTTTTAAAATAGAAAATGATATGGACATAATAACAGCCTCATTTACGGAACCTTTAGGATGTTGTTATCGTGCAGTCAGAAGAATGGAGCTTATGCAAAATGATAAAGTTGCAATTGTAGGTCTTGGTTCAATTGGTTTACTTATGGGACAAGCCTGCAAAACTTTCGGAACAAGAGTTATAGGTCTTGATATAAACGAAAAACGCTTAGAAAATGCAAAGAAATACGGGTTTGATGACGTTGTAAATTCAATGAATTTGAAAGAATTAAGTGCTGATGCAATATTTTTAACAGCGGGTGCGGATGCTTCCGTGAAAACTGCTTTGGATAACATAAGGGATGGCGGGAAAATATGTGTTTTTGCATCAACAAAAAATGAATTCCCTTGTTTTCCAAATAATGAGATTTATTATAGAGAATTAACTGTCTATGGCAGTTATTCTCCTGCACCGAGTGATTTAGAAACATCTTTTAATCTGCTGAAATCGGGTAAAGTAAATGTTGAAAATCTGACAGATGTTTATGATTTAAGTCAACTAAATGAAGCAATTGCAGATACAACAAGCGGTAAAATAATGAAAGCATTTATAAAGGTTGGTGAGTAAATGGCAAAAATGAATGCAGTGATGTACTACGGACCAAATGACGTACGATATGAAAGAGTTGATATACCTGAAATTAATGATAATGAAGTCTTGGTTAAAGTAAAAACTGCTCTTACCTGCGGAACGGATGTAAAAACATATCATAGAGGTCATCCTGTTTTGATTAAAAATATTCCATCCGGCTTTGGACACGAATTTTCAGGAATAATTGCCGCAGTAGGCAGAAATGTTAAAAATTTTCACCTTGGTGACAGAGTTGTTGCAGCTAATTCTGCTCCTTGTATGGAATGTTATTATTGCAGAATAGGAGAATATAATTTATGTGAGGACATTCAATTTCTGAATGGAGCTTACGCAGAATACATAAAAGTACCTGCGAGAATTGTAAATTGTAACCTTCATAAAATTCCGGATACGTTAGATTTTGACGAGGCTGCCTTCGTTGAACCGCTTGCAAATGTAGTGAACGGAGCAGATAAAACTGATATCAAATCAGGCATGACAGTTGGTATTATAGGGATAGGTCCTATTGGTCTGTTATGGGTAAAAATGGCAAAATTAAAAGGTGCAACTGTTATTGCAGCAGGAAGAAATCCTTTGAAATTGCAACTTGCAAAAGAGTTTGGGGGAGCTGATTATGTAATTGATTTATCAAAAACGGATGATATAGAAAAATCATTCAAAGAACTAACCCCTGAAGGAAAAGGTTTGGATGTTGTAGTTGAAGCTATTGGATTGCCTGAGATTTGGGAAAAAGCGTTTATGATGACAAGAAAAGGCGGAACCGTACATTTGTTTGGCGGTTGCAAAGGCGGAACAAGTGTTCAAATAGACACAAGACGTTTACATTATGACGGAATAAAAATTATAAGTGTATTTCACCATACTCCAAAATATATTGCTGAGTCTTTGCAGTTAATAAGTGACAGAAAATTAGATGTGAAAAAATTAATTACGCACAGAATGAATATTCAGGACATAGATAAAGCAATAAAATTGCATGATGAAGGCAACGCCATAAAGATAGCATTGACCCCTTAGTTATAATATCCTATCTCTTTTAGCATCTTGTCAACTTCAAACGTAGAAATTCCAACAACATTGTTAAAACATCCGTTTATTTTTTCGATAAAAACAGATGCTAACCCTTGTGCTGCATAAGCTCCTGCTTTGTCATAAGGTTCTTTTGTCGAAATATATTTTTCAATTTCGTCTTTAGAAATTTTTCTAAATGTAACTTCTGTTGATTTGGAGTGTACAATGGTTTTATTTTCTTTTGTATCTGTCATTGCAATCGAGGTAATAACTTCGTGTGTCTTTCCGTTCAAACCGCTAATCATATCATAAGCATCTTGTTTTGAATGAGGTTTGCCTAAAATTTTTCCGTTTAAAACAACAACGGTATCTGCAGAAATCACAATTGCATCTTTGTTAATTCTGTTTGCTACTTCAATTCCTTTGTTTTTTGCAAGCATTTCAATTTTGTCATAAGAAAAATTATCATCGGGAAGTTTTTCCTCGTAGTTTGAAGGTATGATTTCAAATTCAAGTCCTATTTTTTCAAGCAACTCTCTTCTTCGTGGTGAACCTGATGCAAGAATTAATTTTTTCATTTTACTAATAATCCTTCTATTGCATTTAGAACATCTTGCGTATGAATTTCCAAACATTCTTTTGTTTCGCATGAAGTTTGTCTTTTATCCCATAAGCAAGGTCTGCACTCTAACTTTTCATTTTTCATAACAACTATATTATCTCTTTGAGGTAATAAGACTTTTTCATTAGTAGGACCAAATATTGCAACCACTGGAGTGTTTACTGCAACAGCCATATGTAAAGGTGCACTGTCAACGCAAATCATTGCAGAAGAAATTTTTATCATAGCAATAAAATCTCTTATACTCTTAGTTTGTCCGTACATATTTTTAAAATCGGAAAAATCTGTCCTTGTGGCTTTAAGTAAAATCAGTATTTGTTCTACCGTTTCCTTATCATCTTTGCCTCCTGCCAAAAGAACTTTGTATTGTTTAGTTTCTAATAGCATATCTATAAGTTTTGCCCAACGTTTTACGCTCCAGCCTTTAATAATGTTTTTTTTGATACTCATTTGACTTACACCGGGATGTATAAGTATTATCGGTTTGTTCGTATCTGTTTTTGGTGTATCAATATCAACTATCTCAGGGATGCCACAGATTGCTTCGGGGTTAACAGCCTTGATTAAATCGTGATACATATTAGCTGCATATTGTTGTTTATTCAAAGGTATTGCTTTAGTTAAAAGTTTTTCACTCAATTTTCCCGAATAGAAACCATACCGTTCTTTTATTCCGGTCAAAAATAACAAAATTGCAACAAGATTTGATGAGCCGCTTGAAAATACAACATCAAATTTTCTCATCCAAATTTTGAATAATAATTTTAGTATTGCAAAATATTTGAATTTTGACTTGATATTGACGCAAAAAACCTTATCTATGGCAGCACACAGTTGTTTTGCACTTTTGCTTCTTTTTTCTAAAGCAAGATAAATTTTTGCATTCGGGTAAGTTTTTTTAACTGATTTAACAGTAGGGAAAAAGAGAATTTCATCCCCGATGCCGCCAAAATTAATGAGTAAAACTTTTTTTACCTGTTCTTTTTCCATATAACAAAACCCTTCATTGTTATTACTGCAAGAATTGCCATATATAGCCAAAAGATTAATTGCAATTGTGGTCTGTACCAAACGGTATCAAACATGCCATGTGTAAGCATTCCTACTATTGAACTAAGACACGCAATTATGACTAATTTTAATCTGAATGGCACTCTCCATAATCTTTTTATCGATTTTACAAAAGTCAAAAGCATCATCCACAAAAACGTCAACGGTAAAAATATTCCGCTCTCAACTGCCATTTCCAAATATATATTATATGCTCCCAGTGCATCAAATCCTGTTACCATATATAAGCCGTAAATTAGACGGTATGTGGTATTTCCCGGACCTATTCCAATCCAGAAATTATCCAGAAACATTTTTAAACTTGAAATATAGACATTCATCCTGTATGAATTACTGCTGTCGCCTCTAAACGTAAAAATTGAAGTTAATCTGTGCATAATAGCAGGTGATAATAATGCCGCAACAACTGAAATTATAATAACAGCTGCTAATGATAATATAAGTATATTTTTGGCATTTTTATATTTGAAAATAAACTTTTTAAACCTGTAAAGAATAATGCCGATAAAAAATGCGGCACCGAAAAACAGTCCGATATAAGCACCTCTGCAACCTGTTTTTACTATTGTAAGTAGAGCGAGTAACCCGAATAGTAAAAAGGCCAAAGAAAGTTTTGTTTTTTGGGTAATATAAGCGTATGCGGCAGAAACAAATATAAAAGGTGTTGTAGCAAGTAAATAAGCTGCAAAAAGATTCGGATTAAAAGGCTTTAGTGTTCCAAAAACTCTGGACATAGATTCCTCGGGATTTAGAAATGTTTTATCCTGCCATCCTGCCAATTCTTCAACTCCAATAATCATTTGTTTCAAAGAGAACAGTAATTCAATACAAGATGCAACTGCAATCATAACAACAGTAGGGATAATTCTTGCAGGATTTTTCTTTAAAAATTCAAAGAATGAAAAAAAAGCACCTATATATACAAGCATCTTCGCAAAACCTTTTAAGCTGGGCATAAATAATGTGGAAAATCCAACACTCAAAAATATAATGAGCAGATATACAAAAACAGGTACGTGCAGAACACTAAATGTAAATTTCTTATGTGTAAATAAGGACTTTATCACAGTCAGAATAATAAGAACTGATGCTAAAATACCTAACATTGATGTTTCCGCAAACGGAATTGAAAATATCAGCACAGCCAAAGAGAAAAAATAAAAATCGTCTAAGTTATCAAGTATAAAAGAATTAAGGTTTAATCTTATCTTGATAAAGGAAATAAGCCTTGTTATTGCATTGTAAAAACGACCGCAAAAACTCGTATTTGCAATGTTATTTAATTTTTCTTCACTCGGATTAAATTGCTTTGCAAAGCTAAGAAAAAATGACATACTATTTTGTTTCTTCCTCCAAAACTTTTATTGAAGAAACAGCACCGGTTAAGCGATAATCAACTCCTTCTATGTCAACTGGTAATCCGATTTTTATTTTGTTGCCACCGATAACTGCACCGTCTTCTGTTATGTGCGCATTATCTTTAAGAGTGACAACATATTGAACTCTGTTAGGATATGCAACATTTTCAATAACGTAAGGGACTTCAGGTCTGTCTTCGTTAAAAAACATTTCCTTTACTTGTTCAACTCGGACATCTTCAACTTCAAGTTTTGTATATGGTACATTTCTTATCGTAATAAATGTTTTATCCCCTTTTTTTAATAATTTTTTATCACCGGTAACATCATAGGCTCTTGTAACTATTGTAAATGTAACGGGCTTAACACCTTTAGAAGCCTTATCCAATGGTCTGAATAATCCGTTTTTTACAAAGACTACTCCCGCCAGCACAATTACTACTATTCCGATTATTAAAAAATCAATTAAGTTAAATTTTCCTAAAAATTTTCCGTTTTTAAACATGGTCACTCTCCAATTACTATTTCAGGATAATTATATCATAAAAGGTAATAATGTAATAAAAAATAAAGGTTTGTAAATTTTAATTTTACTAATTGTTGTATGCTCAATTTATTGAAGTTAAAATAGTAGGACAAAGGAAATGAGGAAAGCATGGAAAAGACTAAATTGCCTCCGCAAAGTATTGAGGCAGAAGAAAATGTACTTGGGGCTATGATGGTAAACCCGTTGGTTTTGCCAAGAACAATAGAAATATTAAAACCTGAAATGTTTTATGACCCTGCACATACTGAAATTTTTTCAAGTATAGTAGATTTGTTTAATTCACAACGTCCTGTTGATATAGTCACTGTTTCAGAGGATTTGAATTCAAAAAATAAACTGAAACTTGTTGGCGGAAGAACAAAAATAAGCAGCCTTGCTGTAAATGTTGTTACTACTGCAAATGCCGAATATTATGCCAAAATTGTTGCGGAAAAAGCATCATTAAGAGATTTAATTAATGCGGGTTCCGATATCGTGGAAATGGCATACGAAGAAGGTTCGACAGGAGAAGCCCTTGAACTTGCAGAGCGAGCAATATTTTCAATTGCACAAAAAAGGACAAAATCTGATCTTACTCATATCGGGGATATCGTAACCAAATCTTATGATATGATTGAGGCACGTGCAAATAACAGTGATGAACTTACCGGAGTATCAACCGGATTTTATGATTTAGATGCTATAACCTCAGGTTTACAGAAATCTGACTTAATTATTTTGGCAGCAAGACCTGCGATGGGAAAAACTGCATTTGCTTTGAATATAGCTCAAAATGTCGGTGTTCAGTCTAAGAAACCTGTTTTTATATTTTCTTTGGAAATGAAAAAAGACCAACTTGTTCAGCGTATGCTATGTTCTCAATCTGAAATTGATATGGGCAGGCTTAAATCAGGCAGAATGCAAAACAAGGACTGGTGCGATTTGTCTGAGGCTATGGGGATTTTATCGGAAGCACCCATTTATATTGATGACACTCCGTCATTGACGATTACCGATTTAAGAGCGAAATGTCGAAAAGCCGCATTGTCGTACGGCGATCCCGGTTTGGTTGTAATTGATTACTTACAACTTATGGAAGGTTCGACAAAAGGAAGTGCAAACCTTGATAACAGAGTAAACGTAATTTCTGCAATTTCCAGAGGTTTAAAAGGTATTGCAAGAGAGATCGATGTTCCTGTTATAGCGCTTTCGCAATTATCCCGTGAAGTTGAAAAGCGTCAGGTAAAAACTCCAATGTTGTCTGACTTGAGAGAATCCGGTTCTATCGAACAAGATGCTGATATCGTAATGTTTATTCACCGTGAAGATTATTATGGTCAAGAGAATGTTGAGGTCGAAAATAGAGGAAAGGCCGATATTATTATTGCAAAGCAAAGAAACGGTGAAACAGGAAAAGTGGAACTTCTTTTCCAGGCAAATATCACAAAATTTAAAAATAAGGCAAGTCGTACATCTGCACTTTCATAAGATATTTTGTTAATTATTTTCTTAATAAGGCATGAGAATATTCAGCAGGTTCTTGTTCAAACTGCAAATGAACAATATCATTTGTCGTTGCACGTTCTTCTTCAACACCATATTCATCGAAAATTTTAACTAATTTTGTTGAGAATTGGTCTTTGGGTGAAATAAATTCATAAGTTTCAGTTACATCAACGTTATTTTTGATAAGTCCTTTATAACCTTTTTCATCTTTCCCTAAAATTTGGATGCAGAAGGTATTACCTATATCACTTGGCTCTTTTGCGTATGTATAGTTGCCTTTCTGCGATTTATCAAGGAAGAAGCCGGTAGTGTATCCTCTGTTGCGAACTTTCCATAATTCGTCTTTGTAGAAATCTTTATCAAATGTGCCTTTTTGGGTATATTCATCAATTGCTTTTCTGTATGTTCTTGCAACACAAGAAGCATAGTAAGTGCTTTTTGTACGACCTTCGACTTTAAATGAATCAACACCCGCATCTATGAGTTGAGGTATATATTCTATCAGACATAAGTCTTTAGGACTTAATATTGTGGTGCCTTTGTCGTATTCCGTTATGTCGTAATATTCTCCCGGACGAGTTTCTTCCAGAAGTTTATAATTCCATCGGCAAGGTTGTGCACAGTTGCCGTGGTTTGCCTTTCTTTCGTCTTGAGTCATATAATCACTCAGCAAGCATCTTCCCGAAAATGACATACATTGTGCACCATGTACAAATACTTCAATTTCTATATCCGGAACATTCTTTTTTAAAGTTCTTATTTGTTCTAATGATAATTCTCTTGCCGTAATTACTCTTGTTACACCTAAGTCTTGCCAAAATTTTACAGCTTCCGTATTTAGTGTATTTGTTTGAGTGCTTACGTGCAAAGGAATTTCAGGGAGTTCTCTTTTTAGGACATTCAAAATACCAAAATCTGAAAATATAATAGCATCAGGCTTGGCTTCTCTTATAAGATTTAACTTACTTTTAAGTATTTCAATGTCATCGTCAAAAGCAAAGATATTAGCTGTCATATAGGCTTTTGCACCTAATTTGTGTGCCATTTCGACAGCTGATTTAATGTTAAATTCATCAATAATTTCGCCTGTTTTCATGCTTCTCAGGCTTAAATCAACCATTCCGAAATAAACCGCATCAGCTCCATAGGTAACTGCATATTCCAGTTTTTCAAGATTACCTGCAGGCATCAGAAGTTCAGACATTGACCTTCTCCGCTTCTGCTTTTTTGTTAGTCATCATTCTTTTTCTTCGTTTCATTAAATCCACAAATGCTTCTAGCCTTGTTATATAACCTGCTCTGCCGGTTTGTTCGTCCATAATCAAAGGCAAAATAGGAATTTTGCAGTCTTTTCGCATTGTCGGGAAAATATTTTGTGACATGATTTCCGGCATACACGTAAACGGTGAAATATGAATAATTCCGTCTGTGCCTTTATCATTGGCATTGATAATATCACTAATTGCTTCGATAGAATCACCGCCTATATCTCTTGTCAGATACCTTTTGGCAAGTCTTGTAGAGCGTTGCAAATGAGTTTCACCTTTAACAAACATTTTTGGAATAATTGCATCTCTGAGCCAGCTGCTTATAGTCAATGTTCTTCTTGTCTGAACTCCCAATCTGCCTAATTCCCGTTCTATATATTGGTTTGAATACGGGTCAAGAACCATGAATATTTCACCGGTAATATCGACATTCAAAACTTCTCTTTCTTTGTCTATTTTTACTCTTCTTATTTCTTCAATAGCTTCTTGTTCTGCTTTGCGAAGCTCTTTCATTGAAAAAACATTTTCTATTTTCTTTAAGGCTTTTTTAAACGCTCGTTCGGTATCGCCAAAGTTGATTTCTCTTGCTCTGTAGTATGAGTGAAAAGTTTCAAGTTTATCCAAGACAAAAACCTTACTTATTCCGACAAATAGTGAGCGTATAATTTTAAAAGGGTTTTTTACTCCCGTAAGTTCAGTCAACCCTTTGTACATTATTTGAAATTTGCCTTTATAAAGGTCAAAATCAAAATATCTTGCGTTTAAATTAAGGTCTTTTAAAGCATTTTGCATTGTTTTTCCGTATTCTCCAAGACGACAAATGCCGGGAGAGCTAATCATAACAACCGTATCTGCGCCATGTTCAATGGCTTCAATAAAATTACCTAAAATTAACTTATAAGGCAGGCACATTGCTTCAGGACTGTATTTTGTTCCCAAAGAAAGCGTTTTTTTACTGCTGTACGGAGGAACAACAACCTCGCCACCCAAGGCTTTGATTAATGATTCCCAAACTATGTACATAGTTCCTACGTGTGGAAAAGCAACTTTTGGCTTGTTTTTACTCATGTTTATACTCACTATAAAACTATGAGTATATTATCTGACGAAAATAAACAAACTTCAAGGGAATGTTAGCATCAGTGTCATAAGTATTTACGGGTAAGTTTATCTTGTTATAAAGCGGAACAATTACTTCACTTTATTTTGTTCATGTGCTATTGTAGAGGTATGATTATAAGAAAGTCAAAATACGAATTAAAATTAATGAAGGCAGCCGGAGAAATTGTTGCTATGGCGCATGAAGCTGTCAGAGACGCCGTAAAAGAAGGTGTTTCAACTTATGAGTTGGATGAAATCGTTTATAATTTGATTATAAAAAATAAAGCCATTCCGACATTTAAAGGTTATGCAGGTTTTCCATGTTCAATTTGTACCTCAATTAATGAGCAGGTTGTTCACGGGATTCCGTCAAAAGATGTCATATTGAAAAACGGAGATATCGTGAGCATTGATATTGGTGCAACTTTCCATGGATTTGTTGGTGATAGTGCGTGGACATATCCTGTTGGTGAAATTTCACCTGAAGTTCAAAATCTTTTAAAAGTGACGGAAGAATCGTTGTTTGCGGGAATAGCACAAATGAAGCCTGATAATGTTTTGGAAAGCGTTTCCGCTGCAATTGAAGATGTTGCACTTGCAAACAAAATGGGAATCGTAAGGGAATATGGCGGACATGGCGTTGGTACTGAAATGCATGAAGATCCGTTTTTATTTAATTACAGGACGGGCAGAAACGGACAGATATTGAAACCTGGTATGGTAGTTGCAATTGAACCGATGTTGAATTTGGGTTGTGATGAAGTGTATCAATTAAAAGACGGTTGGACGGTTGTAACTAAAGATTCTAAACCTTCTGCGCACTTTGAGCATACTGTTGCGGTTACAAATGACGGACCTTTAATTCTGACAAAACGAGATTAAATATGAAAAAACTTTTTGCTTTTTTGATTTTAACCATATTTTTTCTGAGTGGATGTTCTCTCATTCAAAATACTGAAGTTAAAAAATACAATATAAACTGCAAACAAGGCAGGCAAGAATATTGTGCTAAATTTCTCTTCATTCAAACTTGGAATGCAATTAAAAATGAATCTTATACTACGAATATTGATAAACAGGATTGGTCTTATTGGAAAAACAGATATATAGATAAAATTAAAACTCAAGAAGATGCATATGTTGCGGTAGAGTCAATGATTGAAAGTCTTGATGATCCGTTTACAAGGTTTTTAACTCCGGAAGAGCTAGAAGAGCAAAATATGAGTATTTCTTCAGAATTATCAGGTATTGGTGTTGTTATTTCTTCATTATTCGGCAAGGTTAAAATTGAGGATATTATAGAAAATTCACCTGCTCAGAAAAATGGTTTAAAGATAAACGATATTATTATGTATGTTGACGATAATTCCGTTTCGGGTTTGGATATTAAAAAAATTGCGAGTATGATACGTGGCAAATCAGGTACTTCCGTAAAAATTGTCTTAATGCGTGATAAAAAAATCATAACAAAGAATATTACAAGAGCTAATATCAAATTAAAATCAGTATCGTATAAGAAATTAAAAAATGATATAGGCTACATAAGAATCAGCACTTTTATGAGTCAGTCCGCATCAAAGGAATTTCTTGAGGCACTTGAAAAATCCAAAAATGATAAAAAATTAATTCTTGATTTAAGAGGTAATCAGGGTGGTTTATTGCAAAACGGTATATTTATTTCAAATATACTTCTAAAAGAAGGTACAATTGTCAGTGTAGTCGGTAGAAATGCTAATGAAAAGACAAAAGTGCAGTCGTCTGGAATACATGATGCAAGACCATTAGTTGTTTTGACTAACGGACTTACCGCAAGTGCATCAGAAATTCTTGCTGCAGCATTAAAAGATAACGGCAGAGCTGTTTTGGTCGGTGAAAAAACCTTTGGTAAGGGACTTATTCAAAAAATTGTTTATCTCCCGTTAAATACAGCAGCAA
Organism: Candidatus Gastranaerophilales bacterium; assembly: GCA_045598245.1. Lineage (GTDB taxonomy): Bacteria > Cyanobacteriota > Vampirovibrionia > Gastranaerophilales > JAILCC01 > JAILCC01. The sequence goes on from JAZLLQ010000041.1 coordinate 68,850, forward strand.
ATGTTACCATAGCAAAATATTTAACTCCTAATGGTATTGATATTCATAAAAATGGGATAAAACCTGATTATGAGGTAAAATTTACCGAAAAAGACGGACGATTAAATAAGGATCCTCAGCTTGACAAAGCTATCGAGCTTTTGGAAAGATAAATTTTCTATTTACGATTATTACAATAAATTCCTTAAGATATCTTAGTAAACTATTCAAATTTGTAAACAATTTTGTTACAATAATGTAAAAGTTTATCTCTAAAATAGCAAAATTTATTTTCAGGATTTTTTCTATAAACAAGAGTCAACATAGGTAGGAAAACATGGTTTCATCAATAAATTTTACTTCTCAAACACACAAAGGTTACATCGGCTCTAACGGAAATGATAAGGGCGAAAGAGTTGTTATTATGGAAAAAAAGCCGGATGGTTTTTTCAGAACTTCCATGAAGTCGGCGGCTTATATTAAAAAAGCGTATGTAACCACTAAAGAAGGAATTTTTGGTGCAGTCTCAGCTGTATTTTCAGGTTTAGTAGCCGGCGGTTCCGTTATGGGCTTAGACTGGTTAATTCAACGTGCGTCAGGACATGGTGTAAAAAACCAATCTGCAATACTTACTCCGATTAAAACCGGAGCAAATATTGTAATCGGAGCAGCTAAAAAATTCTTCAAAGTATTCAGCAAGGATACATCCATGTCTAAAGTATTGGCATATCCGTTTGTTGGTTTCCCAAGAGATGTATATAAGTATGTTAAAAGTGCAAAAGGCGGCACAACCGCAGGAAAATATATTGCTGTTGCGGTTGGTCTTGGCGCGGTCGCATTCTCTGCGTTAAAAACATTAATTAAAATAAACAGACTCAATGCTGAAGTTGATCATGGCTTTAAGGTCGGACACAACAAATAAATATTGTCTTATTTGTTGATTTCCAAATTGCGGTACCTGTAGACAAGGGCTAAATCTGTTGCGACTAAAAGCAGATTTAATACGTATAAGTAAAAGACAAAATCAAAATTATAAATGATTTTGTGTATCATTCCGCACGCATAACCGATGATTACTAGCCATGCAAATAATCTGCTCTTACCTTTTACATTCTTTGTAATAAAGGTTTTTCGCACTGCAAACGGCCAGCTTGCACCAAAGCATATTAACATTAAGGCTTCAAAAATACTCATATTATCTCATTATCTCCACGACTATTTTACTATAATTATTTCTCTTTATTTTAAAATTGTAAACTTTTGTAAAATTGAATTAGTGATTTTTCTAAAGTTTAAATCAGAAATGCCGATATATAGATTGTGAATTGTTAATTAGTAAAGGAGTATTGGCATGGAAATTAACAAAATTACATTTGAACAAATGAATTTATCCCAAGTATCCCAAGCCTTTGAAGATTTAGATGTTAATAACGATGGCGTTATTAGTGAAGCTGACAAATCTTCAACAAAGGATGCAACCATCAAGGCGGCTATCACCACTGCACTTAACGCTGCAGACGATGATCCTGAATTGGTTGGTACACCTAAAAAGACCGGTGGAGCAAAAGATTCCTACGGAATCAACACAACAAATGCGGCTAACTTTGACAACGATGTTAAAAACAGCAAAGGTACAACCTATGTAATCATGGGGAACATACCCGGTTGCGGTTTTTGTACGAGTTTGGCAAGTGCTATGTCCCAGCAACTTGATGCACTCGAAGGAGTAGCAAATGTTTACAACATGCAGTGGAATGACAACAACGATTTGTGTTGGGAAATCGTAAAACAAGGCGGTATCACAGGAAGTGTAGGCTTCCCGCAAATTGCAAAATTTGTTGATGGTAAATTCGTAGGCTTGGTTGATGATCCTCGTAATCCGAGTAAAGCAATCGAAAATATGATTAAAGGTGCAGAAGGTACACCCGGAACGAAAGCTGCTGAAGGAACCGAAGGTGCTGACGGAACAAAAGGCACTGAAGGTACAGAAGGTACTGAAGGTGCTAAAACAGCTGCAGGTTTAAGTGAGGCAGAAAAAAAAGAGCTTAACGAAAAACTTGAAAAGTTGAACGAAGAAATAAAAGCTCTTGAAACTCAAATAGCCGAAATTAAGAAGAAAAATGAAGAATTAAAAGCAGAAAAAACGAAACTTGAAGAAGAAAAGAAAACTGCTGAAGCTGAAGCTCAAGAAGCGAATGAAAAACTTGAAGAAGAACAAAAGCAACTTGAAGTTTATACAAAAGAATATGAAAATTATCAGCAAGAAATTGAGGCTTTAAATAAAGAAATTCTTAAAGAACAAGAGCGTGAAGAAGAATCATTTAAAGACGAAATGAATATTGCCGTAACAAAAGCAATTAACGACTATAATCCTGCAGAAGACGGCGAAGATTTTTCAGCATACATGGCTAAAAAATTGGACGAAGCAGGACTTCCCGTATTCACAAAGTTGAACAGTCTTAATGCTGATATGGAAGGATTATCCGCAGAAGCACAAACTTGTATGAGAAATATTTTGACTCAATCAGGTGTGGTTCAGGCAGCAAAAGCTCTTGCAGATACAAAGGCTAATGCCTTAACTGCGATTACTGACAGAATTAAAGAAATTGATGATGAACTTACTGCAAATACGACAAAATTAACAGGTTTAGAAACTGACTTGGCGACTAAACAAGCTGAAAAGACTGAAATCGAAAAGAAATTAGGCACAGGCGGATTAAGTGCAAAAGAAGTTTTGGCATTGATTCCTGCTGAAGAAATAGCTCTTGCTAAGGCTAATAATGTTGATATAACGAAATGTCTTGTTGCAGAAGGCAGTGATGGTAAATATCACATTTACGAACCGGGTGATAACTGGGCTCAAAAAGGTGTAGACGGTTATTATATGAGCGTTGCAAGAAAATACGGTGAAGGCAGCGGTTGGGATAAAGGCACCAGCATGGCAGCATGGGGTAGCGGTGAATTATCCTTATCAAGTTCTTCAAGATATCATGCGTACGAATCTGAAGCAGGTCATAAAGACTTTTCACAAGCAGTTTATACATTCACATGCATAAACGATGACTGGACTGATGGAGAATGTACAAGTCGTTGTGAATGTTACGACACAGACTCTCCGTTATCTTTTGATATCAACGGAGATGGAGTTAACACAACTGATGAAACAGTATCATTTGATATTGACGGTGACGGAACACTTGATACAATAAATAATTCAGCTGATTGGGTACTTGCATTCGATAAAGATAAAGACGGCATTGCAGGTGAAGATGGCAGCGAATTGTTCGGTAACAATACTGATATCGATGGTGACGGAAAAGCTGACGGATATAAAGACGGTTTTGAAGCATTGAAAGCTCTCGCCAAGAAAGAAGGCTTAATTGGTGATAATGATACAGTCTTGAGTTCCGATGATATTAAAAAACTATCTGATAAATATGGTTTGGTAATGACACAGGGATACGGTGGTGAAGCTAAATCGCTTTCTGACTTGGGTATTACTGAAATAAACCTTGCTACAACAGATAAAACAACATTACAGAAAAACTTTGACGGCAAGAATAATGATATAATGACTCAAGAAGGTGCAACATTTGTTGTAAACGGTGAAACACACACTTACGCAGATATTTGGAACGCTAAAAAAGATGCAAGTGAAGCAGTTGCAAAAGCTGAAGAAGTTGCGGAAAAAGCTGAAACAAAAGCAGCATCAACAAATATGAAAGATGTGACACTGGAACTTAACGACAAAGGTGTTATCGCACTAAAAGGTGAAGTAAACTTCAAATTCTTAAAAGAAAAGGCTTTGAATGGTGCTGAACCGAAAGAAATTCTTGAAGAGATAGTTGAAATTGAAGAAGAAATAGAAGAATAATAAAAAAGCCCTCTCAATTGAGAGGGCTTTTTATTACAATTTTTAAGGTTCAAACTCATGTCAAACTAATTTGTCTTTCAGCCGGTATTATCAGTATTTGCTTGTGTATACCGTGAAACATAAAGCATATTGTATAAAAAATGAATATGCTGTATTATTAGCAAATAAAGAGGTGTGAAGTGAGCTTTTTTAAAAGATTAACTAATATCGTAAAGAGTAATATAAATTACAAAGGTAACATTCCTGAAATAGATATAAATGCCGAAGAATACGAGGAAATTTTCAGAGGCGAAGATGTTTTAGAGCAGGCAGGCAGAATGGAAGAAGACAATCTTGAACGAGAGTATTACGGGATTTTAGAACTTGAATATGGTGCATCCTTTGATAAAATCAAGTCCTCTTATAAAAGGCTGTTGAAAAAATATCATCCGGATTTGTATCATAATAAACCTGATAAACTTGTGATTGCCAAAAAAGTTACCGAAAAATTAAATGAAGCATACAGTTATTTTGAAAAAAAGTACATGTAAAATTTCTTTTCAAAATTGCATAAATGTAAAACATAGCGTATAATGAACCTAAGTTGATATGTATTACATTGGAGAAAATAATGGCTGATTTTGAAAAGGTTAAAGAATATTTGACAGAGCTTGGTTTTGAATTACAAAGAGAAGACAAAGAGAACGAAGTTGTAATTATATCCGACAGAAGAATCGGTGTAAATAAATTGGTAATTGATTGTGAATATCCTATTGTTATTTTGGAACAGTTTATTTTTAATCTTGATGATGCTAAAAAGCAAAATGCAGGTATGCTTTTGAGATTATTACAAATGAACAGAGGTCTTATTCACGGTGCTTTTGTAATAGATGAAGAGGCAAGAAAAGTTTTATACAGAGATACACTTCAGCTTGAAAATCTCGATTTGAACGAGATAAAAGGTTCAATAGATAGTTTGTCTATTGCAATGGTTGAGTATATGGATGAGTTAATAGGATTTTCAAAATAAGGAGAAATAATAATGGCTAGTTTAATTACAAGATTTTTTAAATATATTCAGGCAAACGCACATGCACTCTTATCGCATTTTGAAGATCCTGTGAAACTTGCAGAACAGGCAATTCGCGATTTAAAGAGTGATTATGACGAAAGTATGAGAAGTTTGGCAGAAGTGAAAGCAATTGCGATTACAACGAAGCGAAATCTTGAAGAAAAAAAACAAATTGCTATGGACTACGAAAGAAAGGCAATGATGATTCTGCAAAACGCTCAAAGCGGCAAGCTGAGTCAGGAAGAAGCTGACAGATTGGCTTCGGAAGCGTTGCTAAAGAAAAACAATGCTGTTGCCGAAGCTACAAGATTAGCTGCTGATGTGAAAAATTATGAAGCTATGTCCCATAAGATGGAGCAAAAAATTCTAGGTTTAAAAGAACAAATAAATAAGTGGGAATCAGAAATTACAACACTAAAAGCAAGACATAAAGTTGCAAAATCAACAAAGAAAATAAATCAGCAATTGGCAGCAATAGGTTCGGATTCTACAACAGCTATGCTTGAAGATATGAAAACAAAAATTCAGGAAGAAGAGGCACTTGCTGTTGCTTATGAAGATTTAGTTTATATTGAAAGTGATATTGATAAAGAAATCAACGAAGCAATAGGAACGGCTTATTCTCCGGATGTTCAAAATGCGCTATCGGAAATGAAGGCTAAAATGCTTGAATGTAAGTCGGAAGGTCAACCGGTTGACAGTTTGCTTGAAATGAAAAATAAACTTAACGAAGAGTAAGGAGAATTGTTATGATTACATTTGTCATTATTCTGGTATTCGCACTTATTTTTATTGCAACATTGCCTTCTTTTGGTATATTGTCCGTATTTGTTGTATTGGCTGCGGCACTGGTTCTGCTTATGTATAAAAGAAATCTTGATATTAAAAAGAATATATACAAGGTTCCTGAAGATGCTTTACATATTACCAATTTGGACAAAGACGGTGTGATAAAATTGACCGGTGTTGGTATTAACAAAGAAGAAATGACGTTAAAAGTTATTGCAAGACATCTGTACTCACAAGGCGATTATTCATGGTACGAGTACGAATGTGATAAAGGTGAAGGGAATAAAGTATGGCTTGAGGTTGAAGATGATGATGAAACACTCGTTTCCGTTGTGTTACAAGAATTGACTTTACGCTCAGTCGGTCTTACCCCCAATGCGCTTGTGCATTTTGATGATGAGGAAGAAGGCGGCTTTACTTATAACAAACAAAGGTATGCGTATTCAGATTCAGACTCTGCTGTTTTTTACAGATATTGTGATGACAAAAAACCTGAAAAACTTTATTATTGGGATTTTATCGCCGGTGATAATACCATGTTGTCCGTTGAAAAATGGGGTGAAAATGAATATAAAGTTTATCTTTGTCAAAAGATGCTCCCTTATCAAATTACTGTTTATTCAACTAGAGGCGAAGGAGAAGTTTAAAAATGAGTTCAATTCTGATAAGTATAGTATACGTTTTGGTATCCTGCCTAATGCTTTTTGGTGCTAAGGTTTTATTTGATAAAATTGCTCCTTATGATATAGAAGAACAGATAAAGGACAAAAATTATACTCCCATAATTGCACTTTGTGGTTATTTGATAGGTATAACGCTTATTCTTGTCGGTGCTTTTGTCGGACCTGCAACAAAGTCAATTAAGATGGACTTTGTTATGTATGTTCTATATGCACTTGCAGGTATAGGACTTATGAATTTGTCGAGTTTCATAGCAAGTAAGGTGATGTTATCCAAGTTTAACAATACCGATGAACTTATAAAGGACAAAAATATCGGAACTGCTGCGGTACATTTTGGTGTATATCTGGCTACAGGCATGATTATTGCGACATGTATAAACGGTGAATATGGCGGACTTATTTCATCGGTAGTTTATTACATTTTAGGAATGGCATTTTTATTCATTTTCCTTAAGATTTACGATTTAATTACTCCGTATTCAATACATGATGAATTGGAAAAAGATAATTATGCTGTTGGTATTGCGCTTGCCGGAAACATTATTGCTATTGGTTTGATTTTGGCAAAGGCTACTTTAGGTGATACTTCTACCGATTGGGTAAGAAATTTGATTTTGTACTTTATAGATTTGACTGCAATTGTATTTCTTCTTCCCGGAGTCAGATTTGTTTTAGGCAATGTTATTGTAAAAAATATTAAATTAAATAAAGAACTTCAGGAAAATAATGTAGCGGCAGGGTTGGTCGAATTTGTCGGGATTATATGTTTTGCTGTAATATTATTCTTTACGGTTGATTTTAGTGTAATTATATAGGTTGTGTTTATATGTTGGTGAATCCTCAGCAAAAACTAAAAAACAAATTGTTTTATAATAATATTTGTCTTATATTGTGCGTATTTTCAGCAATTTGCTTTTTTACTGCACTCAATTACAATTCAGCAACATTAAAAAGCCAGGTATATCATAATGTCCAAGAAAATGTTTTGTTCGGACCTATTGAGGTAAAGAATAAAAATTCTATATATCAGGTACTTGCTCATTTTTCCGGCGATAATTCAGGAATGTATTTGGTTGGCGAAGTTCTTGACGAAGATAAAGATACGCTGTATGAATTTGGCAAAGACCTTTGGCATGAAAGCGGATATGATTCTGAAGGATATTGGTCTGAATCCGCAAGAGATATGTCTGTTGATTTGGCATTTACGGAGAAAGGCACATATTATATTAAACTATATACTGATGATAGTGCCCCGTCTTATGGTCCGGCTGCCAATATGGTACGGACTGATCCTGAAAAAAAGAGAGGAATTATAAAAAATTTAAAAGTAGAAATAAGACTAAAAAAAGGAAGTTATATACCGCATTATCAGGCAGGTCTGTTCTTTTTAGTGCTGACTTTTCTTATATGGTATATTTTGAATGTAAAATGGTTTAACGAAAAAGTGTCAAATGTTATTGATAAATTAAATGAGATGGATGAAGATGACTAATAAAACGACAGAAAAACTTATATATATTGTAGTAATCGGTATTTTGGTTGTAATATATGCATATTGCAATATATTGGCTGAAAGAGGACAAGGATACCCAGGATATCGAGGCTATCATCATCGTCATTCTTTTTGGTATGTAAGACATTATGACCATAATTATTACCAGAGTAACAGAGAGAGCAGTGTTGGCGGAAACGGATTTTCCAAAAGAGGTTTAAGCGGTGGAAAGTAAAAAAAGTACCTTGACGTCAAAAGAAGTTGTCATACTTCTTTTATCCGTGTTTATTGTCGGTTTTTGTACTATCATATACGAGCTTTTAATAGGGAGTGTTTCATCCTATTTTCTTGGTGACAGCATAAAGCAATTTTCTATTGTCATTGGTTTAACTATGACAGCAATGGGACTTGGTACCCTTGTATCAAGGTTAGTTAACCAAAATCTTATTTATTACTTCATTTTGGTAGAAATAATATTGGCGATAGTCGGCGGAACGTGTGTGCCAATATTGTATTATGCTTACGCAATAGAGAATTTCTATTATCCGATTATGGTCATATTAATAATGATAATCGGTAGTTTAATAGGACTTGAAATACCGCTTTTAACAAGAATAATGGAAAAATATTATGACCTGAAAAACAATATTTCCAACGTTTTATCTTTGGATTATTTAGGGGCTTTTATTGCTACCATTGCTTTTCCGTTCCTTATGCTGCCGTTTTTAGGCGTTTTTGAAAGCTCTGTATTTGCCGGTTTTTTGAATTTAATAGTTGGCATAATAAATTTTTATTGGTTTAAAAATAAAATTTTAAGAAAGAAAACGACAAAAATATTAGCTGTAATGTTTTTGACATTTATCTTTCTTGCAGGTTTTTTCCTCTTTTCCAAAGCTCTTGTAAAAAACTGGGAAAACGGTATATACGAAGACAGAGTGATTTTTTCTAAGCAAACTCCGTATCAAAAAGTCGTAATGACTCAAAATAAAGATGATGTAAGACTTTTTATTGATGGTAATGTGCAATTTTCATCAATTGACGAGTACCGTTATCACGAAATGTTGATACATATTCCTGTTGCTTTGGTGCAACACAGAACGAATGTTTTAATTTTAGGCGGTGGCGATGGTTTAGCTGCAAGAGAACTTTTAAAATATGATGATATAAAACATATTACTGTTGTTGACCTTGATAAAGAAATCACCGATATTGCACAGAATAATAAGTTTTTATCTGATTTAAACGGTAACAGTTTTAAAAATCCAAAAGTTAAAATTATAAATGATGATGCGTTTAAGTTTTTGGAAAATGCAAAAGAGTTTTATAATATAATAATTATTGATTTGCCTGATCCGAATAATTCTTCTTTGGCAAGGTTATATAGCAGAGAATTTTATAAACTTGCAAAAAAGAAACTTGCATTTGACGGTGTCATGGTTACTCAGGCGACCAGTCCGTTCTATTCTGCAGAAGCTTATTGGTGTATTAATGAAACTATGAAAGCTGCGGGATTTAAGTATACATATCCGTACCATACTTATGTTCCCGCATTTGGAGATTGGGGTTTTATACTTGTTTCCGATATTCCCAAAAATATTGCTGATATAAAATTAAATATTGAAACAAAATATTTGGATAGCGAACTTGCCGGAAATTCATTCAAATTAGAAAAGGATATTCAACGTACTAATATAAAGTATTCGACCTTGGATAAACCTCAAATTTTGGAGTATTACTTGAGAGGTTGGAGATATTGGGATTAAAATAATAAATTATTGAAAATATTTCCTCAAAATGATAAAGTAAGTTTACGGTTTTAAGGATAAGGTACAGTATTGAAAAGGATAAACTTAAAAAGAAATTCTTTAGTCAGAAAGATAATGTTCGGGTTCATTATCACTATTACCATGCTCGGAATTATAATTTTTGTTTGCTGCCAGTATTTCAATATTTCATACATTAAAGAAAACTATAAAAGACTCTCTGAAAATTGTGCAAGAAGTACTGCAAATGCTTTGTTCAATATGCCTGTCGACAAATATTTAAAGAGCGGAAAAACGGATTTGTATAACGAGCAGCTTGCTACTGTTATTTCTATATGCAAAAATTTCAATTTAAAATATTTGTATGTTTATGTTCCTGATTTTAATAATAACGAGGTAACATCCATATTTTATGTTGACGGAAAAACACGCAATAATATGCCTGACAGAGATTTAGGCACGGTAGTTACTTGGAAAATTACACAACAGGAAAGGGATGCTTTTCGGGGAAAAGAAGATAATAAAATGTATAGGGTTAATAATCATATGGGGCATACGATAACGAGTTATGCCGTGGTTCGTAATTCGGATGGCAAGCCTATTGCTTTAGTAGGTGCTGATTTGGATTTTAATATAATCAAAAAGGAACTTTTAAAAGACTTTATTATAATTGTTTCGTTTATTATTTTATCTCTTTTGATAATTTATATTTCCCTAATTGCTTATTTGAATAAAGTTTTTATTGCACCTGTTGTGAAATTTTCACAGCAAATGAAGAAATTTAGTACGGAAAAGTATGAAAATTTTGTTCCGTTACCTGTCGAAACTGATGATGAATTTGGTATGATGGTTCATTCTTTTAATATTATGGTCAAAGATATAAAAGAATATATGCAAAGTGTTTCCGATACTCAAATGGAAACAATATTTTCATTGGCAAAACTTGCGCAATCAAGAGATGATGATACAGGAAAACACTTGGAAAGAGTTCAAAATTATTGCAGTATTATTGCTAGAGATTTAAAAGAAAATTCGCCATATGCAGATCAGATGGACAGCAGATTTATAGAAAACCTTGTAAATGCTTCTTCTTTACACGATATTGGCAAGGTTGGTATTTCAGATTCTATTTTATTGAAACCCGGTAAATATACACCGGAGGAATTTGAAATAATGAAAAGACATACAATAATAGGATATAGAACTTTGAGCGATGTTAATTCGAAATTTGGTAAAAATGCTTTTATTGATATGGGTATGACAATAGCAATATACCACCATGAAAGATGGGACGGTAAAGGTTATCCTTTAGGATTAAAAGGTGATGAAATACCGTTAGCTGCCAGAATTATGGCACTTGCGGATGTTTATGATGCTATCAGTACAAAAAGAGTTTATAAAACCCCATTTCCGAAAGAAGAATGTATAAAAATAATTGTTGATGGCAGCGGTACTCAGTTTGACCCTGTTTTAATTGAGTCATTTTTGCGTGTTGCAGACGAACTTTATGATGTAAGATGCTCTTTTGAAGATTAACTTTTATCTTTGTATTATTATAGTCGTATGAATATGTGTGTGAAAATATGCAAAGGTATTGAAAAATATATGGCGTTTTTGATTCTTATCATTGCTGCCGTATCTCTTTTTATGCCAAAATGTTTTCTTTGGATAAATTTAAGCAGTATAAATTATTTGTTGATGTTTGTTATGTTTGGGATGGGGTTAACTTTAAAATTTGATGATTTTAAACTTGTATTTGCTAACCCCAAAAATATATTGGCAGGTTGCCTTGCTCAATATCTTATTATGCCGATACTTGCATTTTTATTGGGAAAACTTTTTGCACTTGACGATGCCCTGCTTATAGGTGTGATTTTGGTTGGTGCGTGTCCCGGGGGAACTGCAAGTAATGTTATAACTTATCTTTCAAAAGGTGATGTTGCGTTTTCGGTTGGAATGACAGCGGTTAATACACTCCTTGCACCTTTTATAACACCGTTTATAGTGTTTTTATTCTTAAATACGATAGTTAAAATCGATATCTTTGAATTATTTATTTCTATAGTAAATGTTGTTATTGTTCCTATTATTTTAGGGGTAATAATAAATAAGTTCTTTTCAAAAGTGGTGGAAAAAACAATGACAGTCTTGCCTGCTTTTTCGATATTATCAATATTATTCATTATCACTGCCGTAGTTTCTCATAATTCGGAGCAAATATTAAAAACAGGTGCTGTAATATTTATAGTTGTGATTTTGCATAATATTTTAGGGTATATATGCGGTTATATTGTCGGAAGATTATTGAAATTCGGTGATAAAACTCTCAAGGCTTTATCAATAGAGATAGGCATGCAAAATTCCGGACTTGCAACGAGCTTAGCGGCAACAGCTTTTTCTGCTTTTGCTTTGGCTACGGTTCCGGGTGCTATATTTTCGGTTTGGCATAATATATCAGGCGGTATTATTGCAAGCATTTATTCAAAAAAAGAATTTGCATTTTTAAAAATTACGAAAAACAATTAGCATTATTTTTTGTGAATAATAGTAATCATTTTAATGAATTTTAAGTTAACAAGACATAGGCTCTTTTAGTTTTTTTATCGGAAGAATTATCCAATTAAATCTATTACTGCCGGGTATTGGTTTTGTTTCGTGTGCAAGTCTTTTGCAGGCAGTATTATCATCAATAAAGAAGCCGTCTTCGCAAATTACTCTGAAGTCGTACGTATCTTGAATTTTGTCAATTTCATAAGTGTTGTATTTTGCAAGAATAAATTTAGTTACTCTTTCGCTTATTGATTTTCCGTAATGCTCTATCGAAGCCTTATTTATTGCTTGTGCAACAGGACCTGTTATTATCAAGCCGTTGCTTCCTCTGCATCTTATTTGTCCTCCTAATTTTGCAAAAGCATCACAGTACATGTCAATTGTATTCTCTCGACACATATCATATAAGGCGTTATATTCTTTTTTTACTCCAAGTGTAAAACTGTTTTCATTTTCTTCAATTAATTCGTATTTTTTGCTTGATAAAAGCAGTTCTTTTAATTTTTCCGTTTTAATGTCTTTTTCAAATGTGACAGGGTTATACAGTGTAAACTCTGCTTTGTGGCATTTTTTTATAGCATCAACAAGTTCAGAGTTCATACCGAAAGGCAGACAGAAGTTTTCTATCAAAGCGGGAGCACTTGCACCTAATTGTGAAACTTTTTCAAGTCTGCGACCCGATGGCAAACATGCACTTCCCGATGACATTATTTTTATCTCTTTATTTTCAAATCTGTATATATCGCTTATACCGCAACCGCCTCCTGTTATGCAGGCAGTATAGAATGAACCCACAGGCAGTAGACCTTTGTCGTAAAGTCTTTTTGACATTGCAAGTCCTGTTCCCATAGCATCTTGAAGAAGTCTGAATTTCATTTTCGGAGATATTTTGACACCTCTGTCAATAAGCATTTTCCTGACATCATGATAGTTTAAATCTTTTAGCGGATTATCTTCAGCGTCTTTGTGGTTAGGCAAGTAATATGCAGAATCTTTTTTGGTATAACTCGGGATAAAAATAGTCATACTCTCTATAGTGTTTTCTTCTTCAGGGTAACCCATGTCCCTGACATTTGCTCTGTTATTATCCTGTATGGCTTTTACCTTGTCCATTATTTGTTCAACAAAATCTTTGTTGTTTTCAAATTGGTTTTTCCCGATAGTATTTACGGTTGTTTTTGCTGTATATATTTGTTTATCATCTTTGCTTGTCGCATAATAAATTTTACAAGAGCCTTCTCTTTGCGAACCTCCTATATCAAAAGTTATGTTGCTTTTGAAAGAAGTATTTTGACAGTATTGAGTTATTGGTGCAATTCTCATAATTTATATCTCCTATAAAATTCTTGTTTCTTTTATTTCCTTGGTTAACTGTATTTTCCTGTCAACAATACTTATGTATTCCTTGAATAAATCATTGTAGTTTTCAGGGATACTATTGAAATCATCTCTGATTTTTGCCGGTATTTTTATTGTTTTACTGTTTTTGATGAGGTATTTATCTGCCATAAGAATACAATATTTTTTATCAGGTTTTATTGCTTCAAATTCTCCTGTTTGTTGATTTCTGATTTTGATAAATTTTTTTAATATCGATTTATTCTTTGTTGCGATATTATTGGCTATTGCAGTTCTGTTTATTTGTATATCTGACCACTGTATGAGAGCATTTCTTGTAGGTGAGTTTAAGTTGTTTCTGACATTTTCCAATATAAGTTTGATTAAATTTTCACCGGTTATTTCTCCGATACTTATGCCTGATACACATTCGTCAACACCTTTAAACATATTGAATAAGTCAATGTTATTAAAAGTAGTTCTTCTTTCGTTGCTTTTTAATCCGCTTCGGATAATTGTTGAAGGAATACCTACTGCATCTATTTGCGGATAGTGTTGCTTTGCGGCAGTTCGCAATGCGGTTGTAATGAGATTTGCAAGAACTGTATTTTTATATCGTATTTCGGGACTAAACAGTAAATCTTTTGATTCCAGTGCTTCGCCTTCAAGACATAATAACGGGTCAAGGTCCTTTTCAAGAATTTTTTTGGTAAATTTATCTAAAGAAGTATCATTTCTTGCAATTTCAATATATGGTGTAGTGTGGTATTTTTCAGCTTTTATTGATATATTTCCTTCATCATCAAAGTGTATGTTTGTGCCTCTTATAAAAGCGTTGTTTTGACCGTGTGATAAAATTAATGTTTTGTTTATTAAAGTTGAATAATCCTTGTGGTCGTGAGCATTTAGGATGATATTTATATCGGGAACATTTTGAGCCAATATATTTGATATTCGATTTCCTGTATGAGAAAGAAGAACAACTACGCCTTTAGGGTGTTTTTTCTTAAATTCTTCAATTCGAGTATTTAATACTTGGATTGTTTCGCTTAAATCGTTTTCAGTTATAAGAGGGTCATTTTTCTGCGTCTGGTCGTAAAAAATGGTGTTTTTTAAGCCTTTGGGAAGATAATACATACTTGGTATAGTTATCCCTAAAAACAGTGCGTGGTTTTTTTTGTTTGGATTCTTGCTGTCAGGTATTTCAATAACTCTTTCTGCTCTTATATTATGATTTCTCTTTATTACTTTGTCCAAAATCGGTGATTTTTCAGGGTCAATATTTGTAAGGAGAGTGCTTAGCGGTGCGCGGAATAATCTGTCATAAAGCCAATGGTCACCGCCACCGTAACAATGATTGCCCGGGGTGTATACCGTGCTGAAATTTCCTCTTTGCTCCATTAACCTTTGAGTTTCGTATAATAACTTCAGTAAAAAACTGTATTGTATATCTCCAAAAGAACTTTTCGGGTCTGTTAATATTCCTTTTTTTGCAGGGTTCATAAAATAATCACCTGCAATTGCAAAAACATTTTTTGTGCTTTTTTCATCCTTTTTCTCAAATATATCACTCTGTTTATCCTGAAGCGTTTTTATAACTTGAGGTATGCCAAGTATATCGCCGTGATTGTCTGCGATAGATGCAATATTAAGATTAGAAGAACCAAAATTAATTAATTGAGTTTTTTGAATGTGCATGTGCAAACTTCCTGTTTCGTTTTATAGAGAAGAAGATATATTGTTTTGATTTATTTAATACGGTTTAGGTAGAATTCTCTTGCTCTTTCCGCGTTTTTTCCTATTTCTGAAAAAGGAAACATGATTTGGATTCCAGGTCTGAATAAATCATTGTCATAATTGCTGTGACCGCTGCGGTTTTCATCAGTTAATACAGCTTTTAAATCATTGTATTTATTCAAAACTCTGTCATTAAGACCAAATGCATTTTTTATATAAGGCGGAGTTGCTTGTGCTGTTGATATGAATGTACCGTTAAATTTATCAAATTCCGGCGAGAACTGCATAACAACCATTTTACAAGGCTCTCCGTCTTGGTCGACAATTGCTGTTTTAATCTTCCAATATGATAAATTACTTTTTGCTTTTTGATAAATAGCACCTGATAAATCATTTGGGGAATATTCGTTAAACATTTCAATTATTTCAGCTCTTTCTTCTGCTCTATGAGCTTTAATTATTGAATTAAGTGAAGATGTCATTACTCCGCCTGCTGTTAATAATGCGGCTAATGTTGAGCCTAATGCTATTGTTCGGGGATACTTAATAAATGTATCTTTAATGATGTTTCCTGTAAGTTTGATGTTTTTTGATGATTCAAGGCTTCTAAAACCAAATTTTCCAAAATTCATATTTGCAGGCATGCTATTATTTATCTGCATATTTTCTACCTTTCAAAATTCATTAAATCACTTATAGTAAAACGGTAAAAAATATTTTTTGCTAATGCTATTTTGCACGAATTGCAATAATACAGAATGTAAAAATTTAACAATGGGGAGGCTGGAGCGTATCGATTTTAAAGTTGAATTAAATAAAAAGCCAAGTTTTAAACTTGGCTTTTTTATGATGTTTTTATGAGATAATATTGTTTTATTTGATTTCTTGCAATTTGTCTGTTGCGTCACCGTAAATTGATTCACCTGTAGTAACTGCAAATTTTTGATTTTTTGAAAAATCAATTTTCTTTAAATCAAACCATACTGTTGAGAAAGACAATGCTGAATCGAAATAAAATTTACCATTTTTAACATCAGAAACTGTTCTCCAAATTGTTGAAGTATTATTTGGTGCTTCCAAAGAAGGAACAACTCCAACAGGTGTTGAAACTCCTCTCATTAAAGAAAGTACGCTTAATACAGCCTGAGTATTCATATCTTTGTCTTTGATTCCATTTATATAACGAGGAAGTTTTGTATCCGTAAATTCATTTAGCCAAGCAGATAAATAAACAAATCTTGACTGAGAAAGTGACGAACCCGGCATATTAAGACCGCCCGCTTCTTTAAAATAGTTATTTATTGCAAGCATTTTATCATATTCAGGTGAATTGGTCATAACAATTCTGCCTTTTTGATGATAAACTTTAGGTTCTCCTTTTATATATTCAATTACTGCATTATCTCCGGTTTTATCTGTTACGATATAGTGTAACATTAAAGGAAAACCGCTGATAGTATCATTTTTCGATGCTTCTACTCTGTTTTTGCCGTTTTGTATATAATTTACAACTTCATTAACAGTTGCAAAATTATCAACAAAATATTGTAATTGTTCTGTAATACCTATTGTTTCTTCACCTGCTTTGAATTTTCCGTAATTTGCTTCATCCAACCATAACACATCAGCCGCTAAACCTTTTTCGTTTAACATTGAGTTAGCAAAATATCCGGTAGGAGTGTGTGTAAATGCTCCGATACCGCCGTATTTTGATGTCCAAGTTACGGGATTAGATTTAGTCGCACTTTTTTTTGTTTCACCTCGTTTAAAAACTCTTATTTGTGCATTATCAGGTTCAAACCAATCCATGTTTCTGCCTGTAACTACTTCACCATTTTGGGTAGTATACGTAATTCTTGAACAAGCCTCAACTGTAGAAATTGCAACAGTTCCTGCGATTAGTAGTGCTAAACCTGTTTTTAATGAATTTTTCATAATATTTCCCTCTTCCTTTTTTAAATACAAACATCCGACATACTAGCATATTTTTATTGTGCTATCAACTAATTAATGTAATAAAAAATACTCAAGGGTTGGCGATTTCAGAACTTGTTAGTAAAAAATGTTGCGTAATTATTTCAAATCTTCTGATTTGTAAGTGTTATAACCTTCATAATTATAACTCGCATCAATGCCTTTCATGTATACATCTCTATCATTTGTTTTATCAGTCAAAGCACTTTTAAGAAGCATTTTTATTTCAACATCTTTAATTGGACTTCTTTCCATAGCAAGTAAATAATCTTCTTTATCGACTTTTGACCAATCAACAACTTTATTTAATTCTGCTTTTAAAATTAAATCTAACCAAATTCTTGTACTTCTTCCGTTGCCTTCTCGAAAAGGATGTGCAACATTCATTTCAACATACTTTGCTATAATTTCATCAAATGTAGATTGAGGCATTTTATCAATATTTTCTAATGCTGTTTTTAAATACATCAAAGGGGCAAAGCGAAAATTACCTTTTGCAATATTTACATCTCTGATTTGTCCTGCAAAATTATAAATCTCATCAAATAAGTATTTATGTATTTTAGATAATGTTTCAAAAGTTCCTGCCTGCATATTGTCAAGCAAACCATTTTCAAATAATTCTATGGCTTTTCTCTTGCTGATTTTTTCTTCAATATTAGCAAGTTCTGAACTTGTTGTTATACCTAATTTATTTTCTAAAACCATAAGTTTATACCTCTTGGTATAAATTATATCATAAAATGTTTTTAATAACTAATAAAAAAGAGGATTGTAACCCTCTTGTATAAAAAAATACCCCAGATGCGATTCGAACGCATGACCTACCGCTTAGAAGGAATAGTACAACATTATAGATAACTTTTGACAAATATAGATAAACCTTTTATTTAATAGGGTTTTAGGCACTTTGAATTTAGATGAAGTTAGATGGTTTTGTATTAGTTTTGATGTACCTTTGACACAGATTGACACAGAAATATAATTTCTATTTTACTTTTTGCGGGTATTCTACTTTACTTTTTGCGAATAATGTGTTAAACTATTTGCGGAGTTTAAAGATGACAATAAGAAGATGGCAAGAAAATACAATTAAAGATGCTTTAGAAAATCGTAGAGTTGTTATATTGGCAGGTTCAAGACAATGCGGTAAAACAACAACATCTAAGCAAATATTATCTAAAGACTTTATATACAGAACTCTTGATGATGCTACTCTACTTAAAGCAGCTCAAGCCGATGCAGAAGGCTTTGTGAAACACTTGGCAGGTACTATGGTTATAGATGAAATACAAAGAGTACCAGAGCTTATAACTGCAATTAAAAAAGCTGTTGATGAAGATACAAGATACGGTCAATTCTTAATTACCGGTTCTGTTAATATACAAACTTTGCCAACTGTTAAAGAATCATTGGCAGGGAGAGTTAAGAAAGTCAGATTAAGACCTTTTACTCAAGGTGAAATACAAGAAAAGCAACCAAACTTTATTAACCGCATAGAGCAATCAGATTTTATAGACAATCCTGCTTATGATAAGGAAAAGGTTTTAGAACTTATATTCAGAGGTGGTTTCCCGGAAGTTGTATTTATGAAGAATGAGAAAGAAAGAGCTTCTTGGCATAGGGATTATGTTAATACAATTATAGAAAACGATATGAGAGATATTGCTAATATTAGAAGACAAGATTATATGAGAGAGTTAATTTCTATAATAGCTTCTTTCTCCTCTAAATTTATTGATAAATCTAAAATCACTTCAAAGTTGGAAATTTCTAAAGTAACATTGGACAGTTATATTAATGTTTTAGAAAGTACCTATTTAGTAGATGTATTACATCCTTGGCTAAAAACAGATTACGAACGAGTTAATAAGCAGAATAAATATTTCATGACCGATACAGGAATTATGAGTTCTGTACTAAATTGGAACTATGATAATGTATATTTAGATTCTGATAAATCTGGTAAAGTATTTGAAACCTTTGTATATAATGAGCTTATTGCACAAACAGAATTAACAAATGATGAATACCAATTATATCATTACCGAGATAGAGAAAAACGAGAAATAGACTTTATTTTAGAAAGTAGTAACAGAATATACGGTATAGAAGTTAAAGCAGGTTCATCAATTAGCAATGACCAGTTTAAGCATATCAAATGGTTTAGAGATAATTTAGTAAAGGATAAAGACTTTATAGGAATTATTCTTTATACAGGACAGAATACAGTATCTTTTGGCGAAAATCTGTTTGCTGTACCAATAAATAACTTATGGGAATAAATTGCCACAATCCTGCCATTATCCTGCCACAAAGTCAAGAATTTTATTCAAGAAATGTACCGTAA
Source organism: Candidatus Gastranaerophilales bacterium (assembly GCA_045598245.1). Taxonomy (GTDB): domain Bacteria; phylum Cyanobacteriota; class Vampirovibrionia; order Gastranaerophilales; family JAILCC01; genus JAILCC01. Next base: position 88,430 of record JAZLLQ010000041.1, read on the forward strand.
ATTCTGAAACATTAGTGTTTTTATACAAAAAATACCCCAGATGCGATTCGAACGCATGACCTACCGCTTAGAAGGCGGTTGCTCTATCCAGCTGAGCTACTGAGGCATAATTTCTTCGGGATGCTGAAACAAGTTCAGCAAGACGTTTCTATTTAGTTGTCATTCCTCAGCCGGCTAGAGCTTTAATCTGTAATTTGTTAAACTTTTTTCGTTTCACTCAAAAAGATTTAACGGAGCTGAGCTACTGAGGCATAATTTAATTATTCACTTCTATATCTCTATTTAATCACAAACACAATTTAATAATCAAGTATTTGTTTGTATAAATAAATGAAAAGAGTTAATTTTCAATGTAATTAACTCTTTTTTGCTATTTGTAATTTAATTAATTTTCAAAATACGTGGCACATGAATTATCAGTTTCCCATACAGATACTTTCGTCAGTGTGTAAAATTTTTCTTTAAGCTGTTTGTAGATAAATCGTGCTATTATTTCGCTGCTGGGACTCATTCCTTTGAAATATTCAATTTCATTTAAGTCTTTGTGGTCAAGTAAATTTAAAACTTCTTTCATTTCTTTTTTTAAAACTTTAAAATCTATTAAAATTCCTGATTTATCAAGATTTTCACCTTTAGCATAAACTTCGACTTTCCAATTGTGACCATGTGGGTTTTCACATTCTCCATCATAGTTTAATAAGTGGTGTGCTGCTGAAAAGTGGCTTTCTGCTTTTACTTCAAACATAAATTTCTCCTTATTTAAAATATCTTATTTTCATGTTGTCTTCAACAATTCTTCCTGCACAAGTTCGACCTTCTTCATTAACATTGCAATCTTGCACCCCGTTGAAATTTAAAGTATCTTGCCATAGAGAACCGCCTACAGGATACAGATAAGTTTGAGGATTATCTGTAATTGCAAATATAAATACATCATAGCCAAAGCAATTAGGACTTTTGTTACCGTTAACGTCTACATAGAGATATCCGCATGCTCTTGTTAATTTTCTTGACTGTGGAGTTATTCCATCAGCTTCCATCTTACTTATATTTGTATTGCAAGAATTCCCAAAATTATCAATGGCAAATATTTTGTCAGAACCTGTTTTTATACAGTTTAATGCGCTTAAGTTTGTAGTGTCACCTTTTCCTGTAATGTTGTTTGGTATTAGTGTGTTATCCCAACAATTTGTTCCCGTAAAAATTGCATTATTAAAAGATTCTGAAAGGAGTGTTGCACTATTTGAGCCTGCTCTGAATAAATCCGTACAAGTCAAATGCCCGCTGCAGGCATGTCTTGCGCTGTAATTATAAAGTGCTGAATTCGCTGTTTTGATTGCATCAGCAAAGTTTGTTTGCATTATGTTTCGTTTGTATGATTTATCCAGTGTAGGCAGTGTAGAAATTGCAAGTATTCCTACAATAAGTGTTGCCATAATCACTTCCGTCATCGAAAATGCTTTTTTGTATGTATTATTCATAAATTCCTCTTTTTAGTGTACATTAATATTGTAATTATACACTAAAATATTACATGGTAAACTTTACAATATTTATATTTTTTTAAAATTGTGCAATAATAATCATTGGAGATTAGAGATATATGCAAATAGAAGAATTATTGGAATTAACAGTCGATTCAGGTGCCAGTGACTTACACTTATCTGTTGGCTTACCTCCCATTATTCGTGTAGGCGGGGAATTATTAAAAACAGAGTTACCTAAGTTATCGGAAGGTGAAGTTCAACAACTTATATTTTCAATGTTAACAAACGAACAACGCAGAGAAGTTGAACAGAATTTAGAACTGGACTGTTCTTTGGGTATTCACGGTTTGGGACGTTTCAGGGTTAATGTATACAAAGAAAGAGGTTGTTATGCAGCTGCAATGAGAACCATTTCAACGGAAACTCCGACTTTGGAACAACTTGGTTTACCGTCAGTCGTGAGAGAAGTTTCTGATTTGCATAGAGGTCTGATATTGGTTGTTGGTCCTACCGGCTCAGGTAAATCAACAACTTTGGCTTCAATGGTGGATTACATAAATTCAAATAAAGCGGTTCACATTTTGACAATTGAGGATCCTGTCGAATTTGTTCATACTTCTAAAAAATCAATTGTTCACCAACGTGAATTGGGTGCTGATACAAAGAGTTTTGCTAATGCACTTCGTTCGGCATTACGTGAGGATCCGGATGTTATTTTGGTTGGTGAGTTGCGTGACTTGGAAACTGTTCAGCTTGCAATTACTGCGGCAGAAACAGGTCACTTAGTCATGGGTACACTTCACACCTCAAGTGCTGCACAGACTATTGACCGTATAGTTGACGTATTTCCGGCAGGTCAGCAACAACAAATCAGAACGCAGCTTTCTGTCAGTCTGGTTGCTGTATTTGCACAAACCCTTCTTCCTAAATTAGATTCTGCAGGTAACAGAAAAGGCAGAGTGCTTGCACAGGAGATAATGACTGTTACTCCTGCTATTTCAAACCTGATAAGAGAAGGCAAAGGTGCTCAAATATATTCTGCTATACAAACAGGTACGCAGTATGGTATGATGACTCTCGAAAGTGCATTGAAAAATTTGTATGATAAGCGGTTGGTTTCTTACGAGGATGCACTTGCTGTATCTTCAAGACCTGATGATTTAGTAAAACTTTTGGCTATGTAGGTTAAATTATGAGTTCAAGTTTCAGTTTAAATGATATATTTGATAAATTAAGAAGTAAGGCTACTACCGTTGCAGTAAATATTTCTTCATCTTCAATAGTAGAAATCATGGAAATTGATAAAAATGGCATGATTAACGCTTATGCTTCTGTTCCTATTCAATACAATCAAATTACCAAGGAACTTGAGAATATTGCCGATTTTCAATCTGCTTTAAAAAGAACTTTTAGTGAGTTGGGCATAAGTTTGGCTTCAAAAGTTTATGTTTCAATGCCAACTTATGTTATTGACCATGAAAATTTACCTAAAGTTGATGATGATGATGCAATAAAAACAATGCTCACGTCTGCAGTTGAAAGCAACTACATCTTCAGAAAATATGATCCTGCAATAAGTTTTTATAAACTTCCGGAAGACGAAAGCGGAATGAATGCTAATCTATCAATTTGTTATACTGCATTACGAGCTGATGAATATATTAAAATCATAGGTGTTTTTGAAGAAATCGGTATAAAGGTTGTTGCTGTCGATTCTTCTTATTCGTCATTAATCAATGGTGTTATTGCTACTCAAAAGGTTAATCCTACATTAATTTCTCAGCGTGGTTCTTGGAATATTTTAAATATTACTTCAAACAGTTATATGATTTTCGGTATGCGTGGTCGGGATTTGGTTTCTGTATACGAAGAACCCCTTGCCGTAAAATCATTTACTGAAGAAGAAATATATCAGGTTATTTCAAGCTCGTTAGATAATGTCATAGGGAATTATCCTGCTGAGCAGTTGATTATTGTCAGTCAATCTGACAATGTTTCTGCTGAATATTTGACAGATGTTTTGCACATAGATTGTTCAAAAACATATATTGATGATAATAGGTACAGAAAACAACTTGTGGATGTTAGTTTTAATATTACACAGTCCAATAAATTAAAAATTTCTCTGGAGGCTGTTGGTATTTCCACTTATCCGAGTCATTCTACAGGAATAAGATTTAATTTTCTTGATGCTCCTATTGAAGTTGCAGCGGCAGTTGAATCTATTTTTGTTAATATAGGCGGACAAGATATTGAATTAACTTCAGTAAAAATACAAAAAGTTTGTCTTTTTATAGGTTTACTCGTTGCTTGTATTTGGGGGGTTGTTTTTTGGCTTTTAAATACATTTGAAAGCGGTGCTTTGGCAGAACAGGAAAGTTATACTCATCAAATTACCAAAATACAAAAAGAACTTGACATTAAGCCCCAAACTGTAGGTATTAGCGAGAGTGAATTTTTACAAAAAAATTATACTCATAATGTTAATTACAAAAAATCTTATGCTGCTTTAGGCAGAGAAATACCTGATATGTTATGGATAGAAGAATTCCAATTGTCCGATGATTCAAAATTATATATTGCAGGTCGTTCTTATCGAATGGATGATGTTTTGAATTATTATGACAGTTTAAACAAGATAGGAAAGTATGAGAATCTGAAAATTTCCACTTTGAAAATTTCAAATTCTCCTATTTCTGATTTATTATTAAACAAAAACAGTGATATGGTGGAAGAAACGACTTATGAATTTGCTTTTGGTCACAAAGTGTATTATGAGCCGGCTCCGCCTGCTCTTGATCTTAATGATAAAGGTAGTAAGGATAGTGATGCAGTGCCACCACCGCCGATAGGTTCGGAAGAAGTGGCTCCTCCGCCAACGAGTGTACCAAAGCAGGATAGTTAGTTATGGATAGATTTGAAGAGTTATTAAAGTTTTTATTTAGCAGAAAAAATTTGCCTACAATTGTATTGTTTCTTGTTGCAATTTTTGTTGCGGTAAAATTTTCCGTAACAATACTTGTTCCTAAATATCAATCTTTAGTTAGTTTAAAAAGTGAAATAGCAAAGAAAAAAACCGAATATGAAAATTTGCAAAAAAAGAAGGAAATGAAAGATAAGGAAGCTAAGCGTGAATTAGTAAAATTTGAAAAAGTTCCTGTTAAAATATATAAGTCAGCAACACCGGGGTTGCCTGTTGAAAGTGCTTCTATTGATTTCGTTTCTACAATATTACAAATGCTTGAAAGAACAGATAATACAGTTCTTGATATTTCGTACAAAATTGATGTTTTATCTGATGCCGAAAAAAATGCAATTCCCTCAGGTGTATCTGTTGTTCAGTTAATAATGTCTTTGAACGGAACGTATACATCTTTTATGGATTTCGTTTCTATGCTATATGATTATGATTATTTGGCTACGATAAAGTCTTTAAAAATGACACCGTTAAAGGAAAATAAAAATGTTTTGCAAACAAATGTTGTTGTGTGGCTATATGTTTCGCAATAAAATCGGGTAGTATATGAAAATATTAATTTTTGGAATAAACGAAACAAGTTATCTTATCGCTAATACATTTAATACAAACCACGACATAATTGTCATGTCAGAGGTTGACGAATTGCCTGCTAATTTTGAGAAATTGGATGTTGGATTTATCGGAAAAAGTGCAACAAATCCACAGGCATTAGTTCAGGCAGGTATTGAGGATGCTGATATTTTTATAGCTTGTACAAAAATCGATGAGGCTAATATTGTTGCAGCTTTAACTGCAAAAAAACTTTCCAATGTTCAGACAGTTGCCTTTGTCAGCAAAATAGAATATTTTAAGAATTTTAAAGGAACAACAAACGTATATTTTGAAGAAATGGGAATTGATTATGTCTTATGGGCTCAGGAGCTTCTTGTTCAAGAAATTTTCAGAATTATAACTGTTCCTGAAGCTATTGATGTAGAGTATTTAGAAGGCGGAAAGGCAAGACTTTTTGAATACAGAATTAAAGAAGAATCACCTATACTGAATAAAGAATTAAAAGATTGTTATTTCCCGGAAGGGACTATTATTGTTGGTATATCAAGGAATAATGAGCTTTTTATTCCGAGCGGGTCCACGAAATTGTTGCTTAACGATAAAACTTTCTTTATGGGAACAGATATTGCTTTGAACCTTTTGTCAAGAGATTATTTCTTTAAAAAGGATAGCCAAATTGAAAATGTTACAATTATTGGTGGTGGTGATGTTGGTTTTATGCTGGCAAGACGGCTGGAAAAAGTTGGTTTGAATGTAAAAATTATTGAAAATAATCCTCAAAGATGTGAATTTCTTGCAGATAAGTTGGAATCATCTTTGGTCTTAAAAGCTGATGGCGGGGATATTGAATTTTTAAAATCAGAAGAAATTAACGAAAGTGATGTAGTAGTTTGTGTTACGGATACGGATGAAAAAAATCTGTTACATTCTCTAATTGCAAAGCAATTAGGAGTCAGTCGAGTTATATCCAGAGTAAATGATGAAAATTTTGTTTCACTGTTTGAAAAAGTCGGAGTTGATGTTGCCATTTCTCCTAAATCAGCGGTGGCAAACGAATTGAAAAATAAGATAATAGAAAAATCTTCCAATATATTGTTGACTGTCGAACAAAATCAGGCTGAAGTAATAGAAGCTGATGTCCCTGAGAAGTTTTTTGACAAACAAATTAAAGATATTAAATTTCCGGCAAAAGCTATTGTCGGTATCATAAAAAGAGGTAAAAAAATCATTATACCGAAAGGTAATACGCTTCTCAGAGCAGCGGATACAATGATTATTTTTGCCAAAAGTGCCGATATACAAAAATTAAAAGAATTTATAGAATGAGATTAAATTATATTTTTTCAGCATTAAGTCTAGTTTTAATTGGTTTTGGGATAATGGTTTTTATTCCTGTTTTGATCGCTTTGTATTTTCATGACTATTCTTCAATATTGCCTTTTGTATTCTCTGGACTTATTTCTGTTGTATCCGGGGTTATTTTAAAATATTTTGCCGGTGGAAATCAAAATTATAACAACATTAAAAAGAAAGAAGGACTTTTAATTGTTGCGTTGGCGTGGATTGTAATTTCTATTATTGCGGGGTTGCCATTTTTATTCTTCGGAATAAGACCTGTCGATGCTTTTTTTGAAGGAGTTGCTACAATTACTACAACAGGAACAACTTTAATAAGCGGTTTTACTTTTACTAAAACATTATATTTTTGGTGTTCTTTCGCTGAGTGGTTGGGCGGAATGGGGGTAATTGTCCTTTTTATCGCAATTTTACCGCAGTTTGCCGTTGCAGGTCGTCAGATGTTTTTGGCAGAAGTTCCCGGACCTACTGAGGATAAAATTACTCCAAGAATCAAGCAGACAGCTGCGGCTTTGTGGGGAATTTATTTTGCTTTGACGATTATCGAGATACTGATGCTGAAGTTTAACGGACTGCCTTGGTTTGATTCGGTTTGTAATGCTTTTGCAACTATTTCCGCGAGTGGTTTTTCGTACAATCAAATTGCATCTGTAGGAAATATTAACCAAAAATTTATCTGGATAGGAACTTTATTTATGTTTTTAGCCGGCGTGAATTTTTCTTTACAGTATAGAATTTATATTCAGCGACAATTTAAGGCGCTAAAGCAAAGTACAGAATTTATGACATACGTATATTTGATTTTAGGTGTTTCTTTCTTTACTGCTTTAACTATGGTTTTTTTCAAAGGTTATGATGTTTCTGTTGCGGGTAGGAATGCTTTGTATCAGGTTGTTTCAATTATTACGTCTACCGGTTCAATGCTTTCGGATTTTGAAAGTTGGTCAACTTCAAGTAAAATACTTATTTTTATTCTTATGTTGGTTGGCGGTTCGGCAGGTTCGGCAAGTGGTGGTGTCAAGGTTGTCAGGGTCGTTATTGTATTTAAGTATTTATGGAACGAAATAGTAAAGATACTTCATCCAAATGCTGTTTTACAGATAAAATTGGGGAAAACTATTGTTTCGGAGGATATTTTAAAGCAAATTATTGCTTTTGTTATATTTTATTTTTTAATCTTAATATTGAGTTCAGTTGCAGTTTGCACAATAGAAAACAATATGACATTGGGTATTATGGGTAGTGCATCTGTATTGGGAAATATTAATCCTGTATTTACTTATGCAGGGCATGTGACTTTTGATACACTTTCCCCATTTACAAAAATTATTTTTGCAATTAACATGTTGGTAGGACGCTTGGAATTGATTCCGTTTATTGCGATGTTTCATTCCGATTTTTGGAAATTTGAGTTAAAAAAGGAGAATTAGGATAATGAATAAAATCAAGGTTAACGATGATATTGTATTTGGCGGTGATAAACTTGTCATTGTTGCGGGACCTTGTGCAATAGAGGATGATATCAATGTTACTCTTAAAACAGCTGAAGAGTTGAAGAAGGTTACATGTGAGTTAGGTATTCCTTATATCTTCAAGGCTTCATACGATAAGGCGAACAGAAGTTCTATTTCTTCGTACAGAGGTGTTGGTATAGATAAAGGATTAAAGATTCTTCAACGTGTAAAAACTGAATTTGATATACCTATACTTACTGATATTCATGATGTTTCTCAGGCTGCTTTGGCTGCCGAAGTTGCTGATGTTTTGCAAATACCGGCGTTTTTGTGCAGACAGACAGATTTATTGGTTGCTGCTGCAAAGACAGGTAAGGTTGTAAATATAAAAAAAGGTCAGTTTGTTGCTCCTAACCAGATGGGAAATAGTGCCAAAAAAGTTCTTGATTCAGGAAATAATAAAATTATTTTTACAGAAAGAGGAACAACATTCGGGTATGGAAATCTGGTAGTTGATATGAGATCAATTCCTATTATGCATTCATTCGGTTATCCTGTAATGTTTGATGCTACACATAGTGTGCAGCTTCCGGGTGGGGCAGGAACTTCGACTTCAGGCGAAAGACAATATGTTCCTATGCTTGCAAAATGTGCTTTGGCTGCTGGTGCTGATGCTTTGTTTTTTGAAGTTCATCCAAATCCTGACAATGCACCTTGTGACGGACCTAATATGATTTTTCTCAAAGATGCAAAAGAGATTTTTTCAAAGTGTAATGAATTATTTAATGTTTTAAGGTAGGAGTTATTTATTTTATGAATAAAAATATTCCTGATTTCGTGACAGAAATTATTAGTGAGTTATGCAAACAAAATCTGGTTGCACAAGAGCGTGGTTATGGACCTTTTGCCGCAGCAATTTGTGATGAACAAGGCAAAATTGTTGCTTCCGCAAATAACAGTGTTGTTATTGATAAATGTTCATTATGTCATGCTGAAATTAATGCTATAAAACTTGCACAAGAAAAATTAAATAACTATGATTTATCAGGCAAAAATTATTCTATCTGTATAACTGCGGAACCTTGTTCAATGTGCGTAGGTGCTATTATGTGGGCGGGAATAAAAAATGTTTATTTCGGTACACCTTCAAGTCTGGTCGAAAAAATAACAGGTTTTGATGAAGGATATAAGCCGGATTGGGATAAGTATTTTGAAAAAAAGGGAATAAACGTAATCGGGAACATAGAATCTGATACTTGTAAAAAAGTATTGGAAAATTATGTTAATTCCGGACATATTATATATAAACCGAATTAGTCACTTAATCTCGGACCTACTGAAACTTTATGTTCTATAAATCTTAATGACGCAGAATCTATTTTTTTTATCGTATTGCCGGATTCCAAAAATGGTGGTTTCGCTAGTGCTTTTGCTATTTCTTTTTGTGTTTCTGATTGATTAGGACAGTAAACATCTTCAGTTACGTAGTATACTCCCAACTTGTTTATCAATGGAGCAGGTTTTATTTCGGAGTATTCTTTTCTCATCCAATAGCCGTCAAAATTCTGATTTGAGTTTAGATTGTTAATTTGCATATTTATCACCTATTATTTTTTCTAATCGGATAAAAAACAAATAAAATTTTTTTTGCTAGTTTATTTCCAATTAATCATAAGTGAACATAATTCATCTGATGTGTTTATGTTTTTTATTGAATGGATTGTTTTATTATCTGATATTTCAACTTGTGAAAGTACCGAATTTCCGTATTTAAGTTCCTTTTTGAAAGCAATATTTATTTTTTGCGGTCTTTTGTTTTTTAAAAATTCTACAGGTAATGTTTCTTCTGCCCAAAGAAGGTAGTTTGCGTTATTAACGTGATGATTTATGTCAATATCTCCGTACATAACTTCAAATACTTTTTCGTTTGAGCAGTTTTCAATATTTGGTATTCTGTCAAATTCAACTTCTTTTCCTGATTTTTCGTTAGGATGCATATATTCTCCGAAAACATCAAACGGATTTAACATTTTTTTTGATGATAAATCTACTATTCCCCAAATACTTGATACGTTTCCAATCGGTTTGTTGTCAATTGTATTCAGGTAAAAATTTCTGAAGCAAAAATGTTTGTTGCCGCCTCTTGGGTCTGTCGTAACTTTTATTTCTTTTAAATTTTGAGGGTACTCATTAAATTCCATGGCATATTTTAAAAGAAACCACGCATAATTTTTTGTCGTAATTTGTTCATAGCCGATATTATTTTTGTTTGCGTTATCGCAGGCAATATCGGACAAATAGTCCAACAATACATTGGGTTTTAGCATGCCGGCTATACCGTTTTCGTTATATCTTATTTTGTAAATTTCTTCTTGCATATTGTTATTATACAACGAGTAAAATTTTGCGGCTGAAATTATTTCTGTGATACAATTTTATCGAAAGAGGTAGAATTGTGGTTAATAAAGAATTTGCAATAAATATAGAAAATGCAACGGTTAACATTGATGGAAAAGAGATACTGCACAACATTTCGTGGCAGGTTAATCGAGGCGATAAGTGTTTTATATTAGGGGCTAACGGTGCGGGTAAAACTACTTTGGTAAAAACTGTTCTGGGTTATATTTGGCCTCTTTACGGTGCAAAGGTTGAAGTGTTAGGAAATTTATACGGTGCTGTGAATTTAACACATTTGAGAAAATCAATAGCTTGGGTAAGCCCTTTTATTCAGCAGCATTTAGACCCTGCATTAACGGGACTTGATATGGTTTTGTCTGGTCAGGACGGTTTTTTAGGTTTTTATCGAAAAGCAACTGACGAAGAAATGGAAAAGGCTACTATTCTTCTTGAAAAACTAAATGCAATTCATCTTGCGAATAAAAGCATTTTGGGAATGTCATCAGGTCAACAAATGAAGATACTTATAGCAAGAGCATTATTAACTACTCCCGAGTTGATGATATTCGATGAACCAAATGTTTATCTTGATATTGCAGAAAGAGAATTTGTATTAAAGACGATTAACGAAATCGCATCGGAAAAACCTGAGTTGACCATGGTCTTTATTTCACAAAGAATAGAGGATATTTTGCCTGTATTTGATAAAGGAATGATTTTAAATTCAGGTAATATTGATGTTGTGGGTTCAAGGGACGATGTTTTAACTTCCGAAAATTTGAAAAAGGCTTTTGGAATAGATGTTGAACTTATGAGGTCAAAGAGCGGTCGATTATGGGCGATTACAAATTAATTTTTATTATATAATTATTTTACATAAGAAAAGGAGAAAGCATGTTTCAAGTTTATACCGAAAAGGATCATTCAAATTTAACAAAGACAATGATAGGTGAATTTGCTGATGAAGATGAAGCTATCGAGTTTGCGAAAAAAGCTATTGAGGGCAAAACAGGGTTCAGATATATAGTCGAAGAAACAACAGGCGTATTCAACAGTTATGGTGAACAAATTTCTACTGTTGTTGATGAAAGTGATTAATTTCTTGAAAATTATTTATCAGCGAATATAATATTGGTAGATGCTTGCGATTAGCTTAGTTTTGCTATTGCAGGTTTGAAAATAAAATAAAAAATTATGTGCCTATGTCTCAAACTGATTGAGTGTTTGGCTATGACCCGAAAGGTCGAATGTACAAAAACAAAAAAATGATAAGAAAATAATAATAAAAAATGCGCGTGTAGCCCAGCTGGATAGAGCGTTTGGCTACGAACCAAAAGGTCGCGAGTTCGAATCTTGCCACGCGCGTTTTTTTATGCTTTTATAATGACATTTTGAATTACTGCAAAATTCTTCAAGAATTGGTATTGGCGAGTTCTTTGTTAATTGACACTTGGTATGAGAAAAAGTATCAGAGAGTTTGAGAGATATTTCGTTTTCACGTCATCATAAACTAAACACGTCATCCTGAATTTATTTCAGGATCTCTTATACTATGATATAATACCTTTATGCTAAAAAGTTATTACGTTTATATCCTTACAAATAAAAATAACAATGTCCTATATATTGGTGTTACTAATGATTTAGAACGCAGAGTGTATGAACATAAAAATAAACTTGACGAAGGGTTTACTGCTAAATATAATTTATCAAAATTAGTTTATTTTGAAGAAACAGGAAGTATTGAATCCGCAATTCTAAGAGAAAAACAATTAAAAAGATGGCATAGGGATTGGAAAATTAATTTAATTAAAGAAAACAATCCTGAGTTTAATGATTTATCAAAGAATTGGTGATAATAGAGATGCTGAAACAAGTTCAGCATGACGTGATAGGAAGTGGTGCAAAAAGCTACACCCTATTCTTACTCATTGTATTTATGCTATAGTGAAGAAGAGGTGATAGTTATGAATGAATATGAAAAGCAACAAGCATCATTATGGTACAACCCCAACTCAACTGAAATAAAAAATTTACAAGAAAAATCAAGAGGCTTAAATTTAAAATTTAACAATGAAGTATCTTCTACTAAAAGACAAGCAATTATGAAAGAATGGTTTGCTAAAATTGGAAAAAATTGTTACATCGAGCCACAAGTATTTTGCGATTTTGGAAGTCATCTTATCTTAGGCGACAATGTCTATTTTAATACTAACTGTGTAATATTAGATTCCGCAAAAATTGAAATTGGAAATAATGTATTAATAGGCTCAAATGTTCAACTATGTACTCCTACACATCCAATAAATCCGCTTGATAGACAAAAACCTGAAAATGAAAAAGCATTACCGATAAAAATAGGTAATAACTGTTGGATAGGAAGTTCTGTTACAATAACTGGCGGAGTAACAATAGGAGAAAATGTTGTAATAGGAGCAGGTTGCACAATAAATAGAAATATAGAAAGCAATGTTCTTGTAAGGTACAGCAAGAATAATATTACAACAGAAACAATACATTAAAATCGCAATTCATATTATAAAAATTAATCAGACAGATTTATTAAAAAAAATGGTATAAAAGAATTCCAAATAATCAAAGTGTCTGTCTTTGATAATCAAACTGTTTGTCTTTTTACAATTTCTAAATAGCTAGAGAATTATTTAAGAATTTGTAGTGTTGGTTTCTTTTAACCAACATCCTGATTCGGCTTTTTTGTATGAATTATATTCTGCATAAGCAAGGCATTTTAGTCCGCCTTGGCAATGTTCTTTGTATTCACAATTCTTACATTCGTCAGGATAAGAAAAATCTCTTAAATCGTTTAAAATTTCATTGTTATAGTATATCTCTTTCATGCTTTGCTCATTCAGATTTCCTACCGGTATAGGCATTCTTCTGCATGGATAAACATCTCCGTTCGGCATTAATGTCAAGAGCCTTTTCCCTGCTCCACAGGCATAAGTTCCGATTTTGTCAGCTCGCCCTAAAAATTGCAATGCACGATAATTGTGAACAGATGTTTTACATTCGGGTATATTTTTAAGTCTTTGATGTTGTTCATTTAACATTTTAATATAATCCTGAACATCTTTACTGTCCATGCCTAATAAATTTTCACCACTGCCTTCGGGAATCATTCTGTCCGACCAAACGAACGAGGCACCTATATCTTTTGCTACATCTGCCACTTTTGGGAACATTTTATAATTGTCTTTATGTGCGGTAAATGAGATGGATGTAAGCATGCCTGCGTTAATAAGACACTTTAGTCCTCGTATTGCTTTCGCAAAATTTCCTTCACCTCTGATTTTATCGTGACATTGTTCATCACCATCTATACTGACTTGAACTTTTTGAATTCCTAAATCTTTTAATTTATTGGCATAGTCAGGGGTAATTAAAGTGCCGTTTGTTAAAATAGTAACGGGTAAGTAAGCCTTATGACAAGAAAGAACTTCCATAAATTCCCAAAAATAATCATGTACAAAAGGTTCTCCACCTGTAATAGTAAGACTTGGGAATATTGTATCTTCGCTATTTTGATTAAAAAAGTCGATTAAATCTTTGTATTGAATAAAATATTCCAACAATTTTTCAAAACTACACTCTTTGTCTTTATCGTAAGTAGTTTGATAGCAATGCTTACATCTCAAATTACAAGCATCGGTTATGTGCCATTGCAATGTAAAATCTTTAGGAATATACATGATAAATTACCTCTAATGATTATCTATGACCGCACCACCGCAACTGCCGCAACCAAAAGTGGTACAACCGGTGCAACTACAACTCATTTTAGAAGTGGATTGCTTTCTATTTGTCATTTCAAATTTATCTTGAGTTGCCAAAGGTTGTTTTGCTTTTTCTAATAATTTCGATAAATTACCATTGTTTGAATGAGTATAAACTTTAATTGCCTGAATTTTCATTTTTACTTTATCCTTCTATTGAGCTAACTATAATTGTAAAACTTATAAAAAATTAATTTGCTATTGTATTGTGAAAATAATTATGCACAACAACCGCCGCCACAAGAACTGCAACCACCGCTGAAACAACCGCCACCGCAACCGTTCTTTATCTTGGACTTATTAAGGGCTGAACCGTTTTTGTTTGTCGTTTCAAATTTATCTTGTGTTGATAAAGGTTGTTTGGCTTTTTCTAATAATTTTGATAAATTACCGTTATTTGAATGTGTATAAATTTTAATTGCAGAAATTTTCATTTTTACCCTGTCTTTCCGTTATATAGTGCAACCACCGCAACCATAACAACCGCAACCAACTTTAGATACAGAGCTATTAATATTGGAAGCATTTTTATTTGACATTTCAAATTTATCTTGAGTTGATAATGGTTGCTTCGCTCTTTCCAGTAATTTTGATAAATTGCTGGTGTTTGAATGGTTATAAATTTTAATCGCAGAAATTTTCATTTTTACCTTATCTTTCTATTACTCTCAACATTATATATAAAACTTGTAAAAAACATATTTGCTATTTGTAAGGAAAATAACAAAATTGTTTTTTTAGTGTTTTTATATTGACAAAGAGTAGTATAACATGAAAATAAATACAAAATATAATATTTCAAATCAAAGTTTTAGAAGCAGAATAATCGGAAAAGTAACACTTCGACAGTCATCAAGTAAAGTACTTGCAAGTGCTGCCATCCCATTTTGGCGATTACGCAAATTAAAACAACTTGGTGTTACTCAGATTATCGATTTGAACTATGACAATTCTTTGAGAGATAAGGTCAAATGTCTATTGGAGCGTATTACGTGTAAATTATTAGGAGTAAAATATAAAAAAATTCCGACTATTTTGGGTGATGTGACCAAAAATAAAAAAATGTTTGACGAAATACATCAGTTTATATCTGACGGTAAAAAATTCACTCATATTCATTGTCGTTACGGTCTGCACAGAACGGGAATTGTTTGTGCGGCAGAGCAAATATTGAATGGAGAAAAAAACTTACAAGAAGCGATAGCATATCTTGAAAAACATGATTATTGGACAGGCATGGGGAAAAAGATTACAGCAGAAACAAACCCTAAAAGATATAAGTTTTACAAAAAATTATTAACAGAGTTTAAAGCATTATTTGCTGAAACTTCACCGAATAAATAAATTTTTATTATTTGGAATGGTCTGAAAAATGTTAATTTTAGTAAAATTATCAAATAAATCTTCGTTGTGTGATAATATTAAAATGTCGTTTGGGAGATAAATAATATGAGAAATATTTTCAGAGTTTTGGTTATTGTTATCGCACTTTTTATTGCATTTAACAGTTCGGTTTACGCACAGGATAAAATAGAATTTATTTATATTCATGGAACTAATGATAATAACGAAAAGAAAAAGAAAGAATTTACGGAAGATGTAAATCGTTTGCATAAACAGTTGGTCAGTGAATTTTCAAACAGTGCATTGGCAAAGCAATATTTAATGGACAACGGCAAATATACTATATCCGAAGAACCTGTTGTTTTCTATTGGGGCGGAGAAAGTAAAGAAGACCTGAACTTGTTGTCAGAATGGCTTGATATAACAAAGTTTTTTAGTCCGAAAATTGCCCAAACTGTCAGAACCATGATTGCTCATTCTTTTCATGATGCTATATGGATTCAAAAATATAACAATATGACTCCGATACTGAGTAAACTTCAGGATATAGCACTAAAAACAGAGGCAAACAATGACAAGTACGTTCTTGTAGGACATTCTGCAGGGTCTTTTATTACTTATGAATATTTCATATATAAAGTTCCTATCGTTGATATTAAGCAATTTTTTGCAATAAAACAAGTACCTCAAGATAAAATGAAAGAAATAGAAAAAATCGGATACCGAACTACATGTATTGATGCGATGATAGATTCGGGATTGGCTATATTTAAAAGAGATTATACTTTTTATATTCCGCAGGATAACTTGGTAGAAAACTACAAGAAACTCGCAGAAGCGGAAAAAACAGCCTGTGTACCTAAAGGTTATTTGGGACTGATAAACTTTGGTTCGCCATTATCCTTATTTTACTCGGGGTTTGCTGATAATTCCGAAATGAGTGAAACTGATTTAATAAAGGCTGTATTGAATAATGATATTTTTTATTTGAATTTGAACTTTGCGGAAGATCCGTTGGGTTTCCCCGCAGTCGGGGAAAATCATTATCCTCAGATATTAGCTATGGCTAAGGATGCTCAAAGTTTGTCTTGTGATGCAAATGATGAAAACGCCGGAAGTCATTACGGTTTTATATATGATAAGTCTAATATCAGAAGTAACAAAGCTGTATTTAATGCACATATGGCATATTGGAGAAAAGCTAAATTTTTCGCAAAGGCAATAGTAAAGGCATACGAAGAAGGATTAAATATATTTCTGAATTAATATAAATATGAATAAAAGGAGTTTTACTCTTATGTTTTACATTGAATTTTGATGATTATAGTTTTAATCCTTTAAGCAGACTGTTTTTTTATCAGATTACTTTTATCTGTGTGTTTCCGCAAAATTCTGTTTTAAAATACGTGTACCGATATTAAGTTTTGTAAAATTTTAATAATAAATGTTACAATAAATTTAAAAAGTTTAATATTTTAATGTGTTGATAGTGAAAATATAGTATAATTTTAGGTATAGTTAGTTATATTTGGGTGTAAAGTATGAGAAAAAATAGTGCGTTTTCAATTGCTGAAGTGCTTATTGCACTGAGTATTTTAGGAATATTGGCATTTTTGCTTATATTAAGTTTTAATATTGGAAAGAATCGTGAATCATTTAATACTGCTATGTATGATAAGGTTTACAATGATGCATATACTGCAGCAAAGGCGAATTTGTTTGTTGATAAAAAGTCATCAGCATTGCTTGTATCAGATGCAACAAGTTTAAGGGATGATATTACAAGCAGACTTGATGTCGATTCAAAATGGAATGGAACGCAAGGTTGGAGTAATTGCGGCTCCGGTATTGTGTCAGCTATTGGCGTAACTTGTGCAAATATGGAAGGGGCAACACTCAATAATGGTGTGAAAATAGCTTTTGTTTCAACCGGAGGTAACATAGAAAATTTTAAAAATACTCTCGAAAATTTAGATACAGGTTTGGATAAAAATACACTCTCAATAAGAGCTGATGACTTGGTTGGTGCGATGCTTGTGGATTTGAACGGTAATTCTACTCCAAACAGGTCGGGTGAAGATCAGTTTGTTGTCCCTGTATATAATGACGGTCTTGGGTCAGGCATAGGCACTATTGCCGGTGATCAAGGTGTAGCAGTCACACCGGATACACCAATTACTGATATAAGCGACCCTGACTGTGAGAACCTTGGAAATGCTGAAAATCATAAGACTTGCTCAATTCGGAACGTGGATGGTACAAACAGATGTATATGCCACTGTATTCCTCACTATGCAGAAGATAATTCGGGCGTCTGTATTAAAGATTGTTACGACCCTGTGAATAATGCGCGTGTTGATAAACTCAAAGCTAAAGACCCGAATTTCATGGTAGATATAAATGATCCAAGATGTTACAAATGTACTGATGAAGCAAATCGTTTAAATGAATGTCAAGCAGAAGATAAAGGTATTTGGGATTCTGTTGATTGTAAATGTGATTGGTGTCCAACAGGTGCAAGAGTGGTTAGTGGCACGTGTACTTGCCCTTCGGACAAACCTAAATTGAACGCAAATGTGTGTGTGTCATGTGCTGATTTTGGTGATGGTTCTACTCCTGTTTGGAACGGGCATGATTGTGAATCTTGTCCTGCAGATAGACCAAAATGGAACGGAAGTTCTTGTGTAGCTTGTCCTGATTTTGGTGATGGTTCTACTCCTGTTTGGAACGGGCATGATTGTGAACCTTGTCCTGCCGGAACTTTTCAGGTTAGTAATACATGTGTGCCTTGTCAGGCAGGTTCATATCAGCCGAATGTAGCTTCAAAGGAATGTATATCTTGTCCGGGAAATACTACTACTGACTACGAAGGTGCAACATCAGTTAATGAATGTCAGTGTGCTAATATAAACGAGCCATGCGGTGGTGGTACTTTTAATGAAACGACTTGTGAATGTAAATGTCCTTCTAAGAAAAAACTAATAGATGGTCAATGTAAATGTGAAATTACAAAGCAAGATTGTAAACCCGGTTATTATTATGTTGAAAGTGAGTGCAGTTGCAAACAATGTCCTATCGGCACATATTCGGCAGGTGCTACAGAAAGTTGTACACCGTGTCCAATCGGCTATTATCAGGATAGTACAGGGCAAAGTCAGTGTATTGAATGTCTTTATGGCAAAATAACGGCGGGCGAAAAGTCAACGAGTTTGGAACAATGCATTTGTGGTTCATCGTTTGATATGTCCGGCTATTATTTTGATGAAAATGCTGAAACTTGCCAAATACTTTGTCCAAGTGGTGAATTAGAAATAAAAGCGTGGATAAAAAATAATAAAGAAAAATTCGATAAAAATAGTCTGCTAGCATATGATAAATATGCTCCTGGCTGTGTTAGCGAATGTCAAGGCTTTGGAAAACCAAATGCAGACAGGACATCTTGTTATGATTGTGGTGAAAAAGGTGCAAATTTTGTGCCAAATGCGGATTATACCGAATGTGTTTGCGGTTTGACGCTTGCGGATTGCAAAAAGGACGGTATAAACTTCTTGGATACAACTATGTGTAAATGCGGTTGCCACTGGAAAGCATCTGATGCAAAAGCCGGTGAATACTATGATGCAAAAGAATGTCAGGTAAAACCTTGTCCAAAAGGAACGGCACAATGGAGCACAGGGCAAACGAGTTGCAAGTCTTGTAACTATAATTATTATTGTAATACAGCATTATATTTTGGTTCAAGACAATATTATTATGACTACACAGATAATGCAAAGAAATTATATACGGCAACAAGCGGACAACAATATTGCAGTGTATGTAATAACGGAAGTGTATCATCAGACAGAACGACATGTGTATGTAATAAAGGATACTATTTTGATTCAACGTCAAAACAATGTGTAGCATGTGGAGCAGGATCAACAACGGCAAGTACAGGTGCAACGGCAAAGAGTGCAGGTAAATGATCTGCAGGATATTACGGTAGCGGAACAAGTTGTACAGCGTGTCCATCCGGAACGTCTTCATTAGGAGTAGAGGGAGCGACAACAATAGATACAGCTTGTAAATGTAATACAGGATATTACGGAAAACCGTCAACAGCGTGTACGATATGTCCTGTAGGA
>JAZLLQ010000042.1:0-68487 GCA_045598245.1 Candidatus Gastranaerophilales bacterium
CCAACTTGTCTTGCCCCCTCTAAAATAAGTGGTTTATGTCCTTCTTTATTTTTCCATTCTATTAAGTTATCAAGTAATTTTCTTTTCATAGTTACACCTTATATACTAACATTTTACTTTATTTTACATTTTTTTACACAAAAAATCAATACAATATTACATTTTTTACGCATAAATTTATACTGAATTAACATTTTTTTGCACAACTTTTTATAGAATCATGCACATTTTTTACAGGACTTTTTCATGGTTATTGCACATTATTGACAAAACCTTAAATCATCAAACATATAATTTTCTAGACACATTTCTTGTTTAATCTTATAAAAATCTTTTCTGATTTTGCGTTTGAGACTGTTTTTCTCTTGTTCTTCTCCTGTTAAAATGCTGTTCAAAGGCTGTTTTAATGTAATTACTTTTTGAATAATCGGAATTAAATACGGATATTTTTTCTTCGTAATTTTAAAGAGTTGTTTTAATTGTTCTTTTGATAAAATTTGCACTTTACGTTTTGGAATTTTTTCTAATCTTTTAATCTCAAAAACACAGGTTCTTTCGATATAGCCTTCATTTTGAAAATACTTAATTATTTGATTAAACAAAGCAAGAACATTCTTAATTCGTTTTTGGGACAAATTCTTCTGCATAGTCTCTTTGAAGTTCATTACATCATTGATATTTATACCCTTTAACTTCCGATTTTTGAAAAACGGAATAATTTGCGAATTTATAGAAGAACGATATTCAGAAAAAGTTCGTTGCGTTAAGTTTTTATTTTTATAAACCTCAAGAAATATCTCACAAGCTTGAATAACACTAATATCTGAATTTTTTGAAATGATATTTTTATTTGTGATTTCATAAATATTTTTCTTCTTTATGCATTCGGCGTATTCATAAAACTTTCCGTTCATTTTTATATTTTTAGACATTGCTAAAAATTCTATTGCGGATTTTTCATCAATATCGCAAAACATAACAATATCATCTAAAGTGAATTGCTTTAATCTGTTTGCAACTTTCAAAATTTTATCTTCTTGGATTATTGACGGTTCAAAATCTTTGCACTCCATTTCGTTTTTCCTTTCGTAAAAACTGCATTCCGTCAGATTTTTCACAGGGACGGCGTTCCTTCGTTTCACTCAGTCAGCCTTGTCAAAATTCGCCATACCTACATCTATCACTCCGAACTCGGAAGAATGGAACTGTTTCCGACTAACTTTGTATCATTTAGACACACTTGCAATTCTCGAAAACAGAGTTAAAATGTGCAATGCAAGAAAGGAATTTTATATGAAAAACAAAGAAATGAAACAAAAAATAGCACTACTTTCGCAGAAAATGAGCAAAAGTCCAAATAAAGATAAAAGCCATTTTTTATACAGACGTGAACAAATGATAAGGTTTAAAATGCTGATGCACAATCTGTCGCAAAAATAAAAGGTTTTGATTCAGTTTATGGACTTATGAATCACTTAATGGGGCTTATGGCATACCTAAAAGATGTAGACAAAAATAAATATAATAAAATAGAACCTTTATTTTTAGAAATTAAAAACAAATACAAGAACTCAATTTGAAAACCATTTCTTTCCGACTTACATGTCAAAATCGCGTTCTTTTATCTCAAATTCCCTGACACAAGACAGAGAAAAAAAGAGATTTGCTAAATTTCTTGTGTTCTAACTTTTTATATGACGGTGAAAATGTAATAATAACAATAAAAAAAGCGTTTCAACCACTGGTCAAAATCGCTGCTTTAAAAAATGGTGGACTAAAAATTACGAAGATAGAACTTTTAAGAGAAATAAAACTTTTTATGGATGAAATTAGCAAAAATCAAAATATATTTTTTTTAAAAATTATTTTGTGATGAAAAAATTTGTTGAAAATTGTTTAATAAATTGAAATTATTAAGAAATGTAAGATACAATTATTTTTTTTTAACTCAAAAAACTCTAAAATATTTATTTTATTGTTTTTAGACTTCTTAATATTTCGCAATAAATAAAAAATTTAGTGTACTATTTTGAAAAAATAATGTAAGTACAAAAAACAAAACTGTTATTGTAATTGAATTATGAATAATTTTAAGAATTTTTTGAACAAAATTTTTTTATTTGGGGACTAAAAAAATACGTGCGAGCAGGACAACAACCCCCGACGGGGTGGGGGGGTGTCACAGTACCTTTAAGTTTCTGAAATTCAATATTCCCGATACTTTTGTCCAATTAACTCTTTAAGTCCCAAAAGCTTTACAAAATTATCACTTAAATTCAATATTTTAGATACTTTTACACTCTCGAATGAGAAAGCAAAATTATTACTTATAATTTTGCTTATTTTTGAATAAATTACACTGAAATAATCAAAACATTTTTGAACTAAAAAATAATTGTTAAGCAAAAAATTAAACGTTTAAATTTATTTTGATTTAGTTTGTGCGGACAAATCAAAATGTAAATATTTGTAAATATTTTAATATTTATTTTGATTTAATTGTTTCAAATATATCAAATATATTATATAATATTAGTATAAAGTTCGTTGGAAATAGAATAAAAGCAAAAGATTTTATTAGCAAGAAAGGAGGTAATATGCTAATTAAAATCACTGAAAAAGAACTAATATTATTAATAATATTAGTTCTCGTAATCAAAACCCTTTAATAAGGGGGGTAAGGGTGTTCCAGCACCCTTGCTTTTATTCTTATTTTAAACGATTTTTTATATTTTTTCAAGTGTTAATAAAAATACGAAAGGATTTTAAATTACGATTATGCGTTTAGATTATCAATTTAGTTACAACAGCAAATTTTATAACAGCAACGGGGTTGACATTGGTGAAACAATTGATTTGAAAAACGAAGCCAACAACGAAATCGAATTAAAAATTAGTGCCATTGTCACGAGTTCGACTTGACAGTTAATGACGAAGAACAAATTAAAAAGGTGTTAAATGAAGCATGTTTCGATTGGTGTGAAATTCGTGATTAAGAAAGGAATTAACATGAAAGTCAATAAAACAATTTTAGCTGATGGAAAAATCGAATATTCCATAAAAGAACATAAATCTGAGATTTTCAGAGCGAAAATATCAAAGGACAATCTTAAAAATCAAATAAAGATTGTAAAAGATTTTATGCAAACTGAGCACGCAAAATTCAAAAATTATACGGAAAAAGAAGTTTTATTAGCATTTTCAAAAATTGCAATTGAAATCGCAGAATGTTATAAGAAGAAATTTCCAAAAGGCGGTTATCGCAAAAACTCCGGACGCAAAAAAGGTTCATTAAGCAACGGTATAAAATCAGCGAGAACCGCTCGTTTTACAAGAGCAATAACAGAAGAGGAAAAGATTTTTCTCGAAAATCAACTTGAAAAATTTAGAGCAAAAAATGATTTTTCTCAAAACGTTCAAAATTGATTTTAAGACGACTTGGGCGATACAGGGCTCGAACCTGTGACCCCCTGAATGTCATTCAGATGCGCTACCAACTGCGCTAATCGCCCACAAATCTTTATTTAATTGTCAAATCTTTTTAACCGCGCAGTTGGTTTAATCTAAATACCTCCGCTGCTGCTCCGGTTTGGCGCTAATGCCCACAAATCTTTATTTAATTGTCAAATCTTTTTAACTGCGCAGTTGGTTTAATCTAAATACCTCCGCTGCTGCTCCGGTTTGGTGCTAATCGCCCATAACTCAACTATAACACAAATAAATATTTTGTAAAATTTTTTATAACATACGACCATATTTGACATAAACATAATTTAACATAAAAGATATCACCTGACATAAATATCAGGTGATAGAAACTTTTCGAAAAAATCCTTACTATAGTAACGTTTCGAAAGCATTTATTGTATAATAAGAAATTATATAAAATAAAATTTACTTGTCAACAACTGCTTTTAATATTTTCAAGGAGAATATAGCATGGAAAAAATTTTAGGTTTAGATATAGGTATAGCATCAGTCGGATATTCCGTTATTAATTATGATGATGAAAATTTTAACGGTGAAATTTTAAAAACAGGTGTAAGAGTTTTTGAAGCATGTGAAGTTGCTAAGACAAAAGAATCATTGAATGTTGCACGCAGAAATTTTAGAGGAACAAGGAGAGTTTTATCAAGACGACAAAACAGATTAAAATCAATAAAACAATTGTTTATTTCAAATAATTATTCAACCGAAGAACAAATAAATAATATGTTTTACGGAACATCAAACAGAATTGATGTTTGGGAATTAAGAAAATCGGCTTTAAACAGACTTTTGACAATTGAAGAATTTTATAGAATACTTCATCAAATCGCTAAAAGACGAGGCTTTAAATCCATAAGAAAATCTGAAGAAGCAAAGAGAGAAGGTTCTTTGTTAAAAGGTTTAAAAGAAAACAAATTAAATTTTGAAAACAGTAGTTATCAGACAATTGGTGAAATGTTTGCAACAATTTATACCGGTGATGATGCAAAAAGAAACAAAAGAGATGACTATAAAAACTCTATCCCGAGGGAATTATTACTGGAAGAAATTGAAATAATATTTAAAAAACAACGTGAATTTGGTGCCGAATTTGCAAGCGAAGATTTTGAAAATGAATATAAAAGAATAGCGTTTTATCAAAGAGCTTTGCAATCAATGGAAAATATGGTCGGATATTGTCAATTTGAAAAAGATAAAAAAAGAGCGCCAAAAGCAGCATATACATCAGAAATTTTCGTAGCAGCACAAAAATTAGTCAACACAAAATTATTATCAACAAGCGGTGATGAATTAAATTTATCGGGCGAACAAATTAATGAAATTATTGAGCTTGCACATTCAAATTCAAAAGTAACTTATAAACAAGCAAGAAAATTACTTGAACTTGATGAGGATATCCGTTTTAAAACTCTGCAATACGGTAAAATTCAAAAAGATAAAAAAACAGGTGAAGAAAAAGTTATTAATCCTGAAGATGCTACTTTAATTGAACTTAAAAAATATCAGGAATTTAAAAAAGCAATAATTAAAAATACAAATGAAGCATATTTTGAAACAATAAAATATGATAAAGATTTATTCAATAATATTGCAAGAATTTTAACTTACGAAAAGTCTGATGAAGCAATCAGAGAACAAATGAAAAACGAAGGAATTTGCGAAAATATTATTAACAGTGTGATTGATATTTCAGCAAGTAAAGTTATGCACTTATCAATTGAAGCTATGGAAAAAATTATTCCTTATATGTTACAAGGTTTAAAATACAATGATGCTTGTGAGCAAGCAGGGTATAATTTTAAAAATGACAAAAAGTCGAAAGGTTTAGAATTTTTACCTGTATTACAAGAACAAACGACAAATCCTGTTGTAAACAGAAGTATTTCTCAAACAAGAAAAGTAATAAATGCTTTAATCAGAGAATATGGGAAATTTGATAAAATCATTATTGAAACCGCAAGAGATTTAGGCAAATCTGTTGAGGAAAGAAATAAAATCATTTCAGGTCAAAAAGATTTCCAAAACGAAAAAGAATTAGCCAAGGCAAGATGTATTGAAAATGGTATAAATCCTGAGTCAAAAAATAATTTGTTAAGATTTAGACTTTGGGAAGAACAAGGCGGATATTGTCCGTACTCTAAAAAACCTATTGATATTAAAAGATTATCTGAACCTAATTATACGGATATTGATCATATTATCCCTTATTCAAGATGTTTTGATGACAGTTTAAATAATAAAGTTCTTTGTCTTTCTGATGAAAACAGGCAAAAAGGTAATAAAATTCCTTACGAATATTTATCAGGGAAATATAATTGGGATGAATATTCTGTTTGGATTAGAGCATTAAAATTACGTTCAGCAAAACAAAACAGACTTTTAAGAAAAACTTATGCAGCTGATGAAGAAGGTTTTTCAAGTCGTAATTTGAATGATACTCGTTATATTACAACTTTTATCAAAGATTATTTAAAGGAAAATCTTTCAAGTAAAGTTCAAACAAGAAACGGTTCATTAACTGCATACCTGAGAAATCAATGGGGAATAAATAAAAACCGTGAAGAAAATGACCGCCACCACGCAATTGATGCAACTGTTCTTGCTTGTTCAACACAAGGTATGGTTCAATATTTATCAACAATTTCAGCAAAAAGAGAAAACTATGATTTTATAAACGGCTCAAAACCTAAATTTAAAAAGCCGTGGGAAACTTTTAGCGAAGATTTGAAAAAATCAATTTCTGAAATTTTTGTATCTCGTGCCACGAGAAATAAAATCCCCGGCGGAATGCACAAAGCAACTATTTATAGTCCAAAACATCTTGATGAAGGTTTTAAAACATTAAAAATATCAATACAGGATATAACTTTAGAAAAACTTGAAACAATGTTTGATAAAGAAAGAAATATCGCAATTTATAATGTTTTAAAAGAAAGATTAATTGAATTTAATAATAACCCGCAAAAAGCATTTACAAAGCCTGTTTATATGCCGTTATCAGAAGTAAAACAACAGGCAGGAATAAAACCGCATGAAATAAAAACAGTAAAATTAAAAATTTCAGGAACATCAGGGCTGAAAGTTCATAACGGTTTTGCAGAGAATGATTCTATGCCGAGAACCGATGTATTTTCCAAGAAAAACAAAAAAGGTAAAGAAGAATTTTATCTCGTTCCTATTTATGTTTCGGATTTTGCAAAAGGAGTTTTGCCTAACAAAGCAATTTCTACAGGAAAAGATGAAATCATTATTGATGATACGTTTGCTTTTAAGTTTTCTATGTTTCCTAACACTTTAATTTGTGCCAATAAAACAACAAATCCAAAAGAAGAACAATGGGGATATTTTAGAGGTACGGATATTGATTCTGCAAGGATAACATTAATTGATGTTGATAATTCTCAAAATAGAAATAGAGTAGCAGTGAAGAGTTTGGAAACATTTAAAAAATACCAAGTCGATATTTTAGGTAATTATCATGAAGTTAAAAGTGAATCACGTCAACCGATAAAACTTAAAAATACAAATAAGAAAGCTAAATAATGAGTTGGAAAACAATATTATTTTCTAATCCCTGTAAACTTCACATAAAGAATTATCAACTTGTTTATCAAAATGATAATTCTTGTGAAGAAATTTCGATTCCTATGGAAGATATAGGAACAATAATTTTGGAAAATTCTCAAATTACAATAACAAATTATATGTTATCAATGTGTGCGGATTATGAAATTACCGTTTTAACCTGCGATAACAAACATAAGCCTAACGGGATTTTGACTCCGTTTTATCAACACAGCAGAAATACAAAAGTTGCTTTTGCACATATAAACATGAAAGAGCCGTTAAAAAAACAAATTTGGCAAAAAATTATTAAACAAAAAATAAAAAATCAATCTGTTGTTTTAAAAATATTATTTGAAAATGATTATTTAGACTTATTTATAAACAAAGTCCAATCAGGTGATACAACTAATATTGAAAGTTACACCTCGAAACTTTATTGGCAAATACTTTTTGATAATTTTAAACGTCATTCGGCAGATAAAATAAACGCTTGTCTTGATTACGGGTATGCAATTATCAGAAGTACAATTTCTAAATATATTGCCTCAAGCGGTTTAATTCCGTGCTTGGGTGTTCATCACTGTAATGAATTAAATGCTTTTAATTTAACAGAAGATTTAATAGAATCGTTCAGACCATTTGTTGATTTAATGGTAAGCAGTATGGATATTGTTAATGATACGGAATTAAACAAAAACGATAAAGCATATCTTTTATCAATATTAACAAAACAATGTCAATTTAAAGGTGAACAAATAACGGTTCAAAATGCTTGCGAAAATATTTGCAAAACTTTTGTTAAAACAATTTCAGAAAAAAATATAAATTTATTAGAGTTACCTGAATTTATAGAGGAAAAATGAGTATAAAAGGTGATGATATTTTTATGCGTTTATTTGTGTTTTTTGACCTTCCTGTTGCAACAAAAAAAGACAGAAAATTTGCGACTCGTTTTAGAAAAGACTTGTTAAATGAAGGATTTACCATGTTACAGTTTTCTGTTTATTGCAGAATTTGCAGAGGACATGATATTGTCGAACGAGAAATCCGAAGGATAAAAGCAGTTTTACCACCAAAAGGTAATGTTAGAATTTTGCAAGTAACTGACAAGCAATATGGCAATATGCAATTTTTAGTAGGCATGCCTAAAAAAGAAGAAATTATTGCTTCCGAACAGTTACTTTTATTCTGATTTTTTTAAAATAAAAAGACCAAACCTCTTATGCTTACTTGGTTTTGAGGTTTGGTATTATACAATAAATGCTTTCGAAAGGAAACTATAGCTGTCCAAGCTGTACCATGTTTTTTTACATCATTATACAATAAATGCTTTCGAAAGGAAACTATAGCAGATATTACGGATGAAAAGGAAGTTGATTTATTATACAATAAATGCTTTCGAAAGGAAACTATAGCTATGATTTTTGAAATATCAAACTGCATGGCATTATACAATAAATGCTTTCGAAAGGAAACTATAGCACCGTTGTAAAATAATCTCTCAATTCACTTATTATACAATAAATGCTTTCGAAAGGAAACTATAGCAGGTCAAAGGTTAAGTTCATTTGATACTCGATTATACAATAAATGCTTTCGAAAGGAAACTATAGCTTAATGCCGACTTCAAAGGTAAACATCGCAATTATACAATAAATGCTTTCGAAAGGAAACTATAGCTAAGATGTTTTTCTTCTTTTTTTACAGGTTATTATACAATAAATGCTTTCGAAAGGAAACTATAGCTCTTTTAAAGTTTTAATTTCGCTTTGCAAAATTATACAATAAATGCTTTCGAATGGAAACTATAGCGGGGTGGTACTTGCGAACAAATGAGAGAGGATTATACAATAAATGCTTTCGAAAGGATACTATAGCTCAGTTAAGTCATCAATCCTTTTTATATCAATTATACAATAAATGCTTTCGAAAGGAAACTATAGCCGGAAACAATTTTATTGCCATTCTGTGAAGATTATACAATAAATGCTTTCGAAAGGAAACTATAGCTTCAGTACCAACGATGTCATATCCGATAAATTATACAATAAATGCTTTCGAAAGGAAACTATAGCCAATGTTCAAAAACATTGTTGGGAAAAAAGATTATACAATAAATGCTTTCGAAAGGAAACTATAGCTCATCCCAATTATCTTTTTGTGCTGCATCAATTATACAATAAATGCTTTCGAAAGGAAACTATAGCCTTATGATGGCAATTATCAAAGAGCTATTGATTATACAATAAATACTTCCGAAAGGAAACTATAGCTGGAAGTGCAAGTCTTGCAACTCCTCAGATATTATACAATAAATACTTCCGAAAGGAAACTATAGCTTACTCTGCAATTCAAGCACCCGAAAGTTCATTATACAATAAATGCTTTCGAAAGGAAACTATAGCGCGTTTATTCATTTCCCAAATAACGCCGTGATTATACAATAAATGCTTTCGAAAGGAAACTATAGCGGCAAATTGTCTTTGACTTCTTTGTCCATAATTATACAATAAATGCTTTTGAAAGGAAACTATAGCATGTTTATGGAACTTCCCGAACCTGCAAAGATTATACAATAAATGCTTTCGAAAGGAAACTATAGTATTATAGACCAAGCACCCGATTCTATTTTTATTATACAATAAATACTTTCGAAGTGTGCCAAAATTCCGTCATATCAAGTAAGAAGATATTTCGCTCATATTAAATTAACACATTAAAGTCTAAAATCTATCACAAATTAATGTTTTACCCGTGGTTTTTCGTATAAATTTTGCGATAAAGGCTTTGATAGGATTAACTTTTATATCGTGTAATTTTTTTACTAATACTGCTTTTTCAATTAATAATCTGTTAAAAGCAATATTGGCTTCGTCAGATACCAATTTTTCTGCCGTAAATTGTTTTAGTCTGTGTTTTGTCAGACGAATAGATTTTTCTAATTGTTCTTGAGTTTCGTTCATTTTTATAACCATAAGATTTTGACTGATGTAATGGAGTAACCTGTTATTACCAATATAAAACGGTTATGTTTTTTTTACTTCCACCAAAAAGTTTATTTTAATAAAAATAAGACAATTTTTTACATAATAAAAACTTTATTAATATAAGGGTGGTAAATTAAGGAGTATAGCATGGTTTACGGTATTTACGGACAAAAAGCACAAGGTTCAAGCACTATTTCGCAGACTCAACCAAGTATAATTAATAATTATTACTGTATAAAACCTCAAGAGCCTGACAGCTACAAAGGCAAAACTCTTAAAAGAGTTTTAACATTTGCAGGTATAGCATCAGCCTTGTTATTCCATAAAAATATTGCAAACTGTATCCAAAAATATGCCCCCGGCTTCTATGAGTGGTGTGGTAATCACATCGGTAAATATGCAAGGAACATTATCACAAGAAACCCTGAGAATTTCTTGGTTAAAAATGCAGTTTTATCAAAAACAAAACTCGCTCAATGGGGCGATGCTACTATAAAATTTTTCAAATCAGCTGTATAAAGCAGGAATCAGTAGCGATAAGATGGGCAAACTATGCATAGTAATCTATTTTGACTTTATCTGCCCTGGTTGAATTTGAAATAACATTAAATATTATGCTTTGAGCATCTGCTGCTGAAATATACTTCGGATGGATACCACAATAACATTGTGGTCTTGTCGTTTTTGCTCCTTTTTTTGTATAATCTAATACCCAAACATCATTGTTTGTTGCTTTTCCTAATACATGCCCGTATTGTTCACCTGGTTTTTCCCACGATATTGACTTAAAAGAACCAGGGATAATTTTATCAACTGCCATATACAATATATCTCCTGTTTGCTGATATAACTATTAAATTAGAAGAAAAAATAAATTGCTATTATTAGGCAGATTTACTATTATAATTAATTTTTATTGTGGTAAAATGTTTCTCGTAAAGGCAGGTACGGGATGAATATTTTATTTGTAATTGATGATTTAGAGTTTAAATATTTTGAATTTAACAAACTTGTGACTTCGTTTTGGTTGATTTACGGTTTTATCAAAAGAGGATACAGAGTAGATATTGTAACTAAAAATAAACTTTTTTTGCAAGGCAATATCCCTATGGGGTTGACTTATCAGACTTCAATTAAAAATGATGATTTGATTAAAGAAAAAGAATTTAAAAAAACAGATTTGAATTTTTATAATGTTATATTTTTCAGACCTGACCCGCCTGTTAATGAAGATTTTATTAATGCTACTCATGTACTTGATTATATCGGTAAAAATACTTTGGTTTTAAACAGTGTGCAAAGCCTGAGAAATGCAAATGAAAAACTTTATATAAATAATTTTCCGAATATTGTTCCCGAGAATATTGTAACGTCCGATGATGAATTAATCAGAGAATTTTTATACAAAAACAAAGAAATTGTAATAAAACCGCTTAATTGTTGTTTTAGCAAAGGCGTTTTTTATCTGAATGATAAAGATAAAAATATTCATACAATTATAGATATTGCAACAAATTCAGGTAAAACAATGGTTATGGTGCAAAAATATTTACCTGAAATATCGGAAGGTGATAAAAGGCTTGTTTATATTGACGGTGAAATTTTTGAAGAATGTGTTTGTAAAATTCATGGTGATGATGATTTTAAATTTAATACCCACAATGATAAGTATTTCAAAAAAGGTGTTATTACTGAAGAGGAACGAAAAATTGCCAAGTACATAAAGCCTAAAATGGAAAAAGAAGGACTTTATATTGCCGGTTTGGATGTAATTGACGGCAGGGTTATTGAAATTAATGTCACCAGTCCATGTTTCTTTATCAAAGAAGTTAATCAGCTTTTTGAAACAAATTTCGAGGTTAAAATTCTTGATAAACTTGAAGGATTGATTAAACGCAAAATCATGAAATAGTTTAACCTTGCTTGATAATATATTAGTACGGTATAATATTCTTGTAATGTGTCATTAAAGACAGAGAGGAATATGTATGAAAAAGATTTTAATTGTGCTGATTGCAATATTTACATTTGCAACAACAGCTAATGCCGCAAATGTAATTAAAAATTATAAGGGGTACACTATTATAGGACATCAAATAGAAGATATTGTAGCTATTATTAATACTGCAATTGAAAATGAAAAAGAAATAAAGGTTTTAGACGGTACTCCGAATGCTTATTATGCAGTTTATGGTGAAGAACATTATTTTATAAAACTTTACCCAGCAAACAGCAATACTCATATGTATATTGTTTCGGATGCTTCTTATGAAGTATCTGATAATGATATGACTAAATTCTTTAAATACAACAATTTAAAATGGAAAATATTGGAAGATAAAGAAGCTGAAAAAGAATATTATTTCGATTTTATTGCGTATGCAAGAACGGGAAAACTTGATGGGTTATTTGTCATGCCTGATTTTGTAAAACCTTTAAAGGTAGGTATGCAAAAGCTCAACGATAAAATTTCCAAAAATTCTAAAAAAACCGCTGCTCTCAAATATGAAAATGACACAAACCCAATTGATTTAACACGTGTAAACACGGAATACTATTCAAATCCCGAGGCTCAGATTAAAATAACGGTGAATGAGTATCGTTTGAAAAATAAAGAAAATAAATATGTTCATGCTTATGAATACATTGTTAAAAATACTGCAAGTTCAAAAGTTTTAATTGATAAAGTTACGACAGAAAGAGTAGCATCTTTAAAAGACGTTACGACACAAACGTTTGTAGATATGGACAGACTTGATATTGCAGATACTGTTGGTTCTTTCCCGCCTGTATTTATTTGTACATGCGGCCTTTCATTAATTCCAACCGTTGCAAATAACATAAGATTAGCAAAAGTTGCAAAAGAATCAGCAAGATTTGCACATGCTTTGCCTGAAAATTATACTTTGAACGGTAATTCCATGATGAAAATTCTCGTTTTAAAATTCAAAAATGACCCCAAACCACTTGTATTTGATGTAACAAGAGAAGAACAAAAATATAATTTTGCTTTTTAATTAAGGTAAAAAACATTTATAAAAGAGCCATAAGTTTGTCTTATGGCTCTTTTATATCTGAAATTTATTTTTTATATTTAATCATCTGATTAGTGATCACCTTTTTCGGAGTATTCATCAAAAATAAAATCATCATCGTATGAAAAAACTCTGTCTGAATATTCTGTTAATTTTAATTCTGCAATTTTTCTTCCGGCTTTTTTATATTCTTTTACACCATTATCATTTTTGAATGATGCAAATTTACTCATTGCTTTTTCAAAACCTCTTAAAATTCTGAAATCATCCTTCGATTTATGATGTTCATAAATTTCTTGTTTAGCTTTTGCAGTTAAAGTAGAAATTATTTCTCTGCCTTTGTTATCGGTTGTCAAAATTTGGGTATCTTTGTTTATATAAAATTCTTCAACAAATTTCGTAATTATTGCCTTTGAAATTTCATCATTTATATTAAATCTTTCCATAAATTTATTTAAGTAATTATCGTCTTCATCATCAGAAGCAAACCAATTGTCTAACTTCATCAAATAAGGAGTTGCTTTTTCTGATGATAAATCAAATCTTTTTAGAATTTCAAAAAATGCGGATGGAATACTTGTTTTAATTTCATTACCTTTCAAATAATTTTCATACATATTTGCTAAAACAATGTATTGTCCTGCTCTTTGAGGATTAATTTTCCCCGCATGTTTTGAAGAATTTTTTTCCGCTGCTTTAACCGTTTTTAAATTTGAATTTTTTGCATCCCAATAGGTTAATTTATATGTTGCGGCTTTAATATCGTTATCGGAATTTACGTCTTGTATTGTTTCAACGATATATTCGGCTTCTTCTATATTTTCGTCTTTATCCTTATCCGGCATATATTTTTCATAAAAAATATTGGCTAAATCATCTTCACCTTTTTGGTACAGAATATCAAGAACAGCAATAAAATTATCCTGAATATTATCAATATTATCTTTCCATTCTCTTATATTTTGAGCCTCACTACTTTCTAAGGCTTGTTCAGATGTAATAATACCTAAATTAATTTTATCAATGTTTCTCAAAAAACCTATCATATTTTTTCTTTTATCGGTATTTACATTTTGTCTGCCGTCTATAAAATCAATAAGTTCGCAGAGTTCATCATTTTGGCTGATTTTATCATAAACCATAACTTCGACAAATCTGTTTTTCAAATCATCAAGAGTAAATTGTTCATACCTGTGCTGATGTGTTTCTCGGTAATTATCGGTTTTATTAACAGTAATATTAAATTTCTTTAGCAGATTGCGATATGTAGGACCTGATACATTTAAAGCACGAGAGGCATCTTTAATGTTTTTGCCGAGAGCAATTTGTTCTAATATCTGCTCTTTCGTGATAGATGCAACATTTTGTCTGATTTTTTTGTAATCAATCATAATATCAAATTTTTCCACCAGTTGATAATACATACTATCTGCAATACCTAATATATTGCAAATTTGCTCTTTTGTATAACCTTCGGAAATTAATCTGCTTAATTGTTTTTCCGAAATATTTGATACTTTCTCATGGTATATTTGTCGTTCCGTTAAAAGATTATATTGTGCCAATAATCTTGCAGCTGAAGGTCTTGAAATATTAAGTTCTCTGCAAATATCATTTATACTTTTACCTGATGATAACATACTTGATAATTGTTCTTTGGTAATAGAGGCAATATTTTCAGAATTTTCCATACGCTGAGTTTTTATTTTATATATTGTTACTAATCTCTTATATGTACTGTCAGATATTTTTAATTTTTTACATATTTCTTCAGCAGTTAAGCCAAAATCGAGAAGTTCGGATAATTTTTCTTTTGTAATTCCTTCGATTCTTTTCCTTACTTTCTGCATAGGAGTTAGGATGTGATATTGTTTCAGACGATTTCGGAATGTTCTTTCAGATACTTTCAATATTTTGCATATTTCAGCAGTTGGCAGACCTTCATTTAAAAGTGAAAGTATTTCTTCTTTAGAAATTTGATTAAGCGGTTTTGCCCAATGACAATTAGCTTTTTTTTGAATTTTATAAAGTCTTAATAATCTATGGTACGTTGATTCGGAAATATTTAAAAATTCACATTTTGCTTTTACGGAAGTACCTGAATTATATAATTTTATCAAAGTTTCTTTAGGTATTTTGGCAATTCTTTTTTGATTTTGGATTTGTAAATTTTCTATGCCATATTTACGCAGATATCTGGTAATTGTATCAGGATTTACATTATAGCGTTTTGCAATATCCTTGCGTAGCATACCGCTGTTAATTAAAATTTCCAAATCTTCTTTTTCTATTTTTATATTATCAGTTTTTTCCTGCCAAAATGTTTTGACATTATATTTTTTGAGTAATTGTTGCAATGAACTATGTCCGATATTTAACTCTTTTGAGACTTCTTTAATGGTTTTACCTTCTTTGAAAAGTTCTTCCAATTGTTCTTTTGAAATACCGCTTATTATTGCACTGCTCGTTTCCATTTCCTGCATCTTGGGAGTTTTTAAATTATATTTTTCAAATATGGCACGAGTTGTTTCATAAGTTAACCCTAAAATCTGCTTGATTTCCATTAAAGACTTTCCTTGTTGCAAAAATTCTTCCAAAGTTTCTTTTGTAACACTTCTTGCAACTTCCCTACTTCTAAGGTTTCTTGTTTTTATTCCAAATTTTTTAAGTAATTTTGTATAAGTACCGGTACTTATACCTAAAGCATCTTTAACTTCGTACGTGGTTTTTCCGCTGTTAACAAAATCAAGAAGCTGTTCTTTTGTAATATTTTCTATTACAATATTTATGGCTTTTTTTGAGTGCAACCCAAATTTTTTTATCAGAGCTTTATACTGATTTATAGAAATATTTAAAATTTCACAAATTTCATTTTTTGATTTACCGATATTTATTAATTTTTCTATATCATTTTTAGTTATGATTGCACTTTTTTCTCTTTGTATTTGCTGCAAACTCTTTATTCCATATTTACTCGCATATCCTTTTACGGAATCCTTGCTGATGTTATACATGGCTCCGATTTCAGCGTATGTTTTACCTTCATTAACTAATTTTTGCAACTCTTCTTTTGAAATTTCTCTGCCTTTAAAAGAAAGTTCAAACGTATCATTTGCCTGAAATTTTAAAAAAGGATTATTTGAATGAGAATTATTACTAAAATTATTGTTTCTTTGATATAAATTTCTTTTTAAAAATGAAATATAAATTTCCATGAAATTCCCCGGATTTATAGTTTGCATGCGTACTAAAAATTCTAAAAAAAAAATTTGTTATTTAGCAGTGAAATCACAAGAGAAGATTATGTAAAAAATAACAAAGATAATTATGAAGATTTCTTCTTTTATTTAAGCAAAAGTAAAAGAAGAGAAAAGTATAAATCCAAAATAAAGTTTTTAGCGAAAAAAGTACAACTACAAAAGCAAAATAAACTTCTTATAATTAATATTATCTGTATTTAATTTAATATGTTATAACACGGAATAATTACTAGAAGTGAAAAATGTTTTGTGCTAAATTCTTATTATGAATAATGATGATGGAAATAATATAGTTGTCAGAAATGCATATATGCATAATCTGAAAAATATAAACGTAAAAATTCCCAAAAACCAAATTGTTGTTTTTACGGGAGTTAGCGGTTCAGGGAAAAGTACGCTCGCTTTTGATACAATTTTTGCGGAAGGTCAAAGACGATATATAGAAAGTCTTAGCACATATGCAAGACAATTTTTGGGGCAGCTTAATAAACCCGAAGTTGAAAGTATAGAAGGCTTGAGCCCTGCAATTTCAATTGACCAAAAATCTACATCAAATAATCCGCGTTCAACAGTGGGTACAATTACAGAGATATATGACCACTTACGTTTATTATATGCAAGAATTGGAACACCTCACTGTCCGAAATGCGGTCGTGAAATAAAACCTCAGACACTTGATGAAATAACCGATAGTGTAATGAACATGGAGCAAGGAGCGAAATTTCAGGTTCTTGCACCTATTGCCAAAGGGAAAAAAGGTGAATTTACTCAAACTTTCAGTGCATTAAAACAGGAAGGCTATGCAAGAGTTCGAGTGGACGGCGAAGTTTATAACTTAGACTTTGATGAAATAAGCATTGATAAAAACAAAAAACATAACATTGAAGTCGTAATAGACAGAATTATATTAAAGCCGGAAGCTCGCTCAAGAATTGCAGACAGCTTACAAGTTGCTATGAAAAAAGCAAACGGTAATGTCATAATTTTAAACGGTGAGAATGAAAAAATTTACAGTGAAAAATTAGCCTGTCCTAATTGTGATATTTCTTTTGATGAACTTGAACCGAGAATTTTCAGTTTTAATGCTCCGTATGGGGCTTGCCCGTCTTGCGGTGGCTTAGGCATGCACTTGCAAATTAACCCTGATTTAATTGTGCCGGACAAGCGAAAATCTCTCAGAGAGGGTGCAATTTACCCTTGGGCAGTCACAGGGAACCCATATTACACAGATGTTTTATATAGTGTTGCAAGAGAGTTCCAAATTGATTTTGATAAACCGTTTGAAAAATTAACTGAAAAAGAACAAAATATTATCTTATACGGAAGCGGTGATAAATCTGTTTTAATGGAGCATGATGAGTTCGGAACAAAACGAAGAAAGATATACAAAACGAAGTTCAAAGGTGTTATTCCATATCTTACAAGCAGATATGAAGGAACTAACTCTGATTTAATTCGTGCAGAAGTGGAAAAATACATGACGCAAATTCCCTGTTCAAGCTGTAATGGTGCGAGATTAAATGATTTTGCACTTTCGGTTACAATTGACGGAAAAAATATTTATGAATTTACAACAATGTCAATTCAGGATGAATATGACTTTATTTGTTCGTTATTTTTAAAATTAGACAATTTCAAACTTTCTATTGCGAAACAACTTCTTGAAGAAATAAGAGAAAGATTGAAATTTTTGGTTGACGTTGGTT
Source organism: Candidatus Gastranaerophilales bacterium (assembly GCA_045598245.1). Classification (GTDB taxonomy): domain Bacteria; phylum Cyanobacteriota; class Vampirovibrionia; order Gastranaerophilales; family JAILCC01; genus JAILCC01. The sequence continues at coordinate 18,045 of JAZLLQ010000042.1, forward strand.
TAGATTATTTATCACTTGCAAGACAGGCCGGAACATTGTCAGGCGGAGAAGCTCAGCGTATCAGACTTGCAACACAAATAGGCTCAGGCTTAACGGGAGTTTTATACGTTCTTGATGAACCGAGTATAGGTTTGCACCAAGTTAATAATGAACAACTTTTAAATACATTAAAAAGACTCAGAAATTTAGGCAATACGCTTATTGTTGTCGAACATGATGAAGAAACGATAAGAATGGCTGACAGAATTATCGATATAGGACCAAAAGCAGGTATTAACGGTGGCAAAATCGTTGCCCAAGGCAGTGTTGAAGATATTATAAAATCAAAAACTTCAATAACAGGGAAATATTTAAGCGGTGAAAAATTAATAAAAATACCCAAAACAAGACGAGCAGGCAACGGTAATTTCTTGCATATTGAAGATGCTCATTTGAATAACTTAAAACATATATCCGTTGATATTCCCTTAGGCAAAATTACAACAGTAACGGGAGTAAGCGGTTCAGGAAAAAGTTCGCTCATATTTGACATTTTGAACAGTTATGCTATTCATAAATTAAGAAAAAATGTGCCAAAACCTCAAGGAATAAAAGAAATTACAGGTTTTGAAAATATTGATAAAATTATTGATATTGACCAATCACCGATAGGAAGAACTCCTCGCAGTAACCCTGCAACATATACAGGAGTTTTTGATCATATCAGAGAATTATTTTCACAAACAACGGAAGCCAAAACAAGGGGATACAAGCCGGGTCGTTTCAGTTTTAATGTAAAAGGCGGTCGCTGTGAAGCCTGTAGTGGTGACGGTATTATAAAAATAGAAATGAATTTCTTATCTGATATTTACGTTCCTTGTGATATTTGCAAAGGAAAAAGATACAATTCTCAAACACTTGAAGTCAAATATAAAGGTAAATCAATTGCTGATGTTCTTGATATGACAGTAAAAGAGGCATTGGAGTTTTTTGAAAACATACCTCGTATTGCATCGAAACTTCAAACTCTCAACGATGTCGGACTTGATTATATGAGATTAGGTCAAAGTGCAACAACTCTTTCAGGTGGAGAAGCTCAAAGGGTAAAACTTGCATCGGAACTTAACAAGCGAAATACAGGACGGACACTTTATCTTCTTGATGAACCTTCTGTCGGCTTACATTGGTATGATTTAGACAAACTAAACGATATACTTCAAAAACTTGCGGATTTTGGGAATACTATTGTTATCATTGAACATAATCTTGATTTAATAAAAACATCAGACCATATCATTGATTTAGGTCCTGATGGCGGAGATAAAGGCGGATATATTGTAGCTCAAGGTACACCTGAGGAAGTTGCAAAAGTCAAAGCATCATATACGGGACAATATCTAAAAAAAATGGGACTCTGATTTTTCAAAGAAATTATCAAAAAAAATCATTTACAGATTTTGTATAATAGGTAAATAAAAGTGTTTTGCAAAATGAAAATATCTCCTATATATAATATTAATGAAAATGATTTTAATATTAAAAGTAAGCATAGAAATACTTACGGGTTTAATTTTTCATACAAAACATTAAAATTTGGCACTAAAGCAGACAGCTTAGAATTCTCAACGACTCAATATAAAAAAGAAAAAAGGGAATTTAAACCGAAATTTGTTAAAGAAAAATCTGAAATAGAGTATTTTTTAAGACAAAACGAATATTCGCCTGAGCGTATTGCAAGTGTTATAAGTCGTATAAACGGTTCTAATTTGGATATAGTACAAACTATATGCACAAGTGAAAGTTGGAGAGATATTTATGACATAATGAATTGTTTAAACAAGGACAATATTGAATTTGTGAGAAAACTTTGTTTTGATAAAGAATTTCCCAAAGAAAAAATTTCAGGAATTTTATCTGGACTAAAAGATTTTAATATGGAGTTTGCCGAGAAACTTTGCTTTGATAAAAATTTCCCAAAAACAATAATTGAAGAAATATTATTAGAAACAAATAAAGATAACGTTCATTTTGCGGAGAGATTATGTTTTGACAAAAAAGCCGAACATATAAACAGAAATCATATAGGCAAAATACTCTCAAATGTAAACAAAGACAATATAAATATAGCTGAGACATTATGTTTTAAAAAAGAATTTTCGCCAAGTGCCATTGATGATATTCTTGAGAATATTAATACAACGTCACCCAATATTTCTCTTATAAAAGAACTTTTAAAATATGATATTCCCGAAGATACAATATCTAATATTCTATGGAAAACAAAAGATAACAAGGAAGAACTTATTCGGGATAAAATTGAATATGTAAGATTAATAAAAGATGCAAGTGTGGATGGGTTTGAGCTTGAATATATTCTAACAAATTCAGTTTTCCCGTTTGCTTATTATTTTTATAAAGCATCTGTTCAAGATAATGAGACTGCTAAAAAAACAGTAAAAGCACAAGAAGAAAGATGCTTAAAATATCCTGAATTGTATTGCAACGGTGTTTATGACAATTACTATGATTATAAAGTTAAATGCAATAATTTCTTTGAAAATGAAAATAACAGGTATGCATTGGCAACTTTGGCAGATATTCTCGGAGCAGAAGCACTCAATGACTTTTTGGGATACAGATTTGATGTGGTAAAAGAATATTTTGCAAAAATACAGTCAACACTTAATTACAATGATTTAAAACTTTTAAAAAGCATGGTGAATTCGAAAAAACCAAACAGACAAAACTTTATATCAAAAGAAAAAATAAGCCTTGTAGATACACTTTTAGCATATAAAAGCCTAGGACTTGATAATAAAAAAATAGAACAAATGTTATCAAAAGGCTGCCTAGATACCAATGAACTTCATATTGATATATTGAAAGGACTATTTATAAAATACGGATTAAGCAAACAGGAATTTGATAATACAGATAATGAAATACTTTCTAAATGGAATTTAAAATACATACAACTGCTTGAAGAAGAAATGAAATTAGATATGCATCATGTATTTCTTGATGTAATAAAAGGTGCAAATACAGGTGATTTTAAAAATTATATTCACAACAAGCAACATCCTTACGGCTTAGCAAACAAAAGAACTCGAAAAGAGTTTGAAACTTATGGTTTAGACTATGATGCATGGGTAAATCCGCCCCAAAGTACAGTTACACTATTTAAACACCGTGATAAAACAGCAAAAATCTTATCAAATTCAGTATTTATGATAACAAATGCAATTGAAGAATTAAGACGTACGCCTGCAAAAGAGTATATTGATAAAGTTTTAAGTAACTGTATAAAATCAGGGAACTTCGCTATTCCGGAAGAAACGGCACGAAATAAAGAGAAATTATGTAATTTAGTGAATAATATTCTCGGGCAGCTAAATAAAGTTTGGCAACGAGCATATCAGAATGTACACAATCCGACAGACAGACAGCAAGCGGCAATTGCAAGAAGAACGCTGAGTATTCAATTTACACTATCACAGGTTAAAAATGCACTGCAAGACTTGCAAAAAGTTGAGAGTAAAAAAAATATCAACCAAACTATAAAAATGTGGGATAGAAACCCACAAAAAGATTTATTTCAAGGCAATTATTCAAATTGTTGCATTGGCATAAATAAATCAAACGGAAATGTTATGCCAAGTTATCTTTTAAATACCATGTTTAATATGATGGAAATAATTGATAATGATTCCGGCGAAACAATAGGTAATGCCCTTGTTTATTATGCAAAAGACGAGAAAAATCAACCTTATTTTGTAATAGATAACATTGAAATTCATAACCATTACAGAAAAACATCAGATATAGAACTTGAACTCAGGGATGCAATTACCGAATTTGCACAAAAAATCAATATGGCTGTTACTAAAAAAGCTGATACCCCGATAATTATTGGTGAAGAGCATAATGATATCACTCTTGCATATCTGCCAAATTTGTCAGAAGAATTGAGTCCTATCGGTTCTATGGAGTGTAACGAAATGTATTTAGACCTATTCGGCGGAAGACAGTTTGACGTTAATTCAATAAAAAAACAAGTTGAATTTTTTGACTTACTTCATCCGATTTGCAAATAATTTATCTGCCACCAATATTAGCCTCATTTTTATTTTAGTGATAATATTTTGTAAGCGAGGTAATTAATATGATAGCAAGAAGAAAATCAAAAAAAATCAATATTGGGAATGTTGAAGTTGGTGGGGATGCCCCAATTTCAGTTCAGTCAATGTGCAATTCAGATACGCGAGATATCAAAAGTACGGTAAGGCAAATTCAAGAATTAACTGATGCAGGTTGCGAAATAATAAGAGTTGCCGTCCTCGACAAAGAAGCAGCACAAGCAATTGGAACAATCAAAAAAGAAATAAAAATTCCGATAATTGCGGATATTCATTTTGATTACAGACTTGCTATTGAAGCAATTAATCAAGGTGTAGATGCATTGAGATTAAACCCCGGGAACATAGGAAGACGAGAATTTGTAGAAAAAGTCACAACTCTTGCCAAAGAACGTCAAACACCAATAAGAATAGGTATAAATACAGGTTCACTTGAAAAAGAAGTTCAAAAAACAGATTTGACTTTGCCTGAAAAAATGGTTCTCAGCGCAAAAAAACATATTGAGATTTTAGAGAGTTTAGATTTTGATTTAATAAAAGTTTCATTAAAATCTTCAAATGTTACAACAATGATAGAGGCATACGAGCTTCTTGCAAAAGAAATCGACTACCCGCTTCATCTTGGCGTAACGGAAGCAGGTACGATGAAAGGCGGTTTAATCAAGTCTGCCGTTGGTATAGGAACACTTTTACATAAAGGTATTGGAGATACAATAAGAGTTTCCCTGACAGAAAATCCCGTTGAAGAAGTTTATGCGGGCTTTGAAATTTTAAAATCTTTGAATTTAAGGAAAAAAGGAATAAATTTTGTAAGTTGTCCTACATGCGGAAGGTGCAAATATGATTTAATCGGACTTGCCAAAAAAGTGGAAAATAAATTTAAAAATGTCGATAAATCTATAACATTAGCAGTAATGGGTTGTCCTGTTAACGGACCCGGGGAAGCTAAAAATGCAGATATAGGTGTTGCCGGTGGTGAAGGGTTCGTATATATTTTTAAGAAGGGTGAAATCATTATGAAAAGCCCTGAAAGTGAAGTGCTTCCTATATTAGAAAAATTAATAGCTGAATTATAAAAAACTTGCCCGAAAAAACAGCCTATTGTAATATATTGATATGAATATTATTGATGAAAAAACAAATAAAGTACCGTTTGACCCCGGGTTTGCACCGTATGTTTTAGTATTTTCCACTACATATTATTATATGGAAGCCGAAGTACGAAAATTCAAAAATGCAAACCAACGTAAAATGAAATACAAATCATTTGAATCAGGCATAATGAAACTTTGCGATAATCTGATAAGTTTTTATTTTGGCGGAATGTTGTATGGTGCTTATTTGAAAAATAAATTTAAAAATGACCCAAAAGAGCTTGATGGCAATGATTTTATCGGGGCAAATCTTGAGGATTGCAAAAACGGTGATGTTTCAATAGAAGTAAAAGCCTTGGAAAAATTCATAAAATCAAATGACAGAAACCCCTTTGCTTCAAGAAAAATCAACCCTAAATATATTGAGATAATTGATGATTATATTGAATTTTTAGAGCAAAATGAATATTTTATCAACGTGAAAACAACAAATGAGATAAAAATACCGGCAGGATTATCATTTATAAACAAATTTGAAGATAAAGAATTAGATGAAATTCTTGATACCATCGAAAATGTTATTTCTTCAAAGAAAATAGAAAATATTTTAATATCAAAATATATGGAAGAAATAAAAATATAGCATTAATATAATGACACTTTTCTTAATATTTTGTAATATTTATACATTTTTTTAACAATTTTGTTGTGAAGGTAGTTTTTACATGTGTATAAATAGAGAAACGCACACAATCATAGACACACATAACAACCTAACACTACCTTCATAACACAAACGGTGATTAAAACCAAAAGTGTTACCTCCTCACAAGGAGGATTTTTTTTGGTAAAATTTAAACTTTTTCTATATTTTCTTCTTTTACAAATTCTTCAAACAAAATGCAGGCATCTTCAATACAACCTTGACATGTTCTTAAGATAGGCTTCCCGTTAAGACCTTTTATTTCGGCACAAACAGTAGAACCGACTTTTGCTTTAAATTTTTCCGATGCTTCTTTTGCGAGTTTATAAGTAGACCCTTTTGTTATATTTTCGCAAGAACCACTGCTGTTTTTTAAGCCTAAAAGCATTATTAAACCACTCAAAGCTCCGCATATGGTTTGAACTCCCATGCCTGCACCAAAACCTTCAGACAGTCTGAAAGCAGTTTTTTCATCAACACCAAATATATCACAATATGCACAAACAACAGACTGTGAACAATTCATACCTTGATTATGAAATTCTGCTGCTTTTTTAATTCTGTTTTCTAACATAATACATCTCACATTTTAATAATCTTGCTACAATATATTTTTTCACAAAAATAAAAATATAGCAGTTAATTTATTTCTGTTGTAAAGTAATAAAAAGAGGTTTTACTAAATGAGATTAGATAAATTTTTAAAAGTTTCAAGATTAATAAAAAGAAGAACTGTAGCAAAAGATATTGCAGATAAGGCAAGAATTTTTGTCAATAATAATCCTGCAAAACCTGCTAAAGAAGTAAAAGTTGGGGACAAAATAACAATAGAATATTTGAATCGTTCGGTAATTGTTGAAGTCGCTAAAATTCCGACAGGGAATGTAGCTGTTCAAGAAGCTAAAGATTTATACATTCTTGTTGAAGAAATTATTCACGAAAATGCATAAAATAAAAGAGGCGATAAAGTATCGCCTCTCCCAAAATAAACAAGGTTATTACATTTCTTAACTACACCCTGAGTATCCGCAATTTAAGCAAATAAAACATCCTTCCGAATATTCTATCTTATTACCACACTCAGGACAGATTTTTACTTTAACTTCGCCTGCATATTGTGTTACAGGTTCAGTTTTCTTTGGTTCTTCCTTAATTTCTGCTTTTACTTCTTCTACAGCTTTTTCTTCTTCTTTCTTTTTCAAATTCATCGGTTGAATATCTCTGCTGTTGTTACGATATACAGTTATGCCTTTTAAGTTGCATTTATAAGCAAGGTAGTATGTTTTTTCAATATCTTCTCTTGTTGCTTCTTCGACAAAGTTAACTGTTTTAGAAACAGCATTATCAGTGTGTAGTTGGAAAGCAGCTTGCATTTTTACGTGCCATTCAGGTGAAACATCATGAGCAGTAACAAATACTTGTTGAACTTCTTCGGGTACACCGTCAACTCCATGAACAGTACCTTTTTCAGATATTTTACCCATTAATTCTTCTGAGTAGAAACCTTGAGCTTTAGCTAACTTTTCAAATATGGGGTTAACTTCATACATTAATGTTCCGTCCATTACATTTCTCAAGAATACCAATCCGAATAATGGTTCAACACCTCCGGATGTACTTGCTATCATTGAGATAGTTCCCGTAGGAGCAATACATGTAGTCGTTGCGTTTCTTATGCCGGTCTTAGCAATTTGTGCGTCAAGTTCAGCCCATTGTTCATCAGAAATCATACCTGCTGATTTACCTTTATACTTAGCTGAAAGATAATTTTGTCCGTCATAGATACTACCGTTAAATGAAGCGAATTTACCACGCTCTTTGGACAGTTCTATTGATTCAACTTTTGAATGATAATCGATAAATTCCATAATTTGAGAGGCTAATTTTGTACCTTCTTCACTATTATAAGGAATATTCAACATCATCAACATATCTGCCCAACCCATTACTCCTAAACCGATTTTACGGTTAGAAGTAACCATTTCGGCAATTTTTGGTAACGGATAATTATTAATTGTGATTACGTTATCAAGGAAGTGAATAGCTAATCTTGTAACTTCAGCAAGTTTATCCCAATTAATTGTATTACCGTCAACAAATCTGCTCAAATTAATTGAACCTAAGTTGCATGCTTCAAAAGGCAACAATGGAACTTCACCGCAAGGGTTAGTTGACTCAATAGGTCCGATTTGAGGAGTCGGATTATCTGCGTTCATATTATCAATAAAGATTATACCCGGTTCACCGTTTCTCCATGCGTGGTCAACAATTTTATCGAATACTTCTTTTGCATTCATTTTCTTTACACATTCTTTTGTTTTAGGATGAATCAATTCATAATCTTCACCTTTTAAAACGGCTTCCATAAATTTATTTGTAACTGCAACGGAAATATTGAAGTTATTTAATTTAGACCCATCAAATTTTGCATCAATAAATTCTAAAATATCAGGGTGGTCAACTCTTAAAATACCCATGTTTGCACCACGGCGTGTTCCGCCTTGCTTAATAGCTTCGGTAGCAGCGTTGAATACTTCCATAAAAGAAATTGGTCCTGAGGAAACACCCATTGTAGTTTTTACAACATCATTTTTTGGTCTTAAATGGGAGAAGTTAAAACCTGTACCGCCGCCACTTTTATGTATTAATGCCGTATTTTTAATTGTTTCAAAAATTTCTTCCAAAGAATCTTCAACCGGAAGTACAAAGCATGCCGCCAATTGTCCTAAATCTCTTCCTGCATTCATCAATGTAGGACTGTTGGGCATAAAATATCGCTGTGCTATAAAATTGTAGAATTGCTTAGTTAATTCATCAACCTCAGACTGACTCTTTCCGTATTTCAAATCAGCATTAGCCAATGTAGATGCAACACGATAAAATAAATCTTTTGGGGTTTCAATAGGATTACCCTCTTTATCTCTCTTCAAGTATCTTTTTTCAAGAACTTTTAAACCATTTTCGCTAAGAGATATTTCTTCTAATGTTTCAGTACTCACTGTATTTCTCCTCCAGCTCTTAAATACCCTGTGTTATATAATTCTATCATGAGCATGCCCTTTTTTGTCAAAGTGTAAATATTTGTTTACGATAATTATAAAAAAAGGCGACCCCAAAAGAAGTCGCCTTTTTTATTTTGAAATTTTTTGAATTATTCTGCGTCAGCAGGTCTTTCTTCGGGTTGAGTAACACCGCTTGAACCTTCTTCCAAGAATTTTTCAAATTGTTCTTTCATTGTACCAACAGGATCTGCACCAAACATTAAACCGTTAGAAACGTGAGCTTTATCAAGAGTATTCGGGTTGATTAGATAAAGTGTCGGGAAACCTGTAACATTGTATTGTTGCATATACTTTCTGTTTTCAGGATTTTCACTGTTGATGTATACAAAAGTATATTTTTTCTTCAAATCTTTATCTTTAGAAAGTTCTGCGTAAGTAGGTGCAAATCTCTTACAGAAACCACACCAGTCAGCAAAGAATAAAACTGCAACAGGTTTTCTCTTTGAAATAGCTTTTTCTAAAGAAATAGATTTTTTAGCATACTTTTGTGAGATTTTTTCTTCATCCCCTGCAGAAGGTGCTTCGTGTGAAGGTTGAGCTGCAACAATTCTTTGTCCTTCTCCTTCAGCAGAAGGTGCAGACGGGGCAAATCCTTTAATAACAATAGTTACAGACATTAATAAAACTGCAATTGCAATAACTAAGTTGGCTAAAACCAATTTTCCTAACATTTTTTCGTCAAACATATAATTTCGCTCCTTTCGGGACTACGGTAACACCATTAGGTGATACGTAAAATCCTCTTTTAATATCCTCTTCTTTGTTAATACCTATTTTAGCATAATCAGGAATTTTTACAACTTTATCGATGATAGCCTTATGTATGACGGCGTTTCTACCGATTTGTACATCTTCCATTAATATCGAATCTGAAACTTGAGAAAAGCTGTTTACTCTTACATTAGGTGATAAAACGCAACGTGTAATTTTACCGCCGCTGATAACACATCCTTCAGAAACTAAAGATTTTATCGCCATGCCGGTTCTGTCCTCTTCTTCGCGAACAAATCTTGCCGGAGGATAGTTGTAGTTATAGGTTCTGATTGGCCAATCCATGTTGTACAGATTAAATTCCGGATTATAAGCCAACAAATCCATGTTAGCCTGCCAATAAGCGTCAACGTCACCCACATCTCTCCAATATCCCTGTTCCGTTTCTGACATTCCTGGGTGTGTATTAACGCTGAAATCATAGACATACACGTCTTTTTCTTTCATTAATGCAGGGATAACGTCTTTACCGAAGTCATGAGAAGAATCTTTGTCCTTTGCGTCTTTTGATAGAGAGTCTGCCAAAACGTCATGGTCAAAAATGTAATTCCCCATAGATGCAAGAACGTATCCTTTTTTACCCGGCATTTCTTTCACCTGCCCTTTTGGTTTTTCTTTAAAGGCAGTTAATTTCCAATCATCATCGACTTCCATTATTCCGAATCTGTGAGCTTCTGATAACGGAACAGGAATGGCGCTAATCGTGAGTGCTGCTCTGTTTTTTTTGTGAAATTTCAACATTTGTGAAATATCCATTTTAAAAACACTATCACCACCAAAAATACAAACGAATTGAGGATTTTCATCGGAAATAGCATTCATATTTTGATATACTGCATCGGCTGTACCTGAATACCAACCCCCACCGGTACGCATTTGAGCAGGCAAAAGGTCAACATAATGATTAACAATAGGTGATAACGGCCACCCTCTTACGATGTGCTTATTCAATGAGTCTGATTTGTATTGCGTCAAAACTTTAATTTTATAGAAACCTGAGTTTATAAAATTATTTAACACAAAGTCAATAATTCTGTACCTTCCGCCGAACGGAACAGCAGGTTTAGCCCTGTCCTTGGTTAAAGGATAAAGTCTTTTGCCTTCGCCGCCTGCTAAAATCATTACAAGAGTATCATTCATACATTAATCCTCTACACTTAATACTGCCATAAAAGCCTCTTGTGGAATTTCGACCTTTCCCACAGATTTCATACGTTTTTTACCGGCTTTTTGTTTTTCCAACAATTTTTTCTTACGGGTTATATCACCACCATAACATTTATCTAAAACACTCTTTCTCAGAGCTTTTACGTTCGTTCTTGCAATAACTCTTCCTCCGATAGCTGCCTGAATAGCTACTTCAAACATTTGACGGGGAATAATATCTTTTAGTTTTGAAGTCAATTTTTGTCCCATATAAGAAGCACTATCCTGATGGACAATGCAACTCAAAGCATCAACAACTTCACCTGCCAGCAGAATATCAAGTTTTACCAATTTTGAAGCCTGATAATTCAAAAATTCATAATCCATACTTGCATAACCTTTTGAGCAGGATTTTAATTTGTCGTAAAAATCAGTAATTACCTCTGCCAGAGGCATTTCGTACTCGAGATTAACTCTTGTGGTATCAAGATATTTCATATTTTTGAAATTACCACGTTTGTTTTGGCATAAATCCATTAACTGTCCGACAAAATCGTTAGGCGTAATAATATTTATTTTCACAAAAGGTTCTTCTATTCTTTCACGATACTGAGCATCCGGTAAATTTGCGGGATTATCTATCATTAATACTTCACCGTTCGTTTTTACAACCTTGTAAACTACGCTTGGGGCAGTGATTACCAAAGAGAGGTCATATTCTCTCTCCAGTCTTTCCTGAGCAATTTCCATGTGTAACATGCCAAGGAAACCGCATCTGAAACCAAATCCCAAAGCATTTGAGCTTTCAGGTTCAAAAGTAATACTGCTGTCATTAAGTTTTAATCGCTCCAATGCTTCTTTCAAATCGCCATATTGGTCATTATCAACAGGAAACATACCCGAAAATACCATCGGAACAGCTTTTTTATAGCCGGGCAAAGGTTCTGTTGCAGAGTTTTCATCCAATGTTATTGTATCGCCGACAAGTTGCGTGACTTCTTTAATTGATGCGGCACAATAACCAACTTCACCGGTTTTGATAACTTTTGCAGGAGTTCTTGTAGGACGCATATAACCTAATTCAACAAGGTCATAAGTTTTATCTGATGCCATAAATTTTATTTTGTCATTATCGTGCAATTCCCCGTCAACAACTTTAAAATAGTTTACCGTACCCAAATACGGGTCATACGCACTATCAAATACCAACGCTCTCAATGGTTTATCACTTGTATCAATGGGATGAGGAACTCTTTTTACAATAGCTTCAAGTACATCTTCAACCCCAAGACCTGTTTTAGCACTTACTAAAATTGCCTCTGAAGCATCAATACCAATTATATTTTCGATTTCTTGTTTTACTCTGTCAACATCGGCACTCGGAAGGTCAATTTTATTGATGACCGGTATTATTTCAAGATTTTGATCAATAGCCATATAAACATTCGCTAAAGTTTGTGCTTCAACACCCTGCGTGGCGTCAACAACAAGCAAAGCACCTTCACAAGCTGCTAAACTCCTTGAAACTTCATAGGAAAAATCAACATGTCCCGGGGTATCTATAAGGTTTAGAATGTACTCTTTACCGTCATGAGCCTTATAATTCATTCTTGCTGCCTGAAGTTTTATCGTAATTCCACGTTCTCTTTCAATGTCCATATTATCAAGCAGTTGATCTTTCATATCACGACTTGAAACAGTATTGGTTTTTTCCAATAAACGATCGGCAAGAGTGGACTTGCCGTGATCAATATGAGCTATTATACAAAAATTTCTTATATGGTCTATCATAACATTTATTCTAGTATAAAAAATTTTCTAATGGAAGGAATTATCGCATATATACACTTTATGACGTAATTATTACTACAGCAAACAAGTATTTACACGTAAAAGCATAACAAAATTAAAAGGGTTAACGATAAACAGTTAACCCTTCTCTCCCCAATATTTCCCAAACTCTAATAATTATTCTAATATTCAATACCTTGACGAGCCATTACACCTATATCGAAATAATGTTTAATCGGCTTCATTTCAGTAACCAAATGAGCCATTGCTATTATTTCAGGATGCGCTCTACGACCCGTAAGTACGATTTCCAAATTATCGGGACGGTTTAATAATGCCTCTTTAACGTCAGAAACTTTGATTAAACCCATATCGATACAAATGTTTAATTCGTCCAAAATAATCAATTGGTACTTGCCGCTACTGATAGCTTCTTTTGCAAATTGCCAACCGCTCTTGGCTTCTTTATAATCTTCCATACAAATGTTATGAGAATATACAACTCTGTCCATACCGAATTGAACAACTTCTAATGACGGAAGGAGTTTTGATGTTGCGATTTCACCATAATAATTGTCATCCTGTTTTCCTTTGGTAAACTGAATAACAAGAACATTCCAGCCATGTCCTAATGCTCTAAGTGCCAATCCCAACGATGCAGTCGTCTTGCCTTTGCCATCACCGGTATAAATTTGTATATATCCATGTTCTAACACTTCGTGCCCTCCAAAATCTTATTAATTTGTTATGTGATTTTACTGCCAACATTTCATCAAAATAATGATAAAAAATCAAACAAATAAATGTCCACTATCTCCATTAGCCGCTGACTTCCAGCTCATTCATCTTTTAAATTTGATGTATATTAATAGTAGTACAAACTAACTTTGTTTGGCAAATAAATAAATTAAATTTTACCATTATTTTTACATTGTTTTTTTAACTTTAGGCTCTAATTCATACCTGCTAACGACTTTCGAGTTTTTGAAAAAGTTTTACAATTATAAGGTAAAATTTTGTAAATAAACTATTGCAATTCCCTTTTCATGGCATACACACCATTAGTTAAAAAAACACGCAATCTAAGATAAGATTACAAATTTTTAGAAATTTATCCCCCCTTTGTAAATATAATTATACAAAATTTTTTCATGTTTGTCTTAAATTTTGGCATGAAGTAATACAATTAGAGGATAAAATTTTATAGACTTTTAACCGATTAAAAAATATTACAATTCATTTACCTTTTAATTATGGATGTTTTTCAATTAAAAATATATATTGCAATTTTATCAACTCTATGTCTTACATTTTTCATTCTTGTGCTGAAAAGGTATTATCTTCATAAACAAGAAACTCTGATTTTGAATTTTACAAAGAAATTTGATGATTATACCGATATAAAAAAAATGGCGTTTTTGTTTGTACAAGAAGTAAAAAATCTTCTAAATGCAGATTTGGTAGCTGTTATTGAATATTCACAAAATAAAACAGAAATAATAAATTCAATTCCGACACAAAATTCGGATAAAATATCAGCAGCAGCGAACGAACTCTACTTGATTTTAAGAAATCTTGAACAAGAAAATATAAAACACATTGAAAACGGTGATATCCAAAGTGAATATTTCAAAAAAATTTTCCCTGTTTTTAGTTATGAATATTATCATATTTGTCCTATATTTACTGATAATTCGAGAATAATTACACTTGAGATATACGGTGATTCAGGTGTTAATTTTAAATTTAAAAAAAAAGTGTTGAAGGAATTGATATCAATTTTTAAAAAAATCTTTATTCAGCAAAACAAGTTTCAGAAAAAAATTTTTAAAATTAAAAAAAATGAAGCAGTTATTAAATTTTTGGATAGAATACGGAATACTCTTGATAAAAATGAACTTGAGCAAATAATTCTAGAAGAAATATGCCATGCATTTCAATGTGACAGAGCATATTTTATAAGTGCATATAAAAATGACATTCAAAGTCCGGTATTAGGTAAAGAGTATCTGGCTAATCCGTACGTAACATCCTTAAAAGGAAATAATTTAGACTTCACCTCCGTATGGGAGCAAATGAAAGAGAACAAGACAAATCCGCCTGTATTTGTAATCGAGGATTCGGAAAAATTCTTAAAGCAAAATAATTTAGCGGACACTCCAATAGGGGAATTTATTAAAAAAAGTCAAATAAAGTCTTCTTATCCGTTTTTGGTGTATGAAGATGATAATATCTTATCATACCTGGTTTTACAATACACAAAGCAAGTATTCCCATTTGATAAATATGATTTCGAGATAATGGACTTGATGGTAAAACAAACTAAAATTGCTCTCACTCAGGCAAATCTGCATACTCAACTAATTATAAACAGCAAAAAAGAAAAACTGCTTATTGATTCCATAAGTATTTTAAGAAGCTCTCTTGATATAAAAAATGTTTCAAATGAGTTTGTTGGGAAAGTAGGTATATTTTTTAATGCAGACAGATGTTCGATAAGATTTTACGATTCGAAATCAAAAAAATTTTCAGGATATGACGAAGCGTTTGAATATAAAAAACATTACTACACTGCAAGTGCAAAGAATGTAGACTTACAAAATGAGTCTAACGATTTCTTGATGCAAAATGAAAAATTTCATGATGCATTCATGATACAGTACGAAACCGATTTACATAATGAAAATTTTGAATACAGAGAAAACCTGAAAGAATACGCCGATAAACATAAAATCAAATCATATTTGGCATCTTATATAAGATATAACGGAAAACTATTGGGTTTATTGTCCTTGCATTTTAAAGAAAAACGCTCTCTTAATGAAAGTGATGAAAGTTTTATAAAAGCGTTGGCTGATCAGGTTGGTATAGCTATTTATCAGTCAGAACTATATTCAAATATTCAAAGTAGTGCAAAAAAAGAAAAATTGTTAAAAGAAGTTTATGCAGATACAATAAGCCTTCAAAACAAAAAAGAAATTTACACTTACTTTTCCGAAAAAATAACAGGACTTTTTGGTTGTGCGGGATGTGTTTTTATAGATTTTCCAATTAGTACAACTGATAAAATTGAATACTTTGAAAATTACAAAACACAAAATATAAATCTTTCTAAATTTAAAAATTACAGTTTTATTAATGAATTGGTAAATAAAAAAATACTTAATTATAATTGCAACTTAAAAAATGAAAATGAAGAATTTAATGAATTTTTGAAAGATACAGGGTTAATATGCATCGCAACAATACCAATTTCGGATAACTCACTGATGATTTTGTTTTTTAATAATAAGAAAGAATTTTCATCATTTGATAAAAATATTTTATTTGCACTAATAGATGTAATAGCAAGATGCATTAAGGACAGTCTTAAAAATGCAGAAATAAAAAGTTTAAAAGAAGGCTTTTTATCAACACTTACTCACGACTTACAAATTCCTCTTATTGCTGAGAGAAATGCTATAAATTATTTAATAAATAAAAATGAGCTATGTAATGACAAGTCAGTAAAAGAAATTTTAAAAGAGCTTAAAGAAACTAATAGTCAAACTGAAGATATGCTGAAAGTTTTAACATCAGTTTATAAATATGAAGCAAATAAGAAAATTTTAAATCGAGAAGATTGTAATATCTTAACCATAATAGATGAAAGTTTATCAAGAATGCCAAAAAAGTTTTTTGACAAAAACATTTCTCTGAAAAAAGAAGTAAATACCGAAAACTTACATTTTTTTGCAGATTATAACGAAATAATAAAAGTCGTAGTTATTATACTTACGAATTTAAGTGACAGTTCTGAAAAAGAGAGTGAAATAAATGTAAATATATCTGATGACGGAAAATTTTTAAAATGCTGTTTTTCCGGATATGGAGATACTCAGGAATATAATCTTAACAGCAGAATTTTTCCAAGAGATATGACAACTAACTCTCTTGAACACAGAATAGGTGAAGGAATTTATCTTTATCTTGCAAAATTAATTATAAGCAAGCATAGCGGTAAGATATACATAAACAATAAATCTGACGGCGGAAAAATATTTTGTATAGAACTGGAAAAAATAGTTTAAACAAATGTCTGGTTATGAATTATGATTACACTAAAAGATGTGAGGATAAAGTAATTGATAGTAAAAATGACGAAGGTTTTTTACACTTTTATTACTCTTGTAATATAAAATATATACGCAGTAGGCAATAAATATTTGCAAAATGTTTTTATTCATATAAGAGAGAAAAAAAGAGAGAATTTGGCATGCAAGATACGAGTTTTACAAATAGTGTATCATCCGGTAATTCCAACATATCCGCACAAAACGGACAGGTTAATTCCGGTGCTGTTGATGCACAAAGTTCTCAACCTCAAAGTACAAGTATTTTTAGTAAAAATGCAGGCAGTAATAATGTAAATCAATCAAACAGTAATTCTCAAGGTACCGGCGGTGTTGGTAATATATTTTCAGGCGGTGGTTTTACTCCGTCATTTACTGATACATCAAGCATTTTCTCAGGCATGAATAGAGGTCATCATTATGCACTTTATTCAAATAAAGATTATTCTTACGATGTTCCCAAGCTGACACAAGAAGACATCGCTGCTCAAAAAGCACCTGAAGGAGAAAAAAGAACCAACCCTAAAGCGTACAATATTGATATGACACCGAAAGAAAACCCATACGCTGCTTTCAGAAACCCTGAAATGCAGGAACACTCACTAAAAGATACAATTTCTAACGCTTTTTCAGGAATATTTAACCAAAAGAAAGCGGACTAATAAGTTTTTAAATAAAAAACGGCTTTGGTAAAACCAAAACCGTTTTTTATTATTCTAAAGTTAAATTACTGTTAAATCTATGCGTTTGCACCTGATTTTGCAATAATTTCTTCTTTAATATTATTAGGAACTTGTTCGTAGTTAGAAAATTCCATTGAGAAAGTACCGCGACCTTGTGTATTAGAACGCAAATCAGTAGCATAACCGAACATATTTGCAAGAGGCACTAAACCTCTGACAATTACGTTACCTGTATTGCCTAAAGGTTCTTGACCTTCTACACGACCACGGCGTCTTGAAATATCACCAATGATAGTACCTGTAAATTCATCAGGAATTTCAATTTCGACTTTCATCATAGGTTCTAAGATGCAAGGATTAGCTTTCTTACAACCTTCTTTAACTGCCATAGAACCGGCAATTTTAAATGCCATTTCTGAAGAGTCGACTTCGTGATAGCTTCCGTCATAAAGTTCAACCTTAACGTCAATCATCGGATATCCTGCTAAGATACCGCTTTCAAGAGCTTCTTCCATACCTTTTCTTGCAGGTTCGATATATTCTTTAGGAATAGCACCACCGACAATTTTGTTTTCAAATACGAAGCCTTCACCTTCACCTGCAGGAGAAATTCTGACTTTACAATGACCATATTGACCTTTACCGCCTGATTGACGGATGAATTTAGAGTCTTGATCAGCATTTCCGAGAATTGTTTCTCTATATGCAACTTGAGGTTTACCAACATTAGCTTGAACTTTAAATTCTCTTAAAAGTCTGTCTACGATGATATCCAAGTGAAGTTCACCCATACCTGAAATAATTGTTTGACCTGTTTCTTCATCAGATTTAACTCTGAATGACGGATCTTCTTCAGCAAGTTTTTGAAGAGCAAGACCCATTTTATCTTGGTCAGCTTTTGTTTTAGGTTCAATGGCAACTGAGATAACAGGTTCAGGGAATTCCATTTTCTCTAAGATAATAGGTGCATTTTCATCACAAAGTGTATCACCTGTTGTCGTATCTTTTAAACCAACAGCTGCACAAATATCACCGGCGTTAACTTCCTGTATTTCAATTCTTTGGTCAGCATACATTTGAACTAAACGAGAAATACGTTCTTTCTTCCCGTTAGTAGCATTTAAAACATAAGAACCAGAAGTTAATTTACCTGAATATACTCGCAAGAAAGTTAAACGACCTACAAACGGGTCAGTCATAACTTTGAATGCCAAAGCTGAGAATGGTTCGTCATCGGATGAATGTCTTTCAACAACAGTACCGTCTTCCAATTCACCTTCAATAGCTTTTACATCAACAGGTGAAGGTAAATAATCAACAACAGCGTCTAGCAATAACTGAACACCTTTGTTTTTAAATGCTGTACCGCATGTAACAGGAACGATTTGGTTATTGCAAACAGCTTTTCTTAATGCAGCTTTTAATTCAGGAATAGTTGGTTCTTCACCTTCCAAGAATTTCATCATTAAATCATCATCTGTTTCAGATATTTTTTCAATCATTTCTGCTCTGTATTGTTTAGCTTTTTCAACTAAATCAGCAGGAATATCTTCAGTTTTTATATCTGTACCTAAATCATTTGTATAAATTTCAGCTTTCATTTCCATCAAGTCTACAAGACCTGTGAAATTATCTTCAACACCTATAGGTAATTGAATAGGAACTGCATTTGCACCTAATCTGTTTTTGATTTGGTCAACAACTCTGTAGAAGTCTGCACCTGTTCTGTCCATCTTGTTAACAAATACCATACGAGGTACTTCGTAACGGTTAGCTTGACGCCATACGGTTTCTGATTGTGACTGAACACCGCCAACAGCACAGAATACAGCTACAACACCGTCTAATACACGGAGTGAACGTTCAACTTCAATTGTGAAGTCAACGTGCCCCGGGGTGTCAATAATATTTACCTGATGACCTTTCCATTGAGCAGTAACGGCTGCTGACTGGATAGTGATACCACGTTCTTTTTCTTGTTCCATAAAGTCGGTAACAGCTGCACCATCGTGAGTTTCACCGATTTTGTGTGTCTTACCTGTGTAGAACAAAATACGTTCGGTAGTTGTCGTTTTACCCGCATCAATATGGGCAGCAATACCGAAGTTTCTAATTTTTTCTAAAGGGACTTGTCTTGCCATTTTTTCCTCTTTTTCTTTTCTCTTTAAATTAATAATAACTAACATGAAATATTGTAATATAAACATGTTAAATTTGGTAATTTTATCTTAAATAAAGTTTATAGAATATTTTGAGTAGTTTATTTTCGCAATTATATACGCACATAGCACTTTCTTACTGATTTTTTTGAGTTTTTCTTTGCTAAAATAAAACACCCCGCTTTTAGCGAGGTGTTTTGAATAATTTTGAAATTTGATTATTGATATAATGGAGCTAATTTTGCTTCTTGTTGAGGAATTTTCCCTTCTTCAATAGGAAGATAAATTCTGTAATCAATTTCAGAGAAGCAGTTATCAACAGACTCAATTTCTTTTAATTTATTATCATCAATATGGTTTGCATCAATCATATCTGCAATTGCTTCAAATCTTGCAACGTGTTCTTTGAATCTGTCTTTTGCATAATCACGAGCTTGCCATGTTGTGATTAAGAACGGCCAATCGCTGCTTTGCAGCAATAAGTTTTCCCTTGCCAACTGATTTAAAGCTCTCAATAGTAATTTATCCTGAGGTTGCTTTTCGTATCTACCTACAATTTCGGTAATACGTTTTTCGCAAGCATGGATAATAGGCCATATCCATTCAACCTGAGGATTTTGCCATACCCAATAATGTCCGCCTTGTCCCCAAGAGCTTTCAGGAATAGAGATAGCTTTTTTCGGCGGGTATTTATCCAAATATTCCGCAGCTGTCATTCTTTCTACTTCGGGAGTGTAAGTTGCGAATTTTTTAATGACTTGCTTAATAAATTCAACACCTTCAAACCACCAGTGTCCGAACAACTCTGTATCAAATGATACCATTACCAAACCATTTTCACCTGCAGCATTTTTGTAATCATTCAATAAATGATAAATCAATGTTGTATAGTGATCGGAGTTTTCGTTAACTTTTGACATAGCCAATACTGGATCGTAAAGCATTTTGTCACCTAAATCCGTAGTTGAACTTGTAACTCTCCAATATTGCATGCCTGAGTTTGCGTCTTTTCTGTGAAATTCTCTAAAGCATCCGTCACCGGGGTATCCGTCAGCAGCAGACCATACCTGATAACCTGCTCTGTCGTTTCTTCCCATAACAGCAACTTGTGCATCGGGAAGCCAGTATGCTTCATAAGTTGAGCAACCTGTTGCAGCTCTTGCCGGCAACGGAATATATTCAATATTACCGTAAACACCGATTACACGTCTGTTACCTACCGAAACACCGCCTTCAATAACGTGAGATTCTGTAAAGAAGTATTCAATATCGTTATTTTGTAAAGTAACTTCAATAGCACTTCTCCATTGTTCGTTACCGTTCTTATCCTGATATTTGTATGCCGGTCTGTAAGCACATTCAGGCAACCAGCATCCTCTCGCTTTTTTGCCAAAAAGTCTTTTTGTTGTATCTGAACCGACTTTAAACTGTGCATTCAGGTTATTATCGGTAGCTAACAACGGTGAAAAGCCGTGTGTTGCACCTGATGTAGTAATTTCAATGCACCCGAGTTTTTGATATTTTGCAAAGTTACCGATTAAGTCTTTGTTGTATTTGTTAACAAAACTGTCTTTAATGTTTGTAAACCAATCAAAGTAGTATTTTGCGAGATATTTTAAGTGTTGTGAATGAGGTACTTCAGGATCGGGGTATCTTTCCAAGTCCTTTGCTACCTTTTCTATTCTACTGTCTAAGTATGCTATGAAACCTTGTTTTAAGTGTTCGTCATTTAACTGTTCCGCCAAAATAGGGGTAATACCTACTGTTAATTTTGCCTTGATACCTTCTTCGTATAATTCACTAATAGCATTCAATAATGGTACGTACGTTTCTGCCATGCACTCATAGAGGTTTTCTTCACCAAATGGCCACATTCCTGCCTTTCTGTAAAACGGGAGGTGACTGTGGAGCATAAATACAAATGAACCGATTGACATTAAATTGTCCTCCATAAAATAATTAAACCTAAATTTATATAAAAAATAATTTTCCTTTAAAACTATGCTAACACAAACATATTATTTTGCATATCCATAGAGTGCGAATATTGTTAGCAAAAATTTACAAAAGAAAAAGAGAGAAGGTTTAAAACATTCTCTCTTTTTTAAATGGAATATTAAAGCCTATGAAAAATAGCGTTTTAAAAGACCGTCAAAACCACATCCGTGGCGAGCTTCGTCTTTTGCCATTTCATGAACTGTATCATGAATTGCATCGTATCCTAATTCTTTTGCACGTTTTGCAATAGCCAGTTTGCCCTCGCATGCACCATGCTCTGCATCTGCACGAAGTTCAAGATTTTTCTTTGTTGAAGAAGTAACAACTTCACCTAAAAGTTCAGCAAATTTAGCAGCATGTTCAGCTTCTTCAAATGCATATCTTTTGTATGCTTCAGCAATTTCAGGGTATCCTTCTCTTTCGGCAACTCTTGACATTGCAAGATACATACCGACTTCAGTACATTCACCATTGAAATTAGCTCTCAAGCCTTCCATAATTTCAGCATCTTCAACTTTTCCATCGCCTACACCGTGTTCGCAAGCATAGACCTTGTTTCCTGCTTCAACTACAGAAAATGTTGTTGCTCCGCATAAAGGACATTTGTCCGGTTGTGTTGCACTTTCAGTAGACCAACCACAAACTTTGCATACGAATTTTGTCATTTTAAAACCTTCTTTCTTCTTACTCTATTCTAAATAACACTATTCAGCACCATTGTCCTACTACAAAGAATAAAGTCAAGTGTAAGAAAAGTTGAGTTGATATTTTCTAAATCTATATACGGTTTTGCATGAATACAAATTGTATTATTCCTCTTTTAAAATGAAAATGTTTGTGTTATTATGTATTTGATTGAAAAATCGGAAGATTGGTGCGGCAAAAGTCGGCGAACCATGTCAGGACGGGAACGTAGCAGCATTAAGCATTAAACTTTTGGGTGTGCCGGTCTTTCTTTTTTAAGAGGGTTTTATGAAGCATCATTACGAAGTGAAAGTTTACCATGCAGATACCGATTGCTACGGTATAGTTTGGCATGGAAGTTATTTAAGATTTTGCGAGCAGGCAAGATGCGAATTTGCGACATCGGCAAATTGTTCAATGAAAGAGCTTGAAGCAAGCGGGGCATGTACTCCGTTAATTGAAGCCAACTTAAAATATAAAATGCCCGCTAAAGTTCACGATATTCTTGATATAGAAACTTCAATATTGAAACTTTCTCCGATAAGAGCAACAATGTTGCAGAAAATAACAAATAAAACAACCGGCGAAGATGTATGCGAAGTAACCGTAACTTTTGTATGCACTGACAAAGCCGGAAATTTAATGCGCAGAATGCCAAAAGAATTATTTGATGTTTTGAATAAATTAAAAGATTAAAATGCGGTTGCAATATCTTTTTTTATTTGTTCTTTGAGTTTATCGATATTTTGAAACTTAATTTCACTTCTTATATGATTTAAAAATTCAAAAGATATTTCCATCTCATATATATTTTTTGAAAAATTTAAAATGTGAATTTCCGCAATAGGTATCGTCAAATCACCAAAAGTTGGTCGCAAGCCGATATTTGCAACAGCTTTATATGAATTTTTTTCAATTCTTGCTATACCTGAATAAACACCAAATTCAGGAATGATTTTTTTATCGGGAAACATCAGATTTGCGGTAGGAAAATCAATAAGTCTGCCTCTTTGTTTACCCTTAATAACCTTATTTTTTATTGAATACGGTTTACCCAATAAACTATGTGCCTTAGCAACCTCTCCATTTTTTATGGAGTTGCGAATAAGAGTAGAACTTGTAACCTCATTTTTTTGCTTTACGGGTGAGCTTACACTCAAAATAAAATTAAACTCTTTTGATTTTTTTTCAAGAAAATCAATGTCCCCGCTTTGATTTGCACCGAATTTGTGATTATAACCGATACTTATTGACTTGGGATTTAATTTTGAAATTATTTTACTAAAATATTCATCTGCAGACAACGAGGCGATTTCAGAAGTAAAATCTGCCATAATAACATTATCAAAGCCCATTTCTTTAAACAAATTTATACGTTCTTCCGCTGTTGTAATAAATTCGGGAACGACATCATAGAGGACTTCGACAGGATGATTTTTAAAAGTTAAAACAGTACTTTCCGTTCCGAGTTTTTTTGAAAAAGCAATTGTATCGAGCAAAACTTTTTGATGTCCCTTATGGATGCCGTCAAAAAATCCTAATGCCAAACTGCTGTTTTTTAACTTTACTAAAATATCATCAGTAACAAAAGTCATTATCTAAAGTCCTTTCAACTATAAATTTTAATACAAAGAAAAATTTACATATACCATTAAATCTCAATTTATGATAAAGTATAATAAACTTTCAGGGTGGAGGACAAAATGGGCGAAACAATTTTTGAAAAATCAAACAAAAAAGAAAAATCAAAAAAACAAAAAGAATTTAATATTGATGTTTTCTCAAAAACCATTGATACAAAATTTTTAAGAGATGAAGATATAAAATTGCCTTGCATGTCGGAAAGTGAAGTTGTAAGACATTATACAAATTTGTCGAAAAAGAATTTTCCGCTTGACGGAGGGTTTTATCCGTTAGGTTCGTGTACTATGAAATATAATCCTAAAGTTAATGAAATGATTGCAAATCTTGATGGTTTTGCAAATATTCACCCTTCGCAACCTGATGAATCAATCCAAGGTGCATTGTCACTTATGTATATTCTTCAAAAACAACTTTGTGCAATTACAGGGATGGATGCAGTTTCTTTGCAACCGAAAGCAGGTGCACATGGTGAATTAACAGGTATGATGGTGATAAAAGCATATTTTGAAAATCTCGGCATTGAGAAAACAAAAGTTATAGTTCCTGATTCCGCACATGGCACAAACCCTGCGTCATCAAAAATGTGTGATTTTGAAGTTGTACAGGTAAAATCTACCAAAGATGGACTTGTTGATTTGGAAGAATTAGAAAAATTGCTTGATGATAAAGTTGCAGCACTAATGCTCACAAATCCGAATACGTTAGGACTTTTTGAAAAAAATATTTCAAAAATTTCTGATATGGTACATAAAGCAGGTGGCTTATTATACTACGATGGTGCAAACTTCAATGCGGTTATGGGAATTTCTAACCCTGCGATTATGGGATTTGATGTTGTACATTTGAACTTACATAAAACGTTTGCAACGCCTCATGGTTGTGGAGGTCCCGGAGCAGGTCCTATCGGGGTAGTGAAAAAATTAGAAGACTTTTTACCCGTACCTGTTATAAAATTTGACGGCAAAAAGTATTACAGGGATTACAATATCGACAAAACAATAGGCAAAGTAAGTTCTTTCTTCGGGAATTTTAACGTCCTTGTAAAA
Source organism: Candidatus Gastranaerophilales bacterium (assembly GCA_045598245.1). Lineage (GTDB taxonomy): Bacteria > Cyanobacteriota > Vampirovibrionia > Gastranaerophilales > JAILCC01 > JAILCC01. The sequence goes on from JAZLLQ010000042.1 coordinate 43,053, forward strand.
GCCTTTACATATATAACAATGATGGGAAAAGATTTAAAACAGGCATCAATAGATGCTGTTTTAAATGCAAATTACATTAAAGCAAAATTAAAAGACTGTTATCAGATAGCTATAGATGAAATTTGCGCACATGAATTTGTATTAACAAACGAATTCCAAAAGGCTTTTGGTGTAAATACTCTGCAAATTGCCAAAAGGCTTATTGATTACGGATTTCACCCGCCAACTATATATTTCCCGTTGATTGTGCATGAAGCAATGATGATAGAGCCGACAGAAAGTGAAACGAAAGAAACTCTTGATGAGTTTATTGAAGTAATGAAAAAAATTGCCCAAGAAGCCCAAAACTCACCTGAACTGTTGGCTGATGCACCTCACAATACACCTGTACGGAAAGTCGATGAAACCAATGCGGCACGTCATCCGAATTTAAAATACGATAACTAAGCTACATAATTGCGTGCATACTTATATTCGCTGCCATCATCGTATCTGCCGAATTTGTTTTCAATTCTATCGATAATTTGTTGTTCGGGGGTTCTTTCTTTCTTAATCCGAGCCATAGCCTGAGTAAGACCTTTGATGACCAATTTTACACTATCCGTATATCTGTTAAATTTCATAACAGGTCTTACCAATTGAGCAACTCCATCTTCTTTGTCGCATAGTGCAACAGTCATAATTCCGTTTCCTTTTTCATTTGTAATTATGTATTTATCCGCATATACTTCTTTCATTACATCTTCGAGAGCTGTTGTATCAATGCCTTTCATATTGGCACATTTCAATATTGCCCTTGTGTTTAAGTCAGGCATAGCACCAAAATTTACGGTATTTATCTTGCGAATAAGCATGCTTGCTCCTATTTACAAATATGGGAAAGATTATAATATACCACTGTACAGAATTTTAGGCAAGAAAATATTTTTTAAACATCTGATAACCCTTAGTATCAGGGCATTTGCAAAAATATAAAAATGCCGTAAAACGGCAAATAAAATCATGTTTATATTTAATATTATTGTGTAAATTGCGTAAAGGAATAAAACATGTTAGCAGGAAGTATCAATAACACGTTTTCAAATACAGCATTTGGTGCAAAATTCAGCCATAATTTTAGGGAAAAGGCAATAGCACTCGGAAAATATCTCTTACGCTACGAAAAAGGCTGTAATTCATATGCTGAATTTGAAGAGAATATACATGCGATAAAAGAAATGTATCCCGAAGGTGAAATAACCTTCAAAACCATTTATGAACCTCGTATAACATATCTTAATGATGATGAAAAAGGTGATTACATAAGAATTCCTACGCCTCGTACAAGAGTATACTTAACTCGCCCCGGAGAAAAAGATATTTCATTAATGCGAAACTCTTTACCATATAATGATTTATTTATAAATTCGGATAATCTGAAAGAAATAAGAAAATCATTGGAAAACTATTCCAAATCCATCAGAGTAAGAAAAGAATATCGTCTTTTTGCTCAAGAAGAAAAAGAACATAAAAAAAGACTTGATAAACTTTTTGGATAATTATCTCATAATTTTGCTCATATCTTCAATTGAAATTCTTGAATCCGGAACATCAAAGTCAATTTTATTTTCCTGAAATTTTGCTATTATATCGGCAATCAAGTTACTCCTGCATATCATATATTCTTTCCATCTTGTATTTTTGGTGAATGCAATTAACTTTAAATTTATTGCCGTATCTTTAATTGATTCGATAAAAGCAAGAGCATTATCGTCCAAGCTCGGCTCCTTATCCGCAAGCTCCTGTATAATTGTGACGGCTTTTTTAACGACCTCTACCGGAGTATTACATTCTATTGCAACATCAAGTTCCAGTTTGTATTTACATGTTTGAGAAACATTTATGATTGAAGTATTTGCGAGCAAATTATTCGGTACATTTAATAAAAAGCCTTCCGCTGTTCTGAATGTTGTACTACGTAAATTAATATTTTCAACAAAACCTGATTTATCTTCAAATTTTATATAATCACCTATTTTATAAACTTTATCTATCAGAAGAGAAAAAGAACCAAAAACATTTCCGATAGTGGTTTGAGCGGCAAAACCAACCGCTAAACCTACGATACCAAAACCTGCAACTATTGAGGTTACGTTATACCCGAAACTTTGAAGTAAGCATGCAAATAACATGCAGGCAATAACGAACTTTAATGCTTTTAAGGAAATCGGTACAACCGTAAGCATAGGATAATCACTTACTTTACTTCTTAATTTCAGCAAAACTCTTTGGTTAATAATATCAATTATTTTCGAAAAAATATAAATTACGCCGATATTAACCGCAAGCCAAAAGAAAAATTTTTGATGTGAAATAAAAAAATGTGCGATATTGTTTGTTATAATACTCATTGTAGACATGTTTTTTCCTTATGTTAATCAATTAATTAAATTGTATGCTTTTATGACAAATTATGAAATCATACAAATACCTTAATTTGTGATATACTACAAATCATGAGTTGGTTATATTTATTAATAGCAGCAATATTTGAAACGGGATGGCCGGTAGGACTAAAATTAGCGGGAACATCGGAGTTCAAAATTTTATGGATATTATTTTCGATTATCACTATGGGATTAAGCGGATATTTTTTGTTTTTGGCACAAAAAAATATTCCCATCGGTATTGCGTATGCAATATGGACGGGAATAGGTATGCTTGGAACATTTCTTATAGGAATTACTATATTCCATGATACGTTTAGTATATTAAAATTCTGCGGAGTATTCCTGATTCTTGCAGGAATAATAATATTAAAAGTATGCCCGTAATTCTGTATTTTAGGCTATAATTTTTATATCGTCAACAAATGAGCTGCCTTTAGGAGAGTTAGAAAATTGAATGGAATTATCAGTTACACGTTGTTGAACTGATTTTAGAATGGCATCCTTTCTTTCCTGTGAAAAATTAGACAAATAGTATCCGTTCTTAATTTCATTCATCCAGCTTAAATATGCGTCAGGCTGACCAACATCTTCCCATTTGCCGCTCAACATTTTAACATTTGATGCGGAAGGGCCGTTTAAAGAATGAACCCATTTTATGGCAGTTGCACCATCATATATTTCTTGGTTGGGGTCTTTTGCAATATAAAAAGTTTTTCCGCCAAGTATTTTCTTTTCATACCTCAAAATATCCAATAGTTTTTCCATACTTTCTTTTTTAATAACGGATAAACCTGTATTAGCGATATTTGTACCATCTTCCGTAACTAAAGTTTTAGCAACTTCAAATGGCGGTTTTTCAACAAATCCTTCCAACGGATAAAATCCTGTTTTAGAATTTTTTTCGCCTACCCTTAAAACTCCAAATCTGCCTGCAACCGTTTCAGGTTTTCTTGCAATCCCCATAATACCAAGTTGTTTTTGTGGATTATTTATCGTTTTTAAGACAAATTCCAACATATCCTGACTTTTCATATCAAAGGCATTGTCACCACCACATACAACAATATCTTTTGGTTTTCTGCCACTGTGAAGATAATGTAAAATTATATCGCCAAAATTTCCGGTAGGTTTATCAGCTATAATTTTTCTGTATCCGTCTTTAGATGCAAAAATTCTTCCCATAGCCATCGGTATATTCAATATTGTTAATGGTTCTTCGCCATCACCTAATTCAAAGGGGATACTGATTTTATTATATCCTGAGTTTTCACCTCTTAAATTTGCAACTTCCGCAGCTAAAGGTTTGAAGCGGCTTCCTGAACCCGCTGCCGGGATAAAAAGGTCAATTTTGTCAGTTAAATCTTTCACCGTTTTTATTCTAACATCTTCACCCTGAAATGTTTTATTTACTCTTTCAATAACTTCCTGTGCCATTTTTACCGTTGCATTATACATTTTGCGGAAATCGCCAACATTATATGCATCAACATTCTTTGCAATAACTTCTCCGAAATTTGCTCTTGACAATGTGACAAAAGCGTGTCCAAAATTAGGATTTTTGTATTTTATATTATTATTTGAAACTGTATAATTTGATATTGAGTTTGCCCTCATTTCAAAAATTCCTTTCTGTGAAAATAAAGCACAAGTATAATTGTTATAATTTTAAATTAATATTTTTTATTGATGAATGATGTTGAAACATAAGCTATTTTAAAACTTCAGCGGCAAGACAATGTATACCGCCAAATAAATCAAATAAACTCTTTGTGGTATCTTTATCAAGATAATGAATATTTTCTTTTTTTACAAGATATGAAATTCTATCTTCAAACATTTTTCTTGTGCTGAAACCTGTTTCCCTTTCAATTTCGGGAGTTATACCCAATTCTTCATCAAATAATGAAGCATTGGTAATATAATGTAATTCGTCATTTTCTTTTATTACAAAAGCATTAATAAAATTATTCAAATAAGACTTAAATAATTTTACGCCAAAATCAGGCATTTGCTCTTCTCTTATTTTCGCTGAAGCTAAAGCATTCAGCAAAGCATTACATTCATCAGGCGGTAGGTTCATAGCTTTTTCTCTGACGCCTGCCGCATAATCGTCAAAACTTTTTCTTGCTTCTTCTATTGTATCTTCCGTTTTTAAAGGCTTAAACTTATAATACGTTGCCGGAACTTTTATTGGGTGAAAATTTGCCTTCTTCAATGTATCTACAATTTGTGCAACTGCTTTTTGCGGGGCATATTCATCACCCTCAAGAGTAATCTCTAACATGCCCAAGTGTAATTTAATATTTTGAATAATTTTATTTATTTCATTTCTTTTTTCAGGTGAAACTTTATGAGTTTTTAAATAACGCTGAAATATATTCAATCCGTCTTTTAAACCTTTTTGTGTCAAAGTAATATCAGAAACTAAAACATTTTTCTTATCCAACGGTCTTATCCCCAAATCAAGATGAAAATCTAATTGAGGAAGTTTTATAACTTCAGTTGCTCTGAATATTGTTTTAAGTAAATCGTCAGGCAAAACCGCTTTTTTTTCACCTATAAGAAGTTTCTTTTCTCCGTTATCATCACAAATAAAGAAATTTCCGCCTCTGACAAATACTCCTGTATTTTCATTTATTGCTTCAAAGTTTTCTTTATTCTTCATTTGTTGTGCAAATGCTGACAAAATCGGAGTCAAATGCTCTCTTGTCATATCATACCAAATTATGGGAATATTACCTTTTAGCACAGTCATATAATCTTGTCCCCAAAGAAGATGCTTCAAATTTTTTTCTTTTTCGTATTTCGCTTTTGCGATATCATCCGTGAACTCCGGAGTATAAACATCCACATTTAAATCTCCGAGGGCTTTTTTCATTGGTTCAAGATATGTTTTATCGCTTAAAAGAAGTCCTTTTAATTCTCTTGCATCATAACCTTTAAAATTTATTTTTTGAATATTTTGTATGAACATAAGATACTCATAATAGTCTTTCGTTAAGCATAAATGCTCATAAAAAAATAATTTGTTATTTTGAAATAAATTTAGAAACTTCAAAATGTAAAGTTTTGTAAAACTTATACGCAAAAACTCTAAAGTTTATCAAAAAGTTGCCGATATATAAATTGGCATAATGCATGTCATGTTTTGGTGTATTAATAAAGAGAGTATCAAAATGAGCGGTATACAAGCAATAGATATGCTGAACTACTACAATATGACAAACATGAGATTCGGTCAGAAAAAACTGACTCCGCTTACCCGTTCAAAACTTACTGCTTTGGGTGTGGATACACACTTTATTAAGACCGAATCAGAAGGTTTATTAAAACTTCGTGAAGCCGAAACAGAAAGAACTAACAGTAAAAATAAAAATAAAGATGCAAAAGTAACTGCTGAAGAACAGAATTTGGAAGATGCGAGAACTCTTGCCAAAAAACTTGATATATCAGTAAGTGATACATATACTCTTAATGATTTGATAAGTAAAATTAAAGCAAAAATCAATGAAATGAAAGTTCAGGCAGGAAATGATTTTGACAAATTAGAAAGCGTAGGTTATTACGAACGAAGGCTTGCCGGCATTGAGGATACTCAATTTTCCTCAATAAACCTTTCGGCATCAATGAATATAACAGCCAATATGAATATAGCGTTTCATGGAATTTATTAATGCTATAATCCGATGTTTTGTTCTAATTTTAAGGCATCAATGATTTCAAGAACATCATAAATTTCTTTTAATATTTTGTAGAAAGACTCTTTTTCCAACTTTTTGAGCATAGGAAATTCAAAATTATCCTTATTATTATTAATGAAGAAGAATATATTTTCATTCCCGTCAAGATTGTTTGAGAAGAAAACTTCAATACTGTAATGTTTTCTTTTTTTATATTCAACCAACCTATTCATAAATGCAGTAGTTAAAAGATATCTTCCTTCTATCTGGTCATCGGAATACACTTCAAATTCTTTTTCAAAAACGATATCTTCAAGCCTTACAGTCACTTTCTGTCCAATTTTTCCGGTTTGTAAAAATCTATCAGTTTTTATTAAAGTTTCACCGACAAATTTTTTCTTGATTTCCGTTGTAAGAATAAAACCTCTCAAAGGATGTACCGTATGCCTGTTTTTGCCGGAACCTGTTTCATAATATATATGCGTATCATAAACGGAAAAATCCAAATCATTGTATTTTCCGGTAATAATATCGTCTACATCAATGTTATCATATCTGGAATATATTTCCGATTTTTTGCACAAATTTAAGATTTTATCTGAAACATTATATTTCTCATCCGATGATTCAAAAGAATATTTCAAATCCAGTAAAGAAAAGAGTTGTATATAAAAAGTTCTTTTTAATTTATTACGGAAAATTTGTCGAAAAAAAGAAAATATGATGAAAATAACACCGCCGGTAAATATAGCTGCTCTTATTATAATTTCCTGATTTATCACACCAAACAATACTAAAATTATAAAAACAGCAACAATTATACTTGCAGTAATCAAAAACTTTTTGATTAAATCTTTTCTGCAAGATTCATATTCGTCTAAATAAGGAAAAATATTTTGGTTATAATAATTTGTAAATTCTTCTTCCGTTAATTTCTTCATTATTTAAGATAATCTCCTGCATTTATACTTGTTTTTGCAGTTTCTTCACATTCATAATATTTAGAACCAAGTACATCGGCAACACAGCCTTTAAACAAACTGCTCGGGAAAATCATAACGCAATTGTTCAAATTTGTAAGTGCAGAGTTATAAAATCTTCTTGCAGCTGCAATATGTTCTTCCACTTCATTATATGTTTGCATAGCCTGAACCATTGTTGCGTCAGACTTTAATGTAGGATAATTTTCCATTGAAACTTTGAATTGTGAAAATAATGTATCCAATTGAGCATTACAAGCAAGTGCTTCGTTACTGCCTACCGGTGCATTCATAGCTCTTGTTCTTAATTCTGTAATTTGTGTAAAAATTTCTTTTTCATGCTCCATAAATTTTGATGCAATTGTTAAAACATTAGGTATAAGGTCATAACGTTTTCTGAATTGAACATCAATACTGGATTTTGCTTCCAACAACCCGTTTCTCGCCTTGATTACATTTACGTAACAAGAATACAACACAATACCTGCAATTACTGCAACAACTAATAAAGCTATAATCATAATAATGAATTCCTATAAAATTAATCACAAAATAAATTCTATCATTTTGCCGTAATTTTTTCAACAAAACAAATTCAAAGGAACAATTATATCAACATATAAGAGTAATTTTAAAAAAATTCATGACAAAAAACTGCCGATGACGGGAGTCGAACCTGCGACCTACCGATTACGAATCCCTTTCTAAATTCAATTTTGCAACAAAAACAATGGTTTTACAACCTCTGAATTGAATCCTAATTATATGAATTGGAATACAAAGTGGACACAGAATGGACACAGAAAATCTCACTTCACCGTATGTAAGAAGAAGGAAGGAGAAACAAAAAATGTTTCCAAACACAACTAATATAACTACTTATAACCATATACAAAATTATCCAGCTATAAGTGATGAACTTATTAAAAGTTTAGAAAGAGATTTTCCAAACAAATTACCGGAAGATTTTGTAAATGATTATGAATTGGGTGTATTGATTGGCGAACAAAAAATTATCAACAAGCTTAAATTTGAAAAAGATTTCAATGAAAAAGAAGCTGTTGAAGATGAAGAAGATGAATAGTGGAGAATAAGGCTATGGCACAGCTATCCTCAAATGATTCTCCCTTTATAGGTTACCCACAGTTTAAGTGCTGTGGGTTTTTGTTTAAGTAAAAGGAGAATTTATTATGTGTGAAATATTTAGCATCATTGGGGGTGCTATTTTAGGTGCTATAGGAGTTACTGGAGCATCAGCTGCTGTTACTACAGGGGTTGGTGTTGCTACTGCTGCTATTGGTGGTGCTGCTATTGGTGCTGGTGCTGGTATGGCTACTTCTGCTATTGCTGGTGGGGATATTGGAAAAGGAGCTTTATTTGGAGCTTTGGGTGGTGGTATTTTTGCTCCGGTTGGTGCTGCTGCTGGTGCTGCTTTTGGAGCTGCTGGTGGTACTTTAGCTGGTGTAGCTGTAGGACAAACTGCTGGTGGTGTTGGTGGTGCTATAGCTGGTAGTGCTATTGGTGGTTTAACAGGTGGTGTTGTATCAAATATAAGAGCATCAAAAAATGCTAGTGCTGTTAATTCAGCCTTAGCTCAAAGTGCTTTAAATAATAGTATGAAAACCACTTCACAGGTAGAAGCTACTGAAAGATTTTCAAGAACAGCTGATTCCATAAAAGATAAAGGTTTATTAAAAAGAACATTAAGTTCTTTAAGAATCCCAATGAATAAATCAACCTCAAGTGTTGGTTTAAATACAGGGGAATCAACAACTACAACAGGATTAAATATAGCATAGGTGGAATAGATGGAAGATATTAAATTACACAATCCTTCACTTGCAACAATGTATGAAAGAATGAAAACGGATAGACAGCAATATTTAGATAAAGCTAGAGAAGCTGCTAAATATACAATTCCATCTTTAATTACTGATGAGTATAATGCTACTCCAAAAGTAATTGAAACACCTCACCAATCTGTAGGTGCTGATGGAGTAAATAATCTATCGGCAAAAACTACATTGGCTTTATTACCACCAAATCAACCATTTTATAAATTTACAATGGATGATTTGACATTAAATCGACAAGCAAAAGAAATCGGACAGAATAAGTCTGAGTTTGAAGCAGATGTTGTTAAAGGATTATCAACAGTTGAAAAAATGCTTACCGATTATAATGAACAACATGGTGATAGAGTTTGCTTTGGTGAAGCACAAAAACATGAGTATGTAGCTGGAAATGTTATGCTGGTTCATACTCCTAAAGATGGTTTAAAATATTATCCGTTATCTCGATATGTTGTTAAAAGAGATTATGTAGGTAATGTATTAAAAGCAATAACACAAGAAACAATCAATTTCTATGCACTTCCTTTTGAAATGCAAGATGCTGTTTTAACTCAAATTGCTACAGAAGAAAAGAAAGATACTGAAACTGTACAAAAAGAATTAAAAGAAAAAGATGTTGATTTGTTTACAGGTTATATAAGAAAAGGAAAGACTTGGGAAACTTGGCAAGAAGTTAAAGGTGTAGAAGTACCAAAATCAAGAGGTAAATATCCTATAGATATATGTCCTTTTACAGCTTTAAGATATACGAGCATTGATGGTGAATCTTATGGTCGTGGTCTTATTGAAGAATATATTGGTGATATTTCTTACTTAGATACACTTTCCTTAGCAATAAAAGAAACAAGCTTAGCTGCTGCTAAGTTACTTATTTTGGTATCTCCTAACGGAGTAACTAAAATAAAATCCTTAGCTAAAGCTAAAAATGGTGATTTTGTAGTTGGTAGAGCTGAAGATGTACAAGCTTTACAAACACAAAAATATTATGATTTGAATACTGCTCAGGCAGAATCAGATAAAATTGAAAGAAGATTAAATAGAATTTTCTTATTAAAAGCAGCTATCCAAAGAGATGCTGAAAGAGTTACAGCTGAAGAAATAAGAGAGATGGCTAAAGACTTGGATGAAGCTCATGGTAATTTGTATTCCGTAATGAGTAAAGAGTTTCAATATTGGTATGTAAAAATCTCTTATTATCACATGAGAAAAGAAAAAGGTAATTTATTACCGGATTTAATTAAAGATAAAAATATTAAATTAACTGTAACTACTGGGTTAGAAGCATTGGGTAGAGGTTCTGAATTAACAAAATGGGCTACATTCTTCGATATTATGGCGAAGTTTGCTCAAGCTGCTCAAATTACCGGAGCTAAGATTGAACCTTTAGCTGCTAAAGTTGCTGCTAGTCTTAATCTTGATATTGAAGGTGTATTCTACACTGAAGAAGAAAAGGCTGAAATGACTAAGCAAGCACAACAACAACAATTATTAGAAAAAGCTGCTCCTAATATGGTTAATAAATATGGTGATTTAGTGATGCAGCAACAAAATAAAGAACAAGTATAGAGGAGATTTTTTATGGCGAGCAACAAATCAAAAGCCAACAAAGCTAAAACAGAAGTAGCAAAAGTTGAACCAAAAGTTGAAGAAACTGAAGAAGTAGATGAATCAGTTGTTGAAGAAGAAATTATTGATTCTGAAATTGAAAATTTAACAGCTAAAACAGAAGTAATTGAAAAAGCTATGTCTGAAGTTGAAGAAGTGAAATCAAAAGCTCAAAAAGAATATGATGAAGCTTTTGCATCATTGGTTATTGTTAGAAATTAGGATTGTTTTATTTTATGGATGAAAAAGATAAAGAACAGACTACCAGTGAAGAAAAAGTTGATGAAACTGTAGAAACTGGTGGTACTCCTGATGAAGCTAATGGAAGTGTGAAGGAAGAAAATAGCTCATCAGAAGAAAAGGGAAATGAAGAAGCTGACACAGATAGTGATAAAGCTGATAAAACACCTGATGAAAATTCTGATAATGAAGAATCTGATAATGACGAAACTGAAGATAAAGAAGCTGATGAAGAAATCACAGCTGATAAAGCTAAAGAAGCTACAGTTGATAAAGCTACAAATGTTTTAAAAGACAAAGGTTTTGATTATGCAGAGCTTCAAAAAGAATTTAATGAAAAAGGTGAGATTTCAAAAGAAACAAAAGAAAAATTAGCTGAAGTAGGTATCACTGAAGAAATATTTGATAACTATGTTGAAGGACAAAAAGCAAGAGTTGAAAGAGAATTAGATGAACTTGCTGTTTGTGTGGGTGGTAGAGCCATTATGAATCAAGTAATTCAATGGGCTGCTGCTAATATTTCTGATGAAGAAAAAGCATCAATAAATAAAATTACTGATGCTAATGTTATGAAAGTTTATTTAAAGGATTTAAAGAATCGTATGGAAGAAAAAGAAGGAAAAGTACCTGAAACTCAATTAAATGGTGAAGGTGGTAAACCGGCTGTAGAAATGTTTGAATCTCAAGCACAAATGTTTGAAGCAATAAGAGACCCTAGATATAAAAAAGATGAAGTTTATAGAGCCAAAGTTATGAAGAAAATCCAAGCTAGTAGGGAAGCTGGGATAGATTTAGGAATATAGGAGAGATAAGAAATGACAGACCCAACACCATTCGGTGATGTTAGTTTGAACCGATTAGGTCAAAGAAATTTAACTGGTGATGTAGATGCTCTTTTTAGAGACCAGCTCATCCCTGAAATCCTAACAGAATTTGACCAACAAAGAGTTGTTAAAAATTATGTTAGAAGCAAAACTATTACCAAAGGTAAATCAGCATCATTCCCAGTATTAGGTGCTACTGGTGCAAAATATGTAACTGCTGGTGAAGCTTTACTTGGTAATCAAAAAGTTGCACAAAATGAAATCACTATCAATATTGACCCATTCTTAGTATCTGATATTGAAATTGCTGAAATTGATACTTTGATGGCTGAATATGATAACAGAGCTGAAATTGCTCGTGAAATGGGTAGAGCATTGGCTAACACTGAAGATAAACAATTACTTCAAGTTGGTGTATTGGCTGCTCGTGCTTCAGGAATTGTTACAGGTCGTGAAGGTGGTTCTGTAATCCATTCTGCTGGTTGTAAAACTGATGCTGCTAAATTAGCTGCTGCTATTTATGCTGCTGGTGTAGAATTGGATGAAAAGAATGTACCTTTTGAAGATAGATTCTGCTTCATTAAACCTATGCAATTTGCTTTGCTTGCTCAATATGACAAGATTGCAGATAAAAACTTAGGTGGTGGTAGCTATTCTTCAGGTAAACCATCTGATTTGAACAATATCCAAATTATCAAAACAAATCATTTACCTGACACTAATATAGCTCAAGGTGAAGGAGTACAACCTAATAACATTTATTATGGTGATTTCTCTAACACTGCTGCATTAGTTATGAATCGTCAAGCTGTAGGTACAGTTTCTCTTAAAGGATTAACAGTTGAAAAGAACTGGGATTTCAGAAGATTAACATGGTTGCTTACTGCTCGTGTTCTTCAAGGTCATGGTATCTTGAGACCTGAATGTGCTGTTGAAATTGCTAATGATGCAGCTTCAGGTTCATAATATAGAGTTCGCTTGATAAATTTTTATACTTCTTTAGGGTAGCTAGAAATGGCTACCCTATTTTTTTAATTTAGGAGAAATATGATACATATATGTTTTAATTTAGATGAAAAATATGTAAATCCTTGTAAAGTTCTAATCAGAGAAATCACAGCAACTACAAAGGAAAAATGTACTTTTCACTTTATAGGAATTGATAAAAGAGATATGGGAACTACAAGCACTTGTGTATTTTATCCTAAACCTGATTTATCTTATTTTAATGCTGAGAATTTAAAAGACTATAATTATTTTTCTCAAGCAGCTATGTATAGATTGTTAATACCTTTTTTAGTAAAAACTGATAGAGCAATTTATTTAGATATAGATGTTGTTGTTTTAAAAGATATTAAATCATTATGGGATAAAGATATTGACTTAGTTGGTGCTACTATAGACCCTTGTGATATTTACCATAATAAAAGATTAGGACTTGATGCTGAATCTTATTTTAATTCAGGTGTTATTGTATTTAATTCAAAAAGAATAAGAGAAGAAATGCCGGATTATAAAGAAAGAATATTAAAAGCACAAGAAGATTATGTTTTAGATTTAAAAGACCAAGATATATTCAATGTGGTTTTTAATAAACACATTACATCTTTAGGTTATGAATTTAATATTGATGCTCATAATTTAAAAGAAAATACAGAATCTAAAGCTGTTTCAAAAGCTAAAGACAAAGCTTTTAAAAACCCTACGATAGTTCATTGTATGGGTAAAGAAAAATGGTGGACATTATATGGTTTAGATTTTGGTGATTATTGGGATAAATATGCCAAAGAATTAACACCAAAATATAGAAAACAATGTATTGTCAAAGGCGATTTATGGATAGTAAGGAATTAAAAATGACTACAAAACTAGAAGCAATAAATGAAATGTTAGCTTGTGTTGGTCAATCCCCCTTAGATAGCTTAGAAGGTACTAAAAGTTATTTTACAATGACTGCTGAAAATATCTTAGAAAGTGAAAATAAAAGAGTTCAACTTTTTGGTTGGGATTTTAACACTGAAGAACACTATAGATTAACTCCGGATGTAAATGGAATTATATCTGTAGCTGATGATATGTTATCAGTCAAAGATAGTGAATACTATAGAGAAAGATATGTCATTAGAAAAGGTAAATTATATGATAAGTTAAAACATACATTTACCATAACAGAACCTATAGATGCAACTGTAATCTTCTGTTTTGATTATGAAGAACTCCCTGAAGCTGCAAGAATCTATATTAAGATGTCTGCTGCTTATAAATTCTGTAAAAAAGAATTAGGTTCTGATAAAGCATGTCAATACACTCAAGAAGATTTAGTTGAAGCTTACTGGGCTATGCAAGAATTTGAACTAAGCACAGGAAACTATAATATTTTAAATGAATTTTATGATGGAACAATAAGGAGTAATATATAATGAGTTTGGTTAATGATACAATATCTAATTTTGTTGGTGGTGTATCGCAGCAACCTGATAAAATAATGTACCCTAACCAAGCAAAATCTCTTGAAAATTATCTTTTAAGTATTTCAGATGGGTTGCAAAAAAGACCACCGGCTGAATTAGTTAAAAAGTTAATGAATCCATTAACAATTCATCCAAAAACACATACTATAATAAAAGAAAATGAAACATATACAGTATTATTCACAGGTAGTGGAATTAAAGTATTTGATTTTGATGGTAATGAAAAAGAAGTTAATATAGAGACAGGTTCTCTCCCTTATATTACATCTTTAGACCCTTTAAAAGAATTAGATGCTTCAACAATCGGTGATTATACTTTTGTTGTTAATAAGACAAAAGTAGTTAAATTAAGTACAGATTTATCCCCTAATACTCATAGTAATACAGCTTTAATATTTGTGAGACAAGGTGATTATACAACAGATTATAAAATAACTATTAATGGAGAAGTAAAAGCTACTTATACAACAACAGACCGACCTGAAAGCACAAAAACCAATGAAATCGCAACACAATTAAGAAATCAATTAAGAGACAATTTAGGTGATGGTTGGGTTACATCAATAAAAAACTCTTGTATTTCAGTTAAGAAAAGTAATAATACAGCTTTTACCATATTAGCTACAGACAGTAATGCCGATTATAATTTATATGCTTTTTATAAAGAAGCTAATAGCTTACAAACATTACCGGTAGTAGCTCCAAATGGATTTATCTTAAAAATTGTAGGTGAGCAAGTTGCTGTAGAAGATGACTATTATGTTAAATTTGAAACAACAGATGGTTCATCTTTTGGTAGTGGAACATGGGTTGAATGTTCAGCTCCAAATATTAAATATAAACTTGATGCTTCTACAATGCCACATGGTTTAGTTAGAAATGCTAATGGTACATTTACATTTAAACAATTAGATTGGACACCAAGAGGTGCTGGGGATGAAAAATCAGCTCCAAGTCCATCTTTTATAGGTAATACAATTCAAGAAGTATTTACTCACAAAGGAAGATTAGCTTTTATTTCAGCTGATAAATCTAGTTATTCTGATACACAAGATATTTTCAGCTTCTTTAAAAAGACTACACAGACAGAATTAGATACAGACCCTATAGATGTAACCTCTAACTCAAAAATGGTTGATTTAAAGCACTCCCTCGCCTTTAATGAGGAGTTATTATTATTCTCACCAACTACAGAGTTTACATTGAGAGGTGGAGATATATTCTCAAATGGAACAGTAGCTATTGATTTAGCTATGAATTATCAATGTTCTTCAAACTGTAAACCTGTCAATGCTGGTAATACAGCTTTCTTCTTATTTGAGAATGGTGAATATTCAAAGATGATGGAAGTTTATGTTACTTCAACATATAATTTAGATGCAAGAGAAGTAACAGAACAATGTCCAAGTTATTTACCTAAAAATATTTATAAAATAGCAAGCTCAACAGCTAACAATATAGCTTGTCTATTATCAACAGAACACAGAGATACAATATATTGTTATAACTATTATTATAATTCAGAACAAAAAGCTCAATCAGCTTGGAGTAAATGTGTATTTGATAATGCTCAAATCTTAAATGCTGATTTCCATGATAACTGGTTATATTTAGTTGTACAATATTCAGATGGTGTTTATTTCTTAAAGATGAACTTTTCACCTAAAAATAAAGAATCAGATTTAGATTATTTATTCTTCTTAGATAGAAAAGTTTATTTAGATTCAGACAATTTAATTTATGATGATTTAACAAACACAACAGCTTTCACACTTCCTTATGCACTGGATAATGAATTAACAGTATTGGAAGAAAGAGGATTCCCTCTTGATTATATTATTGATGATAATATGGTCATTGTTGAAGGTGAATATAATAAATTGATTGTTGGAAATACTTATGATTCTAATTGGAAATTAAGTAAAATATTTGTTAGACAACAATCTTCTAATGGTGGTTTAAAGGTTAAAGAAGGTATTTTGATGTTAAGAGACATCAATTTAACTTATGCTAATTCAGGATATTTTAAAGTAAAAGTTACTCCAAAATATTCTACAGCTATAACTTCAATATTTGAATTTACCGGTAAAATTACAGGTTTAGTATCTGCAACTTTAGAGCAAATTCCTGTATCTGATGGTACATTCTTGATTCCTATTGCATCTAAAAATGATGAAATAGATATAGAAGTTATCAATGATAGTTATTTACCTTCTGATTTTCTATCATTAGAATGGTTAGGAGATTTTGTTATTCGTGGACAATAAAGTTAAAATTATATCATCAACCTTAGATGATGTATTCTCACTTGAGAATCGTCTAAGGTTGGCTGATATAAATGAGGTGAAGGCATTAGGAAGCAATCCTAGAAAAGCTTTACTAATGGGTTATATTTATTCAGATGAATGTTTCTCCGTATGGGCGAACAATAAAGTAATAGGAATGTTTGGTGTAAGTTCTTGGGAGTTACCTAAAGGCTTTGCTAGTATATGGTTTTTAGGTTCAAAAGAATGTAAAGACCATCCGGTTACTTTTGTAAAAGAAGGAATAAAATATACAAAAGAAAAATTATTAAAATACGACATTTTAGTTAATTGTGTAGATGCTCGAAACACTGATAGTTTAAAGTGGTTGAAGGCAATCGGTATGAATTTATCAAGTTCAATTTTTCATAATGGTTATGAATTTATACAATTTTATAAAGTAAAAGGAGTTTAAAATAAATGTGTGATGTAGGAACAGCTATCTCAGGTATTGGCTTGGGATTACAAGGTGCAAGTGTCATTGGAAACTACATTTCAGATAGACAAGCATCATCAGCATATTCTGATTATCAGGCATTACAAACTCAAAGTACACTAAACAACTATATCCAACAAACAAAAGCAATAAATACAAGATATGCACAAGAGCAAGAAGCTACAGGTTTAGAAGTTCAACAGATTTATTTGAAGAACTTACAAGCAAAAGCTACAGCTCAGGCTTCAGCAGCTTCAAGTGGAGTTGAAGGAAGCACAATAGAAAACTTGTTTAGAGGATATGATAGAGCTTCGGCTGTAAGTAATTATGTTGCTGCTAAAAACTTACAAATGAAGGGTATGCAATATAATGAAGAACTTGAAAGTTTAAGAGCTTCAGCAATAAGTTCTATAAATTTGCAACAACCTTACTATTCTACAGGAGCTTCTACATTGTTAAGTGGCTTAGGTGGAATGATGTCAAGTTATGCAAATTATGAAGAAAGAAAAGATAGAATAAAAATATTATAGGGGAAAATAGATGGCATATAGAAACAATAATAACAGGGTTGTACCTAATGAAACTATTGATGTCAAATTGAACCCTGTAGCATCTCCGACCAATCAGGAAGTTAAATATCAAGCAGATTTAACAGATGCTAAAAGAACAGCAGCTACAGCTGATGCTTTAGCCAAGATTGGTCAAGGTGTATTAGATATAGATTATACATTAAATAGAAAAGCTCAAGATTCTATTATTGCTGCTGAGTATGAAACAATATCTCAAGGTGGTAATAAAAGAGATTGGGCTGATGTTTCTAAAAATGTACAAGGTATGGCTAAATTTAATCCATACATAAAAGATGCTTTTAAAACATTCTCAGCTCAAGATATTTATAGAGCAGCAACAATCAAATTACAATCAAATCCTAATGTTTTGAATGGTAAGATGAGTGCTGAACAATATGATAAGTTCAAACATGATACTATAAATGAAATGATGGAAGCTTATAATGAAGCTGGATTAAACCCTCACATTTATAGTAAATATGTTGAACAACTCCATAATGATATTTTTAAAGTTGATGATGTTTATTTAACAAAAAATTCTGAATATACATACAATAATACTTTAACAGCTATGGCACATGATACAGCTTTCAGAATGGGAGCTAATGTAGCTGGAGCTAGAGATGAAGCAAATAAATTAGAAGGGATGCAAATAGCTTTAAAAGATACTGTTGCACAGATGGAAGCTTTAGGTGTACCCTCTGATGAAATAGTTTCAAAAGTTTTAAGTGTAGGTCTTACAGAATTTTTAGTAAACAATGCTGATAAAGTAAACTCGGGAACTTTAGTTGCAGCTTTGGGAGATTTAAAAATAGGTGGTAAAAACTTAAATGAAATTATCCCCAATTTTGATTATCAACTTCAAGAAACAATTAGAAAAGTAAAAAGAGCTAACTATGAAGATAGAAAACTTGAATATGATAATGAACAACTAACCCTGAGAATAGACACAGAAAATGCAACTAAGGATTTCTTTAGTTGGTTTAAAAATAATCAAAATGCAAGTCCGGAAGAAATACAATCAAAAGCTATTGGTTTAATAAATCAATATGGTATTGATGCTGAAGGTGTTGCTTTCTTGAATAGTGTTGCTAATACAAGAGGTTTAATGACTAAATTAAAAGAAAATATTACAGACCCTACAACTTATAATTCACTTGCAGCTAAAGCAGCTACAGGAACATTAACAGGTGTAGAAATTAGTGATGCTATTTTGGATGGTAATTTATCTCCGGATGATGCTTTTAAATTACAATCAAAAATGGATGCTGTAGAAAAACAAGGTGCTACAGAGTTTAAACAAAAAGCTTCAAGAGTTTTAGATAGTTATACTAAGAAAACAGGAGCTTATTATACTCAAACCCCACCTGATGTAAGAAATAATATCAATACTACAATTACTCAAATTCAAAGTAAATTGGATAGTGGAGAATATACAGCATCACAAGCACAACAAAAGTTACAATTATTAGAGAGAGCTATTCCTAATATGATGCTTGATAAAGATATTCAAAATAAAAATTATAAGATTATTTTAAATGCAAAATATAGGAATCAACAAAATATTGCTACACCAAATTTAAGTAAAGCTCAACAATCTATAGTTAATATGGGATTATTGAGAAATTCTAAAGGTGTGAGAGATACTAATGTTACTATTGCTTCTCCTCAATCTAATAATAGAAATGGAAGTAAACACATTGGTAATGACTTAAATGGTGCTTGGATAGGTAGAGCTGTTTATCCACCTTCAAATGGTAGTATTGTTGCTTCAGGCTATGAAGCTACAATGGGTAATTATGCTCTATTTAAAGATAAAAGAGGAAAATATGCTTTATTTATGCACTTACAGTCTCCGGTATCAAGAGGAGTAATCAACAGAAATCAAGCTCTTGGTTATGTTGGTAATACTGGTAGAGTGTCAAATAAAAAGTCAGGATGTCTGCATGTGGAATTTTGGGATAAAGATTTACATGTAGTTAAGCCTGAAGAATGGTAAAAGGAGAGTTAATGGAAAATAATGATGTAATGTTCGGAGATAAGTCTTTAGAAGAATGGGCTAATATGTACCCACAATCAGAAACAAACTTATCTGATGAACAAGCTGAACAAATGGGGATTTTACAACCTGAACCTGAAACTCAAGAAGTACCTCAAGAACAATCAGGAAATAAACTATACCAAATGGCTGATAAAATTGGGGTTGAACATCCTGATGAAAATAAAGAATATAAAAAATTATCAGTTGGTGAAACTTTAGGAGATATAGGTAAAACAATGGGAGCAGAAGCTCTCAAGATTGTAGCTCCTAAAGAAGATTCTTGGCTGGCTAATAAAACAGGCTTTTCAGAAGCTAACTTATATCAACACGATTCTGAAACAAGAATTGGTGACGCAAGTAAGTACCTGTATCGTTATGGTGCTGGTACTTTATCCTTCATCTTTGGTGGTGGTAAAGTTGGTGCTGCTATAAAAGCTGTTGGTGTAGCTAAAAATTCAGCTAATGCTATCAAAATTGGTACAGGAATCCAAAAGCTTATGGGAGCAGAAAAGCTAATCAAAACTGGTGCTAATGCTTCTAAATTTGCTAAAGCTGGAGCTTTTCTAGCTAATGGAGCTTTAGCTGGCTCTTTAGCTGGTGGAATGTCTGATTTTACTTTTTATAGAGAAGATGAAGGACATTTAGCTGATTCCTTTGGTGTAACAGATAATCCTATAATTTCATACCTTCAAACTGATGAAAATGATTCAGAAGCACAAGCTAAATTGAAGAATGTAGTTGAAGGATTTATTGTTGGTATTCCTTTTGGGATTGGTATTGATGGTGTTAAAGCTGCTACAGGTTACTTTAAATCAATGAAAAAAGTTGCCCTAGCACAAACAGCTGAAGAAGCTGCTGAAGTTTTACCTGAAGCTATGCTAAGCGAAGCTAAACTTCAAAATGTATTACAAACTTCAGAATTAGTTGATACAGTCAGAAAAATAAAATCCTCAGCTGATATGCAAGGCTTAGATGCTGAACAGATGATTATTGATTCAATGAATCCAAAACAATATGATGATGCAAAAAGTATCTTGAAAAAGTTAAATGATGGTGAAGATATATTTGTCCATGAAGATGGAACTTGGGATATAAGAGTTCAATCTTGGGAAGATGCTGCAAAAGTATCTCCTGAAGAATATAAAAAGCAATTAGCTGCTATGGATGAAGATATGGCTAACTATCAAGCTACAAACTATGGAGATACAGCTTTATCTCATCAAGATTCAGCTGTTAGAGATACTTGGGTTAATCGTGGTTGGATTGGTGAAAATGAAGAATTAACATCCAAAACAGCAAATAAAGTAGCTAAAAACTATTTAGATAAATGGCAAATTGACAATAATGTAAAAGTAGAATTTGTTGATGGATTAACTATTGATGGTAAAGCTGTAGAAGGGAATACTTCTGCAACTAAATATCAAGGAAAAGTTACGAAATCAAAACAAAATGCTATTGATAAAAAGAAATTACAAATCTCAAAACTTGAAGATAAGATTACAATGGAAGAAGGAACTAATGCTCCTGTAGCTGATGTTCTTGATAATCTTAAAGAAGAATTGAGAATTGCTAAGAATGAACTTACAGAACTTGAAAAAGATGCCAATAAGAAAAATAGAATATCAAATATCACAGTTCAGATAGATAAAAATGCTTCTAATCCTTATGCAACATTGAGAAGTGAATTAGAGCATGCAAGAGATATAGCAAAAGGTACTATACCTGATACAAATGTACAGCATTTTTCAAGATATACAGGCATGAATGAAGCAGAGGTTGCTCCTGATTATGTTTACAAAAAATCACAAAGGAAAATAAATGAAAAATACAAACCAACTAATTGGGATAAGGAACATTTTAAACAATTTAACAATGGTGAACCTGATGTAGTTTATATGGAACATAAAAGTCAAATTCAAGAAGGTACTCAACTAAAATTAGACTTTAATTCCGTTGAAGATGTTACTCAAAAGGTATCAACAGGAGAATTTCAACCTAAAACTATGGGTGAAGTTGATGCTATGATTACAAAAGCTATAGAGTTAGACCCTGAAGTAAGTGGTTATACCAATAAAGCTTTAGCTGAAGATGCTGATAAATATTCTAATACTATTAAAGATTTATTAGATTTAGAAGATGATTCATCTCTAAAAATAATATTTTCTGATACAAAAGATGATATTGCTGCTTATTCTCGAAAACAATTAGAAGCAACTAAAGTAATTAGTCAATTATTGGATAAAATTGAATCTTTAGGTAAAGATGTTTCTATTGAAACAAAGAAACAATATGTTGATGCTATTCAATATTTAACAGATTATAAAGAACAATTGGGTTCGGGTGCTGGTGTTTTATTACGAGACCAAAAATTTGTTAATAAGGCTGTTGAAGCTTTTGGCTCTAAGAGATTATCTCAATTAAATAAAGATAGTATCAGAAGTTTTGTTGATTTATTAAAAGAATCAATAGATGAAATCAATTTACAATTCACAAGAGGTAGTTTAGTTCAAAAGAAACAAGCTCTATATGCAAAATTAGCAGAATTAGACCCTACTATGCTAGCTACAATGGGAGAAGATTTAGAATTTGCAGCTAAATTTGATAAAGTTGTTGATGCTATTATCAAAAACCCAAATATAGATGCTGAAGCTGCTTCAAAAGGATTGGAAAATATTTTTACTGAAAGAAATTATAATTCATTATTAGAAAAAACTATACTTGCTCCAAAGAAAAAAGGTATTTATGAAACAATAAAGAACTGGACTAATGAGCAAGGTGGAATTGCTTCTTATTATGTACATAACCTTCTATCAGGTGTTGGTACTTTAGCTAAAAACATCATATCAGGTGGAATGAACACAGTTTATTTTCCAGCTAAGAAGATTTTAGCCGGATTAACTGACCCTATGTTATCTTCAGACCAAAAAGGTGTGATGCTTAGAGAAGGTTTAAATACTTATAAGAATTTAGTTACTACTTGGAATGAATCTTGGCAATTATGTTGTCAGGCATTTCTTAAAGGTGATGGTAAACTTAGCTCTATTGGTGCTGATACCTTAAATATGGATGAAACTTTCAAAGGTTTCAATGAAATAGGTATTGGTAAAGAAGCTACATTTTGGGAAACTGTACAAAACATTCACTCAATAATGACAAGAGCTATGGGTGCTTCTGATGAATTTATGTCTCAGCTTAATTATAGGTCTATTGCAAGAGCAAGAGCTATGGAAGCTGCTGATAAATTAGCTCAAATAGCTGGTAAAGCAGATGATGAAGCTTGGATAAATGATACAACAGACCAATTATTCAAGAAATACTTTACTTCTGATGGAAAGCCACTTGATGTTAGTATTTATAATGAAGCAAAAACCATTTTATATCAAAATCCTTTGAATGGTAAGATGTTTGACCCTAAAACAGGTGGTAATTATGATATAAGAACAGGCAAATTGCTTGAAAAAGGGGAGAATGGAACACAAACAGCTGTTATGAAAATAGGTGCTGCTTTCCAAAAATCTGCTAATGAAAACTTATTAGTAAAATTCTTCTTTCCTTTTGTTAAAACAGGTACAAACATCCTACAAATGAACTTAGACCATAACTTATGGTATAACTTAGCTTCTCCGGCACAAAGACAAATACTTATGAGCAGCACTCCTGAAGGTGCTTTATTGAGGTCTCAATGTGCTTTTGGTGCATTTAGCTTTGCTTATGGAACTATGTTAGCCATAAATGGTATGATTACAGGTTCAATGCCTTCAGATGCTAAAGAGAGAAAAGCTCTATTAGCTACAGGCTGGAAACCTTATTCATTTAAAGTAGGAAACACTTATGTATCTTATCAAGGTTATGAACCTTTGCACACAATGTTAGGATTTGCTGCTGATTCAGCTAATTTATATACATCTATTAAAGATGGAGATAAAGAAGGTGAAGATAGAGCTTTAAAATTAAGTATGCAAGCAGCTTCTGTCTTTGTTAATAACTTCTTAGATAAAGCAGCTTTCAGAACAGGTTTAAAAAGTATGTCAGCATTATTTGAATTGGATGAAAGTCATATTATGGATTGGAAACAAGCTATGGCACAACCACTTCAAAATATGCTACCTGATGCTCCAATGGTTAAAAACATTTCAACTCTTGGAAAAAGAGAAGCAACAGCTCCTCAAACTGTTTATGAAAGAGTTTTCAATATGTATTTTAACAGAGGTTTAGGTGAATATCGTAGAGATGCTTTTGGAGATAAACAAAACATCTATAATGCTATTTTAACCTCAGCTACAGTGCAAGGTAATGAACCTGAATATATAGAACTCAGCAGATTAGCTGAAAAAGGATATAAACCTACAGAAATAGGTCAAACTATTTCAGGTTACAGTTTAAATTATAAAGATTTTAAAGACCCTGTAACCGGTAGAACAGCTTATGATTTAATGCAAGAAGAACTTTCTAAAACAGATTTGAAAGAGAGAGTTCGTGAGCTTGTTACAAGTGATTGTTACCAACAACTTGATGATGGTATAAATAATGATGAAACAAAAGCTCAAGGATTCAAGTGGACTTCTTCTGATGATACTAAAGTCAATATGTTGAATGATTTGTTCATTGAATATAATGATATGGTCAAAGAAAGAGTAAAACAAGAATACCCTCAGTTAATCAATAAGCAAGGTCAAAGTATTCAAGAAGCAGCTGATAATGCAGAGATTATTAAGATGAATAAACAGCTTGGTAATCAAATGAGTGATTCTGCTGAAAAACTAAAAAGCTTATTTTAGGAGATATAAATGACAACAACATATTATACTCGTGTAGAGTATAACTACACAGGTGGGGATAGAATATTTACTATCCCCTTTTCTTATATAAAAAAAGAACATATAACTGTTCTCATCAATGATGAAGAAACTACAAATTTTGTATTTAATTCTGAATCACAAATTCAAATAGAGGATACTCTCACAGCTGGAGATAAGATTGTTATTGCAAGAAATACTCCTATTGATGAGAGACTTGTTAATTTTACTAATACATCAATATTAAATAAAGAAAATCAAAACTTGTCAGCACAACAAACTTTTGATGCTGTACAAGAAATATATGATAATAATGTTATATTCCAAACTGAAACAGATGCTAAATTTGAAGAATATAAAGATATTGTTGATGGAGAGATAGATGCTCTTGATGATATGGTATCAGATGCTACTGATACTGCTAATACTGCATTAGAAAATTCTAATATGGCAATCAGTACAGCTAATAGTGCCACTTCCACAGCTAATACTGCTTTATCTAACTCTCAAACTGCTGTAACTACAGCTAACCAAGCTGATACAAAAGCTAATAATGCTGTTAGCACAGCTAACTCAGCTACTCAAACAGCTAATGCAGCAAGTCAATTATCAAATGAAACTAAGGATAGAGTTGATGAGTTTGAAGTTGATATTGAAGAAGTTAAAGAAGCTGCTACTAAAATCAATGAATTAGAAGAAGCAGTTGCTACAGCAGTACATAAAGCAGGAGAAGCTACGGCAGCAGCTCAATCTGCAAGTAATGATGCAGATGTTGCAACTACTGCAGCTCAAACTGCAACTACTCAAGCTGAAGAAGCTAAAGCTAAGGTAGGTAATCTTGCAGACTTAACTACCGAAGCTAAAACTACAGTTATTGCTGCTATAAATGAAGTTAATGCAGATAAATATGACGCAAGTAATCCTGATAACTTTATTGATAATACTGTAAATGATTTAACTAATTATTATGACAAAACTACTTCCGATAACCGTTATGTAAATGTATCAGGTGATACAATGACAGGCACTTTAATTGCCCCATATGTCAGGGTATCAGAATCAACAGCAGGGTCAGTTGATGTTCAAAATACCTCAGTAGATAAAGACGTTGCACAAGCTGTAAGTGAAAGTACTCAATACATTAGATTTTTAGATAAGAATTGTGCTGTAATGGGGCAAATTGGTCTTGAAAGATATACAGATGGAAG
>JAZLLQ010000043.1:0-16547 GCA_045598245.1 Candidatus Gastranaerophilales bacterium
CTTAAAAATACAAAATTAGAAAACTTTCCAAATTATTCATATTTAATTAATTTTGGTTCAAACAATGAAAATTTGGAAAATTTTTATAATGCATATTCTGATGGAAAAGGTATGGCTGCATCTTTTGAAAAATTTTTATCAAAAATGACACCCTATGAAAGAAGAGAAAAAAAAGATATTTATTCCGTTTACAGAGGAGTATATTCTAAAATGGAAGATATTCATAGTGTAGAAGATTTAAAAAAATATTATCCTGAAGAATTTTCAGAAATAGAATCAACAAAAACGGTAAAAAGTAAAGATAAAACATTTTTAAGCAAAATAAGAGAATGGGCAGAATTATTCTCTTTAGATGGTCAATATTTATTTCCCAAAACAAAAGATGATGATTTGACAGTATATTTAGCCAGAAAAATTTATTTTGAAGTAAAAACGAAAAAAGAAATAGAAGAAGATTTTAGAAAAGATATAAATCCTTTAATAAATGATGAAGATTTTGAAAATTTAAAAACAGAATATGGAAAAGTGAAAGAAATAATACCGTCAAGTGTATATGAAAAACTTGGTTTAACAGGAGATATGAATTCAAACGGTTACAGAAACTCCTTGTGTTTATCAAGAGAGGAATATATAAAAAAATACGGTTCTATTTATACTGCAAAAAGAAGAGAACATTTTGAGAAAATATTAAAAGAAGTAGTAAAAACGGAAGATACCCAAGAAATATCCTTGCCGAAAAGAAAAACTGCAAATTATGAAAAATTACAATATATAATGTTTTATGCTTGGAATAATTCTGTAGATTTAAGAAGAGCTATGTCCGATTTTCTTATAGAAAAAAAAGAAAGCAGTGATATGTTAACTCCTGATATTATGGAAATTAATGCAAATAAAGAAAAAAATGATTACTGTAAAAATCTGCATAATTTAATGAAAGAATTTTGGAATAAATTCCCCGAATATAAAGAATATTTTTCCGAAAAATGTAAAGAAGCATTTGATGTTATTGAATTTACCATAGATAACGGTACTTTTGATATATTAAAAAAAGATATTGAAGAAAAAAGATTGCAAATATATGTTCAATTAAAAGAAGAAAAAGAAAAAAAAGAAAAGGAATTAAAGGAACAAGAAGAATTAAAAATAAGACAACAAATATATGAAAGAAGAAAAGAAAATTTAAGAAAAAATGTATATAGTGCATTGGTACAAATAAGAGAAGAAAAACCAATTCCAAGTTCATACAATTCGGAAATGGCAAGAAAAAGTTTTGAATTAACAAAAAGTTGTACAATGGAAAACGAACACTTAGAAGAAATAAGAAAAGAAGTAGAGAGTACATTAAATTATACAAATGCAAAAGCAAATGCAGCATTGTTAAAAACCGCAGCTGAAATAATTACTATTTTGGAAAAAGATAAAAAAGAAAATAAAGAAGGAAATTATAAACTGGAAAAGAAAATACTGAAAATGTATGAAGATTTTTATGGACAAGAAAGAATAAAAGATGTAATAAATACGATATTAATGGATGATATTCAACGAACATTGTCTGTTTTTGGAAAGATAATTTTACCCAAATATATAATGTTTCTTCAAAAATACCCCAATGCAGAAGCTCCAAGAGAGGAAAGAAAAAAAGTAATTAATGAATATTTGAACAAAATAAAAACACACAGCAAAATAGCCGGTTTTTTTGACAGACCCGAAAAAATAGTAATATTTGATGAGATGGCAAAAAGATTATTTGAAACTTCTCCTCAAAAAGTAATGGCATCTTATCAAAAAAACTTTAAATCAGCAGAAGTTTTACCGGAAAATATAAAAGAAAAATATCATTTTTGTTGGCATCAGCCGAAATAATTATTTGAATAAAGTCATTGCTTTTAATGCTGCTTGAGTTCTGTCTTTTACGTTTAGTTTCTGCAAAATATTACAAATATGAGCTTTTACAGTGTGAATACTTACTGAAAGTTTTTCTGACATTTCGGAATTGTCATATCCGTTTATAAGTAATTTTAATATTTCTTTTTCTCTTGAAGTAAAATTATAACTATCTATATTTTTTTGACCCAGAGAATTTTTCTCAGAGATACAATCTAAAATAATATTGGAAACAGATGGATCTACCCAAATAGCACCATATTTTACATGTTCAATAACTTCACTTAAAATACCAGTATCTATTTCTTTACCACAAAAAGCACTTGCTCCGTTTTTAAAACTTTCAATAACTTCTTCTTGATTGTTGTGAGAAGTTAAAATTATAATTTTTGTATTTTTTGAAAGAGTTTTTATTTTTTTTGTAAGTTCAAGTCCGTTGATATCAGGTAAACCCAAATCAATAACAGCGATATCTATGTTAAAATTTTTTATTAAAGAAAGAGCAATATTAGCATTTTGTGCCTCAAAAATTTCATTAATAAAAGTTTTTGTTTTTAATACGGTTTTTAATCCAAAAAGTGTGAGGGCATGATCTTCTACAATTAATAAATTTATTTTTTTATTATCTTTCATATATAAATCCTTTAATAATTTATAAAATATCAAAATAAAAAGATTTTGTAAATGACAGTTTTTTATAAAATTTTTTATTTTAATAAATACAAAAAAGATATTTAATGTAAAAATTTATTAAGTCCATCTCAAGAAAGTGTGTATTTTTGACAATTTTTAGGTTTTATTATTAGTGTAACTATTAATGGACATCTGTTTTTTAGTGGAAGGTCATGAAGGTAAGTAATAATTATAACGTTATAAACAATATTTCTATTGCAAAAAATAATAATAAAAAATACATTCCAAATCAAAGAAATCAAAGTTTTGGAGGTTTTTTGACTGCTATAGGAAATGCAAATAAAGGATTAATGAACATTATAGAAAAAGGGGGCTTTTTTGCCGAATTTTGTATAATGGATATGTGCGGATTAGTACTTCCACGTGTATATCAGGGTTTTAACAGAAACAAAGAAGAGTTGGGGCATTGGAATATTCAAGCCGGATTGGAAGAATTTTTAAGAGAATTTATAACCGGTCCAAGTATGTTTCTTATTCCAATAGGAGCAGTTTTGCTTTCCGGCAGATTATTGGGTAAAGCTACTCAAATTAATTTTAATTTATTAAAAAGATTTACAAATGTATTTAAAACAACCGGCAATAAAATTGCTCAAAACAGTTTAATTCAAAATCAAAAGAATTTTGCAAGTAAACTGTTCAATGATGTTTTTGTAAATGCAAAAGGTAAAATAGCAAATCCTCACATGAAAATCAATGATTTCAGAAAAGAATTTGTACAACAATTAACAAGTGATTTAGGCAAAAAATTATCAAAAGATGATATAAAAGCAAGGAGACAATCGTTCAAAAAACTTGTGTCAAATATTAATGCTGCTTTCTTTAAAAAAGAAAACACTTATGATGTTGCAGGAAATCATGCGGAAGATTTGTTTGATTATGCAAGAAAATATATGGAAGATGTTGTTCATTCAGCAAAATTATCAGTAGATGAAGTTGCACAAACAGGTAAAAATGTTGATACAAATTCTATTATTGATAAAATTGCCCAAATACGACACAACGGAAGAGAGTTGTTATGCTTGGGCGGAACAGCTGCATTAGCTGCGTTTTTATCAATTATTCCCAAAATATATCAACTTTCAAAGAAAAATCCTGCTGTTATAGGGTTAGAAAAAGAAGCAAATAAGGAGGAAAAGAAATGCTAAAAATACTTCCTTCGTATACACCGACTTCTTTATCAAAACAAACAAAATTGCAAAGAGTTGCAAGTTCAATTGGTGCGCATATTCCTGACAGTTTCAGTCATATTTTTGAAATGAATAAAATGGGAGCTTTGGATAGAATACCCTTATTTATTCTTTCCCTTATTTTTGTATTAGGAATGAGATTTATTAAATCAAGAGATAATAATGAAAGAAGAGAAGTATTTACAAGAGATACATCTTCCATTGTTGCTACAATGCTTGCTGTTCCTGTTATAAAAAACTGGATGGAAAGAGGTGTAAGCAAAGTTAGTAAAATTCCTATTGCAGCCGGAAATAAAATGTTCATGTTGGATGTTTTAAATTTGGATAATTTAAAAAATTGGTACAGTAAAGCAGAATTTATGCCGGAAAAAGCATTATCTTTAGCAAAAAACATTGTTGAAAAGAAAGGTGACGTAAAAACAGCATTTGCAACATTGGGTGATGAGGCATCAAAACACATTACAACAATGCTTAACGGTGCTGAAAACACATCGGAAAACATTGTAAAATCACTTGAAAAAGCAATGAAATCAAATGATAAAACAATGAAAAATGCTTTTGAAGGATTAACAAAAATTTTAAGCACAGAAGATAACGGTTTGGTAAAAGCAGCTCAACGGTTAAAAGCAATACCTGCGATAGCAAGTCTCGCATTTGTTACTTTGCTTTTAGGTTGGGGTATTCCTGCGATGAATATTCGTATTACAAGAAAAAAATTAAAAGGCGCACAATCTGCAAATATGAAACCTGCTGTTTTAGAACCACAAATAAATGATTCTCAACAAAAAATTATTTCTTCATTTTTTGCAAAAGTATAATTTTATAAAGTTTAGATAAAGAATTGGACAGAAAATACTTTTTTTCTGTAAAATGTAATTATGCTTACAGTTCAGAGGAATAATTATGGTTGCAGAAAACGCTTTTATCGACAAAACAGCTCAGATAGGAAAAAATGTTATTATAGAACCTTTTGCATATATAGGTAAAGATGCAATTATAGAGGATAATGTAGTAATAAAATCCGGTGCAAGAGTTGAAAATTGTACAATTGGAGAAGGCAGTGTTATTTCAACAGGTGCTGTTATAGGAAGTGAACCGCAAGATTTAGGTTATAAAGGAGAACCAACAAAAGTTATTGTCGGAAAAAATTGTATGATTAGAGAACATGTAACAATTAACAGAGCATCCGGTGAAGGAAATGTTACAAAAATCGGTGACAGATGTATGTTAATGACAGGTTCCCATGTTGCTCATAACTGTGTCTTGGGTGATGAAGTAATTTTTGCAAATTTAGCTACTGTTGCAGGTCATTGTCATGTCGGTATGGGTGCGTTTATAGGTGGTATGGCTGTTGTTCACCAAAATGTTAATATTGGTGAAATGACAATTGCTGGTGGTTTTTCTGCAACAAGACAAGATATTCCTCCGTATGCAAAAGCTGACGGTCGTCCAATGGCTTTGTTTGGAACAAATGTTATAGGTCTTAGACGCAGAGGTCTTTCTCAGGATGAAAGAACATCTGTTAAGCAAGCATATAAATACTTATGGTATTCAAACTTAAATCTCACAGATGGTATAAAAGCTGTAAGAGAAAATGTTGAAATGAATAAATATGTTGAAAATCTTTTGAATTTCTGTGAAAATTCAAAACGCGGTATATATGGTCCGCCAAGAGATACAGATAAAAAAGATTTATAAAAATAAATTTATAGAATTGTAAAATTTTCATAATAAAGTATCAAAAAAACATTTTAGAGTTTTCTATACACATGATGAGATAATATGGAAAGGGACAAAATGTTTATATGTGCTGTTAATCAAAATACTTTTACAAATAATATTTATTTCGGAAAAAGAACAAAAAACGGAACTAAAACATCTAAATCAAAAATAGATATTGAAGCAAAAGAATTTATAAAAGAAAACCCTGATTTATTAAAACAAATGGAACGATTTGGTTTATTAAATAAAGACAGAGTTGCAAGATTAAATAGAGAAGTTAGAACAAAAGAAGAAAAAGAAAATTTAAAAGAGGCAAAAAAAGCATTTAAAAATGTTGAAGCAATACTCAAAAATATAAACGAAGAATTTGTTGTAAGTAAAGTAAGTGATGGCGGATATTATGATTGTCAAGCAGGTGAATTGCACTATACTTCAGGTGGAGATTATTACGATGGAGAAACAACAAATGAAACAATGTATCCTACAATAAAATTTTATAATGGTTCTTCTTTTGAAGAAGATATGGAAGCGATTAGAAAAAGTAAATCTCCCGACATGCTTGCAAAATTAATAAAATTATATAGAGGCATAAACAAAGAAAAACTAATTTCTTCTTTAG
Source organism: Candidatus Gastranaerophilales bacterium (assembly GCA_045598245.1). Classification (GTDB taxonomy): domain Bacteria; phylum Cyanobacteriota; class Vampirovibrionia; order Gastranaerophilales; family JAILCC01; genus JAILCC01. The sequence continues at coordinate 6,106 of JAZLLQ010000043.1, forward strand.
AAAAAGAACTCCAAAGTGAAACAATGTATACTCTTACAGGTAGAAGAAAGTGGGATGGTAATATACAACTACCCGATCCAATGGAAGAAATAACAGTAAAAGAATTTGTTGAGGATTCCTGTTTTAGGCATATTAAATTTGCTATTGCTGATATGATTAAATAAAAAACCTTTATATATTATTTATTTGACATAACCCTTCAAACTAACTTATTATAGGATAAGTGTTTATAATAAATTTGCAGAGGAAATTATGTCAGATAAGTTTGTTGCGATTACAGGATGCGGTTTATGGGGAAGAAATTTAGTCAGAAATTTCTATAATCTCGGAGCTTTGCATACTGTTTGTGATTTGGATTTTGAAAATTTAAAAGTAGTAAAAGAGTCTTATGAAGATATAAAATTAACGTCTGATTTTGAAAGTTTATTAACATCTGATGAAATAAAAGCAATAGTAATTGCAACACCGAGTCATACTCACTTTGCCATGGTTAAAAAAGCACTTTTGGCAGGAAAACATGTTTATGTTGAAAAACCAATTGCAACAAGAGCAGACGAAGCTGAAGAAATGAGCAGAATTGCTCAGGAAAACAATTTAACTTTAATGGTTGGACATTTATTATTATATCATCCCGCTGTAAACAGATTAAAAGCACTTATACAAGAAGGTGCTTTAGGTGAAATAACTTATGCACAAAGCGACAGACTTAATATAAATTATTTTAAGAATGACCGTAGTGTTATGTGGGATTTAGCTCCGCATGATTTATCAATGGTTTCTTATGTTTTGGGAAAAGATCCGATAAATGTTAAATCTGCCGTTGGTTGTTCTTCTGACAAAAACAATATTATGGATATTGTTCATTTGGATATTAATTTTGAAGATGGTATTTTGGCACACATTTCTGATAGTTGGATTACACCAGCAAAACATGTAAGACTCTTGGTTCGTGGTACAAAAGCAACAGCTATTTTGGATGATACGGTTCAGGAAAATAAACTTGTTATTTATGATAATCAATCTTCTGCAAATAAAAATGTTGAATATCCTGATTATCTTGAAATTGAGCCTTTAAAACTTGAATGTCAGCATTTTATAAATTGTGTAAAAACAGGTGAAATACCAAGAACAGATGGGCAAAATGGATATAAAGTAGTAAAAATTCTTGAAGAAGCGGACAAATTAATGTTAGGTAAAAATTATGATGACCTTGAAAAAGTCCAATTTTCAGCATCAAGACGTAAGGCACACCTTTAATAATGTGGGATAAAATAAAAAGTTTTTGCTATGATTTTTTATCAATTTTTGTTGTAAAACGTGTAAAATATAATATTACAGGTAAGTGTAACAAATGCGGCAAGTGTTGTCAGGATATTCGTTTTAGAGGTGATGAGAGTGATTTTAACTTAACTAAATTTTTGTTACCAACATATAAAAGATTTAGAATTAACGGAAAAGATGAAGATGGCTATTTGATATTAGGTTGTACTCTTCAAAATTCTGACGGTACTTGCAGCGTTTACGAAAAAAGACCTTCTTTATGCAGAAATTTCCCCAAAAAATATTTATATTATAATGCTGTTTTACAGGATGGTTGCGGATATACTGTAGAACCTGATAAAAAGTTTGAAGATTATTTTAATAATTATAAAAAATAGCAAAAATATTTAATTTTATACTTTTAAAAAATGTTTGTATGTAATTTTAATAGTTTATTATATAAATTTTTATATTAAGGCAAAATATTATGTTAATTACGTTAACTCCATATAAAAGATGTTTAAAAAACTTTACCCCGTTAAAAATAATAACAAAACGCGAAGGTAGTCAAGATTATTTTTTAATTAATAAATCAGATATTCCGATAGGCAGATTTTCTATGGATGATACCGGATATGTTTGTAATCTCAGTATTGTAGGAGAAGCGCACAGGAAAAAAATTGTTGCTGATGCAATACTTACAATGGTAGATTTTATTATTAAGAAAGCAAAGGAAAAACATTTGTCCGTTATATTTTTTGCATCTGATAAAAAACCTTTATTTTTGAAGAAAATGTATGAAAAACTCGGAGCAAAATGTTTTTCTGAAACTGATGACCATTTTTATTATTTTGCAAACACGGAACCATTAAAAAATTCTGTTGAACAACAGAAAATTATAGCTAAACTTAAAGAAAAACATGGATATATAGTGTCTAGCAGTATTCCTTTAATAGATGCTCCGTCAAGACAACATTTATTAATTGAAGCTAATTAAATCTATTGCTTGTTTGATATCTTCGGCTTTATAAACATAATTTCCCGCAACTAAGACATTAGCACCGTTTTGAACGGCTATTTTTGCTGTTTTGTCGTTAATTCCGCCATCAACTTCAAGATAAATATTTTTCAAATTCTTGAAATGTTTTAATTTTTCAGAACATTCTGGCATGAATTTTTGACCGCCAAACCCCGGTTCTACCGTCATAACTAAAATTAAATCCATATAATCATATAAACCGTCCAGAACTTCGGGCGGAGTTTTCGGTTTTATGGAAATACCTGCTTTCATACCGTTTTTTCTTATTTCACTCAATACCTCTTTCGGGTTTTTTACGGCTTCATAATGAATTGTTAAAATATCAGCTCCTGCTTTTGCAAAAGATTCTATATAATTTTCAGGATTTTCTATCATTAAATGTGTATCTAACGGAAGTTTTGTTATTTTTCTGAGAGAATTAACAACAGGAACGCCAACTGTGATATTAGGGACAAAATGTCCGTCCATAACATCTATATGAACCCAAGAAGCACCTGCTTGTTCAATTTTTTTGATATCTCTTTCCAAATTTGCAAAATCAGCTGATAAAATTGATGGTGCAACAATTACTTTATTCATTATTTAATTTCCTTATTTCCTATTAATCCTAATTTAATACAAGCTCTTTCGGCAGCAAGTTTTTGTGCTGCTTTTTTGGTCAAGCCTTCTCCTGATGCTAACAAATCACCCTGAAATAAAACGTCAACATAAAATATTCTCTTGTGAGGCGGACCGACTTGTTTTGTTAAAATATATTCGGGTAAGTCATTTGAAATTGACTGTAAATGTTCTTGTAACATTGCTTTGGGATTAATTTTTAAACCTTCTTTATCTACAAATTCTATTTCTTCTTTAAATAATTTTTCAAAGAAAATAGTAATTTCATTTAATTTTTCGCTAAGATATAAAGCTCCTAAAAGAGCTTCGAAAGCACAGGCTATTGTTGAACTTCTTTCTCTGCCTCCGGTTGATTCTTCTGCTTTGCCGATAAGTAAATAATCCTGCAAATTTATTGTTCTGGCTATTTTCTCCAATGTTTCATCACTCACAACGGTCGAGCGTATAAAAGACATATCTCCTTCTTTATATTCCGGAAAAGTCTTGTATAAATAGTTACTTATAACTAATTTTAAAACAGCATCACCCAAAAACTCCAGTCTTTCATTACATTCAACAAAAGGTTTTCCGTTTTCGTTACAATAAGAACTATGGGTCAGTGCGATATTCAGTTGTTCTAAATCGCAGTCCAAATTGACTTTTTTTAAAAAATCTTTCAATTGTTCTTTTCTTTGTTTATTCATCATAGTTTATATAATACTATACAGATGTTTTTCGGTAAATATTTTTCTTATTAAATGATTTTTTATGGCAATTTTTTATAATTTTTTGTTTTAGTACAAGCATAAGGTAGTGTTATGATTTTGAAGAAAGGTGTTTGGCATGGAAGGTATAAAAGATTTTACATCGTTCACTTACAAAACAAAAGACGGTGAAACACTTCAAGTATCTAAAAAAGATGGTATGGTTACTATAGTTGGTGATAAAAATGGTGTCAGACAACTTCCTTTGGATAAGTTTTGGAAAGAATTTATTGCAACTATTCCTAAAGTAGACAAAACACCAAACAAGGATATTGTTTCACTTTCATCACAAAAAACCACATCTGCTGATGCAACAGTAACATCTACTTTAAATACAAAAACAATAAGCGGCAATATTGAAGGTCAACCCTTTAAACTTACACATAAAGGGAAATTTATAAAAAGTGATACATTAACAGGTAATATTGGTACTAAACCTGTTAATTTAAAATACAACGAAGGTTTATCGGGAATTGCTTTAAAAGGTATTATAGGTAAAGCACCTGTAGATATAGAAATTAAAGACGGATGGTCCGGCTATACTATTACAGGTAATTTCAAAGGCAGAAAAATAAATATCAAATACAACAATAAATTAATCGGCGGAAGTACATTCACAAGTGAAAATATGAATTTAACAATGAAAAAGAAATCTTTATTATCCAAAGACGTAAATATTAGCGGAAAATTCAACGGTGATTCTGATTTAATTCCTGTTTTGATGGAGCTTAATTATGTTCTTGAAAACAGAGATTTTGAAAAATTAGCATTATTAAGTTGTGCTGCTGCCAGTGCCGGTGCTTAATAAAACAGATTTGCATGAAATATAGAAATTCAATATAATAATTTTATGGAAATTTCATCACAATATAAATCAGCTTTGACCGAACAAAAACAAAAAGCATTGTCTTTCTGCACACAACTTGCCGATGATATGGATATAAAAATTTATCTTGTCGGTGGTATTGTTCGTGATATTTTATTGGGAAGAGAATTTAACGACATTGATATTTTACTTGAATACGATGCTATACTTTTTGCTGATTTATTAGAAAATAAATATCCTAACAATGTTAAAATACTTGCAAAAAACGAAAAATTTAAAACTGTTAAAATAGAATTTAATGTAAATTTTAAAACATTTACAGCTGATATAGCAAGTACAAGAAGTGAAGTTTATGAATACCCTTCTGCTTTGCCTATTTTGGCTGATACTTGTGTGTCTTTGAAAAAAGATATTAAAAGACGTGATTTTACAATAAATTCCCTTGTGATGTCATTAAATCAAAAAGATTTTTGTGAAATTTATGATGAAACAAGCCAAGGACTGGAAGATTTAACAAAAAAATATATAAGAATTTTGCATCCTGACAGTTTTATGGATGATCCGTCAAGAATTGTCAGAGGACTAAAATACAGAACAAAATTGGGTTTTCACTTGGAAGAAGATACTCATTTTTTACAGGAAGACTGTCTGCAAAGCGGAAAATTTGATAACGATTGTCAGGAAAGAATTAAAAAAGAAGTAATAGAAACATTGAATTTACTTAATCCTGCCTGTTTTGACAAGTTTATTTCAGAAAATATTTATAAACTTATAATAAATAACATAAATAAAATCAACATTCCAAGCGGAAATCTTATTTGTGAAATTATTAATAATGATATTAATTATATAGACAAAAATAATGTATGGTTGATTTATTTGGCTGTGATATTTTATTTTGCTCCGATTGAACTTGTAAATAATTGTATTGATAAACTTTCTTTAACAAAAAAAGAACAAAAAATTATGAATGATTTCATTTATTTGAAAGATAGTATACAATCTTTGTCCGAATTAAATGAAAAATATGAAATATACAAATTTTTCAAAAATTTTTCTAATGAAGCAATTGTTGCAATTCAATGTGTTCTGAAAAATATTGATGATGTTGAGAAAATTTATTTGTATTTCAACAAATTAAAAGATATTACTTTAAGTATATCCGGAAATGATATCAAAAACATGGGAATTGAAAACGGTATAATATACAAAAAAATTCTAAATGAAACCATGAGAGCAAAAATAAATAAAAATTTATCCGTTGAAGAAGAAAAAAAATATTTAAAAAATATAATTAAAATTTTAGAAAATGAAGAAACTAGAACTTTTTAGAGAGCTCCATACCTTTTATAAGAACTTTTAACTCTTTCAGAGCATTTTCATCACTTAATGAATTTATTGCAGTCATAATAAATTCATATTGATTTATATTTTTACAAACTGTTTTTAATTTTTTCATAATGTTTTGTAAATTAACATCAGGGTCATCATATTGACAAAACTCTACTTCACCGTTTTTATGATAAATTTTGGTATAATTTTCATCATCAATACCATAATACTCAACTTTTAAATCATTTGTTAAATCCAAATTATGATTTTCCGTTTTGACAGTAATTAATTTTGGTTGTTCATCAACTTCTACAAAAAAACCGGTAGAACCTTCTTTTATAAGTTTTCTTTGTGAAGTTTCAATAAACATACTACCTATTTCATTTACAAGCCAATTCAAATTAACATTGTAAGCAAGACCCATTTTGGCAAGCATATCAAACCCGGGTTTTATAATTTCATTTTCATATTTACTGATAGCAGTTAATTTGACATTACAAGCATTTGCAATATCACTTTGTTTTAGTTTTAATTCTTTACGCAAATGTTTTAAGCGTTGTGCAAAACGCATATTTATAATCCCCCTGTGCCTTACACAAGGCAATTATAACATAAAACAACTTTTATAAAAAGTATTTATTTTTATTATTCATAGAGTATTAATCGTGTGAAATTGTATTGAGTTTTATATTACTCATACAATGCATAAAGAATTTGAAAAAATTTAAAAGTAATATTGTTTTTAAAAATTAATTAATTCAAAAATTTTTGCATAGATATAAATTGAAGTGAGAACCAAAATTACACCGCTTGCTTTTAAAAGAAGTCCCGATACTTTGTTTAATTTTAAAAGTTGTTTGAACAAAGAGGTAAACAGAGCTGCAATAACAAGAATTAAACCTTGCCCTATTGAAAAGAGAAATAATAAAATTGCAGCATTTATGATATTGGCCTTTATTGAAGCATAAGCTAAAATACCTGCCAGAATTGGTGTTGAACAGGGTGTTGTGGCAAAAGCAAAGAGCATACCTATCAGCATAGGATATAAAACTATATTATTGTTTTTATTTTGCGGCAAGGTTTTGACAATAACAGGCATAGGAATTTCGATTATTTCAAGCATATGAAGACCAAAAATCATAATTAGGGATGCCATAACCAAACCCCAATAAGGACCTGATTGTGTTCCAAAAATTTTTCCGGTCAAAGCACAAAAAACACCGACAGCAGTGAGCATTAGGGCAAGTCCAAGCATAAAAAAGAAAATCTGAAGAACTGAACGAAAATGATGAATTTCGTTTTCTTCTTTTTTCCCGATGACAAAACTTACAATTACCGGTAAAAGACCTATTGAACAAGGAGAAACAGATGTTACTATTCCGCCTAAAAAGGCAAGAAGGTAAACAAGCCACCCGAGTCCGTCAAAATTAACATTGCCGCTAAGTAACTGAGAAAAAAGGTTTTGCATTATTTTAATAACTCATCAAGATATGCGGCAAAAATATCTTCTGACATAGAGCCTTCTTTTCTCGCTGCAATTTCGCCGTTTTTATCAATAAAAATGGTTGTCGGAACTACTTTAACTTTATATTTTTGTACTTTTTCAAATGTTTCATCATTCATTGTACCTGCGTTGATTTTTTGGAATGATATTTTGTTATTATATTGAGGCTCAATTTTATCCAAAACTTTTTTTAGCTTTAAACATTCTGAACACAACGGAGTGGAAAACTCTAAAACAATAGGTTTTCCGTTAGCTGCTGACAATGCACCGTTACTTGAAGGAGCTTTAAAAATTGCATAAAAAGTAACAGGTAAAATTAATATTAACGCTATAATTATTAAACTTATTTTTTGTTTCATGACAACCTTCCTCTTTTCCTGTCTTATTTTAATATTTTATATCTTATTTTTTAAAATTTCCAGTCCGACTATACTATTTTTACAAAATTATTTTATATACTCCGAAGGTTCTAAAAACTTTTAAAACTGTTGTTAAAAAAATTTTTTTGATGTTAAATAGAATTGAATAGCTGTTTTTGCTGTTCGAAGAAGTAGAGAAAATGGAGACAACTTATGGAACAAGGTTTTACTCTTATGGCAATGGGTATGGGAACGGTTTTTTCGTTTCTCGTCATACTTATTTTTACAATGTTAATTACACACAAATGTCTTTTAATAGTAAATAAATTTTTCCCTGAAGCAGTACCTGAAGTTGCTGCACCAAAGAAAAATACATCTTCTAACGATGAAGAAATAGCAGTAGCTTTAGCTGCGACAAAAGTTTTGTAATTTTGAGAGGATATATATTATGGCTAAAAAATTAATCAAGGTAATGGACACATCCTTTAGAGATGGTTTTCAATCTATCTATGGTGCGAAAGTATTGGTAGATGATTTTATTCCTGCTTTGCAATCTGCAGTTGATGCAGGTATCAAACATTTTGAAACGGCAGGTGGCGCAAGATTTCAGGCTCCTATTTTCTTCTGCAACGAAAATGCATTTGAAACAATGGACAAAATCAGAAATGCAGTAGGTCCTGATGTTAAACTTCAATCTTTAGCAAGAGGTGTAAATGTTGTAGGTCTTAATTCACAACCAAGAGATATTATCGATTTGCACGCAAAAACTTTTGCAAAACACGGCGTTAATGTTGTAAGAAATTTTGATGCATTAAACGATGTTAATAACTTAATTGATTCAGCTAATTCAATTAAAAAATACGGAATGGAACACGAAGTTACAATTACATTGATGGAACTTCCTTACGGTTGTGAAGGCGCACATGATGTTGCTTTTTATGAAAAAGTTTTGAGAAGTATTTTAGAGAGTGGTTTGCCTTTTGATAGCTTGGCATTTAAAGATGCATCAGGTACTTCTCATCCGAAAAAAGTTTATGAAACAGTAAAAATGGCAAGAGAAATTCTTGGTCAGGATGCACATATTCGTTTCCACTCTCATGAAACTGCGGGTACAGGCTTAGCAGCATACTTATCAGCTATTGAAGGCGGTGCTGACGGTATCGACTTAGCAATGAAACCGGTTTCAGGCGGAACGGGACAACCTGATATTATTTCTATGTGGCACGCACTTCGTGGTACTGATTATGATTTAGGTTTAGATATTGAAAAAATTATGGAAACAGAAGAAATCTTTAAAGAATGTATGAAAGATTATGCAATGTCACCTATTTCTTTAGCAGTCAACCCAATTCTTATCCAGGCTCCGTTGCCGGGTGGTGCTACTGCCACAACTGTTAACCAATTAAAAGATATGGGAATGTTAGACAAATTCCCGAAACTTATCAAAAACATGAAAGAAGTTGTTTCTCGTGGCGGTTTTGGAACATCTGTTACACCTGTTTCTCAATTCTATGCACAACAATCTTTCTTAAACGCGATTACGGAAGAACCTTGGGAACAAATTAACCCCGGATACGGAAAAATGTTACTCGGTTATTTTGGTAAAACACCTTGTGAACCTGACCCTGAATTGGTTAAATGGGCTTCTGAAAAATTAGGTTTAGAACCTACAACAGAAAAAGTTGTCGATATAAACGAAAAAGACCCTGAAAAAGGTATTGAAGCTGCTAAGAAAAGACTTGAAGCTGCAGGACTTCCTATTACCGATGAAAATATATTTATTGCAGCTGCCTGTAAAGATGCTAAAGCAGATAAAGGTATTGATTTCTTATTAGGAAAAGGTGTTGTTTCCGTTAACAAAACTGCTAATCAAGAAGTGAAGTCAGATAACGGTAAAAAAGCAGATGCTTATACGGTAACTGTTAACGGCAAAGATTATGCGGTTAAATTTGAAGGCAATAAAGCAGTTGTTAACGGCAAAACTTACGATGTTTCAATGACAGAAGGTATTAAAGAAAAAGCAGCCTCTACTCACTCGGGTGAGGGTAAAGAAGTTACTTCTCCAATGCCGGGAACTGTTTTAAAAGTTGCAGTAAACGAAGGTGATGCTGTTAATGAAGGTGATGTACTTTTCGTAATTGAAGCTATGAAAATGGAAACAGAAATCAAATCACCCGTTTCAGGTACAGTTCAGTCAATTGAAGTTTCTGCTAACGATAAAGTTGAAACTGCTCAAGTTATGGCATATATCGGATAGGAGGCAAAGATGAATTTAGCAGAAGGATTTTTAAATCTTTGGAACTCAACCGGTATCATGAACTTTATAAAAGATGCAGACCCTACTATTTTAAACGGTGCAGAACAATTTTTGCACATGTATGGTCAACCTGTCATGATTTTGGTTTGCCTGTTCCTATTATGGCTAGGTATTAAAAAACAATTTGAACCGTTATTGCTTGTACCTATTGCATTTGGAGGTTTGCTTTCAAATATTCCGATGCCTGTTGGTGAAGAAATTGCAGGTCCGAACGGATTTTTGGGCATAATATTTGCACAAGGGATTGATAAGGGTTTATTCCCGTTAATAATTTTTATGGGTGTTGGTGCAATGACTGATTTTGGTCCGTTGATTGCTAATCCAAAAACCTTGTTGCTCGGTGGTGCTGCGCAATTTGGTATATTTGGAGCATTATTGTTGGCATTGGTTTTTGGTTTTAGTCCTGCGGAAGCAGGTGCTATAGGTATCATTGGTGGTGCTGAT
>JAZLLQ010000044.1:0-2500 GCA_045598245.1 Candidatus Gastranaerophilales bacterium
AAACGGTGCTGAAGCTCCCGATGATATCTTAAATGAAGTCATTGAAGTTGAAGAACTCGAAGAAGACGAAGAAGTTTAAAACTCTTACTTTAACAATTCATATTAAATCTTCCGCAAATAACGGAAGATTTTTTTTATTAACTTGTTGTTAGCATTTTTTTTTGGTGGTATTCTGTATATAGCGATTAAGCATAGAATAGAGAGGAAAAAATATGTCACAAATAGAAGTTATTTTACCTGACGGTTCAAAGTTGCAAGTGCAGGAAAATGCGACTGCTTTTGATGTTGCAAAACAAATTTCCGAAGGTTTGGCAAGAAATGCTCTTGCTTGTAAAATTAATGATAAACTTTCATCACTTACTGACAAATTGAACAATAATGATAAATTAGAAATTCTTACGGATAAAAACAATGAAGCATTGGCGGTTGTAAGACACAGTTGCTCTCACATTATGGCTCAAGCTGTTCAAAGCATTTATCCGCAAGCAAAATTAGCAATAGGACCTGCCATTGAGAATGGTTTTTATTACGATTTTGATATTGATGGAATCAGCTTAAAGGAAGAAGATTTTGAAAAAATCGAAAACAAAATGAAAGAGTTGATTTCACAAAATCTTGTTTTTGAAAAAGTCATTCTTCCTGACCCTCAAGCAAAAATTAATGAATTTAAAGCTCAAGGTGAGATTTACAAAGCTGAACTTGTTGAAGAACATAAAAACGACAATCCGACCTTGTATTTGACCAAAACTCAAGACGGTCAAGAACTTTGGAATGACTTTTGTTGCGGACCACACTTAATGAATACAAAACCGATTAAAGCGTTTAAACTTTTATCAGTAGCAGGTGCTTATTGGAGAGGTTCTGAAAAGAACAAGATGCTTCAAAGAATTTATGCAACAGCATTTTTTAATAAAAATGACCTTGATGCATATATAAAACAACTTGAAGAAGCTCAAAAACGTGACCACAGAAAACTCGGTACGGAATTAGACTTATTTAGTATTCAAGATGCGGTTGGCTCAGGCTTGGTTATGTGGCACCCAAATCTTGCGCTTGTCAGAGAGGAACTCGAGAACTATTGGAGAACGGAACACAGAAAAAGAGATTATGTTATCGTAAATACTCCGCATATTGCAAAGCCTGATTTGTGGGAAATTTCAGGACATATGGATCACTATAAAGAAAATATGTTTATGGTTACTAACGGAGAAGAAGATTTTGTTTTAAAACCGATGAATTGCCCATTCCATATGCTCATTTATAAGTCCGAAAGAAGAAGTTACAGAAATCTTCCGATAAGAATGGCAGAACTTGGCAATGTGTACAGAAATGAACGTTCCGGTGCATTATCAGGGATGACACGTGTCAGAGGTTTTACTCAAGATGATGCACACATTTTCTGTACATTAGAACAAATTACCGATGAAGTTATCAATGTTATTGACTTTGTTGATGATACGCTGAAAATGTTTGATATTAAATATGAAGTTGAACTTTCAACACGACCGGAAGATAACTATGTCGGAAGTTTGGAAAATTGGGAAAAAGCAGAGGCCGGCTTGGTTGCAGCATTAAACAAAAAAGGATTAAAATATGATATAAATGCTGGCGATGGTGCATTCTACGGTCCTAAAATTGACTTCAAATTGAAGGATGCCATAGGAAGAACATGGCAAGGTGCCACAGTTCAATTAGATTTCAATCTTCCTGAAAGATTTGAATTAAAATATCAGGATAAAGATGGTGAACTCAAAACACCTGTTATGCTTCACAGAGTAATCTTCGGTTCTATGGAAAGATTTGCAGGCTTGTTAATTGAGCATTATACAGGTGCATTTCCCACATGGCTTGCACCAACTCAGGTTGAAGTTATCCCTATTGCTGACAGGCATGTTGATTATGCCGAAAAAGTATACAAACAACTTCGTGCTCTAGGCATAAGAGCTAAACTTGACGACAGAAGCGAATCCATGAACTATAAAATCAGAGAAGCCCAAAACAAAAAAGTTCCTTATATGCTTGTTATGGGTGATAAAGAAATCGATAATAACTCCGTTGCCGTTCGTGGTTCATCAGGAAGAGGACAAATAGGCGTTATGTCTGTTGGCGAATTTGCCCAAAAAATACAGAAAGAAATTGAAACAAAAGGCAAAGAAACCATAGCATAATAAAAAATTTGATGATATAGAGCTATCCTTCTTTGGATAGCTCTTTTGTAAATTTTTGTAAAGCTACGGATTATATTTCCTAAAGTTTTTCCGTAAAAATACCGATAAGATAACTATGAAATTAGTTAAGGAGTATTAGCATGGAAATTAACAAGGTTCAATTTGAAAGTATGAAAAGTCTTGGTATTACGCAATCTTTTGAAGATTTAGACGTAGACAAAGACGGAGTTATAAGCGACAAGGATAAAACAGGTGCAAACGAAGAAATCGCTAAAGTTATCGGCGATTTAATTTCTGCTGCCGGAAAAGACGGCGAAGTTACCGACTTAAAC
>JAZLLQ010000045.1:0-38106 GCA_045598245.1 Candidatus Gastranaerophilales bacterium
TCCCTACTGCTGCCTCCCGTAGGAGTATGGGCCGTGTCTCAGTCCCATTGTGGCTGATCATCCTCTCAAACCAGCTACTGATCGTCGCCTTGGTAGTCCATTACACCACCAACAAGCTAATCAGATGCAGGCTCATCCTTGCGCGATAAATCTTTAAAGATTAGCATTTCAGCTAAGCTCCTATGGGGTATTAGCAGTCATTTCTAACTGTTGTCCCCCTCGCAAGGGCAGATTTCCTACATATTACTCACCCGTCCGCCACTTTCCTCCGAAGCAAGCTCCGGATTCTCGTTCGACTTGCATGTATTAGGCACGCCGCCAGCGTTTGTCCTGAGCCAGGATCAAACTCTCCGTTGTCGAAAAGTCTTTATCAAATGTTAAACCGAAGTTTAACAATCGCTAGCTATTTTCGTGTTGTCCGATAATTGTTTTTAAAATTAACGGTCGTATTTTAGTTTTCAGTTATTCAATTTTCAAAGTTCAACTTGCCATTTAAAATTACCGTTTTCAAGCGGTAACAGACATGCTATCATCAAGATTTTTCATTGTCAAGGGTTTATTAAAAATCTTTACAGAATATCTCGAAATTACCTTTCTCAACTATTCAAATAATTTTGTCTGCCTTAGTGACTCGGTAGCCTAACGGCTTTTATGACCTGCTCACTCAAATCTCCATCCAACTGATGGTAATTAATATCTTAACTCGTGAAACTTTATTGTCAAGTTTTTATTTTAATTTGGTTTTTAAATGTGCAATCCATCTCGTGGAGGTCATTTTGTTCGACTTGCTCGACTTAACCTGTTATCTGTTGTTCGTCTCAGCCTTTCCCTGACCACGTTTATTATAGTATGACAAACACATTTCTTTGTCTACTACATGTTTTTGGCTTCTTAACATTTGTTAATAAAACCTAAAAGGCTTTGAATACAGTCGTTTATAGCTACATGGCTTTTTGGAAAAATTCTTTAATTGCGACCTTTTTACTTTTCCTTATGTCTGAATTTTCGATATCTTCATCCAAAGGCATGCCAAAATTAGCATGATAACGCTTATAAATTTGTCTTATAAATTCTTCGGTTAAACCTGATTGGAATAAGACTTTTTCAACAAAATCATACTCTCCGGTCTCTATTGCGGTATTTAAAGCAAAAGACGCATTTGTAGGAGAGAGTTTGGTTGTAGAATTTAATATCTCTATAACCTCTTTTAAGCATGGTGCAATAAAAGCATGCTTTTTAAGATTTTGCGGCATGAAAGTGTTATATATGTCACTTCTCAATAAAGTTTGGTTATCGTCAAAATATTTTATTTCTAAAGCTGCAAGTTTGTGTACATCACTTTTTAAAGAACCAATGATGTTTTGTATTAATTCAAAACGTTTGTGCTTAACCGCCATACTAATTGACTGTATAAGCATGCCCAATTCTTGTTCAGATTCCTTATCTGTTAAAAATTTCAAAACTTTTGAATTATTTTGCAAAATAGTCATGCTGTCTGAACACAAAATATTCAGACTATGCATTATAAAATCATTAAAATCATTATCGTAATTGTCTTCGAACTTGGATAAGTCCAACTCTACTTCGTTAAACATAAATCGCCTCTTAAATAAAACTCTAAAAAATGTGGTATATATATAAAGTAATTTTTCATGGACGAAATTTAATTTTGACAAGAAATTGAAACAATTGTTTACAATACAAAATCAACAGCCTGACTTTTAGGAATATTAACTCTCTGCACACCATGCATAAATATAATTATGTGTACGTTTATAAAAAAGACGTATAATTAAATCATGGAAAAGAAAGATATAAAAGAAAAGTTCTTACAGAGTTTTATTATAGGATATAAAACCACCACTCCGCCTGAAGAATTTTGGGAAGCAATTTCTAACGGGCTTGGAGGAATAATATTTTTTGCCGAAAATCTGAAAACAAGAAGTAATTTTAAAAATCTTATTTCAAAATTTAAAAATTCAGCCAAAATACCTTTGTTTTTGTCCATAGACCAAGAGGGCGGTCTTGTTGAAAGGACAATATTTCTTGATAAAAAAATCGAATATTTAACTCCAAAAGCTCTCAGCAATATTCAAGACGAAAAAATATTCAAAAAACACTATGAAATATTGTCACAAGACTTAAAAGACTTGGGAATCAACATGAATTTTGCCCCTATACTTGATGTAAATTCAAACCCAAATAATCCGATAATAGGGGTTCGTTCTTTTGGTGATAACCCTGAAATAGTCAACAAATATGCTAAATATGTCTTGGATATATTTAAAGAAAATAATATTATTTCATGTGGAAAACATTATGCAGGGCATGGCGATACATCAGTTGATTCGCATTTGAATATACCATGCGTAACCACGAATTTTGAAGAATTTAACAAAACACACCTTACCTGCTTTGAAGAAGGAGTTAAAAACGGCGTTGATACCATGATGATTTCGCATGTACATTTTTCATTTTTTGACAAGGAAAAACTTCCATGCTCACTTTCCAAAAATGCTATTGATTATCTGAAAAATAATCTGAATTTTAAAGGACTTATATTATCCGATGATATGATAATGGGCGGAATTTCAAAACATTACGGATTAAAGGATAGTATTGTACTTGCACTAAAAGCAGGAATAGAAATCATGCTTTTTCAACATATATCAAATGAATTAATTGATGCAATTAATCAAATATCCGAAATGGCAGTTACGGACAAAGAATTACAAAATCTTATTATAAATAACTATAATAAGATAATCAACTTTAAAAAAGAAAAAATTAAGACTGAAATCAATACAAATTTTGATATAAAAACTGCACGTAAAGAAATAAACAAAATAGCCGCAAAAACAATATTAATAAAGAAAAATAAGAATATAACCCTGAATAAAAATCAACCCTTAAAAATAATCTCTTTTAATAATAAAGATGTTTTTAATTTAAGTACAAGAGAAAAAGATTTAAGTGACTTTTTAAAAGATTACCCTACTGTCGAAATAAAATACCCCATTAACCCTGATAAGAATGATATTGAAAAAATAATAAATAACATAAATGATAATGATAAAGTTATTTTTATGTCATATAATCCGCAACTCAACAATGGACAATTTGAACTTTTTGACAAAATAAGAAATCCTAAAATCCTTGTTAATTGCGGGCTTGATTATGACACTACCCGTTTTACCAAAGCAGAAAGTATTATTTCATTATCTTCAGGCAAAACACCAAGTCTGAAAGCATTAGCCAAATTATTAACCGGAAAATAATTATATTTTCCGATTAAAAATTCTTTATTCCTTGGCATAATCAAATTATGAAAGATTATATTCAAGGAGGAAAATTTATGGCTAAAAGCGAAAAAAATTTCCAAAATGAATTTAAAACTTCCAATAATCCGTTTGCACAAAAATGCGAAAATTGCGACCCTAATATTTGGGAAACACTAATGAAAAAAGCAGAAAAGCTAAACTCAAAATGCTACCCCAATACCTATGTTTGGATTGAAAAATTCAAGGATGATAACTATTAAAATAATTTTACCAAAACAGGAACTTTTACGGCTTGATTTGCATTAATAGCCTGTATTGACTGTACAATTACAATAAGATTCCAAATAAAACAAACCAATGCCAATAGTGGTGACAAAAGATTTATTAACGGAACAAGACCTATCGCAAAACAACCGATAAATATACATAATTCAAAATTTACAAATGCCTTTATCATATCCATAGAAGAAGGGGATAATGATTGAGCATAAGCAAACATAACCACTAAAAAAGGAATAAATCCAAAAAATATACCTAAAATCATACAAATTTTTACAGTTGCCAATTCATTTTCATCTTTAAATCCGGGCATAAAACTTTGTGACATCTTTTCATCCTCAATAATAATACATAATAAAAGTATATTATTTTTCAGAATAAAGTCAATAAATTTATCTTGCCTATGTGCCTTTAACCAAATTGAAAGCGAATAATATTAATTATTCCCGATTTTTATTGTATTAATTTTGACTTTAGCATGGAAAAACATTAATATATCTGTTATGAGAAGATTTTTACATTTATTTTTAATAGTAACTTTTATGTCGCTTCAATTTTCTTTAACTGAAGCAGTTTTTTCCAAGAATAAAAAACCCTCAAAAGAGGAAATTCAAAGAGAAAACTACATGAAAGAAATGAGAGAATCTCAACCTAAAAAAGATTTTGATTACATAAAAGCATATAAAAATTTAAAACCCGTTAAGGTCGAATTCATACATGATGAAGACCCTGATGAGTATTATGAAACACAAAAAATATATTTTTCACCCTACCCGTTAATACGTTTAACGCAAAAATTATATTATTTGGACAAAATTATTGAACCGGGGTTTTATTTATTGACACCCCGTGAGTATGGCGGTCAGAGATGTGTTTTATTCAAACAGACAGGTAAAATTAAGTATATTGTTCCTATTTTTGAGTACAAAACAATAATTCCGGAATTTGAATATCAAAAACCTCCAAAAAAATGGTATCAAATTCGTGACAGATATACTTTTCAAACACAGTATTATGAAAGAAAAGTCAGAGCCTTTGATGTTTACAGTGAATTTTATGAAATAGATTTATACTATCAGTCAGGTTTATCAAAAATGATATTCAAGAAAAATCCTTATTAATTGTTACAAAATTTGAATATATATATTTTTTTTGCTAAACTTTAATCAAAAGGGGAATTAGGAAGCGATGAGAAAAAAACAAACATATATTGTACTTGATGTAGAAACTACAGGGTTAGACGTTTATAAGGAAAGAATGATAGAATTTGCGGGAGTAAAACTTGTCGGAGATAAAATCACTGATACTTTTGAAACATTAATTAATCCTGAACAACCTATCAGATATTCGAGTTATTTAATTCATAATATTTCACAGGAAATGGTTGAAGATGCACCGAAACTTCCGGAAATTATGCCCAAAATTCTTGATTTTATCGGTGATAATCCTATCGTTGCACACAATGTAATTTTTGATTACAGTTTTATAAATCACGCTTCTAAATTAGTTTATGGCAAAGAAATTACCAACAGAACAATTGATTCTCAGGCTTTATTTAAAGAAGTTTTTCCGGATGAAATTTCTCACGGTTTAGAGGCTTTGATGAACAGAATGGGGGTTGAATATTCAACCCGTCACAGAGCTATGGCTGATGCGGAAGGGCTTGCTAAATCATTCCCAAAACTTCTTAAATTATACGAACAAAGATTTAACTGGCAACTTTCACAGTGCGATAAAATTCAATATTTATTTGAAAGATATTTGCGTATTCAAAGTGCTATTCAGATTATGCAGTCAGAACTCTTGGATTTAAAATCTGTTTTCAAAGTTTATTTTGAAAACGGTGGCGAAGATGTTGTTGCTTCAACCGGCGAAACTCTTGTTTATACATCAAAATCGGGATACACCTACGATTTTGATAAAATTCGCCCTTGCATAGATGATATAGCAGGAATAAGCAAAGCCGTAAAACTCAATACAGGACTAATTGACAGAATGATTAGCGGTAAATCACTTGAAAATGAAGTAAAAGAAAAGCTCAAAGAAGCAAGGACAGGTTTTTCTGAGAACAGAACCGTTAATGTAATTAAACCGCAACATATCACCGTTAAAGAAGAACAACTTTCAAAATGAGAATTACCGCAGGAAAGTTTAAAAATAAACAGATAAAAACCATTGACTCTGATTTAATAAGACCTACTTTATCCAAAATCAGAGAAAGTTTGTTCAATGTACTTCAAAATGAAATTGAAGGAGCAATTTTTTTGGATTTATTTGCAGGTAGCGGTATTGTCGGAATTGAAGCAGCTTCAAGAGGTGCAAGTGAAGTCATTTTTATCGAAAAAAATCCTAAACATTACAACTTATTAAAAGAAAATTTATCCGTTACAGAGTTTGAACATAAAGTATTTCTTGGTGATAGTGTTAATATCATTGAAAAATTTGAAGAAAAATCTTTTGATATCATATTTTCCGATCCACCTTATAAAACAGACTTAAACAATAAAATTCTTGAAATCATTTCAAGAAAAAAATTACTAAAAGAAAACGGTTGGTTAGTACTTGAATGTAACAAAACAGAAGATTTTACCGACAATATTAATCAAAACGGTTTTGAATTAATTAAGGAAAAAATATACGGCGACACAAAGGTTTTGTATTTAATTTATCAGTAATTTTTGAAATTTTCAGATAAAATTCTTATAAACTTTGTAATAATTGTAAAAAAAAATTTTTTTATGTTATTGTATCTAATAAGTAAGATATTAATCTTGACATGTTATTAGAGTATTTTGATGGAGTTACGAAAGAAATTGAATAATCATGCACAATACCCTGAAACTACTGCTAAATATTTAGGAAGGCATATCCTTGCAGAGTTTTTTGATTGCGATTCAAACATATTAAACAATCTTGAACTTATAGAAAAGAACATGACTCAAGCGGCAACCGAATGTGGAGCGCACATTGTTCAGTCATGTTTTCATATGTTCAGTCCACATGGAGTAAGCGGAGTAGTTATTATTTCAGAATCACATTTGGCAATTCACACATGGCCTGAACTTGGCTATGCAGCCGTTGATTTGTTTACATGCGGTGAAAACTGTGATCCTAAAATTGCTTATGATTTTTTGAAAGCAGCTTTTGCGTCTAAATCAGGTTCTTTTTCTGAATTAAGAAGAGGCATGCTTTCATCATCAGATACGGTTCAAAAAACTGCTTTTTGTGTCAAAGATCAAATAGAAGCATAATGAAATAAATAAAGTTTATAAAAAGTCACTTTCTTCTGAAAGTGACTTTTTATGTGTGGTGTTATTTGACATTTTTATTTGACATTTTTTCTTTTGCTTCATTAACTTTAGTTTTGGCGGAATGTATACCTGATTTTATATTATTTTTCACATTGTTTACCGAAGCCTTGGTTTTATTTACCACATTTGAAGTTTTTTCTTTCATAGTAGCCATAGTAGTTTCCTTTCAATAATATTGCACCCTTTTTCAAGGAACGATATCCATTATAATAGGATTTAAAATATTTTTAATGCGAAAAAAGTTTATTAACAAAAAGTATAAAACTAACAAAATGGCTAGTCATATAACCACTAGCCATTCCCTTCAAAAGACTCCTGCATTTATGCAGGTATTAAATGAACCCTCTCCCTGCAAGCCATTGTGCCACCTATATTAAAACAAGGATTACCTTGAGTTCATTATCATGTTCACCTATTTTACAGACTAAAACATCATCCTTCATGTTAACTTAATATAGACCATGAGGTTTATTTTTACATAAAATATGTATTTTCTACACAAAAACCAAATTGCTTATTACAACAGCAGCAACAATTCCCGCAAAATCAGCAATTAATCCTGCATACAAAGCATGCCTGAACTTACTTATTCCTACTGACCCAAAGTAAACTGTTAGAACATAAAAAGTCGTTTCACTACATCCAACCATTACAGCTGCCATTTTTGTAATAAAAGCATCCGCACCATGGTTAGATGCAATTTCCGTCATTATACCTAAAGCTCCACTGCCTGAAAGAGGTCTTATAATTGCCAAAGGTAAAAGCTCTGCCGGCATACCGACTTTATTTAAAATCGGAGATAAAAAATTTGTTAATAAATCAATCGCTCCTGATGCCCTGAACATTCCTATTGCCACTAAAATAGCTACCAGATAAGGAATTATCATTACACCAACTTTGAAACCTTCTTTTGCACCCGATATAAATGTTTCGTAAACCGGAACTTTTTTACAAACAGCGTAAAGAGGTATTACCATAACAATAACAGGCAGAGTATACAGAGAAATAATGTTAAGCATTTCTTTAATCATTTTTTTCATCCTCTGCATTTATCGGGAAAAATCTCTGTAATACTTTTACTGCAATTATTGCAACAAGTGTTCCGATAAGTGTAACAATAATTGTAGGAGCGACAATTTCTGTAGGATTTGTAGAGCCTGATGCAACCAAAACCGCAATTACAGAGGCAGGTACTATTTGAAAACCTGCCGTATTAATTGCAAGGAAAGTACACATTGGGTTTGTTGCAGTATCTTTCTTAGGGTTTAACCCTTGCATTTCCTGCATTGCTTTAATACCGACAGGAGTAGCTGCATTTGTTACCCCGAAGGCATTTGCGGAAATATTCATTGCGATATTGCCTAAAGAAGAATGTCCTTTGGGAATTTCAGGAAATAAAAAGTCAGTAACAGGTCGGATAATTTTAGCAATAAATGTTATTATACCTGATTTTTCGGCAAGTTTTACAAGTCCGAGCCAAAAAGCCATAACACCCACCAGAGAAAGAGATATTTGTACTCCTAATTTTGCATTATCAACAATAGCCTGTGTAACCTCAGCAATTCTACCATTGACGATAGCAACAACTACTGAAACTACAATCAAAAACACCCAAATATAACCCATAAAACCTCTTTAGATTGTTGTATCCATATTATCTCTGTCTTCTTCTGATAATGATGTATCCTCATGTACAACAAGGTCAGATGCATCTTTATAATTTGCCAAATACAAAAATTTATACAACATAAACGGATTAAAAGAGCGACTACCTTCAGAAAGCATAATTTTTATTGCTTCATGTGATTTCATTGCCTTTTTATAAACTCTTTCGGAAACTAATGCATCATATACATCACAAATTGAAGCGACTTGAGCATAAATATGAATTTCTTTACCTTTTAATCCATGCGGATAACCTAGTCCGCTGTATTTTTCCTGATGTTCGAGAGCAACTTTTGCAATATCCTCACTCAAATTCATTTCATTTTTTACTACGTTATAACCATAAACAGTATGATTTTTCATTTCATTGAACTCTTCAGGTGTCAATTTCGCAGGTTTATTCAATATAGCCTTTGAAACTTTCATTTTACCTATATCATGTAAAAGCCCACCCATAGTAAGTTTTTTTAAATCATCATCATTAAAATTCAATATACAACCAAGCGCAGCACACATTGAAGAAACGTTAATCGTATGAGAATACGTATAATGATCAAAAATGCGGAGCTGTCCGATACAATCCACATCATCAATTTTATCTTTTATTTCGTCAATAATTACATCTCTGGTAGCTTCACAAACACTTATATCCGGTGTTTTTCCATCAAAAACATCATACAAAATTTTCTTTGTATTATCCAATAATCTTTCCGTAATTTCTGCGGGAATTATTGATTTAATTTCAGGTTCACCTATTAACGGTAAGTCATCATCTAAAAAACGAGAACGCTTTAGTTCAGGCTTAACGTACAACTGCATATAGTTCATTTGCATAACTAAACTTGGATTAAGCTGTGTACCCACAGGGTATACAAGTTCACCCTTTGCATTAAACAAATCAAAGTCAAGTATCGTTTTACCTACTAATTCTAAAGCTGATATTCTTTTCATGCTAAATTTAATAAAACTACCATGTCTATATTTTACAATGAAATTATCAGAATAACAACTATGTTAAAGTATTTTTGCTCCGTTTTTTTCAATATTAACTGTCTTTAATGCTGCTTTAACACTATAATTATCCCAAGTTTCACAAATAATATTCTTTATTTTATCGGTATCGGAATTTTTTGTAACAACAATTATTCCGGGACCTGCACCACTTAATGCCGCTCCTATAACATTATCAATATGTTTCAAATTCTTAATGATTTCGTCTAATCCCGGTACTAACTTTGTTCTGTACGGTTGATGAAGTTTATCTTGCATACTGAGTTTCATAAGTTCGGCATCTTGTGTATGTATAGCCTCTATCATCATTGCTGTTCTTCTTGCGTTATAAGTAGCATCTTTTAAACTAACCATTTCAGGTAATACTGAGCGGGAAATTGATGTTGGTAATTCAAAATCAGGTATACACATTGTAATTTTCCAGTCATCAGGCCAATCAATTTTTCTTGTTGTAACACTTCCGTCAGTTTCTATGGAAGATAATACAAAACCACCAAGCATCGCAGGTGCAATATTATCCGGATGTCCTTCAATTTCATTTGCAATAGATATTAAAGTAGACTCATCAGCAGGAGTCCCAAGCAATTCATTTGTTGCCATTAAACCACCTACAATAACTGATGCAGAGCTTCCAAATCCTCTTGCTAAAGGTATTTCGGAATAGATATTTATACGCATGGATTGAGGCGTTTGTCCTACATAAGTAAATAACAAATCCACCGCTTTATATACGATATTGCTTTTATCTGTCGGTATATGAAATTCATTTACATCAAACTCATCTGAAAAAACGTTAATTTGTATATCTTCGTTAGGGTCGACAAGCTCTTCTATTGTAATTGTGTTATATACAGGTAATGCCAACCCGAAGCAGTCAAATCCGGGACCTAAATTTGCTGATGTTGCCGGAACTTTTACACTTACTTTCACTCTTTTATTCCTTTATTTTATGTATTTTTCATCTGCAACGATACTCATTATGTGAGGTTGAGAAAAATATTTATTAGATACATTAATAATATCATGCACACTAACTTTTTCTATCAACTTCGGATAATCATAACCGAATTTGTATCCTTTGTCAAAAAATTCGTAGTATCCGTTTATGTGAGCCTTTGACATATTAGTTTCGGTCGCAAGTTTTAATCTGCCGATAAGCATTGATTTTATATCACAAAGTTCTTTTTGAGAAATATATTTTGTTTTTAAATTTTCTATTTCTTTATTAAAATCATTTTTTACTGTTTCAATATTTTCAGGGTTAGTTCCTATGTACATAAAAAATACACCGCTGTTAAAATTACTTGAAGAACTTGAACCCACTTCGTAAGCTAAACCTTTATCTTCTCTTAGATTTGTAAACAACTTTGATGTAAAACCACCACCTAAATATGTGCTTATCAGCTTCAAAGTTATAAAATCATTTGTGCTTAGTCCTTGTGTTTGCCATCCTTGAACAAGCCAAGCTCCTTTAGATTTTTTCTTCTCCGTTTTTAAAATATTTTCTGTTAAAGGACTAAATTTTGCTTTTATTATTGCATCATCAAGCGGTTTAAAATTGCTTGGATTTTTAAATTCGGAAAATTTATTAATCATATCATTTTCATCAAAATTTCCAACGATACTTATAATCATATTTTGGGGTACAAAAAGTTTTTGATGAAGATTTTTCACATCCTCAGTTGTTATTGCAGGAATTGATTGTTCCAAAACTCTACCTGTTTTTAAAAAGGGTGAATTATTATATAAACCTTCATGGAAATTTTCAAAAGCCACATTTTGAGGGTTATCTCTTGATGATTTTATTGAATCTAAAGCATCCTGCTTTGCATTTTTGACATCTCTATCTTTAAAAGCAGGTATTACCAAAATTTCTTTTAATATCGGAAAAGCATCGTTATAGTCGTCTTTTGTTGTTTTCATTGATATTTCAAAGTATTCGTAATCATCACTGACTGAAATATTTGTACCTATGTTATCTAAAGCATCCTCAAGTTCTTTGCCTGATTTATTCAAAGTTCCTTTCATTAAAGTTGATGACAATATATCAGCTGTTCCGTTTTTGGCTTCTGCCAAAGAACCTCCCTTAATAAATATTTTGGTAGCAACTACATTATTATTGTCATTTTTTTGTAATAACAAAATTGCTCCGTTATCAAGCTGATATTTCTTAATATCTTTAAATTGACTTATTAATTTTGCTTTATTTTTTGTTTTATTGGAAACATTAATTATGTTTTTAGCTGAAGTGATTTTTTTAGTTTTTTCCGGCAATAAAACAGAGAGAGAAAAATTTTCATCTTTAAAATATTTTTGCATTGTTTGGTTAACAAATTCCGGTGTAATACTTTCTATTATTGAAATATAGTTACAATAATCTTTTAAACCGTTTCCAACTGCAACATCATAGCCAATCATCCCCGAAATACCGTTTACACTTTCATTTGCATATACATATTGCCTTTTTATTGAGTTTTTAACCAGATTTACTTGTTTTTCTCCAATTGGTTTATTTTTAAAATTATTTAATTCTGTTTTTACTTTTTTCAAAACTTTTTCATAATTTTCGGGAGCAAAAACCGTTTCTACATAGAAAAGACCTTTATCTTTTAATTCGTAATTCCCGGCTCCTGCATCAAGAATAAGATTTTCATCTTCTTTTAATATTTTATATAAAATTGAATTTTGTCCTACCGCAAAAATTTTCCCCGCAATAGTCAAAGCATAAGCCTCTTTTAGGTTATTATTTCCAATGGTTGGATAGCCTAAAATCATATATCCGGTGTCAATATCAGCTTTTTCTATTATTGTTTTGTTTGCAATTTTTATCGGTTCGGGATTTTGCGGCATAACTTTAGGTTCACTGAATGTTGATTTGCATTTTGTACAACCGAAATTTTTTGCAATTTTAGGTAAAACTTCTTTTGCATTAATATCCCCAACCACAACAGTTACCATATTTTGTGGTTGGTACCAGCTTTTATGAAAATCTAAAATTTCATCTCTCGTTATATTCCCGATAATTTCATTTGTTCCTAAGATTTTTCTTTGGTAAGTAGTTCCGTTAAAAACGATTTTCATAAAATTATCAAAAACTTTATTGTCAGGATTATCAATAGAGCGGGTAATTTCTTCCATTACAACTTTTCGTTCCATATCAAGTTCGTTTTGAGGAATTGCAACATTAAGAAGCATATCAGAATGTAAAGCCAAAGCCTCATCAAAATATTTACTGTCAATTTTTACATAATAATGAGTATAATCTCTGCTTGTAGCGGCATTAAATACACCACCTTTGCTCTCAAGAGCTTTTTCAAATTCGCCTCTTTTATGGTTAGCCGTGCCTTTAAAAAACAAATGTTCCAAAAAATGTGCAACTCCGTTGTTTTTATCATTTTCATTAACTGAGCCTGTTTTTACAAATGTATCAATAACAACTATCGGATTATTTTTTATTTCTTTTATTACAACGGTTTGACCGTTATTCAGTTTATACTGTGTTAAATTATCACTTATAGCTGCAAAAGCACCTTGCGTGAATAAAATTATACTGACGCAAAAAGCGATTAGTATTTTTTTCATAAAATCTCTCCTACATCGATTCCTTATGCCTAACTAATTTTACAACGCAAAAAGATAAATTGGCAATTAAC
The DNA here is from genome assembly GCA_045598245.1 of Candidatus Gastranaerophilales bacterium. Classification (GTDB taxonomy): domain Bacteria; phylum Cyanobacteriota; class Vampirovibrionia; order Gastranaerophilales; family JAILCC01; genus JAILCC01. The sequence goes on from JAZLLQ010000045.1 coordinate 13,201, forward strand.
GAATAGAATTAATTATTTGTAAAATAATATTGCAATACATTTTAGAATTTGTTTACTATTGTCTTTACATTTTATAAAATCAATATATGAAAATCAGAAGACCAAATTTTTATTTCCCAAAATCACAAAAACCCAAATTTCAACGAACGAATTTTTATCCTGCCAATTTTGCAAAAGTGGATGATTTTTTAATGCGTTCTTCCCAACCTAGCAGAGAGGAGTTATTTTATATTAAAGAAAAAGAATTGTTAACCGATGTCATAAACTTGAGTAACGATTCACCGGCTTTGGCTTTAAAGCAGGAAGAAAGTGCAATAAAAGAATTAGGACTTTTATATGACAAAATTCCCTCGGAAACAGACAAACCTTTACAAAAAAATATTGAATTATTTTTGGATAAAACTATTCAGGCAAAACAAAGACCAAATGCAAAAATGCTTGTACATTGTAACGCCGGAGTAGATAGAACGGGTACGTATGTTGTTTTTTATCAATTATTTAACAAACTAAAAACTTTAAATGAAGCAATTGATGAAATGATAAAAATGGGGCATTGGCCTGAAGTTCATAAAGGTTTAATTGATAATATCAGATTAATTGCTAAAAATATGAGATTTGTATAAAATAATCAAAAAAAAGCCAATCGCAAAGCGATTAGCTTTCATATCAAACATATATCCGACTTATTTCACTTGATTCCAAAACGCATCCGTAATTGATGCAGCAGCTTTCTTTTCTTGTTCTGCTGTTATGTTTACGTTAGTTGGAGTGAAAATAAATACACCTTCACCAATTTTTTGTTGATGACCTGTAAGTGCATAAGTTGCACCTGCTAAAAAGTCAACAATTCTTTGTGATTGTTCGTGATCTACAAGTTCAAGATTAAGAACAACTGTTTTTCTTTCTGTTAAATTTTTAGCAATTTCTAAAGATTCATCAAATGATTTTGGTGAAACAACCATAACTTCGTAACCACGAGTGTTGATAGAACGAACAACTGATGGTTTTTCTCTTTTTGTAGTAACAGGTGCTACTTCATCGACTACAGGTTCTTCTTCGTCGATTAAATCGTCATAACCCGGTGTGTAATCTGGATCTTCACCGATGTCAAAGATTTTCATAATTTGATTCATTAATGCTGACAACTCTTATCCTCCCTAAGTTTTTATCTAAACAATCTCTGTCCCAATCTAATCATTGTAGAACCTGCTTCAACAGCTATTTTATAATCAGAACTCATCCCCATAGAAAGTTCTTTCAGTTCTACCTGATATTTATGTTGTATATTATACATTAATTCACTTAATTCTGTGAATACTTTTTTTAAAAATACTTCATCTGATGTATGCGGTGCCATGGTCATAAAACCGAGAACCCTTATACTATCTAGCTTTCCAAGATTTGTAAAGATTTCTTCAACATTGTTTTTTGTTGTTCCAAATTTACTTTTTTCTTCAGAAATGTTAACTTCTATTAAGATATTTTGAATAATGCCTAATTCTTTTGCAACAACGGAAATTTTTTCAGCAAGTTCAAACGAGTCAACAGAATGGATATAATCAAACTTTCCGACAACTTTTCTTACCTTGTTCGATTGCAAATGCCCTATAAAATGCCAGCAAGAATTTTTAACAATTTCCTCAGGCAAATTTTCCAACTTTCTGAGAGCATCCTGTGCTTTATTTTCACCGAAATTTCTTAAACCGGCATTATACGCCTCTATCATTTTATTTTCGTCAACATATTTAGTTACGGCAATTATTCTTCCTTTAAAATCAGGTATATCAGCTTTAACTTCGTTTAAATTTTCTAAAACCGTTGCCATAAATTTTCTCCAAAATTATCTTAACATATCGGCAAAAAGCTCAGATTCGGCAAGCCATTTTTCTTCATCAACGGTGAATGCGTGGCTCCAAAATTTTTCAAGTGCATAAGTTTCACGTTCTTCTTTATACAAGATATGTACCACAACATCACCATAATCAACTAAATTCCAATGATTTTTGGCATCTTTTTCATCACCACAGGGTTTACGTTGAAATAACTCCTTAACTTTTGCTTTAACCGTTTCGCTTAATGCTCTAACTTGTGTTGTTGAATCCCCGCTGCATATAACAAAATAATCCGCTAATACCGAAACATTACCGATGTTTAAAATTTTTATATCGACACCTTTTTTAGAATCTAAAGCTCTGGCAATAATGCAAGCCAATTTATAAGCACTTATTTCTTCCATAAAATCTCCAAACCTCTGTAGTCTTTCTTAATTATAACATCATTTAAAATTTTTCAAAAAAGTACACAAGATGTTTACATAATTATTCAAAAAATTTTTCCTGTGCCAAAAGTGCTACACCTATCATACCCGCATAATTTCCGGATTGTGCGGGAAGAAGTTTCAAGGGAGTTGTTACTATTTTTTCATTTATAATTTTTTCTACTTTTTCATAATTTACTTCACCTGACAAACCGCCTGAAATAACAATATTATCAGGGTCGAATATATTTGCAAGACTCGTTAAACCGATAATAAGTTCTTTTTCCCAAGTTTCATAGGCTATTTTACAGAACGCATCACCATTTTTATATCCGGCAATAACATCATAGGTAGTAAGTTCGTCCTTTGATTTATCGGATAAAATTGAATTTTTAAATTCAGGAATTTTTTCGGATAATTCTTGAATTGTCCTTCTAAAACCGGTACCAGATGCGTAAGCCTCAAAACAGTTATATTCACCGCAAGTACAACTTCTTTCAGGCTTAATACCCAACATTAAATGACCTATTTCGCCTGCCGCACCCGATTTTCCTTTCAAAATTTTACCATTCAGAATTATACCGCCGCCAACACCTGTTCCCAAAGTAACGGTTATTGAATTTTGAGAGCCTTTCGCCGCACCAATTTTGTATTCTGCAAAAGCCGCAGCATTCGCATCATTTTCCATAAGAGTCGGAATATTGAATTTTTCTTCCAAAAGTTTTTTAAATTCAATATCAGGATAATCTTTAGGCAAATTACCGGTTGACCCGATGACTTTTGAATTTTCATTATTTACGGCACCTGCCGTTGCTATTGCAATTGCTTCAATCTTTTCTTGTGAAGATAAAGTTTCGACAATTTTAAAAATAATTTCTAAAATTTTTTTTGAATCATAAGGTGTTTTTTCTTTAATTATTTCGCTTATAATTTGACCGTTTTCAATTATTGCACCTGAAATTTTAGTACCGCCAATATCTATTCCCGCTATTTTTGCCATCAGAATTTCTCCTTAACCAAATTTTTTAAATATTCCATAGATTTTTGAACGTAAAGACCTGCCTTATATTTTTTATCTTTACGATACTTTCTTTCTACTTCAACAGGAGTCAAAATACCCCAATTAGAATTAATAGGATTTAATTTTTTATGTTCTTCAAAAGTTATGTAGTTACATAAAGCACCAAGCATAGATTCAGACGAAAGATGAATTAAATTCTGCCCCTTAATATAACGAGCCATATTAATTCCGGCTAAAAGTCCCGTTGCTATTGACTCGGAATAGCCTTCAACACCTGTTATTTGTCCCGCAAAGAACAAATCTTTCCTTTTTTTAGTCTGCAAGGTCGAATAAAGGATTTTAGGCGAAAAAATATAAGTATTCCTGTGCATAACCCCGTAGCGCATTATATTTGCATTTTCTAACCCCGGAATTAAGGAAATTAATTCTTTTTGCGCACCCCAAAGCAAATTAGTCTGAAAACCAACCAAATTATACAGATTTGCAGCCACGTCATCCTGCCTTAGTTGAACAACCGCATAATTAATTTCATTTGTACGTTTATCCACTAATCCGACAGGTTTTAACGGACCAAATCTTAAAGTATCCGCACCTCTTTTTGCAATAACTTCAACAGGCAGACAAGATTCAAAAAACTTTGCACCTTTTTCAAATTCTTTAAGCTCAATAGTTGGTGCATTAATTAAAAATTCATAAAATTTTTCATACTCACTCTTATTCATAGGGCAATTTATATAATCAGCATCACCTTTATCATAACGATTTGCATAAAAAGCCTTATCAAAATTTATCGAATCTTTTTCTATAATAGGTGCAATTGCATCATAAAAATGCAAATTTTCTTCCTGAGTAAAATTTTTTATACTTTCGGCTAAATTCTTTGATGTTAACGGACCTGTTGCAATTATACAAGGTGTATCATCGGGAATTTCATTAATTTCTTCTCTTATAACTTTAATATTCGGATTATTATTAATAAGAGAGTTTATTTTTGCACTGAAAATTTCTCTGTCAACAGCTAAAGCTCCACCTGCACCAACTTTACATTCATCAGCAACTTTTATCAAATCAGAATCCAAAATTCTCAATTCTTCTTTCAGTAAACCGCTTGCGACAGTTAATTCTTTAGACCCCAAACTGTTAGAACATACTATTTCGGCAAAGTTTCCTGTTTTATGCGCACCTGTCTGCTTGTCAGGACGCATTTCATATAATAAAACTTCTATACCTTCTTTAGCTAAAACTAAAGCTGCCTGCGATCCTGCAAGACCACCGCCTATTACTTTTACTCCCAATTTACATTACCCGATTTTAAAAGCTCATCCAACGGAATATCGTCATGATAATTAGTCATATAAACAAAAGAATATAAAACTTCAGGCGAAAACCAACTCGTACCAAGTTCCATAATTTTTTTAACGGCATCTTGCGGCGTAGTGACAATAACATGAGCTTTACCTGAAATTAAATTATCAAACATGTTGCAAATACTTACAATTTGTGAATACAAATGAATTAAATCACTTGAAACACCATAGGGATAACCCGTTCCGTCATTTTTTTCATGGTGTTCAAGTGCTACAACGCATATTTCTTCCGACAAACGCATTTCATTTTTCAAAATTTTATATCCTAATTCAGGATGAAGTTCATACATCTTGTTTGACTGTGTCACTGCATTTGTAGAAAATGAATTATGAAATTCTTTTGGCAAACGTGTTTTGCCAATATCATGCAAAAGTGCAGCAAGCGTAATATCAGATAATTGAGCATCATTAAAATTCAATTTCTTTGACAACATCACAGCCAAAAGTGCAACATTTAAACCATGATATTTTTCATAATTTCCTATAATTTTTAATTGCGATTTTTTATAAGTTTTGGCTATTATCGGCATGAAATTATCTAAAATTTTATCTCTTACAGTTTTAATCTGCTTAATACTTTCCCCATCAATTTTTGTATTCAAAGATGTATAAGCCTTTTTATATATAGACTTTAACTGAAGTTGTGATTGAAAATCAATTGATGAACTGTAATTTATCGCTTCGTCAGATGCATCAGCCTCTTGTTCAAAAGTATAATTTTCATCAGACAATGCTGATTGTTCTTCTAAGGAAGTTTCAACATGAGTTTCGTTTTGCTTTTCATTTATTTCTTCTTCATCACAAAATAATTTAGCAATATAACGCAATTGCAAAAGTTTACCCGGTGTTAAATTATCTCCCGCTTTAAATATAATTTCACCGTCATCATTATAAATATTAAACGGTAGTATCTTGTATTCAACTAATTCATCAACTGCAATTTTTTTCATAATAAAACACATGTTCTGTCTATTCTAAACAATTATACTCCAATTTTTATTCTTCTGTATATATCAATTGTATGAAATTTTAATTTTATTAAAATTTATTGAATATAAATATGGACATTATATCGTATCTGAATTAAAATTTTAGCGTAAAATCCGTATTTTAGAGAGTATTAACGATAATGACAAAAATTTTAGATTGCACAATTAGAGATGGAGGTCACTTAAACGGTTGGAATTTTTCCGATGAATGTGTAAAAGCATCTTATTTTGCTGCAATTGAAGCAGGAATTGATTATTTTGAAATAGGATACAGATATAAAAAACCAAAATCCGAATGGGGGAAATTTGCAACATGCGATGATAACTACTTATTATCATTATTTTCACCTGATAAAAAATGTCCTGTTTCCATAATGATTAATGCCGATAAATGTACTTCGGAAGAATTTAACGAATGTAACCCGAATTTAACCCCCATAAGCATTGTCAGAGTTGCAACATATCCTTCAACCTTGGATAAAGCCTTAAAATTATGCGAAGAATTAAAGATAAAAGGTTATAATTTATTTTTAAATTTAATGGCAATTTCGGAATATAAAAGTTCGGATTTTGAAATATTAGAAAAATGGGAAAATAAAAACATAATTGAAGCAATATATTTTGCTGACAGTTTCGGGGCATTTTTACCGGATGATGTTGAGAAATATTACAAAAAACTGAAAACATTAAAATTTAAAAATATAAGTTTTCATGCACATAACAATTTACAATTAGCTTTTGCTAACTGCATAAAGGCTTTAGAATTAAACTTATACAGTATAGATGTTTCAGCTTTTGGTATGGGCAGGAGTGCCGGAAACCTTCCCGCCGAAATTATTACCGGCTATTTGAATAAAAATAACCCAAAATATACTCCCGTTCCGTATATTGATTTAATAGAAAAGTTCTATCTCAATATGCACAAAGAAACACCATGGGGATACGGAGTAAATTCTCTGATGGCAGGACTTAAAAACATTCATCCGTACTATATAAATGCACTTTGCGATAATAAAGATTTTTCAGCGGAAGAAATTTGGGAAACATCCGATTTAATGAAAAAGTTTGCGCCAATTTCTTTTAACAAAGAGTCTATGGAAAAAATTCTTATTAAAAAATACTAGTGAATATTAGCTCTAAAGTTTTTACCCAGTAATTTTTCACGTAATTTTATCATGTTTTCACCGTAAACTTTTGGCAAAGCATCACCAAAAGTATTTTCAATATCAATTAAAAACATATCATGAATTATCATTTCTTTTGTAATAAAAACTAAAGGTTTATTTTTTGTACAAACTGCATCAATTGAAGAAAGATTTTCAGATTCAATAGAAATTAAAGCCTCTTTATCATCAATAACGATGATAAAACATTTACCAACCATTTTTTCAACCGAATCTCCGCCGCTATGCTGATATAACAAACCAAAATCAGTCTTCACATTGTTATACCCTACAATTTTTATGTCCACTTTATTTTTATTTGCAGTCTTTAAATAATTTTTATATTTTTCAAATCCGTCAGCCCAAACCTCAACCAATATTTCTTTTTTTGCAGATTTTATCAAACGAATAATATTATCTTCAACACCTTTATTATCTCTGATATTTATAATTGGTTCAACATAATTACCGGAAAAACTGAGCAAATTTTCTTTCAAAAATCCCATTGATTTTTCATGTTTATTTTGATGTCTTTGCAAAATTTCTTTAGGGTCAACAGGCATATAAGTAAGAGGTTTATCACCAGTCGCAATAACTATTTTTTTAGCCTCCAATGCTTTCAACGTATCATAAGCTCTTGCCTGTGGAACACCTGAATTTTTACTTACTTCATAACCCGTAGAATTACCATATTGAAGTAAGGAAAGATAAACTTTTGATTCATAGGTATTAAAGCCTAATTCTTTTAAATTTTCAAATAATTCTTCCATTTTTACTTTCGTATATGCCTAATCGCTTGAGCAATATTATATAACAAACATAAAAGTAAAAAAGAAATTAGTTATTTAAACTGTGAATCGGTGCCGGAATACGACCTGAACGATTAATAAATACTGAGTTATCAAAGTTATTTACAGGCATAATCGGAGCTTCGCCAAGTAAACCGCCGTAATATGCATAATCACCTACACCTTTATCGGGTACGGGAATAATTCTTACTGCGGTAGTTTTTTTATTAATCATACCTATCGCCATTTCATCGGCAATAATTCCTGAAATGGTATGTGCAGGAGTATCACCGGGAATTGCAACCATATCAATACCAACCGAACAAACACATGTCATCGCTTCAAGTTTATCTAAGTGTAAAGCATCTTTTTCAACCGCCTCTATCATTCCTGCATCTTCACTTACAGGAATAAATGCACCACTCAAACCGCCAACATAGGATGTTGCCATTGTTCCGCCTTTTTTAACCGCATCATTTAATAATGCAAGAGCAGCTGTCGTACCATGTGCACCTGTTCTTTCAAGTCCCATAGCTTCTAAAATATTGGCGACACTATCACCTTGTGCGGGAGTAGGAGCCAAAGACAAATCAATTACACCAAACGGAATATCTAATCTCTGCGCTAAATCACGCCCCACAAGTTCACCGGTACTCGTAATTTTATACGCAATAGATTTAATTTTATTTGCAACAACTCCAAAATCAGCTTCCTTAGGAAGATTTGCAACTGCCGCACGGACAACACCAGGACCGGAAACACCAATATTTAAAGCACATTCAGGTTCCCCGTAACCGTGAAAAGCTCCTGCCATAAAAGGATTATCCGAAGGAACATTACAGAATACAACTAATTTTGCAGCGCCAATACCATCTTGGGACGCAGTTAATTCCGCAGCTCTTTTAATGGTTTCACCCATTCGCTTTACGGCTTTCATGTTAATACCTGCTTTTGTTGAGCCGACATTGACAGAAGAACATACTCTTTCTGTTTGTGCAAGTGCCTCGGGAATTGATGTAATTAATAAATCATCACCTTTAGTACAACCTTTTTCAACCAAAGCTCCAAAACCACCGATAAAATCAACATTGACCTCTTTTGCCGCTCTGTCCAAAGTTTTTGCAAGAAGAACGTAATCGGGGTTTTTTGCACTTTCACCTATTAATGAAATCGGAGTAACGGCAATACGCTTATTTACAATAGGAATCGAATATTCATCCTCTACTTGCTCAGCATACGGTGCAAGATTTTTCCCGTATTTTAAAATCTTATTATAAATTTTTTCTGCCGTTTCATTGATATCCGTACTTATGCAGTCACGCAAACTTAATGATAAAGTAACTGTTCTGATATCCAAGTGGTGCATTTTTATCATATTTATGGTTTGAAGTATATCGTCAATCTTAAAATTAAACATTTTTACACCACCTTAAATACTGTGCATTTTGTCAAATATCTCTTTTTTCTGAACCCAAACTTCCATTTTTAAAGATTCTGCTTTTTCTAAAATAGCATTTTTGATTTCCGAAAAACCTGCATTTGCTTTTGCTATATCACACATCATAAACATTACAAAATATTCCTGCATTGTAGTTTGACTGATGTCTTCAATATTTACTTCATATTTTTCCATTACCTGTGATATTGCGGCAACGATACCAATTTTATCGGCACCAAATATTGTTACTATAATTTTTGAATCTTTCATGGAGTTATCCTCTATTCTTCAGTATCACTATCATCAGATGCTTCTTTGTTTTCTTCAATCAAAGTATCTGCAAAATCTTGAACAAATTGAGCTGTTAACGATTGTTGCTCAATTTGAACACCGGTATCAACCGGAGCAACAGAAGCATCCACATCTTTACTTACGCCCGTATCTTGTTCGTCCGGGTCAATAATTTTATTAACTACAACAACCGTATCACCGTCAACAAGATTTTGTACTCTGACACCTGTTGCAGGACGACCTTGACGTGAAATATTAGAAGCCTTTTGTCTTGAAACAACGCCATTTGCTGTTACTAACATAATTTCATCAGTTTCATCAATAATAGTTAATGCAGTTAATCTGCTTGCACTATTTTTGAATTTAGTACAAATTAAGCCCATACCTCCACGATTTTGAGGTCTGAATTCTGATATCTTAGTTCTCTTACCAAAACCATCTGTTGTAATGACAAGAAGGTCAGCATCTTTATCTTTTGGAACTATATCACAACCGATGAGAGTATCACCTGCTCTTAATTTCATTGAGTTTACACCTCTTGCGGTTCTGCCTAAAGGTCTGAGGTCACTTACACCAAATCTTATAGCCATACCATGGGCAGTACCAATGATTAATTCATCCTTTTCATCGGCTTGTTTTACCCAGTTCAAATCGTCATCATCATCAAGTCCGATAGCTATAATACCTGTTTTTCTTATATTTTTGAAGTTGTCCAAAGCAATACGTTTAATAAAGCCTTTTTTAGATAACATAATTAGATTCTTACCATCATCAAAACTTGTAACAGGAACAACTGCCGTAATCTTTTCGTCTTGGTCTATCGGTAAAATATTGACAACAGGTAAACCTTTAGCCTGACGACCGCCTTCAGGGAAATCGTATACGTTCAAGCTGTAAGCCGTACCTTTTGAACTGAAGAATAAGACTTTATCATGCATCATTGCGGTGAAGAAATGTTCAACATCATCATTTTCTTTAGTTTTCATTCCGCCCTTGCCTCTTGTTGCACGATTTTGACGCTCAAATGTATCAAGAGAAATACGTTTAATATATCCTTGTGCGGTAATGAATACAGCCATTGGAATATTAGGTGTTAAATCCTCAATACTCAAGCCGTCATCTTCAGCAGGAACAATTTTTGTTTTTCTGTCATCGCCATATTTTTCTCTGTCTTCAAGAAGCTCTGTTTTAATGATAGCAAGAACTTTTTGCCTATCAGCCAAGATAGCTTCATATTCTGCAATTTTCTTCATTAATTCATCGTGTTCAGCTCTGATTTTGTCTTGTTCCAAACCTGTCAATCTTCTTAATTGCATTTCCAAGATAGCATTTGCCTGATCTGCATCAAGTCCGAATCTCAAAATCAAACCGTTACGAGCATCTTCTGTTGTTTTTGATTTTTTGATAAGTTCAATAACTTCATCCAAAGAACCTAAAGCGATAATCAAACCTGCTAAAATATGCGCTCTGATTTTTGCTTTTCTAAGGAAGAATACTGTTCTGCGTGTAACGATTTCGACTCTGTGTTCAATAAATTCGTTAAGAACTTCGTACAAATTCAATAACCTCGGTTGTTGTCCGACCAAAGCCAGCATATTTACACCGAATGTAGACTGCATCGGAGTAAATTTGAATAAATTATTTTTAACGATTTCCGGTTTTGCATCACGTTTCAATTCAATTACGATACGCATACCTTCTCTGTCGGATTCATCACGTAAATCTGAAATACCGTTAATTCTTCCTTCTTTAACAAGTTCGGCAATTTTTTCGATTAACGCAGCCTTGTTAACCTGATACGGAAGTTCTGTAACAACAATAGCAGTTCTTGCCTGACGACCGTTACCTCCAGCAATTTCTTCAAAATTAGCAACAGCCTTCATTGTAACACTTCCTCGACCGGTTTCATAAGCCTGTCTGATACCGCTCACGCCAACAATTGTTGCAGCTGTCGGAAAATCAGGGCCTTTTACGTATTCCATCAATTCAGGGATTGTAATATCAGGTTTATCAATTATTGCAACAGCACCGTCAATAACTTCTCTTGCATTGTGAGGAGGCACATTTGTTGCCATACCGACCGCAATACCGGAACAACCGTTCAACAGCAACATCGGTAATCTTACCGGCAGAACCGTAGGTTCTTCCAAACTGCCATCGAAGTTTGGCATAAAATCAACAGTTTCACTTTCAATATCAGCTAACATTGACATACAAATAGGAGCCATTCTTGCTTCGGTATAACGCATTGCAGCAGCTGAGTCACCGTCAACACTACCAAAGTTTCCGTGACCGTCAACTACCAAATAACGTGTGTTAAAATCTTGTGCCAAACGAACCAATGCTTCATATACAGAACTGTCACCATGCGGGTGATATTTACCTAAAACTTCACCAACGATACGTGCGCATTTCTTAAAAGGTTTATCATAAGACATACCCAATTCATTCATCGCAAATAAAATACGTCTGTGAACAGGTTTTAATCCATCTCTTACATCCGGCAACGCACGCCCTACAATAACAGACATTGCGTAGTCGATGTAGCAGTTTTTCATTTCATCTTTTATATTAACCTGAACGATTTTTCCATCGCCAAAGATTGATTTTTGTTCGCTCAATTCTTTCTCTCCCCAATATATACCTGATTTTAAAGATATTATAGCATAAGCATATTTTATACACAAAAATGTTGAGAAAATTTAATGTGTTACAATAACAAGTCATAGTTTTCTTTTACTTTAGAAGGCAAATTACACCTTGAAACAACAAAAAATTATTATACGCACTTATAATTTGTTCAAAACAAGATAATATGATAATTTTTCACATAGATGTAACTAATACTTACTTAATATTGACAGTAATAACATAAAATTGTAATAAACATCTGAATTTGTATTTTTTAAAATTTCCATCAAAAAAAGGTTTAAAAATATTAAAATATGGGCATAATATAAGTGAAGCCCTAAATAGGATATCGAAAACATGTCCGAAGGTTTTGAAAAAAAATTGACATTTGACGAATATTACAAAGACTACTTTTTATCGCAAAAGTATTTCTTTGATTTTGCGACAAAGGGGGCTTTTTTGGATGTTGGTGAGCAGCGTAACGGTTCAAGGAAGTACTGTTTTGAATTTAAAAAACAAACTAATCTTCCCTGTCCTTGTTGCGGAAAAATTATGACAACGAGAGAAGAACTTTTAGACTTTATTGAAAATGCAAAAACAAAGAAGGGTAATGATTTAGCGGAAGAAATCAACAAATATAAGGGCAGGTTGAGAGGTGTAGAATTAAAAGTTGCAAAAAAACTCATTCAATTTGCACCAAAATTTCCCGAAAAAAATCTGAAAGAATTGTTTATACTGATGTATAGAAATTCAATAAGACAGCTTGAAAAATCACAACAAAAAGTTATTTCAAAAATAAGTAAATTATCGGATGGGTTAGAGGGAGAAACTTATTTTGCCGTAAAAAAAGATATAAACTATGTTTCAAAACTTTTGAAAAAAAGAAAAAACAGTCAGGTATTTAAACGCAAAACTTTTATTGCAGGTTTTTACAGATTATTTGCAGAAGAAGAAAACGAACGAAATAAAAAAATATTGGAAATTATTGCAATGAAAGCGAAGAAACTTCCTACATCAGGTAACAGCATTGATGCTTTTGTTGTCAAATATCATCGAAGAGAAATATGCGAAATTGCACAAAGACTTTTAGACAGTTCTCTGGCAAGCACGGAACACATTATGCCTCGTTCTGACGGCGGGGTTAATGACCCGTCAAATTACCTTGTTCAATGCAAATATTGCAACAATGAAAGAAGTTCTATGAGCTATCGTGACTGGTTAAAACGCCACCCTGAAATGAAAGCCAATTTACAACTCTATATAAATAAAGTAATTTCTTTAATTGTAGAAAATAAAATTCAAAATCATGACTTTTACCCGCTCGTTGTGAAATCAACTCTGTTAAAAGAATCTGAAGGGCTCTTAGACATAAGAATTTGCGGTATATTTAATTTCTTAAGACTTAAATATTTGAAAAAAACATTATAAACTGTTATTTTATTTTATTAGTCGGATTTAACTTATATCCGCCACCGTATACAGTTTCTATGTATTTTGATTTTGGTGCAATTTTTTCAATTTTGCTTCTTAAATGTCTGACATGAACTCTGACGGTTTCAACATCGTCATTTTCATCATATCCCCATATATCTTTTAAAAATACGCCTGACTGAACTGTTTGCCCGTGGTTTTGCATCAAAATATTAATAATATCAAATTCTGTCGGTGTTAATTTTGCCGTTTTATCTCCAATAGTAACAGTTAAATTATCAGGGTCTATCGAAATATCACCAATAGTATGAATTTCAGGTTTTGCCAAAGAAGGTAAAAGCGAGTTACCTCTTTTTAATAATGCTCTTACACGCAATTTTAATTCTTCTATTTCAAAAGGTTTTACCAAATAATCATCAACACCTGCATCAAAGCCTTTGACTTTATCTTCAAGCATACCAAGAGCAGTTAGCATTAATATCGGTATATTTTCAAATTGAGGATTATTTCTTATTCTTTGTGCCAAAGTAAAACCGTCAACCTCAGGCATCATTACGTCTAATATTATTAAATCAGGGTTTTCTTGTTGAAGGAGAGCATAAGATTTCATTGCATTTTCCGCACAAATCACTTCATGCCCCGATAACTCCAAGTTTATTTTTATTAATTCTAAAATTGATTCATCATCATCAGTAATAAGTATTTTACTCATTTTCCACCCCTGAAATCTTAAAATTTGCACAAAAAAACCGTAATGTTAATGACTCATTACGGTTTTTTAATTCTACTGAGCTAAAGTTTTGTTTACATACTTAGTTAAACGAGATTTTTTTCTCGCAGCAGTATTTTTATGCAAAACACCTTTAGATACTGAACTGTCTAAAAGTTTATATGCATTGTTTAAAAGTTCTTGAACTTTATTTTTATCGTTTTGTAAAGCCTCAATAACTTTTTTTACAGCAGTTTTGATTCTTGATTTAACTGCTACATTCTTTGCATGATTACGTTCTGCAACCAAAACTCTTTTTTTTGCTGATTGAATATTTGGCATTTTTTTGCTCCTTTTTTAAACTACTAAACGTAGTTTGAGAGAATGTAAGCATGATTATAGTGCGGACATGTACTCTCGTCAACCGAATATTTGAATATTTGAAATTATTTTGAAAAATATTCAATTATTGCATTAACTATTCTTCCGCAAGCCTTGCCGTCACCATACGGATTTACGGCAGCAGCCATTTTGTCGTATTCTTCTTTTGAATTGAGAAGCTCTGATACAACTTTAACTATTTTATCTTTATGCGCTCCTACAAGTTTTACGGTACCGTATTCCAATGCTTCAGGTCGTTCTGTTTCATCTCTTAATACCAAAACCGGTTTTGCTAAAGCAGGAGCTTCTTCCTGAATACCGCCGGAATCAGTTAAAATGATATCTGCTTTTTTCATTAATGTTGAAAACGGTGCATATTCCATCGGGTCTGTTAAAATAATTCGTTCTTTATTATCAAGTTTTCCGAAAACGGTTTTTCTTACGTTAGGGTTAAGGTGAACAGGATAAATAACCTGAATATCTTTGTGGAGATTAACTAATTCCAATATTGCATCACAAATTTCTTCAAGTGGCTCTCCCCAGTTTTCTCGTCTGTGAGAAGTTAGCAAAATTGTTCTTAAATTTGGGTTTAAATTCAAGTTATCTAAGTTTACACCATGATTTTTAACTGTGTATAAAAGTGCATCTATTACGGTATTTCCTGTTTGATAAATGTTTTCTTTATCTTGAATACCGCTGTCTAAAAGATTTTGAACGGAAGTTTTTGTCGGTGCAAAATACAAAGTTGAAACTGCATCTGCAACAACTCTGTTTAATTCTTCAGGAAACGGATAATATTTATTGAAAGTTCTTAAACCTGCTTCAACATGACCTACCGGAATTTTTGCGTAAAAAGCACTAAGTGCGGTTGCAAAAGCCGTTGTTGTATCACCATGAACTAAAACAATATCAGGGTTTGCTTTTTCAAAAACTTCTTTCATTTGCAAAAGAATATCGGAAGTCAATGTCCACAAATTCTGATTTTGCTTCATGATATTCAAATCAAAATCTGGTTTAATTTGAAATAAATCTAATACCTGGTCAAGCATTTCCCTGTGTTGGGCAGTTGTACAAACAATGGAAACTATTTTATCATTTTTTTCAAGTTCTTTTACCAACGGAGCCATTTTTATTGCTTCGGGTCTTGTGCCAAAAACTGACATTACTTTTATTTTTTCCATCATGTACTCCTGATAAATTTATTTTTTTAACTTATAACTTTCTTCTGCTTTTAGTTTTCTGTTCATAATTTTTGCCAAAAGTTCTTCATGCGAAATATCTGTATAAACTGCGGCATAAACAGCTTCGGAAAGAGGTGCTTCCATACCGAGTTTTTTGGCTAAAGCACATAGAGCTTGTGATGTTTTAACGCCTTCAGCAATTGCACCCAATTCATTCAAAATATCATCAAGTTTCTTGCCTTGCCCCAATTTATAACCTACCTGATAATTGCGGCTTAAAGGGCTTGAGCATGTTGCGATTAAGTCGCCCATACCTGATAAACCGTACAAAGTACTCGGGTTAGCCCCTAACGCCAAGCCTATTCTGACAATTTCCGCAAAGCCTCTTGTAAGTATTGCACCACGAGAATTGCAACCGAAATTTTTTGCATCTACAAAGCCTGATGCAATGGCAACTACGTTTTTTAAGCTGCCGCCAAGTTCAACACCTGTTACATCGTTGTTTGCGTAAACTCTGAATCTGTTAGGAACATTGAAATATTTTTGCAAATATTCTGCTGTTTCAATATCGTCACAAGCTATACTCGCAGCTGTCGGCAAACCTTTTAAAACTTCAACCGCAAGTGTAGGACCTGATAAAACAGCAACCTGATTATCAGGCAAAACTTCTTTTATAACTTTACTTAATGTTTTCAAACTCGGTAGCTCAATACCTTTTGAGGCATTAACAATAATTTGGGAAGGTTTTACGCCTGCTTCTTTTATTAATTCGCAAACAGGACGTGTACCTGCTGTGGATACAACCAATAAAATTATTTCGGCATTTTCAATTGCATCCTTCATACTTTTTGTAAGAACTGTTTTTTGAGGCAGTTGAACTTCTATAGGGTAAGTTTTCTTTTTTGTTTCAATAAATTCCGGAGTAAAATCTTCTTCTCTACCCCATACCCAGATGTCATCAAAATTGTTATCCAGCATTGCCGCTAAGGTTAAACCCCAACTTCCTGCACCTAAAACAGCTAATTTCATCTTCTATTACTCCCCTCTTATCTTACTTTATTTTCAGTTCCGTTCATCAGACGTTTAATGTTTTCTCTATGTAAATATATAACATAAATTGCAGCAATTGCACAATATATTACGTAAGATAAAGGAGATTTAAAGCAAAACATTAAAATTGTCATCAAGACCATTGCTGTTATTGATGCCAAAGAAATATATTTTGAAACATAAGCAATTATTGCCCAAATAGCAAAACAAATAATTGCTACCATCCAATTTAACGCAATGATTGTTCCTGCAGTTGTTGCAACAGATTTTCCGCCGGTAAATTTTAAGAAAATAGATTTACTGTGTCCGATAATAACACCAAAAGATGCCAAAATCGGTAAAATATGTATTGTTGAAACAGTATCAAAATGTTGTGCAATAATAACCGGTACAAATCCTTTTATTGCATCAATTATCATTACCGTAAAAAATCCGGTTTTTCCCATTATTCGCTTAACATTTGTTGCTCCGGTGCTGCCTGAACCTACATTTCTTATATCTTCACCTTTAAAAATTTTTACAAGCAAAAAACCTGTCGGAAATGAACCTATCAAATATGCCCCAACAATTGTAATTAATCCCGCTAAAATCAAATTCATGATTTATTTTTTCTCCTTTTCTTTTCTGTTTTTAAAAAATACCCTGAATGGTACTCCGTTAAACCCGAATGCTTCTCTTAATTTCTTTTCAATATATCTTTTGTACGCAGGTTTTACCAAAGTATTATCATTTACAAAAATTACAAATTCAGGTGGTGTAATTCCTGTCTGTGTTGCATAATAAATTCTTAATCTCTTATTTTTCTCAATAATTGGCGGATTAAGAGTATATGCTTCCAAAATAATTTTATTAAATAAACTTGTGGAAACTCTTTTGGTTGCTTGTTCGTAAACTTCATTAACAAGGTCAAAAATCTTTAGTAATCGTTGTTTTTCCAACGCACTGATAAATATTACCGGCACATAATCAAGATATGGTGCGTCATCACGAAGTTTTTTCGTATAATTATTTATTGTCGTTGAAGTTTTATTTTCAACTAAATCCCATTTATTCATTGCGATAATCAAGCCTTTTCCTGCCTCTTGAGTTATGGCAACGATTTTTTTATCCTGATCGGTAAAACCTTCCGTGACATCAACCATTAAAATTACAATGTCTGCATTTTCAATGGCTTTAATAGCTCTTGCAACAGCGAACTTTTCAACACCGTATTCAACTTTTGATTTTTTCCTTATACCTGCCGTATCCAGTAAAATGTATTCCTGATTATTAATTATAACATTTGAATCAATTGTATCACGTGTTGTGCCTGCTACATTACTTACGATTACTCTGTTTTTTCCCAACAATGAATTAGTTAATGATGATTTTCCGGCATTTGGTTTTCCTACAATAGCAACTTTAATCTGTTTCGTTTCTTCCTCTTGTTCATTTTCGGGGAGAATTTTAATTATATCTTCAAGCATATCGCCTATACCGCCTGACCCGTGTAATGCTGAAACAGGGTAAGGATTACCAAGCCCGAGTTCGTAAAATTCATTAATTAAATTCATTTTTTCCGGTGCGTCAATTTTGTTTACTGCCAAAAATATTTCTTTTCCGCTCTGCCTTAAAATTTGGGCAATATCAAAATCAGCTGCATTTACACCTTCTTTTGCATCAACCATAAAAATAATCGCATCTGCTTCTTCGGTTGCGATTTTAGCTTGGTCAAAAATGGATAGCATTATATCGTCAGAGCTATCCGGAATAATTCCGCCGGTATCAATAATGGTAAATTTTTTTCCTATCCATTCAACATCAAAGTAAATTCTGTCTCTGGTCACACCGGGTAAATCGTCAACAATAGACTCTCTCGAACCTATAAGACGATTTGTAAAAGTTGACTTTCCTACATTAGGACGTCCTATTATTGCAACTGTCGGTTTTCTGTTACTCATAAAATAAGAATACTACAAGTAAGATTAATTTTAAAGTTTTTAACAATTTTATTTCCCGAAGTTTTCAGGTCTTGTTCTGTGCCAAATAATATTTTCTTTCACTATTTTTGCAGGATTACCTGCTATAATACAATTTTCTTTTTCAAATTGTTTTGTAACCGTACTACCCTGTGCAACAATACATCCGTTAGGAATTTTGGTATTTTTCATTATTTTTACTTCCTTGCATATCCATACATGAGAACCTATTTCAATAAATTTACCTCTGTTTAACAAATTATTATCCATATCCGTAATTGAATGGGTATCGGTGCAGACTAATTGTACGTCATAAGAAATCATGCAGTCATTTCCTATTGTTACACAACTTTCACTTTCTCCTATATGTAAGTCAAGAGAATTTATACCTGTATTTTGTCCGATATAGACGGAACAATTATTTGCATTTGCATCACTAAAACCTATTCTAAAATGAGAATTATGAACATACGAACCATTGTCAAATTGTATTTTATTGTTATTTCCGTATATTTCTGTCTTAAATCTTCTTGAGGATGCATTATCGGCTATATCAATAATATTGTTTTTTCCCTCTGTATAAATTTTTGGTTTATAGAAAATTTTATTGATTTCTTTTTTAAAATTGCGATACAAAAAAGTGCTAATTATATTAATAATTTTGGTAAATGACATAAAATCGCCCACATGTACATACATTTAACGGTTAACAGTAAGATTATCATAATGATATTACATCTAATATGATATTGTCAAGTTAAATGTAAGGTGTAATATGGACAGAAAATTAATGAGAAATGGCAATGGATGGGCATTGTGTATAAATTCTACGATATTAGATTTATTAAAACTTAATCCTCAAACGGATATGGTAGAATATACTGTTGAACGAGACAAATTAATAATTACAAAAAGTACTAAAAAGAGAGAAGATTAACAATAATCCGTTTATACAGTTTATTAGGCACAATAAAACCTCAAAACATATACGTTTTGAGGTTTTATAATATTTATATTATCTGTTTATTTAGCAACTATGTTGACTAATTTTTGAGGTACAACGATAACTTTGATAACATTTAAACCTTCAAGGAATTTTTGAACTCTTTCATTTTGTAGTGCTAATTTTTCACATTCTTCTTTTGAAATATTAGCAGGAAGTTCAATTTTATCTCTTGTTTTTCCGTTAATTTGTAATACCAAAGTTATTGCATCGGCTTCAGTATAACTTTCTATACATTCAGGGAATTTTTCCTCAAAAATAGAAGTTTTGTTGCCCAATAATTCCCAAACTTCTTCGCTCAAGTGAGGAGTAACGGGTGCAAGTATTTTGATTAGAGCAACTATTGCTTCATTCAAAACAGCTTTTTCATCTTTAGAATATTCTGTTTTGTTTTGAGCATAATCTGAAATCGCATTTACAAGTTCTCTGATTTTACTGATAACGGTATTGAATTGGAAAGAATTTGAAATGTCATTAATTACCCCTTTAATTGTTTGGTGAACTTTTCTTGATAAAGTCTTAGCATCTTTTGGAAGTGCCGAATGGTCATAAGTAATATTTGTGATATCCAAATAATTTTGGACAGTAAATATTAATCTCCAAACTTTGTTAAGGAATTTATAACAACCTTCGACACCTGCGTCAGACCAGTCGAAATCTCTTTCCGGAGGTGAGTCTGAAAGAATAAATAATCTTGCCGTATCAGCTCCGTATTGCTTAAATATTTCATCAGGGTCAACAGTATTACCTTTTGATTTACTCATTTTTGAGCCGTCTTTAAGAACCATACCTTGAGTTAAAAGGTTTTTAAACGGTTCATCAAAATCAAGTAAACCAAAATCTCTCATGGCTTTAGTGAAAAATCTTGAATACAATAAGTGCAAAATGGCGTGTTCAATACCTCCAACATATTGGTCGACATTCATCCAGTAATTTGCCTTATCTTTTGCAAAAGGAAGTTTGTCATTGTGAGGGTCGGTGTATCTTAAATAATACCAACTTGAACAAATAAATGTATCCATCGTATCGCAGTCACGTTTTGCGGGTCTGCCGCAAATCGGACAAGTCGTTTCAACAAAAGTTTTTGAAGTAACAATAGGTGATTGACCTTCTGCCTTAAAGTCAACATCTGTCGGTAATAAAACGGGAAGTTGTTCTTCGGGAACAGGAACTTCACCACAATGTTCGCAATATACGATAGGAATTGGTGCGCCCCAATATCTTTGACGTGAAATTAACCAGTCACGAAGTCTGTATTGAGTTTTTGCATAACCAAAACCATTTTTCTCAGCAAATTCAGTTATAGCTTTTTTAGCATCGGTATTTTTCAAACCGTTAAATTGTCCTGAATTTACCAAAATACCTTCATCTGTATAACATTCTGTTAACGGGCTGTCATCTTTCTTTTCAGGATTTCTTATAACTTCGATTATAGGAAGATTATATTTTTTAGCGAATGCCCAGTCACGTTCATCGTGCGATGGTACCGCCATTACAGCACCTGTACCGTATTCGATTAAAGCATAATCAGCTGTCCAAAGAGGAACTTTTTTACCGTTTAACGGATTAATTATATGTGTTCCCAAAGGTACACCTGTTTTTGGTCTTTCGGTTGAAAGTCTTTCAATTTCAGACGCTTTTTTAGCATAATCCTGATATTCTTTAACTTTTGCTCTGCATTCATCCGTAACAATTTTATCTATATCAGGATATTCAGGTGCAACAACAACGTAGGTTATACCCATTGCAGTATCAGGGCGGGTAGTGTAAACAGGAATTTCAATTTCAGGATTTTCGGCAAGTTTAAATTTCAAAATTGTACCGAATGATTTTCCTATCCAATTACGTTGCATTGTTTTTACTCTGTCAGGCCACCCTTCGAGTTTGTCTATATCTTGTAAAAGTTGGTCTGCATAATCAGTAATTTTTAAGAACCATTGAGATAAATATTTTTTTTCAACTTGGCTGTCGCATCTCCAACATTTGCCTTCGATAACTTGTTCGTTAGCAAGAACTGTTGCACATTTCGGACACCAGTTTACTGCTGCTTCTTTTTTATAAGCTAAACCTTTTTTGTAAAATTGCAAAAATAGCCATTGAGTGAATTTGTAATAATCGGGTGAACAAGTTGCAACTTCTCTGTCCCAGTCATACATTAAACCAAGTTGTTTAAGCTGCTCTCTCATATAATCAATGTTTTTGAAAGTCCATTCCGAAGGTATTGCGCCTTTATTAATTGCTGCGTTTTCCGCTGGCAAACCAAAACTGTCCCAGCCCATAGGATGAAGCACATTGAACCCTTGCATTTTCTTATAACGAGCTATCATGTCTGTAATTGTGTAGTTTCTGACGTGTCCCATGTGCAAGCGACCTGACGGATAAGGAAACATTGATAGTGCATAATATTTAGGTTTATCACTATCATCGCTGGTTTTGTTACTCCCTTTTTCATCCCAAATTTTTTGCCATTTTTTTTCAATTTCTTGCGGATAATACTGTTCTTTAATCACTTTTTAATCCTCTAATTCATAATTTCCCTTGGTGAAATTATATCACGAAAATAATAAATTTATTGTTCTACTGTAAAAACATTTGACTAATAAAAAATTCAAAAAATATTGATTAAATATAAATGTGAAACAAGGAGAGTAATAGATGATCAGGAATTTTTTTCTTAAAAATAATTTATTAACAATATTTTTAATGATATTACTGTCAAACGGGCATGCTTTTGCTCAAAATTATGCACAAGATGAACTTACAAATATTACTGTTTATGAAAAATTAAACCCAAGTATTGTCGCAATAGACGGAAAAGTCAGCGAAGATGAGGTATCAAGCGGTACAGGATGTATTATAACAAGTGACGGTTTAATTTTAACAAGCAGGCATGTTATTGACGGAGTAAAAGAAATAAAAATAAAATTATTTGACGGAACGGAAAAAACGGCAAAAATTGTAGGAACAATAAAAGGCGGGAATGATTTGGCACTTCTGAAGATTACGGTCAAAAACCCTTTAACTCCGGTAGTTTTAGGAAATTCTCACGATGTAAAAGTAGGACAAAAAGTTTTGGCTATCGGTAATCCGTTTGGATTTAATAATACTTTAACAACAGGAATAGTAAGCAGGGTAGATTTTGAAAGAAACAAAATTCAAACCGATGCTGCTATTAACCCGGGAAGTTCCGGTGGCCCGCTTGTTAACAGCAGTGCTGAAGTTATAGGAATTAATCAATCCATTTATAATCCCGATAACAATAAATCAAATATTGGTATAGGTTTTGCGGTTCCTATTGATGAAGCAAAAGACTTTATAAAGAAAACAAATTATGTAAACTAAAAAAGACGACTAACAATAGTCGTCTTTTTATTATTTCTGTCCAGTACTGATTTCTACGCTTGCATATTTAATGAACCGCCTGATGCACCTTTTGTTGTCGCATATTTGCGTTTCAATTCCGTTTCAACTTTTGATACACTGTCATGCGTTTTTGCTGAAATTTCTTTTACGACATCATCAAATTTTTTGCCTGATGCTCCGAATTTTTCATCACCGTATTCAACGGTAACAGGTAATTTTACGTTATTAGCCTCATCGCTTTTACCTTTTTTGCTGCCTGTATTATCTTTAATATCTACATTAGCATTGTTTTGGTATACATATTTGATTAAATCTGATGTGTTCATGCTTGCCATATCAGTTTTGTTTGAACTGCTTGATGATTGCGGATTTGATGCAAAAATTGAACTGTTACTTTGACTGCTGCCTGTTTTTGATACGTCATTGGTTTTTGAAGGTGACATAATATCCTTCATACCGCTTGTTTTGGATAAAAAGTTTAAACCAATTGCCATGGATAATCTCCTCTCATTATTATAAAAAATCTCTCTAACATGCTCTCTATATATTAATAAAGTTTTTTATATACTTTTTATTGCCATGATGAATAAAAAATATTTAGTTTTATTAAGAAAATTTGTAGTATAATTTTTATGTATAAGGAGTGACAAGTATGCTTATATTAGGAATTGACCCCGGAATAGCAATAACAGGATATGCTATTTTGTCTTGCGAAAATGACGAAATAAAACTTATTGCATCAGGGTCTGTTCAAACTTCCAAGAATAAGACTGTTCAGGAAAGATTAGCGGAACTTTTTGACGATATGACGGAAATCATTAACAAATATAAGCCTGATGTTGCTTCAATAGAACAGCTTTTTTATTTTAAAAATCTCAAAACGGTTATTCCCGTTGCTCAAGCAAGAGGTGTAATAATTATGGCTCTTGCAAAAAATGATGTAAATATTGCAGAATATACTCCACTTCAGGTAAAACAAACAATAACGGGATTTGGTCGGGCAACCAAGGATGAGGTTAAAAGCATGACTGCTTTAGCTTTAAATACAGAGATGCCAAAATTGGATGATACAGTTGATGCAATAGCAATTGCTTTATGCCATCAGCGAAACATTCAGACAATAATGTAATTCAAATATATGTTAAACATGTTCGTGTAATATTAATTATAGAAGTAAGTCTTTTTTATACATACTTACATATTGTTTGCAATTTTTAATTTGTACCTTTTCCTACTCTTACTCTAATAACACTGTTCAAACAAGTATTTCACACCATTTTCTTTGACAGCAAAGAAAACGGTGTGCCAAAAGAAACTGCTCGCCGGAATAATTTTACATCTAAATTTGCTGACTACTCGCTGGATAAATATAAAAATACATCAGTAAAGCGGAATAACGTGTAACGGATTTTCTTGAATTTCTAAACTTATGTACGAAATTACTACGAAAATCCTACACAATTCCGCCCCTACATATCACCGCTCATAGTGCAAATTTGAGTAAAATTATAAAGGCGAGTTTTATTTTATGTCATTGCGAACGAAGTGAAGCAATCTACATAACAAATATAGCTCTACATTTATCATTAAGTGGATTACTTCGTCACATAAAATGTTGTTGTTCCTCGTAATGACATGTAAAAAAATTTGCGGCTTTGCCGCCATGAATTGGCATAGAGATTGTAATATTTCAGAGTGCAAATTTATCTGCATTTGTTTTAACAAATGACAGAAAATTAGTGCGATGAAATATTTTACAAGCTCTATTTGATGCGTTGATTTCTCTTTTTCTTGGTACTTCTATTTTCTCTTTGTTTACGCAAAGCAAAGAGAAAAAGAAGTACGTACAAAAAACTCTAATGAAAAAGTACAAATTTAAAAGAAG
>JAZLLQ010000046.1:0-24242 GCA_045598245.1 Candidatus Gastranaerophilales bacterium
ATTAGCTTCAATTTCATCATTAACCGTTTTTAATCTTGAATTTACATCAGCAAGGTTTGCGTTTGCAAGTTCTGCTGCAGCTTTTGCCGTTGCTACAACTCCGCTTTGCGTCATTATGTTTCTTAAAACTCCGGCTGCTTCTTCTGAAAGATTTTCCACATCCCAATTTAAAGAATTTAATTTTGTAAATGTAGGAAATCCTACTTCATCCATTTTCTTTGCAAAATATGCGTTAAAATCATCACCGTCAGTTTTAGGGTCATAATTATTTATTGCATCATTTACGGCGTTATTCATTTCAGTTTGAAATTCGCCTTCTTCTCTGTCTTGTTCTTTTAAGATTTCTTTGTTTAAATCTTCAATTTCTTCCTGATAATTGTCATATTCTTTTGTGTAAGTTTCAAGAAGAGCTTGTTCTTGTTCAAGTTTTTCATTTGCACTGTCTGCTGCGGCCTGAGCTTCTTCCTGTTCTTTTAGCAATGCTTCCTGTTGTTTGTGAAGTTCAACATTTCTTGCTTCAAGAGTTTCAATTTCTTTGTTAATTGCCGTAATTCTTTCGTTAACTTTTGCCAATTTGTCTTTTAATTCAGCAAGTTTTGCTTTGTCTGCCTCAGATAAACCACCTGTCGTTGTATCACCCTTATCGCCCGCTTTAACTACTTCTTCGTAGTTCTTGAGAATTTTATCTATATCATCAACAATATCATCACCGTTTAAGTCGGTAACTTCGCCGTCTTTTCCCGCAGCTGAAATTAAATCACCGATAACTTTAGCGATTTCTTCATTTGCACCTGTTTTATCCTTGTCACTTATAACTCCGTCTTTGTCTACGTCTAAATCTTCAAAAGATTGCGTAATACCAAGACTTTTCATACTTTCAAATTGAACCTTGTTAATTTCCATGCTAATACTCCTTAACTAATTTCATAGTTAACTTATCGGTATTTTTACGGAAAAACTTTAGGTGAAGAAGTGTCGTTGTTAATAAAAATTTACATTATAAAGCACTTCTTATAAAACTTATAAATTCGGTTAGCCTGTCTGCATTTGTTACATCAGCTCTTGCAATTTCGCCAATTAATTTATTCTCTGCAAGTAGGTCAGACACATTATGTTCAACTCCTAATTCGTCTGTATATGTACTTTCTAAAAAGTGTTTTTCAACATCGGCAGCTCTTTCTGCATCAGTAGTGTACTCTTCTCGGATTTTATTTAGCTCGTTGTTGTCTAAGAATTTTGCACCGCAAGTGTAACAGTCATCAACTTGAATTTTCTTTTTTATGCTTGAATAATTTTTTACCATATTTGCACCGCACACCGGACAAACTCTTAATTCTGTTTCGTCAACTACATCAAAAGTTTTACCCTTTAGTGCATCAAATACTTCTTTTGCATCTTCATGTTGTTCGTCAAACATTTGGAATTCACGATTATTAAATAGTATTCCGCCACAACCGTCAATGCATACATCTAAAAATATGTTTCTGTTTTTTATAAAAATCTTGTGCATGAGTTTGCCGCATGCAGGACAATTTACATTTTCTAAAGTATCAGCCATAGTTTTTCTCCGAAATAATTACTCCTACTATGATATCTTTTTGATTAATTTAAGTCAAATTTTCTTTGTTTTTTTTAATTTTTCTTCGGATATAGAATATGCTTCCCAACATTATTAATATTCCGATAATTTGTGATGTTAAGTAAGGCAAATTAAAACCTATTTGTGCATTAAGAATAAATGTTGATGTTATGTATATATAAAATAGTGCGGGAATTAGTGCGATAAAGTAGTTTTTCTTGTTCAAATATAAATAAACTGTTGTATATAGTAATGTTGGTATAGCTATAAGCTGATTTCCAAAGTTAAAATATCTCCAAATCTGAGTAAAACTGTCTGAATTTGTTTTTGCCCAATAAAGTATTCCGAAAAGCAAAAATGTAATGGGAACAATGATTTTTATTCGGTTTATCGCAATATTCTGTTTTAAATTTATAGTATCTGCAATTGTCATTCTTAATGACCTGAGAGCAGTATCACCTGATGTTATAGGAAGTATAACTACTGCAAGTGTTACAATGAAGGTAAGCATGTGTGGAACAAATGTATCTGCAATATCATTTATTACGTTTACTGTTCCGATAAGTTCATTTGGAATTATATTCATTGTGTAAACATGCATAGCACCTGCTGCCCAAACCATAGCAATAAGGCTTTCTACACACATCATACCGTAAAATATCTTTTTCCCAAGAAGTTCTGATGTTATGGTTCTTGATACGATTGTGGACTGTGTGGAATGAAAACCTGATAAAAGCCCGCAACTAACTGTCATAAAGAACATTGGCAATATTGAGGCACCTTTTGGATGCGTATTTAGTGTGTTTGTCGTTAATTCTTGAAGGTGAACACCTTTTGTGATAAATCCAACGACTACAAATAACGTTCCCAGTAATAGCAATGTTGTAAATATAGGATAAAACTTTCCTATTATTTTATCTATCGGAAATAACGTAGCAAGAATAAAATATGCTGTTATTATCAAGTACAATGTCAACATAACCGGGTTTGTCAGGGAAAAATCAGTTTGCCCTAAAAATCTGTCTGCGATTATATCTCCTGCTGTATATATAAATACTGTTGATAGTAAAAGCAGCATAACGGAAACTATTACTATAAAAATTTTAAAATAATTTTGACCAAGGTATTTTTTTATAAGGTCAGTAATTTGAGCTCCATTATTTCTCATTGAAATCATTCCACAAAAATAATCATGAACTCCTCCCATAAATATGCATCCCAACGGAATTAGTATAAAAGAAATCGGTCCGAAAAGTATGCCTTGAATTGCTCCTAAAATTGGACCTAATCCCGCAATATTCAGTAAATGTATCAGAATGTTTTTTGTTGTAGATAATGGCACAAAATCAACACCGTCTGCATTTTTTATTGCCGGTGTTTCTCTGTTGTCAGGACAAAACTGTTTTTCAACGTACTTAGAATAAAAGATGTAGCCAAACAATAAAATTGCAAGACCGGTTATAAATGTTATCATTTCACTCTCCCAAAAATAATTTTATTTTTTTATCCTGTGTCTGGCGAAGTTATCAATTGCATTAATAACATTTGCATTGGCACTCATTTTCTTTTTTCTCATTTCTTGTTGCCTTTGCTTGTTAGCAAGAACTATGAAAAACAGACAAAATGCTGCAATAAGTAATATACAGGCTAACCCTACTATTTTTATTACCCAACTTGAAAGTTTTCCTGTTATTTTAGATGTCTTAGACTGAGGTTTTTTTTCATCGAAAATAGGTTTATCAAGTACATCGTCAGTCGAGTTATCAATTGCTGTATCTTCCGAATTTAATACATCATCCTGTATGACTGCATTTTCTGCAATGGCAGGGGTTATTTGAAAATTTGTATTAAATGTGAAAATTAAAAGTACTAGGGTTAGTGCATATATGATTTTTTTCATGCCGATTACTCCTCAGATTTTTTAGGTTTTCTACCTCTTGTTGTTGTTTTTTTCGGTGTTGTTTTCTTTGTTGTAGACGGTTTTCTTCCTCTTTTGGGTTTTTCTTCAACTTCCTTAGCAACATCAGATACTTCTATATTCTCTTCCTTTTCTGTTTTATTTTCAAGTTCTTTTTTATTATTTTCAGAAATTTCTTCTTTTTTCTCTTCCTCATTTGCAACTTTTATTACATCTTCAATTCTTGGAAGCGGAGTTTTTTCATTTCTGCGTTTTTGCGGTTGTATGGATTTCTCTTCCATAGGTTTTGCAAATGAAACCGCATCTGCGTTTTCAATTTCCGATAACATCATAAATGTATCTTTGTTTAACCACCTTGGAAATTTAGTATTTACGGTTGAAATCGGTATTCTTGCACTGCGTACAACTTTTGCCAAATCAAAATATGTACCTGTTTCCGATATAAAGTTCTTCATTATTTCTGCATTGAAAATGAACTTTCTTCTGTCTTTATTGTCATTTTGTTTTTGATTTTGAACAGTCGCATTTATAGATGGAGAAGTTTGAATTTTTCTTTCCTGCGGTTGTTCTTGTTCTTGCATTGGTTGAGGTGTATCGCTTTGAACAGGTCTTTGTTTTTGTTGATTATTGTTTTGTGGTTTTATTGGAGTAAGTTTAATTTTTGTACCTTTTGCCTTAAATTCGCTTTCATTTGGTGCGGAAGCAAAATTAAAGGCATCCTGTATATAGCCTGTTCCGTTGCAATGAGGACATTTTTTTGTAAATATTTCTTGTAGACTTTGTCCTTGTCTGTGTCTTGTCAATTCAACCAAACCTAAATCAGAAATTTGACCAATTTGAGGGCATGCTTTGTCAGGTTCCAGTGCAGATTCAAAATGTTCCAGAATGGCTAATTTGTCTGCACGATTATCCATGTCAATAAAGTCAATGATAATCATACCGCCAATATTCCTAAGCCTTAGTTGGCGAGCAATTTCATCAATTGCTTCAATGTTCGTTTTTCTGATAGTTTCAGCCTGAGATGCGCCGCTTGTAAATTTTCCGCTGTTGACGTCTACAACAGTTAATGCTTCTGTTTGTTGGATAAATAAATATCCTCCGCATGGAAGCATGACTTTAATTTGCAGTGCATTTTTAATTTCTTTATCAATACCTTTATTTACCAAAATATTATCCATACCTTTGTGTACGGAAACGTTGATATCGTGATTCATATTCCAGCTTTGTAACAGTTGATTCGCTCTGTGCATTGCAAACGATGTATCAACAATTATTTCATCAGTATCTTCTGTTGCTGCTTCACGTATGACTCTGTATAATAAGTCCTGATCTCTTGATACTAATGCAGGAGGGTTGTGTGTATCTACTGCATTGACAATGTCGTTCCATTTTTCCAACAGAGCTTCCATGTCTTCCTGAATTTCACCATCTGTTTGTCCCTCTGCTTCTGTTCTTATAATTACGCCAACTCCTGCCGGTTTCAAAAGACTTACTATTGATTTTAATCTTGCTCTTTCTTTAGAAGATTCTATCTTTTTACTTACATTAATACCCTTTTCGTCCGGCATTAAAACTAAAAATCTTCCGGGTAAAGATATTGACATGGTTACTCTCGGACCTTTGTGTCCAACAGGTTCTTTAACAACTTGGACAAGAATTTTTTGCCCCGGTTTCAATTTTTCTTCTAAAGTGCCTCTGCCGATAACATCAGATGCATGTAAAAATCCCATCTTGTCGCTTCCGACATTTACAAAAGCTGCTTCAATACTTGGTAAAATGTTTTCCACAGTAGCTAAGTAAACATCATTTAAAAGTATATCACCTCTTGTTACAAAAAACTCAGTTACACGATTGTTTTCAACAACTGCCGCAATGTTATCACGTTCAGATACAATAATTGATTTTGCCATTGTTATTTTCCTTTATAAAACTTTTAAACTTTAACTCATCAGACTGACCTTGTTTCTATCCAGTAAGTCCAGTCTGCACACATCCCAATCCGTATTTGGGAACACTACGCTAATAAAATCGTCTGCTCTGAGTATAGGTATGCTATCATCAGCAGAATTACTGTTCGTAGCTTTTAATACAAACTTGATTTTTACAGAGTCGTTTGTATTTTCGGTTTTTATTGACTCTATTGATTTTCTGATATCAACTTGCTTTTTTAAACCTTTTTTATTTGTTCTTTCAACAAAAATACTTTCCTGTGCAAGAACACTTTTTATAATATCCTCTATTTCATTTTTTTTCAAGTCTTTTTTTGTTTGGATGGCTTCATATCTTGCCCAGTATGTCTCATTTTCTATTGATTCGTGCTTATCAGGCATTTTTTTAGCCGATAATACTCTGCAGTCAGGATGTAAAAATTTATTCAGTTTTTCGCTTAATTCATCACAAGACATGTTTTTATAAAGCTCTATGTCCATTATCTCTCCTGTACTTCTTACAAAAAGCGGAAGTGCAACTCCTAAAGACAACTTAGGTGCAGGGTTGAAACCCAACGAGTACGCAACATCAATTTTTGCTTTTTTTATTGCCTTAATGACCAATTTTAAAAAATCTAAATGTGATATGTACTTTAAAACTCCTGTTTTTGAAATTTTTAGTCTGTACTTATAGCGGGTTCTTTCCTCATTTTCTTTTTTGTAATTATATATTTCCTTTGGTTCTTTGTACGGCAGCATTTCATTATTGATAGTTTTATTCGCACCAAAGCCGCATGCCCCGCATTTCACGCATTTTTCATCACATGCCGGATGTAGAGCATATTCTCTTGAAGCTAAAAATTCTTGTTTTAAAAATTCTTTGCTTATCCCCGTGTTTATAAATTCCCAAGGCAGCTCGCTATTTACAGGAATTTCTCTTGTCGAATATTCTTCAAAATTAATGTTTGTTTCTTCTGCCGATTTTATCCATATTGCTTCATTGAAGTTCTCATGCCAGGCATCGAGATAAGACCCGTTTTTGTATGTTTGATAAATTAATTCGCTTAATTTTCTGTCGCCTCTTGAAAATACTGCTTCAAGTCTTGATAAAAATGCATTGTGAAAATTTAATTTTACACCTTTAACGCTCTTAATTTTTTCCTGAAGATATTTTGTTTTTTCTTTAATGGTTTCGAGAGAGTTTTGCCCGTACCATTGGAATGGCGTAAATGCTTTTGGTACAAATATTGATACTGTTGCTGTCAAAGAGAGAAGTTTGGGAAGATTTTTTTCTTTTTTTAAGTTATTTGCTCTCCATTTAATTCTTTTTAAAAGTTCGACTGTTTCATCCAAGTCCGCATAAGTTTCTGTAGGAAGTCCTATCATGAGGTATATCTTTACTGTATTCCAGCCTGCTTCGTAAGCACTAAGTATACTTGAAAAAATTTGTTCTTCATTCAGGTTTTTGTTAACAGTATCTCTAAGTCTTTGAGAACCTGCTTCAATTGCGATTGTAATCGTTCCTTTCCTTACTGTTTGTGCAATTTGTGCTAGTTTAAGGCTGAATTTATCAGCTCTTTGGCTTGGCAGTGATACTGAAATACCATCTTTTGCATATTTGTTTGCCATGCAACCCAATAACGGGACAATGCCGTTGTAGTCGTTTGAGGATAAAGATAATAAAGAATATTCTTCATAACCGGTATTTTTTAAAGATTTATCAACCAAATTTTCAACCGAAGATGCTTTTCTTTCTCTTATCGGAAGATTTACGAAGCACGCCTGACAAAAACGGCACATTCTTCCGCAACCTCTCCTTATCTCAACGACAACTCTGTCGTGAACTGATGGTGATAGCGGTACGGGGAAATTAACGGGGAAATCTTCATCATCTAATAGTGAATTTTGTTTATTAATAACTTTTGGAGCATTATTTATTGGTTTTGGACAAGAAAATTCTTTATTGACTTTGTATAAAGAAGGTACGTATATTCCGTCCAGTTTTGACAGTTCTTTTATTATTTCTCTTCTTTTTAAACCTTTTTTCTTTAATTTTAAAATTTCATCATAAATTTTAGGCAGAGATTTTTCCCCATCACCTATGTTGAATACATCAATAAATTCCCAAAGAGGTTCAGGACTATAAGCACAATTGCCACCGCCCAAAACTATCGGTTCATCTTCGTTTCTGTCTGCTGATTTTACGGATATTCTACCCATTTCGAACATTTTAAGCATTGTAGGATAACTTAATTCATAGGAAAGTGAAACTGCAAGTACATCAAAGTTTTTTAATGGGATAAAGTTATCTATGGAATACAGCGGAAGATTGTTTTCTTGCAGAATTTTTGCAAAATCGCTCGCGGGTGCATAAGTCCTGTCGCACAAAATGTTTTCCTGTTTGTTTAAAATATGATAAAGTATGCGGTGTCCTAAATTAGACACAGCAACCTCATACATGTCCGGAAACATAAGACATGTCTTTAGTTCTGTTTTACTTAAATCTTTTTTTATTGAACCTTCTTCTCCACCTACATATCGGTAAGGCTTTGTTGACTGTTTTAACAGGTTTAGTATTTTGTTTTTCACGCTAAATCGTCCGGAATGTATTTATCTATTTCTATTACTTGCCCTTGCTTTTTTCTGTTGGCGAATTTGCTGAGAAAACCGATAATTTTATCACCTGATACCTTATAATTATTTATGTAAGAACCTTGCGGAGTGTCAATAAGAACCTTGACTATGTATTCCGTTAGCATCGCATCTTCAATAAGCTCTTCTTTATTGAATGGATTGCCATGCTTGTCTTTTTTTACGGTAACACAATAGATATCATCATCGCATTTTACAACTTTAGCATCGGTTGAAAATGGCTTATTTGCTTTGTGTCGTTCAAAAATGCTTATAACATTTTCGTTATTATCGTCCATCTCTATCTCTCTCCAAACTATATTATTATTCTACAATGATGAGAATTTTATTGGCAAGTCTATATATAAAAATTAACAAGATTTACATTTTTTTACAAACTTTTTTGTTCGTGTTATTATAATTATGTTGAAAATACATTACAAGTTAAGGAGAAGAATATGAGCGAAAGAAAACTTGTCGGAACACAAGAGATGTTCAAAAAAGCATTAGAAGGCAAATATGCTATTGGTGCTTACAACGTAAACAATATGGAAATTTTGCAAGCAATTGCTGAAGCTGCTGAAGAATCGAGAGCTCCGATTATTTTGCAGGTTTCTGCAGGTGCAAGAAAATATGCTAACCAAACTTATTTAATAAAATTGGTTGAAGCAGCATTAGCTACAACTACTGTTCCTATTGCATTACACTTAGACCATGGTGCTGATTTTGATATTTGTAAGTCTTGTATTGATGGTGGTTTTTCATCAGTTATGATTGACGGAAGTCGTTTCCCATTGGAAGAAAATATTGCCTTAACTAAACAGGTTGTTGAATATGCACACGCAAGAAATGTTAGTGTCGAAGCTGAATTAGGAAAACTTGCAGGTGTTGAAGATGCAGTTAAAGTTAAGGCGAAAGATGCTACTTATACTGACCCTGAAGAAGCTGCAAGATTTGTTAAGGAAACAGGTTGTGATTCTTTAGCAATTGCAATCGGTACTTCTCACGGTGCTTATAAATTCAAAGAAGAACCAAGTTTAGACTTCGACAGATTGGCTGCGTGCAAAAAATCTATCAACGAAGTTGTAGGATATGATTTTCCGATTGTTCTTCACGGTTCATCATCAGTTCCTGCTTATTTGGTTGCTAAATGTAACGAATTTGGCGGTCAACTTCCTAACGCAAAAGGTGTTCCTGAAGAAATGTTATCATTCGCTTCTAAGAATGGTGTTGCTAAGATTAACATCGATACCGACTTGAGATTAGCTATGACAGCTACTATAAGAGAATTCTTTATTAATGAACCTGCTAAATTTGACCCTCGTGAATATATGGGTCCCGGCAGAGCTGCTATTAAAGAACTCGTTAAACACAAAATGCAGGTTCTTGGTACTGCAGGTAGAGCTGACTAGTTTTTTAAAACTTTACAAAAGTAGGTCAATGCTTTGTCATTGTCCTTCTTTTGTGTTATTATTTTTATGTGTTTTATTTGTTAGGGGTGAGTATGTTCGTTCATAGTATTAATTCTAATAATTCTTTTTCGTCATTGTGGATAAATCATGATGCAAGAAAAGTCTTTGACCGAGCTTTGTCTGATTATTGCAATAATTTGAAAGAAAATGTTGAACTTTTTGGACATTCAAGTGAGGAAGCATCGGTAAGAACTAAAACTATTGAAAAATTTGCAGAAGTTAAAAATGCTTTCACAAAATCAAAAGTTGCTCATTTGAATTTATATATGGATAAAAACTCAAATTCAAATAATATAAAAGGGTTGATTGCAGATATTGATTTTATGGATTCCAAACGTAAAGGGTATGTTCTTGCCGGTTCCGTACGTGGGTATGATAATATTTTTGATTTTATAAAAGGTATTCTCTCAATTGCAGAAAAGAAAAAAGATAGTCTGCAGATGGATAATGTTTTTTAATTATATGTAAACAATTGTAACAAAATCTGAAATATTTGAATTTCTCACTATCAATATATCCTTTATATATATGAGTGATATATATAAGGTGATTTTTATGGTAGATGGAGTAAACCCGATTAGTACAGGTGCAGCAAAGTATGATATAACTTTTGCTGAGTTGGATGCGAACAAAGATGGTGTAGTAAACAAAGACGACTACGAATTGTTAAAAGGTTATATTAATGATGACGATGAGTCAAATGATATTAATGTAACTGTTGATAATCTTGATGAAATTTTTGCATCAGTTTTGAGTGGTGAAAAAGACAAATTGGAAGATTGTCCTGACTGTAAGGCTCCTGAAGAAGCCGGTTCAAATGATAATACTGCTTCTTCTGTTAATGAATCAAATGTATTGGATAAGGCTGATACTGCATTGAAAAATCGTAAAGATTTAGATGTAAAAGATGTTGATACATTGAAGGTTCTGAATGATATTCGTAATCAACTGACAGAGCAAATTGCAGAATATGATAGTTTGGCAAAAATTTTATTAAGTAAATTAGAAAACTTGAAAGAGGAGCTCGATAAACTTAACGAACAAAAAGAAGCAGAAGAAAAAACTTATGAGACTACTGCTCAAACTACAGAAGAAAAGTCTGCAGCTTTAAATGATAAATTAAAAGTTGCAGCTTCTAAATCCGAAGAATACAATAACGAAAAAGAAACGGAAAGCAACAGTGTTATTGCAAAGTGTATTGAGGATTACAAAAACGGCAAATATCAGGGACAAGATCTGGCAACGGTTATTGCAACTCAACTCGGATTAAAAGTATCAGTGTCTGATTCCGGTGTTAAGAATGCATTTGCTGATTGCGAGGCTCTTGGTGATGATATAAAAGAACTTTGTGACCAATTGACTAAGGTTCAGGCTAGTATTGAGTCTTTAACCGATCAATATAATATAAAAAATACAGAATATAATTCTTCCGTTAAAAGCAGAGAAAATGTTTTATCGGCAAGGCAGGCAGATTCCGTAAAATTCCAAGAAGCATATAATACGAGAGCAACTTTGCGTCAAGGTGTTATTGATAAATATAAAGCTGAAGGTAACAGCAAAGAGGACTCAACAAACGGTCAAATTGCAAAACTTGATGAGTTTTTAAAAGCTGATGAATTAGGCAATATGGGTGCTGATGATGCATTGGTTATTTTGCAGGGAGCATTTGATAAATGCGGTATATCTGTTGCTGACGGAACTGTTACAATTCCTACAGGATTGGATGATGCCTCAAAAGCTGCATATAATTCATTGGCAGAACGTTTAACTTGTTTGTTCCCCGATGATATTAAAGTTGAAAGAAAAACATCAGTTGAACCCAGCACACCCAGACCTTCGTCAAGAAAATCAGGTTGTGACCCGATGTCATTTACTAAAGACAATGTTAAATATGACTTCATTCAAGACAGAGATAACGATGGTGTATTTGATGATGCAACCGAGTTTTTAGGTGCAAAAAACGGTTGGGAAGAAATGAAAGCGTATGATGCTGACGGTAACGGCAAAATTGAAGGTGATGAATTGAAATCTCTTCAAATGGTTGCTATGGATCAGACAACAGGAAAATACTCTTTCACTACGGCTGCAGAAGCAGGTATCACTTCAATTGATTTAAGTACTTACCAAGAAGTTAATAAAACTGATGTCACGGATGATTTAATACAGGGGCAATTCAAAATTAATATTGGTGATGAAACTGTCGATGCGGTTCAAACTGTTGATCAGGATATTAATTTACAAAATAAATACGGCGTATTATTCGGTGGTGAAATTAAAGATTTGAATAATACTTATGAAGAAAATCCGTTCCAATTTGGTTTTAATCCCGGTGAACACGTTGATGTTGATAAACTTGATAAGAAAGCTGAAAACGATATTGACGATGCTAAAAATGACGCAAAAAATGATGCTGATAAAACAGACGATAAAATATCTGATAAGACTGACGGAGCTGAAAATAAAGGAGCAGAAGGTACTGAAAATCCTCCTGCAACTGATGAGCCGGAAAGCGAAACTCCAACCGGTGATGAAACTCCGGAAGATGATCCCAAAAATAAAAAAGAAGAGGAATAGACTAGATCTACCAAGTATATATCACACTTTAATTAAGAGTTGTATAAGTTATGCAACTCTTTTTTTTATTAATAAATAGCGGGAACTGTTGAAAGTTGTACATTTGTATAGAAGTATGCAAGTATTTGATATGCATTATAGCCGTGTTGGGCTAAATTATTTGCTCCGTACTGTGACATTCCTACGCCATGACCTTTCCTTGGTATATTATCATCAAAACTCGGAACTGAGTGAAGGTATGGGAGGTTCTTGCACCAAATGTTTCCGCTGTTTGTTGTTTGTCCGCCTGCGCTTGCGTGATAGTATGCGGAAATAATTTTTCTGTTGTTTACCAATACTTGCCCTTGTGTATCAATTACAGCTTTATTCGTTTTTTGCGTTTCGCTTGATGCTCCTCCGTATGCCTGATCTTCGGGCGTATCTTTAAGATCGTACCCATGTGAAGCTCGTTTCCCTAAATTTGCAAGGGCATAGCTTCTTGCGGCTATTGCCTGTGCTTTATGTGCTTCTATATTCCAACTGCTTGGCATTTCTGACGGTACTACACCCAAGAGGTATAGTTCAAGATTTATATCGTTTACTACTGTCAGACCGCCTGAACCTTTGAAAACGAGAAGGTTTTGTCTGTACCAACGATTTTTTGATAGTACAAAACCTTTTGTATCGTATGTTTTTATTTTTATGCTTCCGGAGTTCAAGGTGTAATATTTACCGCTGACTTTGACAAGAATTGATTTTTTGCCGTTTTTCAATGCATAGTTCGTCATTGGAGCTAACCTCAAGAGTTCTTTGCCTGAATTTGCGTCAAATATACCGCCTAAGCTGGAAACAGCTACCGGTGTTTCTTTTGCTTCTTCTATCAATCCTATTTTTATGGCAAAAGCAGGTGATGTAACAAGAAATAAACAAATTGAAAAGATAATTTTTATAAAATTACTCATAAATTCCCCAAAATTTCCTGAAAACTATACTAAATTGCATAGGTGGTCAATGATTGCAAGTGCTAAGATACGTTTGTTTTCTACACTTGAACAACGTATAATTTCCATCGCATTATAAACATTTTCTTTTTCATCGTACCAACGCTTATCAAAAACTTTAAAAAGTATCGGTTTTTCAGTATTATTAATATTTAATTCTTTGGCTTTTTTTTCAATAAGTTTGCATACTGAATTTTGCTTGTCTTCTGTTGCATTTTTGAGCATGCTTATAGCTAAACTCATTGTGGAATCTGTATCATACCAACGTTTTTGCATTTTTACCTCTTTCTACAATTAAAAGGATAATACATACAAATATTCTTATCAATAGATTTTTTTATTTTTACTTCAAATATCCTAGTTTTTTTAAAATAGTTGAAAATCTTACCATAAATTTTTCGTATGAAAGCTCTTCTTGTATTTCGGGCGTAATTTTGCTCATATTATTACATAATTCTTTGTTTTTTAGTACATAACTCATTTTTTTGAATAAATTTATAACGGGTTTTTCGTAATCATATATAAAGCCGTTTTCATTATCTTTTATAAAGTCTTTTACTCCGCAGCGTGTGTTGATTATTGCCGGAATTCCTAAATTCATTGCTTCAGGGACAACAAGTCCGAATGCTTCTCTTTTCGATGCCATAACAAGACAATTTATTTTTGAATAAAAATCTTTTGACATGTTTTCGCAATATTCTTTAAAAGTAATATTATCGGAGAGTCCAAGTAGTTTTATAATAAATTCTGTATTTCTTAATGTTTTAGAAAATGGATATATTATTATAATTTTAAATTTATGTCTTGTTAATTTCAGCAATAGTGCTGCGGTAATTAATTCCCAACCGCCTTTATTACTAAAACCTCTCCCAGATAAGCCGAATGTAAATACTTCGTTATTATTGATGCAAAAATTTATATCTTGTTTATCAACAGGTGGCGGCAATATGAAAATTTTTTCTGTTGGTATTTTGAAAAATTCTAAAATGTCGGTTTTCACTATATCGGATGGTACAATCACATTTTTACTTTTTTGGGTGGCATTTATTTCCTTTAATAATCTTTCTTTTATATATTTTGTTCGTTTCGGTTGACAAATTGCTCTTATAATTTTTGAAAAAGTACTTCTTGTATATTTGTCCTGAAAATGTCTGCTGTTTTCATGTATGTAAAGTATGTCTTTATTTTCTGAAAAATTTTCACCTATTGTAAACAGATAATCTTTATTATGACTATAACTTGTTTCTTTTGGTAAAAGTTCGTTAACACTTAGATTTGTTCCATCGTTAATGTCAAAATATACATCAACGGTAAAACCAAGCTCTATTAGTGCTTTAATTATATAGTGATTAACTTTGTCACCGCCACTTTTAAAATTCTTATCAGATAGCCTGTGTATGTAAACGGCAACTTTTTTGTTTTCCATTATTAACTCTTTCTGTTTTTAATAGCTTCTTGCAGAGCAGTTTCTAAGGTTTCTATTTTGGCATTAAGCCTGTCTATTTTATCAAGACTTTCTTTTGTATCAATATTAGCTTTTTCAGCTTTTCTGAGTTGTTTTGTTGATGAATTTTTAAGTTCTTCAATTTTTCCTTGATTTAGGATAAAACCTGCTAAAAATGACACAATTCCTATCAGAACTGAATAAATAACAGCATTTAATGGGGGCAGAGAACCGGTATTTGTAATAAGTGTGTTATTTTGCATCAAATATGTTAGAATTATAAATGTGCATATTAAAATTATAGAAATAAGTGTGCATAAAATTTTCATATAATATCCTTCATCATATTGTTATTTATGATTATCATAACACAAAAAATAATGCGAT
This sequence comes from Candidatus Gastranaerophilales bacterium, assembly GCA_045598245.1. Lineage (GTDB taxonomy): Bacteria > Cyanobacteriota > Vampirovibrionia > Gastranaerophilales > JAILCC01 > JAILCC01. Next base: position 14,914 of record JAZLLQ010000046.1, read on the forward strand.
TACATGATGTAACTTGATTAATTGAGAACTATCATTAAATAGATTGCTGATGGTATATGAAAACAGAGGGAATAAAAATGACACAACATTTTCAAAATCAACAACAAATTAAAACAAGAAAAGCAGTTTTGGTATTAATGAAACATTCTGCTCCGCCGTTGGTTTTATACGTAGATGAACCTGAAGAACTTTATGAAGATTTAAAAACTGCAATAAAATCAGCAAACCAGTCTATGCCAAAGTTAATTGAAAAACAAGCAAAAGGACCCGTGAAAAATTTTGTTGTGCTTGATACTCAATTAGCCGGCGTTGCGCTTCAAGAAGAAAATTATTTATAAAAAAGGGATATATATGTTACCACTTATTAATGAAGAACATAAAGATACTGTTTTTACGGCAATTTTAGAGGATACGCATGCTTGGAGAAAAGGCATGATTCATTACATTAAAGAAGAAAATCCTGAAATTAATCAGGCTATTATTGATATTGCCTCAAATACTGATCTTGACCCTAAAGCCGTGGCTTTAGGTGCTTATATGGTTTATAAGATGCTTGAAATTGCCGAAGCTGAGCAAGGGTCTATTGTAGAGAAATATCTTGAATAGTTTTTATTTTCTCTAAATTTTCCGGGTTAACTAAAAAGTCAATAACTTTCAATTGGCTATTAATTTCGTTTGTAATTTTATCGGTTTCTTTATAATTTTCACATATAGATTTGAATATATTTATTTCAAATTTGCTCCCTGATATACTTTTCCAATAGTATAATTTATTGTTTTCAATGATTATTTTTGTTTTATCGGGTAACATTTCATTAATATTATTGTTTGGTTCTTTAAAATCAGCAAAAAATCTTGTCAGTTTTTCTATTCCGTTGGGTGAAAGGGCAAGTGTTAGAACTTTGTTTACGTTGCTTTCATCAGGAAAAAATGTATCCAATTCTTCAGTTTCCAATTTGGAAAAAATTTTTTTATCTAAATTGATAACAGAAGCGTAATCCGTTGGTAATTCAGCAATTAAAACAGTACCGGAAAATACAATTCTTGCACTGCTTTCCGTGCTATATCCTACAGAACATTCTATTAATTTAAAATCACATCCTTTATAATTTCCGGAAAATATATCATCAATGCTGCTACAGTATTCGTCATCACCGGATTTAATTCGGGTATATTTTTTGTATGTATTACGATATGTTTCCAAAATTAAATCATTATAAGCGTGATTATTATTTTCATATTTGTATCCTGTGCAGGCATTATATAAAAATAATTTTATATTCTTCGAAATGCTTGTCAAAATAGTTGAAATTAATGTTGAATTTATGAATAGTAAAAGAAATGGAATATACGTTGAATTTTCAATAAAAAATTCATCGTAAAATCCGATGTACGAATTAAAAAGAATAACAAGTCCAATTATCATGGAAACGATTATTGTGAAATTTTTTGCCACAAAACTAAAAACCGTTCCAAAAGCAATAGGCATAATTAGCATTAAGAAACCCGGGTTGGGAGCATGGAGAGGTTTAAAATCAACATAAAACATCCATGCGAAGAAGGTTGCAATTGTAGCAGCAGTATATAATACTAATAAAAAAAGATAAAATTTCCTGTAAATTTCCATTTTGTTAATATTGGCATATCCGACATGTTTATCCATATTTTAATTCCTCTCAAACAATCAATTAAAATTTAAATCTTATTGTGTTATTTGGTTTATAAAGACTATCTCCTGATATTTTAGTGCCATAAACTTTGTATCTTGCCACTGTTGTAGTGGGAATTCCGTATGTTGTTGTTTCGTTTACTATTAAATCGGTGCCGTAGAAAGTATCCCCTTGCAGTGTTAAAGTTACTTCTTCAGAGTCTTTTCTGTTAAAGGATTTTAATCCTCTTATGAACGTAGCTGTATTATCTTCAACAGCAGTTATTGTGATTGTTGCGCTTGCGCCATTTTGCGGATTTAGTAATGTTACATAGTTTCCGTCTTTCCTTAAAACCCAAATATCAGAACTGTGTGCGGCATATTTTGCGTAGTCATTGGTATTTAACAATGTACCTTTTACTTCCCACATACCGTACATACCGGATGGTAATTCTTGAACTTGAGATACACCTCCCGTCAGGACAGTTTTATTTGGGTCAGCCTGTAAAGCAGGTTTTTTATAATCGTCATATTGAATTTTTAATTCCTTTGGTGCAGCTAAAACTACACCACAAATGAGAGCTGAAATAATTAATGATATAAATATTTTTAATTTTTTCATTTATTATTCTTTGCTCCTATTTGTGAATTAGTATTTCCAAATTTATTCTGAAAGTTTTTTCTTAATAATATCGTTGATTAATTGCGGATTTGCTCTGCCTTGTGTTGCCTTCATCGCTTGTCCTACAAAAAATCCGAAGAGTTTATCTTTACCGCCTTTGTATGCAGCAACTTGATTAGGATTATCATTAATGATTTTTTCTACAATTGCAATAAGTTCATTTTCGTCAGATATTACGCTTAAACCTTTTTTGCTTACAATATCATTGGCTTTCGCTCCTGTTTCAAGCATTTCTATAATAATATCTTTTGCGATTTTATTTGAAATTGTGCCTTTTTCTATCATTGTAATCATTTCTGCAAGATTTTCGGGTGTTAATTTTGTATCCGTGACAAGAAGATGTTTTTCTTTTAAGTATCCTGTAATGTCACCCATTAACCAATTAACAGCTAATTTTGCATTTGCACCAAGCTCAAGTACTCTGTCAAAGAACAATGCTGTTTCCATCTGCTCTACTATAACTTGTGCATCGTATTCGCTCAAGCCCTCTTTGGTTATATATCTTTCTCTTTTTTCACTAGGTAACTCAGGCATGTTTGCTTTTATTTTTTCAACCCATTCTTTTGAAATTTCAAGTGCCATCAAGTCAGGCTCAGGGAAATATCTGTAATCGTGCGCATCTTCTTTTGAACGCATAGATTTAGTTTCGCCATCTGCATCGTTCCATAATCTTGTTTCTTGTATAACTTCACCGCCATCTTCAAGAATATCCGCTTGTCTGCATATTTCATATTCAATTGCACGTTTTAATGCAGAGAAACTGTTTATGTTTTTAATTTCTGCTCTTGTGCCAAATTCTTTTTGCCCGAACGGTCTTATACTGATGTTTGCATCACATCTCATTGAACCTTCTTCAAGGTTACCATCGCATACTCCCATGTATTTAACAATATTACGAAGTTCTTCCATATATGCTTTTGCTTCATCAGCAGAACGTATATCAGGTTCTGATACAATTTCTAACAAAGGTGTGCCTGCTCTGTTTAAGTCAACCAATGAGTATGCTGAGCCGTCCAAGCCGCCGCCGATACCGCCTGCGTGTACGAGTTTCCCTGCATCTTCTTCAAGATGTGCTCTTGTAATACCAATTTTTTTACCGTTAATCATTAAATATCCGTTTTTACATACAGGAAGGTCGTATTGAGAAATCTGATATCCTTTCGGTAAATCAGGATAGAAATATTGTTTTCTGTCAAATTTTGAAATTTCTGCAATTTCGCAATTCAGCGCTAAACCTGTTAAAATTGCCATATCTACAACTTTTCTGTTCAGTACGGGTAAAACTCCCGGCATACCTAATGTTATTGGACAAACATGTGTATTCTGTTCTGCACCAAATTCTGTTGAATCTGGGCAAAATATTTTTGATTTGCTTTTTAATTGTGCGTGGACTTCTAAGCCGATAACTACTTCATATTTTTCTAAAATTTCTTCTAAACTGTTCATGGTAATAATTCCTAAAATATCTACAATTCAATTCTATCATAAAAAAGTGGTTGAGGATATTTATTCATTTTCGTTAACAATAAAAGCAGGTTGAACATCAATTTTTGCATGATATTTGCCTTGTTTTAAAAAAATAAAATAATCACCGTTATTTGAACTGTAAAATTCAGCTGTAGCAAGTTTTAACGGTTTTTCAACAATTTCGGTTTGGGAAACTTTTATTGTGTATAATTCTTTTGTACCTTCAAAAAACAAAAGCTCCTGTCTGCTTATAGAAAGTGAAACCAAATAGTGACCTGCTCTTATAATTCTACCATCACTTGCATATATGTTTTGCGGCAGCGTTAGTCTTGGCAATTTGCTCGTTGGGTACGGATATCTCGGATATTTGTCGCACTCAAGAACACCTGAAGGATACATTTGATGTCCTGACATATCCATTGGGTCGATAATTCCTGCTGCGGCTATTAGCAATAATTCTGTAATCATTTATTTACCTATACAAAAATTTTCAAATATATTATTGATTATTTCCTGATTAATGTCATCACCTGTAATTTCGCCAAGGTTCATAAGTGCCGATTTAATATCAATTGCGATGAAATCTTGTTCTATTTCATTTTCAATTCCAATAAGGGCATTATTTAGTGCATTTTTTGATTTCTCAAGTGCATCTTGTTGTCTTGCATTTGTTAAAAATTCTGTTTCTTCATTTATTTCAACGGAAATAAGTTCGCATAATCTTTCAAATAATTTTGTTATTCCGTTTTTATTTATATTTGAAACTTGTATATCTGTTTTGAACTTTGTATTTTTTATAGTTAAATCTGATTTTGTTCCGACAATAATATGTTTTTTCCTTGATATTAATTGATATATTTCTTCATCCTCATTTGTTGGAATTGAGCTTAAATCTGTCGCAAAAATAACAACTTCAGCATCTTCTATTGATTTTTTTGAGTATTCTATGCCAATATTTTCAACTTTATTTGCATCGTTAATATTTTCAAGTTCACGTATCCCTGCCGTATCAATTAAAGTTGCAGGTATGCCGTTTATATCAATACTTTCACATATGATATCTCTTGTTGTCCCTGCTATATCAGTAACAATAGCTCTGTCATAATTTAAAAGACTGTTAAATAGTGACGATTTACCCACGTTTGGTTTGCCGACAATAGCAATTTTAATACCTTGTCTTAAAATATTTGAATTTTTTGAATCTGCAAGAATTTCATTAATTTCTGCAATAATATTTTTAACATCATTTTTAATCTTGTCATATTCTGGTTCTTCAACTTCTTCGGGAAAATCTATTGAAGCAACTATATTTGATAAAAGTGTAACAATTTTATTCCGTAAATTATTTATTTTCTCTGCAAGTTTTCCGCATAGATTTGTTGCACTCATTTTTGCAAATTTTTTGGTTTTAGCACTGATTATATCAAGGACAGCCTCTGCCTGACTTAAGTCAAGTTTACCGTTGATGAATGCTCTTTTTGTAAATTCACCGCGCTCTGCAAGTCTTGCACCTGATTTTAATGTTAAATCCAAAATGGCTTTTGTGATTTGAACTCCGCCATGACATTGTATTTCAATGACGTCTTCACCCGTATAACTGTGCGGTGACTTAAAATATAGTACTATAACTTCGTCTAACAGAATATCATTGTCACAGATATAACCATGCGTGATTGAATTGGCTTTTATTACAGGTTTAGAAATTTTATTTTTTTTATAAAAAATCTGTTCAATTATTGCTTTCGCATTTTCTCCGCTAAGTCGTATAATGCTGACTCCACCTGTCCCAATAACTGTTGCAATTGCCGAAATTGTATCGTTATTGCTGTTTATCATCATTTATACTCTTTGGTTCGATTTTTTTAGCATTACTAAGGTCTGTGTTATCAATTACCTGAGTACTTTTTTTTGCTTCTTCGGCTCTCTCAAGTTGTTTGTTTATTACAACGGTTTGAACAATTTGTATAGCGTTACTGACTATTAAATACAAAAGAACACCAGCGGGAATAGGGAAGAATATAAACATTACCGTAATCATAATCGGCATTGTAGTTCCCATTGTTTTTTGCATAGCCTGTTGTGTCGGGTCAGTATTCTTTGTCATAGATGTTGATAATTTTGTCGCATACCACATTGATAAAGCAAATAAAATAATCAGTATCAATACATCCGTATGATACGTTCTTTTTACGTTATTTGTTGGCATTGTCGCCGTTAAAATGCTTTCATTTCTGTTAAATTCAACATTTTCAACTTCTTTTGTAGCATTATCAATAACCGGAATTGTCGCTTTAGCAATATTATTTAATTCTTCAAAACTTAGATTTATATTATCTAAAGCAATTTTGAAATCAACATTTTTACCCGGATTAATATCTCCCTGAATTTCAACTGCTTTTTGGGGTTTTTTAACTTTTACTTTTACTGTTTCACCATTCTTCATAACAACATCAATGTTTCCTGGGATAGCAAAAGTATCTTTTTGACTTATTGCAAAAGTTCCGTCATTTGAAACACCTGATGAACTTTTCAAAGTGTTATCGAGTCTGTTTATGAAGAAAAATGAGCTGTTTCCCGCAATTTGTATGAATTGTGGACTCATCAATGCACTGTATAACAAAATGAATACAGGAAGTTGTATAAGCAATGGCAAACAACCTGAAAAAGGACTGAATTTGTTTTCTTTATAAAATTCCATCATTTTTTGCTGCATCATTTGCGGATTATTTTTATATCTGTCCTGAATTGCTTTCATTTTTGGTTGGAGCTGCTGCATTGTACGCATGCTTTTTTGTTGGTCAACATTAACTTTCCATAATGCACCTCTTACTATAAATGTAATTATGATAATTGCCCAACCGTATCCGCCTACGTGTTTGGCAAGAATTTCTAATATACTTATTGTTGCTTGTACAAAATCCAATTTTTTATCCTCTTATATACTCTCTATACACGATATTTTACTACAAAAATTATTTTGCTGTTGAAACTTCTTCTTTTTCTTCTGTTACTTCTGATTTTACGGTAACTACTTTTGTTTTATAGATACCGACATTATATTTTTTGCAGTATGTTTTTAATTCTTTCAGTATTATGGGCAGTAAAATGTATATTGCGATTAAATTTGGAACAGCCATTGCAAACATCATTGCGTCAGTAAAATCAATAACGCTCTTCATATTCATTGATGACCCTATCACAATAAACATGCAGAAAATTACTTGAAAAATTCTTGTAACTATTATGTTATCGCCGAATAAAAATGACCAAGCCTTTATCCCGTAGTATGACCAGCTGATTAGTGTTGAAAGTGCAAATAATATAATTACAACAGCCAGTAAAGTCGGGAAAAAAGGAAATACAGATGCAAATGCTTCTGAAACTAACGGCGCACCGGTTAAGTCAGGTGTTTTTAAATATTGTTGTGTAATAACCACTATTATACCTGTGAGATTACAAATAATAACTGTTGCTATAAAAGGTTCAAGAAGTGATACAAAACCTTGGGAAATCGGTTCTTTTGACTGTACTGCCGAGTACGCAATCGGTGCTGAGCCGACACCTGCTTCATTTGCCTGAACTGAACGTCTCATCCCCCATATTATGCATCCGACAATGCCACCTTTCACTGCGATTGGATGTATTGCCTGTGTGAAAATTGTATGTAAGGCATGCGGAATATTTGCCCAATTTATTGCAATTATAATTACACCTGCCAAAAGGTATACAACTACCATAACCGGAACTATTTTTTCTGTTATTTTTACTATACTTTTTATTCCGCCAATTGTGATTACTCCGACCAAAATTGCTATTGCTAACCCAAATACCCACGCATTGTTTGCAAAGAAACTTGATTCTCCGCCGGTTATGTAGATTAATTGCTGCGTGGCCATATTGATTTGAAACATGTTGCCTCCGCCAAAACCTTCAAGTATGCAAGATACAGAGAAAAATATTGCAAGAGGTAATGCTAACCATCTTAATTTCATTCTTGTTAAACCGTACATCATATAGTACATAGGACCACCTGAAACTGAACCATCCAAGTGTATTTTTCTGTATTTGACACCCAACGTGGCTTCGGCAAATTTTAATGCCATACCCAAGATTCCGGCTATTACCATCCAAACCAATGCTCCCGGGCCACCCATTGTTACTGCAACTGCAACGCCTGCAATATTTCCTAATCCGACTGTTCCTGATAAGGCTGTCATCAAGGCTTGAAATGATGAAACTTCCCCTTCTTCCATTTCATCTTCAGTTTCATTTTCGTTTTTGTGTCTGCCTGTTACGACATCAATAGCATGTTTAAACCCCCAAACAGGAATACCTTTTGTTGCCGTAACACAAACAAAACCTCCAATTATTAACCAAATAATAATAAGAGGCATATCTGCACCAAAAATATGTACAGGATAAAATACTATTTTGTTCGATAAAAAATCAGATGCTGGTGCAACCATCGTGTCAATTTTTTGGTCAATGGTCATAGCTTCACATTGCATGATCACCGCAAAAAAACTTAAAACAAACAAAATAATTTTTTTCATAAATCTTTCTACCTTATCTACCTCAATGGTCTAAAATTTTCAGCCTAAACAAAATTTTTTCGACAACAAATCTCGTGATATTTATTTAATTGTCATGACGAATAAGTTGATTAATTCACCAAGTTTTGCAGCTTGTTTTTTATACGTTAATATTTTTTGCTCCAAAATCTTGATGTTATTTTTGTATTCTTCAATTGTATTTATGCAATCCTGTGTGGAATTACCTAAATCTTCTTGTATATACTGAGCTTCTGAGAGTACAGATTTCATTGATATTCCCATAGCTTCAATTGTTTGTCTGATGATTTGTGCGCCGATTTGTCTGTTTATCCCTGTTGGAAGCTGATTTATCAACTTTACAAGCATCATTACATTATCAGGTAAATCTAAATCGTTAATTTCTATTTTTGTATCTTGGGCATCTTGTGCTTTTGGCATTGATGCAGATCTTAAATCAATTCTTTTTTCCAATACACTGTCTGACTCAACTTTTTGTTGTGTGAAATTCGGTACGAATGTATTTTCTGATAATGCCTGTGAATCTTCATTATTATCTTGTTTAAGTGCTTCAACTATCTTCTTTCCTACATAGTCAGGAAGTCTTGATTGTCTGTCTGAGTTCATCAACTTCTCCTCATTATATTATTTATAAATATTATATCCAAAAAATAAAAATATACAAAACTCTAAATATTATTTAGAAAGTTTCAGCAAATTACAATTTTCATCTCTTTGTCTTTCTTGAGGTTTATAAATGGATGTTCTTGCAATTACTTCGTCAAAATCTACTAAATGACCGTCAAAGTCAGGTCCGTCAACGCAAGCGAATTTGGTTTCTCCTCCAACTGTTAATCTGCATGCACCACACATTCCCGTGCCATCAACCATAATTGGGTTCATGCTTACGATTGTTTTGATTTGAGGTTCTTTTGTCATGTTGCATACGGCTCTCATCATTGGCATTGGGCCTACCGCAATA
>JAZLLQ010000047.1:0-35479 GCA_045598245.1 Candidatus Gastranaerophilales bacterium
TACGATCCGACTTATCATAACATAGAAACTCTCAAAAAAGATATAAAAGAAGCAATGTCAAATATTCCGGTAAAAGCTGAAGGTAATGCAGTAATTTGGGGCATAGATTATTATCACAGTGCAAATAATTGGGTTTTTAAAAAAGAAGACATTTATCCTTTAACTGAAGTTTGTTTTGACGGATACACTTTTTTAGCACCAAATAATATAGATTTATATTTAAAAAATACTTACAAGAACTACATGGAATTTCCAAAAAAAATCAAACTTCACCATAGAGATATGAGTGTGTATAATGAAAAAGAACTTGAAATCATCAAAGGTACCAAAACGATTAACTGTAAAAATTAATTCATAATAACTTGTCAGAATAGAGTTTTAATCTTAAAATGAGGTATAGGGAGAAAGAGAGTGTATAATGCTTAAAAATCTGCTTAAGTTTTTGATATATTACGATACAAAATCAGATAATGTCCGTAATATTTTATATATTTTCGGAATAAAAATAAAAACATTAAAATTCGACCTTCGCACTCAATATATTCAGTATAAAGATAAAGATTTATCTCAAGTACCTTGTGCAACAGGTGATTTTAGGAGTATTCAGCTTGCTGCTCTTGATATTCTTCTGGAATTTGATAAATTATGCAAAGAAAATAATATTGAATATTGGTTAGATTTTGGCACTCTTCTTGGTGCCGTAAGACATAAAGGTTTTATTCCTTGGGATGATGATATTGATATCGGAATGATAAGAAAAGATTATGATAAGATTATGGATTTAACCAACAATTCTGATTTGGGTATTTATGCGGAGGACTATATTGATGAAGCAGGTAATGCCCTTATAAAAATTCATTTTAACGGTTGTCCAAACCTCTTTATCGACATATTCCCTTATGACTATATGGATATCAATTTTAATAACGAAACAGAAGTTAAGAATATCAATGATAACATTGTAACTCTGAGAAAAACAGTCACAAAAGATTACAGAAAAAATCAAAACAGTGAAGTTTTAAATGATGCAAAAACTCAAATTAAGACAGTTGAAGAAGGTAATGCAATAGTTTATGGTATAGAATTTCATCATAATGTAAATAATTGGATATTTAAAAAAGAAGATTTTTATCCTTTAACAGAAGTTTATTTTGAAGGTCATTCTTTTTTAGCTCCAAATAACATAGATTTATACTTAAAAAATTCTTACGGCAACTATATGGCATTCCCTGCCAAAATATCACTCCACAACAGGGATATGAGTATATATAACGAAAAAGAAATGAGTATTATTAAAGGTAAAAATAATGTCTAAACAATTTATTGTAGGACCCGTAGAATTATATGACAGTACAAGAGAAGTCTATAAAAAAGATTTTACATATTTCAGAACACAAGAATTTGGAAATATTGCCAAAACATCCTTGGAAAAATTAAATCACCTGATAGGTAATGATTTGGAACATTCAATAATATACCTTACGGCAAGCGGAACCGCCGCAATGGAGGCTGTTGTTGAAAATTGTACAACGGAAAACGATAAAATTTTGGTTATTAGAGGTGGAACATTCGGGAAAAGATTTTATCAGCTTCTTGAGTACCACAACATAAATACTTCTGCGATAAATCTTGAGTGGAATGAACAATTAACGGATGAACATCTTAAACCATACGAAAATAAAGGATATACAATGCTTTTTGTAAATCTTCACGAAACATCAACAGGTCAACTTTATGATATAAAAATGTTAAGTGATTTTTGTCAAAGAAATAATATGTTTTTGGTGGTTGATGCTATCTCAACTTTTCTTGCGGATAAATATAATATGGCTGAAAACAAAATTGATGCAACCATTATCAGTTCACAAAAAGGTTTATGTATTTCCCCGGGGTTATCTTTTGTTTCATTTAGCACAAGAATGTTGGATAAAATTAATGCAAAAGCAAAAGTTTCAAGTTTATATTTTGATTTTAAGGATTACTTGAAAAATATAGAAAGAGGTCAAACTCCCTATACGCCTGCTGTTTTTATCATGTATGAATTGCAGGACATCTTGGAGCAGTTGGAAAAAGAAGGCGGGATTGATAAGCGTTTAAAATTTATTGAAGAAAAATGTAAGTACTTTAGAAAAAAAGCATTAAAATTAGGCTTGCAAATTCCAAATTATCCTCTTTCAAATATGCTTACACCATTGATTTTTGAGGATGTAAAAGCAGGTGACGTTGTAAATATGCTGAGAGAAAAATTCAGCTTATACATTAACCCTTGCGGTGGAGATTTAGCGGATAAACTATGCAGAGTTTCGCATATTGGAAATACAACCATTGAAGATATAGATAATTTAATTGAAAAAATGGAAAATGTTCTTAAAGAATTAAGAAAAGGAGAAATTAATGTCTGACAAAACTGTTGGTTTTACATTAGGGTGTTTTGATTTATTGTACATTGGTCATATTAACTTGTTATGCAATGCAAAAGGTTTGTGTGACAAATTAATCGTTGGGGTTTGCTCCGATGAATATATAGACAAAACAAAAAAGAACAGAATGTTCTCGTTAAAAGAAAGAATAGAAATATTAAAAGCCATAAAATACTGCGATGTTGTTGTTCCGGAAGATACATTGGACAAACTGACATTATGGAACAAATACAAATTTGACTATCTCTTCGTGGGTAGCGATTGGCTTGGTACTCCACAATATAAACAATGGGAAGAAGATTTAAAAGCAGTAAATTGCAAAGTTATTTATTATCCTTATACTCAGGGAGTTTGTTCTTCCGAATTAAAAAGCAAATAATTTTTAGTGGATAATCATTTGAAATTCGGTAAAGTAATCACTCATAATATTCATCAGCATAGGAAGTATAAAAATCAGTATTAATGCGCCTAATCCGGGTTTAAAAAGGAAGCTCAATTGGAATACGTTTACCTGAGGTGCTGTACGTGAAATTATACCTAATATGATATCTTGGCCTAATGATGCAAGCAAAATCGGTGACGCAATTTGTAAGCCCACATACAAAACATTTGCCGTAATAGATATTAAATATTCAGGTGTTGCAATGAGAGTCATATCAAATGAGGTTATAAATACTCCGCATATTGAAAAGGATTTTTCAAATGCTCTTATCAGCCAATAAAAACCGCCGATATTAACATATATAACTGCAGCCAAAAGGTTAAAAAATGTTGATAGCAAAGAACCTTGCGACTTTGTACTTTGGTCGAACATCATGGCTGAAGACAGACCCATTTGCATATTAATCATATCACCGCCTGCCGCAATAGCGGCAAAAATAGCCGAAGCAACAAACCCGATAAACGCACCCGCAATAACATTAATAAATAAACCGAGTACGAAAGGGAAATTTGCAGGCATCGGGTCTACGTGGATTATGTTAAACATTAATATTGTCATTATTAATGAGAACGCAAGCCTTATTGTCGTATTCACTTCGGAACGACCAAGTACCGGTGCAAATTTTGAAAATGCCAAAAATCTTGCAAAAATCATCAAACCTGCACATAAACCTGAATCAAACTGAGGGAAATATTTAAAAACTGCGAGAAATTGCTCCATTATCCCTCCTGACCTGCATAAATATCAACATCAAGATTTTCGAAAGGAGGTGTATCTATTTCTATAAGTTGTTTTGACGGGACTTTTGCATTAATAATTTCATAGTTAAGAAAATCATTAGATGTTTTTACCTGCAAAAAACTTCTGCAATTACTTTTTAAAGATATAATCATTTGCTTTCTGTCATTAAAAATCGTATGAATAATTTGCACATTCAAACAGTCGGGATTATGATGAATATTCTCAATTTCATCGTCAAAAACCAACAAATAAGCCTTCCCTTTCACAAGATTTAATTCTTCACCAAATGCTGATGAACAAAACATAAATGCAGAAAATATAGCAAGTAAAAGAGTTTTTTTTAGCATTATCTGTTTTTCTCCAAGATTTTTTTACTTTCGGCAACATTAGGTCTTGATTGTGAATCAGGAGAGGTTTTTTGCAAAACAGGTTTTTGCTGATATTTATTATATGGTGCTTTCCCGGGGTTTTTCATAAATCTGTCAATATCCGTCTGCTCACCTGACATATAATATTTTCCGTCCCTACCCAGTGTAACGTCAGAGGACAAAACAAAATCACCTTGTTTTGTCACAACATTAAATGCCAAATTCCCTGATTCCTGCAAAAGTGTTGTCAATTTCTTTGAGAAAAAACCGCCTAAAATCATAATCATCATAAATACCATTAAAATTTTAGGTGCAGCTGCAATAGTTTGTTCCTGAACAGACGTTACGGCTTGTAAAATACCTACGACAAGACCGATAGAGGCAGCAGTTAATACAAGAGGCATTGTAATTAACAACATGGTAATAAATCCGTTTGCTAAATGTTCCATCATTAATTCCATAGCAATTTACCTCGTTAATTGAAACTTTGTACCAAACCGTTTACGACCATACCCCAACCGTCAACGGCAATAAATATCAGCAGCTTAAACGGCAGAGAAATAATTGTCGGTGACAGCATCATCATACCCAGTGCAAGCAAGATGTTTGCTACAACAAGGTCGAGAATTACAAACGGAACAAATATTATAAAACCTATTTCAAATGATTTTTTCAATTCACCTATCATATATGCAGGTGCAACATCAAAAATATTGATATCAGCAGGAGTTTTCGGCTGAGGACGCTTGGCAAGTTCAAGGAAAAATGCCAGGTCCTTTTGCTCGGTCTGCTTCATCATAAATTCCTTTAACGGCTCGGAGCCTGCTTTTAAGGTAAGCATAATATCTCCCGTCTTTTGATAAGGAACACTGCCTGCTTCATACATTTTGGTAAAGACAGGTGACATTGTATATAACGTCATGATAATTGATAACCCTATGATGATAATTCCGGGAGGAACCTGTTGAGTTCCTAATGCAGTTTTCAAAATTGAAAATACAATAATGAAACGCATAAAACTTGTCAGACAAGCAAATGCAAACGGCAAAAGCGAAAATACGCTCATTAAAATAAGCATTTGTATTATTGGGTTTAAGTCTTTTATCATTGCTTCCATTTATCTTACTCCTTAATTATTCAGTTTATTCAGCATAGATTTTATAACACTGCCATCAGTTGACTTTGCACGCTTTTGTTGAACCGGAGCAGTTTTATCTTCCAAATATTCATGAAAATCTCCGTTAAATTCTTCGACAATTTCATCATCGGAATTCAATTTAGCCAATAATGTTGTCGAACTTGCATCAGAAGCTATAAGAAATTTTTCATTAAATGCTTTTACTATATGCAAAGTTTTTTTAGGTGAAATTGCCAGAGATTCTTCAATTTCAAGATTTCCCTTTTTCTTTTTAAAAGCAGTATTAAAATTCATAGAATTTTTAGCAACAACGAATGCAATAAGCAAAAGCCCAATTACTCCGCATGTATAAAATATAAATTTCATTAAATAATGAGCCATTTTCTATTCCTTTATGTCAAAATCGTTAACATCAAAATCTTCGTTATTGCCGGCATTTCCGTGAGGCTGAGCATCTTCAGCCGTGACATCTTCGGTTTGGGAATATATTTCCGTGATTTTTACGCCGTATTTGTAGCCGACTATGACTAATTCACCTTTGGCAACATTTTTATTTTCAACTTCAAGAACTACCTCGTTTCCATAAACTGAATCAAGCTCCATAACGACACCTTCTGCCATTTCTCTTAATTCGCCGAGGCTCATTTTGACTTTAGGGAATTTTGCACACACATCAACTTGTACGTCATCCCAAATATCTCTGGTTCCCACCTGTATATCCTCCTGTATTTCATTATTTTCATCAAAATTATCTTCTTTTATAAAAAGTCTTGGGTCAGGGTTAACATTAAATTCAAAATTGGCAGGCGTAACAACTGCCATTTTTTTTATGTTACTTTTTTCCAAAACAACAATATCATCCGCTTCCATGCAATTAATATCATTTAAGGAAAGTCTTGTTTTTCCTATAAAAATATCGACAGGCGTTTTTGCCTTTTTGAATTTTGTTGTATCTATAACACCCTCAACAGGTTCAATATCCGGAAATTTAATAAGTCTTTCCGGAACACATAAGAAAAATTTACCGATTTCGTACTTTTCTTCTTCATCCTTCATAACAAAGCCAAGGTGAAGATAATCGGAAAAATAATCTATTCCTTCCTCGTTTTCAGCTAATTTTCTGATTTCTTTTTTGGGGATAAAGTAATCTTTTAATTTAGTCAGAATTTTATTATTAAACTTACTTATAATCGCACCTTCCAGCTCGGTTAATTGAGAAAAAGCGAAGTATTTTTTATCATTTTCGCCTAATGAAGTGGTTAAAAACATCTCGCACGCAGTTTCTGAAATTCGTGCAGAATAATCTATATTACGAAAACTTGACTGAGTAACGAAATAATCATTACCGATAAAGAAGTTTTTTGAATTTTTTTCTAAAGAAAACAACTTTATATTTGGTGCAAATTTCCAATAATCAAGGCATAATACTTTAATAAAATTTGAAAACTCACCATCAAACCAAGAAAAATATTTTGATATTTCTTTTACCGATATTTCTTTATCTGACGCAATTTGCATCTGTTTCCCCACTGTATTTTAAAATATACTTTTCCCCAATTATCCATATTTTATAATGTTTTATTCAAATAGGTATCAACCATTTAAAGTATGTTTTAATGATTAATTTATTTATTACAACTTTTTATACCGTAATTATAAAATCAAAAACAGGTAACCCTTTTGGATTACCTGTTTTTTTAAAAATTTAAGCTATTTAATATTTGAATATGTCCAAGCATCCAAATTTGCATCATTTCCGTCATTCAAATCCGCATCATCATAATCGGGATTTGAGCTGTTTCTGTGAGCAATCGGTCTGTATAATCTGTTGTAATATTCAATAACCATTCTGTCTGAATTGAAGTAACCTTCGGAAATTCTGACAGCCTGACGCATTAATCTTGCCCATTTTTCCTTGTTTTCATAATAAGTAGGAATAATGTCATTTTCAAGTAAGTTCATGATATATTCATGATCTTTCCAGTGACGTTCTTCCCAAGGAATATCATCATCAAGACCCGGATATTCGACAGAATAACCGTTAATCTTGTTAAATGTACCTTCAACTGTCCAACCGTCATAAATGGATAAGTGAATAGCACCGTTCATGTTAGCAGACATACCTGAAGTACCAGATGCTTCAAACGGACGAAGAGGTGTATTCAACCAAATATCAGAACCTCTTTTTAGCATTGCACTCAATTCCAATTCATAGTTGGGAAGTACAACTACATTCTTTAATTCGCAAGACTGATGAAGAATCTTATTGAACATTTCTCTGCCCATTGTATCATCAGGGTGGAATTTACCTGCGAAAATAAGTTGAATTTTATTTTCGTTTAATAATTTGCAAATTCTATCTCTGTCCATCAAAATTAACCAAGCACGTTTGTAATCTGCAAAACGTCTTGCCCATGTGATAGTCAAAACATTCGGGTCAAACATTTTGCCTGTTTGGCTTGAAATATATTTGAACAACTCTTTTTTCATTGAAATTTTTGCATTCAGATAATCATCCTTGGTTTGAGCATCTCTAATTCTTTCATCTTGCCAATAATGAAGATTTACTGCGTTGGTAATAGCGGTAATAGGACATTTTCCGTCAACCCATTCCCACATCTTGTTAGCAACAAGCCCATGTAATTGAGAAACGGCATTAGCTATACGACTCATTCTTAAAGCGGCAACAGTTAATGAGAAATCTTCACCGCCTAATCGAACTGCCGTATCTCTTGATGCACCTGCAAAATATCCCGCTTCGTTCAGTAAATCAACTTTATGAACTTCATTACCTGCGGCAACAGGAGTGTGAGTAGTGAATACGGTTTTTTCTTTAACTTTGTCCAAATCACCGTTATACATTCTTAAAAGTTCAAATGCGGCAGGAAGTGCGTGTCCTTCATTCATGTGGAGAACATCAAATTTGTATCCAGCAGCAAGAAGAACTCTTACGCCTGCTATACCAAGAACGATTTCCTGACTGATTCTGATTCTCTCATCCCCGTCATACAAACGGTGTGAAATCTTCTTAACTTCATCACTGTTTTCGGGAATATCGGTAGTTAATAAATATATCGGACAAGTTCCAAAGAGTTTTGGTTCAAGTCTGAAAGCCTTAACCTTAACATTTTGCCCAAAAATATCAACATCAACAGTGATATTAGGGTCTGTTAAAAAATCGTAATGTTTTCTCAAGTAAGCAACTTCTACGTTGTTATTTTGGTCAATTCTTTGATCATAATAACCGAAAGACCATAAAAAAGTAACGCCGACCATAGGTAAGCCCAAATATCCGGCAGATTGCATGTGGCTGCCTGCTAAGAAGCCTAAACCACCCGAATATGTACTCAATGATTGGTCTATAGCCATTTCCATTGAAAAATAAGCAACTCTTGGTAATGTCATTTTCTCATCCTTTTCAATCTAACACAGAGCATATCTTCTTATGCCATTTTAATACAAAAACCCCAAAAGACAATAGGGTATATGTTGGTATATTATACTTTAGCATAATATGAAGATTTTGACAATTGCACATTGAAATTTTTTTAAATTTTATGCAAATTCTCTCTGTAAAAATTAGCCTTATACATCCATTACGCTAAATTTTATATCCTTTATTGCGTTAAATCTTAATTTCATTTTTTGTAATACTTCATTATTTCCGGTAAATTCCAACAGAATAATCCCGTCATTACTGCAAAAACCTTCATTCAAATGATGCAAACCTATTCTCGTTTTTATATAGCATCCGAATTCCGACAAAATATTTTGAAACGTATTTGCATTTTTATTTCTTGAAAAAAGTCTTATACCAATAATTTTAGCCATATTTACTCCACTTTTGTTTTCTTAAAATTTAACATTCTAATATATTAAATCAGCTTAACAAAATTAAAATCACCTAGCAATTTATTCAAAAAGACGGTTTTAATATAACTGTAAGGTTAAGGAACAATAATGTCTGTAAATTTTTCGCAAAATCCCGAATACATGCAACAGCAGGGCAATTTCGGTGCTAACAATATGCCCATGCCCGAAGCACCGCCGCAGGTCGGCATGCTTCAAACAATGGGATTGCCTACCAACAGGGACGAATTTGTAAAATGGTCGCCCCATTTTGCAGTTTCTTTGGGAATTGCTAAATTAATTACTTACCTGACCGATAAAGCAACTATACTAAACCCTTTTAAGTCAGGAAATGGAGCAGCTACTGTTGCGGAAAGCTATACAAAGTCAAAAATAGCAACAATGTCAAAGAAAATCGATGATTTTCTTTTGCCGCATATAAGCAAACATTCCGCTGCAATTAACGCAACAAAAGGGTTTTTCAAAAAATTCACGCCTGATTGGGTTAAAAATTTATACGAAAAATTTACAATAGGTGTTACTCCGAAAGCGACTTTGGCTTTAGGTACATATAAAGGATGTACCGTACTTGCAGGTGAGCATTTTATAGATTTATTAAAAGGACTCCCTGAAAGTGAACAAGTACGCCTTGGGGTTAAAAACATCTTAGAAACTGTCATCAAAGATGACCGTAAGAGCTTAGTTAATGCCATTAAGAATATTTCAGCAGCTTGGGCCGGCAAAAACGCAAAAGACCTTCAAGCATTAACAAAAGACAGAAGATTCTTCTTTAACTTAATACCTATGGGTAAAAAGAAATTAAATCTCGTAGGAGAATTGAACAAGGCTAAAACTTTTATCGGTACAGAAGCCAAAACACCCTTAACAAAAGGCTTGCAAAAAGCCCTTATGTATTCATCAGAATCAGTTAGCGGCGGTGTAATCGGTGGTGGTCTGTTCGGACTTGTTATGAACAGTATCTTCCTTGCTTCCACAATAAAAAGAACCTGGGAAGCTCCAAAAGGTGAAAAACTCAGCACATTTATGGAAGGTGCGTTAGTTGAATTCCTGGGCGGATACTTGTTAATGATTTTAGGTTCAAGACTTACCTATAAGTTATTGGGACTTAAAAATGCCGATAAAACAGCGGCACAATTAAAGAATATTAAAAACGTAACTACCGGCATAAACGCAAACAGAAAGTTGTTTGACAAAACAGTAATAAAAGCATTAAAAAAT
Organism: Candidatus Gastranaerophilales bacterium; assembly: GCA_045598245.1. Lineage (GTDB taxonomy): Bacteria > Cyanobacteriota > Vampirovibrionia > Gastranaerophilales > JAILCC01 > JAILCC01. Next base: position 10,198 of record JAZLLQ010000047.1, read on the forward strand.
GGTACAGCTACTGAAAATGTAGTTAGGTTGGCAAAAGCATACAATGCAAGTATTGATGAATTGGCAAAATTAAGAGGATTTCAAAAAAGCGGTCATTTCTTTAGAGATTTATTCAATCGACCATTAAGATGGATTGGTAACTTCTTTTCAGCAGGTCTTGAAAATCTTCCGGCAAAAATTGCAACAAAAGATATGTCAACTTTGGCAAAAATGGGCATAGGTTGGAGAAAATTTGCAAACGGCTTTAAATTCTTAGCCGGTTATCCCTTGAGATTTTTCCTCGTATTGATGGTTGTAACCCCGCCATTAACCAAGTTAATGGGCAAAATTTCTCACACCTTGTTCGGTAAACCGACAAAATCTATAGTTGACGAACGAGAAGGTAAAACTTCGGGACAAGAACAAAGCAACAACCCGTCAAAAACAACTACCCAAAATCAACAAATGCCGACAGATAAAATGGAAGCATATGCCCAAATCATGAAAGAAGTCGGTAAAATACGAGAAGCACAACAACCATCAAACTTGCCTCAAAATTACAACCCGCAAATTTCACAAACTTTAGTTAATGATGCAATATCTTCTCAACGCAGTCGCATCGAAGCACAAAAAAATGCCCCTCAAAATTTATCCCCCGCAACTTATATTCCAAGCATAGTTCCAACTCCGCAAACTGATATTGGTTTAATGGCACAATATCAAAAAAACATGGAAATGTGCGATAAGATTGAACAATTTGCAGATAAAGAACTTGATTTATTAAGGAGTAAAGGTGACATTTATCAAATTTAGGTAAAATATGAACAATACTATTGGAAATAATAGATTTTATAACACGTTTTCCCCATTCATTTCGGAAAAAACAAGAAGTGCCGAAAAAACAATGAATGGGTCTTGTCCTGTTGAAAAGCCAAAAACTCCAAGAAATATAGGAAGAACATTTTATAAATATATTTCTGCCGGAGGTTTTTTGCTTGTTCCAATAGCGGCACTGTTTGCATCCCGAGTTCACATGGGAAGAATGATGAAAAAACTTGACCTTGAGTATTTTCTCGCAGTTAATAACGAATTTGCGGGAGGTTTCTTAAAAGGAATTTCTACAAAAATAACAATGGCAAAATATAAAATTATCAATACTTTAGCAAAAACATTAAAGCCATTACGTGTTAGAAAAGACCTGTTTTTTCACAGATTAAATGCCAAGAAAAATACGTCATTCGCCTCAAGAACTCTGCACAATATAAATCAATTTTTCAAAAACCAGAGAATTTTTGCCACAGGCAGACAAGATAAAAAAGTAAAAATGAGCCTAGTAAAACTTGAACAAAAATTGGAAGGTTTACTAAATACGATTCAGGACAGCAAAGACGGAAAACTTAAAATTGTTGTACAAAAAATACTTGCAGAAAATCCTGCTGACGAATTTCCAAGAATTATTGACGTCAGTAAAACTGCAAAAGGTGAAAACAGAGTTGCCGAAATTAGAAAATTATTAGGAAAAATAAAATCTTATCTTTCATCAGATAATCCTGATTATTCAAAAATTTTACGAAAAATAACTTATTCTTGTGAAGATGTATTTGAAAGTGCGCAAAATGTTTTGGTAAAATGCAGAAAACATTTACAGCACAAAAGACCAAAAGATTTAGAAAATGGCGAAAAATTCATAAAAGATATATTTGATGATTTGATAAAATATCGTTATGCGGAAAGAATAGGTTATGCTCAAAGAACACCTGCAAGTATAACAAGAGAAGAACACATAATAAATGCGTTAAAAAAGATAAAATTACTAAAACAAAACATAAGCCCTGACAGAATAACAATGAATTATCTGAAAGAACTTGAATCAATTTTGATAAAAGATGCAAACCCCTCTAAAATGGGCTTAGTTGAACAAATAAGATGTTTGTTAAAATGTAACGACATAAGCAGTCAATATATTAAAAAAGATTTTAATCCGGCACTCTTAAAACAATGTCGACCTGACGATTATATTGAAGTAAAAAAAGCACTTACTGACTTTGCAGAATCAATAAAGCATGCTCACGTCAGTAAACAATATATGCTTCCGACATATCTTGCTGAAATTGACAGGGGCAAAATTATTACAAATACACTTGCAACGGCGCTTCCTGCTGGAGCTTTGTTAACAAATTATTTCACTGCTGAAAATGATAAAGATAAAACAGAACACAAAAGGAATTTTTACTCATTCATGGCAGGTGCTGCTATCATGATGGGAACACATCATTTTGCAGTATTTTCAAGAATAAAGTCAATTATAGCAGGTATAATAACCTCATTTGTAACCGCAAAAGTATACGACAAGCTACCCAGAAATAAAAATACAAAAAATAGTTGACGAAAAATCATGTTTAATATACATTTATATATAGTTGATAGGCCCCCATCGTCTAGAGGCCTAGGACATCACCCTTTCACGGTGGTGACGGCGATTCGAATTCGCCTGGGGGTACCATTTAAAAAAGCCACTTTCTTGTGGCTTTTTTTATATTTGGATATTTATAAATATTTATTTAGCTTCTTTTGTTTTGTGTAAATTAAATAACATTAAATGTCCGATTTAGTCGGAAAGATGTAAAATAAATGTCCGATTTAGCCGGAAAGGAATTTTTGTTTTCTGCCAAAAGTTGGCTTGTGATTTAGGTTTTAGCAATTTCCTGCTTTGTGAGATTTCACGTTTCAAATCGGACAGTCGGGACAACTTTCGGACACAGAATAAATAGTTTTCTGCAAAAAAGTGCCTTAGTATCGCATGTTTGTAAATAAAGTAGCAAAGTTCCATATAGTCCAATTAAATAGTCGGAAAAAGTATGCCACTTTTTACAAAATAAAAAGTAGTGTGGGAAAAATACAGTGATTTCCACCAAAATATTTATTAATTACAAAAGGTGGGAACCGTTTCACTTTTCCCACCCTACACACTTCGAATTAATTTGATGATATGAAACTGATACAAAAGTTAAAAATGTATAATGCATAATATATTGAAAATTTTATATAATTAATTATAATTAACGATTCGTATTTATATAGTGTGAATCAGATGGTATTTATTTTGTTACGTCTGCCATAAATCTTTCTATTTGGCTATTGTTTAATGTATTAGCATCTTTAGTGCGTATTCTTACAATAGGTTGTACGCATAAAGTAGTATCTTGTCTTTTAAATACAGTTTTGGATGGATTTTCAAACAGATGCAGATATAAAACATTTTTTTTACCATTATTTATTATTACATGTGTGTTTTCATACCTTCCGTTTTTAGATAATGATTTTATGAAAGTAATAACCGCATTTTTGCCAAATTTTTTTTCTAAATAACCTACAAGTTGACGCACAGACTCTTCTATACCTGATTTCTCAAACATTTTTTTAGTCATTCTTTTAAAAGTGTCGACTTCATAATTCATTGTAGTTCTGTTTGGAACACAACCCAAAGGTCGTTTGGGGGGAATTGCTTTTGCAGTAAGAAATAGTACCGGGGCCCATTCTAACGGAAATTTTTTACATAAATCATATTTCATGTTTTTTCCTTTTTGACTTATTACGACAATATAAAAACCCGACAAAAAATAAATTGCCAATTATATTTTTTCACTCGAACCTTGAATAGTTTGTAGGGTGCAATTTTTTACCTCTCTTATTTTACGAGATACTTTTTCTTACCCAGCAAAGTACGTCATGCTGAACTTGTTTGACTACTTTTGCCGAAATTTATAATTTCGTGCAAAATGTCTGGTTTCCCACAGCATCTCATCGGATTGTTGTTTTATTGAGATCCTGAAATAAATTCAGGATGACATGTAAGTTTATGATGACGTAAAAACAAAATATCTCTCAAACTCGCTGATACTTTTTCTCAAAGCGACTGTAAATCAACAATATATCTGTTGTAATCACAAAGTCCAATTTAATTGTTAAATATGTATTGAACCAAGACAAGTAATTGATTATATAATTATATTATACTATATTATACTATAATTATCTCAAGTGTTTTTGAATTTTCATATTGATTAAAGGAGTATAGTTTATGTTTGTCTCTTCAATAAATAATAGTGTTACTTTCGGTAGAAGAATGCCATCTTTATCGCTGCGTAAGTTAGGTCAAATTGTTGATAAAGGACTTGGTTATAAAGGTTCAACTGTAAGCGTGAGTGCTAACAGAGTAACAATAACAACTCCTGACGGCAGAGTTGCCCCCATTTCAATATATGAAAAATCCAATGTATCATCTATTGTATCTGATTTTATAAAAATGGAAAAAGCAATAAAAAAAGGTAATGTAGTAACAAGTTACGAACCCTGTTCCTAATAGAATTAATATTTTATTTTTCTAACAATTTATTAAACTCTCTGTTACTTTTTCTCAAATCGAATGTTAATTTACACTTCTTTTGTTTTGTGTAAATTAAATAACATTAAATGTCCGATTTAGTCGGAAAGAAATTTTTGTTTTCTGCCGAAGGTTGGCTTGTGTTTTGGTTTTTAGCAATTTCCTGCTTTGTGAGATTTCACGTTTCGAATTGGACAAACTGGGCTTTATTAGGATAAAAAATGTTTAACATTACATGTCATCCAGAACTAAACACGTCATTCCGAACTTGTTTCGGAATCTCAGAGACCCTGAAATAAATTCAGGGTGACGTATGTTTGTAAGTAAAATACCAAAATCCAATATAATTCAATATGGTAGAAGTCAAAATTGGTGGAAAAATTTCCCCACCCTTGCTTATGGTTTCAATCTGCTTGTAACGAATTTAGCAATTCTTATTAAACCATTCTTACTATGTTTAATACATGGATCAAAAGAATCTTGTAATGGTGTTAGAAGATCTCTCTTTTTTATATAATACGCTCCTGCAATCTTGATAACGCTTTCCCTTTTCATTTTTGTCACTGGCATTTTATCTATTGAACTTAGCATTTGTTTTCTCCTGTCAAAAATTTATAATATTTCACTTTATATAAAACAGGTAATAATAAAAAATTGCTATATCTACGCTAAATCTACTGCTTATCGATACAATTTGTTTCCAGTGAGTAAGTAGTGGGCAATTTTTGCACCAAATATCTAACTCTCTGTTACTTTTTCTCAAACCGACTGTTAATTTACATTAAATGTCCGATTTAGTCGGAAAGAAAGTTTTGTTTTTTGCCGAAGGTTGGCTTGTTATTTAGATTTTAGCTATTTCCGAGTTTATGAAATTTTATGCGTAAAATCGGACAGTCGGGACAACTTTCGGACATAGAATAAATATTTTTATGCCAAAAAAGTGCCATAAAGTCGCATGTTTGCAAATAAAATATCAAAATTCCATATAGTCCGATTTAAGAAGTCGGAAAAGGTGGGAAAATAACCAACTTTTATAAAACAAAAAGTAGGGTGGGAAATTTTTTCCCACCAATATTTTGATATTATTCTAAATTGAATTCAATTATTTTATATTTATCATCAACATTGTGCCAATTTAATTTATTATAATTATTATTAACAAATTTCTAAAATAATGAATAATTTTTTAAATAAATTATTGTTATTCTAATTATATTATCTTGGTGGGAAAAATTTCCCACCCTACAAACTATATTTTACATATTATTCCGAAAACTTAAAATAAATTGACTTTTTCGGAATAGTTATTTATAATCAAAATTGAGGATATTATGAAATTAATTTCAAGAACAATATATTTAAACAAATTACTTAATGTTATAGGAACTCCTGACATAAAAGTTATTACCGGAATAAGAAGGTGTGGTAAATCTAAACTTTTAGAAGCATTTATGAGTCATGTTGAAGCTAATATCAATGATTCTAATATAATTCATATCAATTTTAATTTACCTAAATATGATGATTTAAAGAATTACAAATCATTAATTGAGTATGTGGAGGCTAATTATAAAGCCAATTATCAAAACTTTCTTATAATTGATGAAATTCAAATGTGCCAAGGATTTGAAAAAGCCATTAACGGATTTCATGCAGAAGAAAAATATGACATTTACATAACAGGTTCTAATGCTTTTTTATTAAGCAGTGATTTAGCAACCTTATTTACAGGTAGAACATTTAAAATAGAAGTTTATCCTTTTTCATTTAAAGAATATATTGAATACTATAAGCCTGATGATATACAAAGTGCTTTTGATAATTACGTTAAAGAAGGCGGAATGGCAGGTTCTTATTTATATAAGGAAGATGAAGAAAAATACAGCTACTTGAAAGATGTTTTTAATACATTAATCGTTAGGGATATAAAACAAAAATATAAAATAAGAAATACAAATATTATTCAAAATTTAACAAATTTTTTGATGGATAATATTTCCAATTTAACTTCAATCAATAATATTACAAAAATATTAAATGCTAAAAAAATAAACATTACGGATAAAACAATATCAAATTATATAGATTACTTGTGCAATGCTTTTGCGTTTTACAAGATAAAAAGATTTGACATTAAAGGTAAGAAATATCTCAATACACAAGATAAATATTATCTGTCTGACCACTCATTCAGATATGCTATTTTAGGCACAAATAATATGGATTACGGCAGAGTATATGAAAATATTGTAGCCATTGAATTATTAAGAAGAGGATATGAAATTTTTGTAGGAACTTTATATCAAAAAGAAGTTGATTTTGTTGCTAAAAAGCAAGGTAAAACAGTTTATATCCAAGTTTCAGATAATATTTTAGATGAAGATACTCTAAATCGTGAAATATCTTCTTTGTTAAGAATAAAAGATGCTTATCCTAAATATATAATAGCCAGAACAAAACACGATAATTACCAATTGAATGGCGTAGAAATTATAGATATTGCAAATTGGTCGTTTTTTCATACATGACATATTAACCATGTCTATTTATATATACACAATAATTAAAGGCACTGAGTAAAACCCAATGCCTTCAAAAGAAAGGAAGAGGTGGGATTCGAACTCACGGTACGCTCGTCACGTACGACGGTTTTCAAGACCGCTCCTTTAAACCACTCAGGCACTCTTCCAAGGAACTTCCTTATATTATTATAATATAACAAGCATTTTTTTAAAGCAAGTGTTTGTTATTTTGACTATTTAAAACATTAGTTTTCCCACCTTTAATAGGATGTTTTTTTATTGAAATTACATTATTTTTTAATTTGTTAAACAAAATTTACAAAACAATCTTCTTTAGCAAATTTTTACCATGTTTTGTTTTAAAACAACCAGAAGTATTCATGCTAATACAAATCGGAGGTAGATATATGAATCCTATAAGTAGTGTTACCCATAGTCCTTTAACCCAAGAAGATATCACCAGATTACCCGGAAGTGCAACAGGTGTACAACCTGCTCCAACTCCTGCAGCTGATCCTGATGCTTACGTACCGTCAAAGAAAAAATCATCATTTTGGAAAAAAACAATTATTACTGCTGTAGTTTTGGCTCTACTTGCTGTTGGTGCTAAACGATTTGGCGGAGATTTATTAAAAGTTGATGCAGCTAATCCGAAATGGTCTGACCCGATTAAAAAAGGTATTGCAAAAGTTGCTGACTGGGTGGAATATCCGTTTATGGCTATAAAAAATCTGTTTACCAAAAAAGAAGTTGTTGATGCAGCAAAGAAAGGTGCTGAAGCAGTTCAAGAAGGAGCTGAAGCAGTCAAAGAAGGTGCTGAAACAATTAAAAAAGGAGCTGAAGCCGTAGCCGCTGCAGCGTCATAAATACAGTATAAAACAAGATTATTAAAAAAGTCCTCTATGATTAATAAAGCAGAGGACTTTTTTCTGTTTTTTACATCAAATGAATTAAATATAATGCAAAAAGGTAAAAAATATTGTATAATTGTAACAGATAGTTTGCATGAAAGCACTTGAATGGGTGAATTATCATTTTATAATGATTTAGATAAATTGCTGAATGTTATGCCGTCAATTGTCACCAAAAACCTGAGAAAAGACGAACTTGACGATTTAGTTGAATTAGTAATGGATTTGGGCAGAAAACCGGAGGCTCGTTTCTCAACAGGTGATATCAAATATATCTGTGACAGTTTAGTAACTGATGACGATATTAACTATGTTCTTGAGAGGATAGAAGATTTTACGCTTGACAATCGTTCGGGTGTTGCAGGAACTTTACACAGAATTTCTGCAATTCGCAACAGAAAAAACAAAGTTGTCGGTTTAACCGCACGTATAGGTCGTGTTGTAACCGGTACAATAGACTGTATTGCCGATATCGTAAAAGATGGCAAAAGTATTTTGTTCTTAGGTCGTCCGGGGGTCGGCAAAACAACAAAACTTCGTGAAATATCAAGAATGGTTGCTGATGACCTGAAAAAGAGAGTTGTAATTGTTGATACGTCAAATGAAATTGCAGGCGATGGTGATATTCCGCACAGAGCAATAGGTTGTGCAAGGCGCATGCAGGTTTCACAACCCGAAAAACAAAAAGATATAATGATTGAAGCTGTTGAAAACCATACTCCGCAGGTAATTGTAGTTGATGAAATAGGTACGGAAGAAGAAGCTGCTGCAGCAAGAACAATTGCAGAACGTGGTGTTATGCTTATTGCTACTGCACACGGAAATATGCTTGAAAATCTTATCAAAAACCCGACTTTGTCTGACTTAGTAGGTGGGGTCAGCTCTGTAACACTAGGAGATGATGAAGCCCGCAGACGTGCAACGCAAAAAACTATTCTTGAACGTGAAAAACAACCTACTTTTGATGTTGTTATAGAAATTGTTGACAGAGAAACTCTCGCTGTTTATCCGGATGTTTCCACTGCTGTTGATTACATTCTCAGAGGTTGGCCAATTCAACCTGAAATAAGGAAAATAGGTTTTTTACCGAAAGAAAAACGTGATGTAGAGCCGGTGATTGAAGTTAAAAAAGAACCTGAATTTACAAGCAGCTTAAACAGAGATTTTAACGTACAAAAATATGTTGACGAAAACAAAACTTACAGAAAAATTTATATTTATTCTATTTCAAGAAATATAGTAGAAAAAGCAATTGAGCGTTTGAATTTGAATGCAAAAGTAACCAAAAATATTGATGATGCTGATTTGGTAATTTCGCATAAAAGTTATGCAAAAGGCGGTTCAAAAATCATAGAAGCAGCTCAGGAGTTTAAGCTGCCGATACATTTTGTAAAATCAAATAATATGCCGCAAATTCAAAAAGCATTAAAAATTGCACTTGATGTTAAATCTGATGATGAAAATCCTACTTTTTATGATGAAACTGATGAGGCATTGGAAGAAGCACAAAAAGCAGTTTTAAAATACAATGAAACAGGGGAAGAAATAGAACTTGCCGCACGTCCTATTGAGATTAGGAAACAACAACATGATTATATAGAACAACATGGATTAAAAGGGGTTAGTCTGGGTGAAGAGCCAAACCGCAGACTAAAAATTGTAGGACATTTAAACCAATAAAAAAGCATTTGTTTTCACAAATGCTAGCAATAATATAAACGGGATTAAATATAAGAAATTAGTTATTTATTATGATATCTCGACAAAAAACCTGCCACGGGTGGCAGGTCGATTAAAGCGATACTTTAATATTATTAAAGTATCCTACCATTATTCACCTTACCCTTGTTTTCTCTGGAGTTCAACTCCAATCTCGATAATTCCTTTGACCTTAAACAGTCTCTAACAGTTAACAGACATTACCCATAATGCTTCCTAAGATGTCATCATCTTTTTCTAATGCTTCTAATCTTACATCATTAAGGGTTTTGTGTGCTGAAAGATATTGATTTCCTCCATCTTTTTTGTCCCCTGAACCGGAATTTTTTTCAGGACTTGTTAATCCGCTTGATGTAGCAATACTTGAAGATGTAAATAATGCTGTCTGAGCAATATTACGTTCACCTGCAGATGTGCTTTTGCCGAAATCGAATAAAGGAGTTACACTTGCAGCAGTTGCTTTTGCTTGTTCCGCAACCGGAGTGTGAATTGAAGTTGCTGTCGGAAGAGCTTTCGCGAATTGTTGTTTTTGTCCAAAAAGCAAAACTTCAGGTTTTTCGTTTTCAGGCATTGTTGATTTGGTATCTTCTTCACCTGCTTGTATTCTACGCAATGAAGCAAGACTCAACAAGTTAGATTTTTCTGTAGTTCGTGCCTGAACCGGTGCTATTGCAACCATTACTTCGACTCCTGATTATTCCTAATAACATTCCTGGTTATCCCTGGTATATTAATAAAGTATTTTTTTACATCAAAATTGCGTGATATTTTTAATTAAAAATCCGTTAAAATCGTCCTAACTACCGCTGATAGTGAGTTTTAAGCGTGTCGGAATAATTTGCGATATTAAGTTTTTGTTACAAAAAATGAAAATTTTCTTTATACAGATATAAAAATATTTTTATACGATATAAAGATTATGTAAGGAAAAGTAAAAAATGAATTTTTTATGTTTATAATAAGTGCAAGATGTAGTTAAATATTGGAGTAAATATGCAAGCATTATTAGAAAATGAAGTTGTTAATTTATACACTCAGGACTGTGTTATCAGTGAATTTGACCAATTGATGGAAAGAGTGAAGTCTTCCGATGCCATGCTAAAAAATAAAATCGAAAATGATATAGTTGCAAGAGGTCTTAAATTTGTTCCTGAATTAATCAGCCATATTCAAAATAATAAAGGTATTACCAGAGGAATTTGCGCAATGGCTTTAATTCGCATAGGTAAAGATTGTGTTTCATATATAAAAGAGGCTGCTAAAACAAATACCGAGTTTGCTTGGGCTGCAAATTATATTTTAAATGAAATTCGTTAATTTAATAATTATTTTTTGAGATAAATAAAAAAGATACCTTTTTAGAGGTATCTTTTTTTATTCTATAATCCTGTCTTTATATACTTTTAAAAGTAGCTGATCTTTGCCAAATTTATTTGGTCTTGTATAACCATTGGTATCAATAATAATACCTGCACAATATTCTTTATCATCATTAAAACTACTGCAGTCGGCAGAATTAATATAAAACCCGACATGGGCATTATTTGTAAGCTGAAAACCGAAAATATCACGGGCAGGAAGGTATTTGAAATTCCTGAAATCGTTTTTGTTGTTAAAAAGTTTTTTGTATGAAACTCGGCTTGCAAAATTGTCTCTGAGTTGTTTTGCTCTGACGCTATCAGACAAATTATCATTATTTATATCAAAGAAATTATTATTAAATTCCATTATTGCCTTTATTTCTTTCTCAGTCATTATTTTTTGCCTATCGAAATCAATATCAAATGTTCTCAGCAAAAGAACGGAAATTATTGCAAGCAAAATACTTGAAAGCATTAATAAATGTCTTTTTTTAATACTTTTACGTTTTTTCATAATATTTATTCTTTCGTTATGCTTTCTGAAATTTTTGCCAAAACTTCCTGTAGAGTTTCAAATTTTGCATCAATATTTTTAGCTTGAGAAGGAGTTAAGCCTTTAGAAGTTTTTTCGGTTAATAATTTTTCAAGTTTTTCATCAATCAAAGACAAACCGGCCTGAAGCTCTTGTTGTTTTTGTGAAATAATCGAAATATTTTCTTCTAATATTGCCAATCTGTTTTGAATATCATTAGGTTGTGCAACTTGCGAAAGGACTGTTGACATATTTTCTTCAATAGAGCCTAATCTGCTTTGAGAATTTTGCTGCTGCGCCGAAATATTAGTATAAACCGTTGAGAGATTACCTTCCATAGAACTTTTTAATGCTGCGATACTATTTATAATACTTGATATATCAATACTTGGTGCTTGTCCGGATGTTGATGTGACCTGTGATGCAACATTATTTTCTTTTGATAAAATTGCTGTAGAATTATCTCTGATTTCCGAAAGAACGTTAGTGGCATTATCTAACCACTCGCCTACATATACTAACGCATTTTTAATCGTAATATTTTCGGTTAATGCTTCCTGTGAAGTTTGAGAAACCACATTTATTCGTTCAATAACATCATTAAAGTAAGCAGTCAATTCATAGAAAAGTTCATATAATTTTTCAGGATTTGCCTTATCAAAAACATCTTTGAATAATTCAAGATTATTTTTTAGCTCAAGATTACTATCCTCATTAGATAATATTAATTTATTGGTTCTCAGGCTTATATCGTAAACTTGAGAATTTAACTCTTCTATTTTTTCTTTAATATCTAATACATTCTCATCATTATCAGTACCTGCAGAACCTAATGTTCTTGAGAATTGTTCAATTTGCTCAGTTGTTTGTCTTACTTTTTCTGAAATTTCGTCAACCAATTCCGAAGTATTGACTGATTTAGAAATATCATTCAATACCAACCTCATTTTTGCCAAATCTGACTGTATGTCATCAAATGAATACATCAAATCGTCTGTTTCTTCAGGTTTTAAATAATCAGAAATACTATTTTGCGCTCTCTCAATACCTTCCACTTTGCGTAAAAGATTTTTGAACTGCAACATAATACTATTTAGCTTTTCCGTATTTTCATCGGTTTTAACCGTAATTGCTGACAAAACATTTTCAATAAAATCTTTAATATCTTCAGTTTCGGCATCAAATGACAAACTGTTAAAGAGATTTAAAAGTTCAAGATAAAATTCATCGTTTAGTGATTTTACTCCTTCTTTGATAACGTCAGTAGTTGCCGACTGAGTCAATTCTGCCAAGTTTTCGTTATATTCTTTAAGCATTTTTTCAAACTTAGCCATATTATCACTTATAGCCTGATTTGATAAATCAGAATTAGTTTTGAAGTCATTAACCAAGTCTAAAAGTTTTGTTACATCAATATTAACATCAGATATTTTTGCCTGTAATTCTTTAAATGCACCTTGGTCATATTCTTGAACAAAAGCATTAAGTTTTTCAAAATTATCTGATGTTTTTTCTACAAATGATTTTATGTCATTACTTGCAAGCAATATAGGAGAAACGACATCAGTCGTTAATTTATCAATAACATCCTGAAAACTCTTCAATTCCGTATATTTCTTGTCGATAATTTTGATAGCGGAAAGAACTGAAGTAATTGCCAGACTCAAATCATCAAATTTATCTTTGATATCTTTTATGTCAGCAGCATTTTGAGAAGAAACTACATTATCCGTACCGGAAGATTCATTTGGTTTAAGATAGGTTAAATTTGCTTCAAGTGCTTTAAAATGATTTTCTATATTCGCTAAAAAGTCAGTATTCGCAGAATTTTGAGCTGTTAACATTGCAGTAATTGCATCAATTTTTTCGGTTGGAAATTCAACTTGTTCTACAGCAATATTTTCTTTGGAATTTTTATAAGAAGCAATTTCTTCAGAAAGAGAATTTAAAATATTTTCAATTTTATTTAATTGATTTTGAATATTTGTATCAAGTAAAGTAGTAGAGTTTTGGGAAATATTTGATATTGCTGATGAAAATCTTTCGATTGCCGCATCAAGTTCTACCAATTTCAATTTCAACCCGTTTTGATTTTCGTTGAAATCGTCTTTTATTTCTTCAAAAACTTTTTTCATTTCATCAACGTCAGGAAAAGCTGATGAGTCCTGAAACTTCTCTTCAATTTTACTTAAAATCTCAGCTTTAATAGTCGGCAACTGATTTTGTTGAAAAGAATGAATTAATGTTGTAATAAGACTTGAAAGATTATCTATTTTCAAACTGTAATCTTCAATTTTACTGTCTATGCTCTCTAATTTTGCTTCTATTTCCATTGTTGTTCTCTGTAAATACTACTTAACCAAGATAAGTATATCAGACATTTTATTCAAATATAAATATGTAACAAAAGGTTAATATATACCATTTCTATTTATAAACTTTCATGTTTGCGGATATAATAGTTATGTTATTATTTTAAAGATTAGGTGAAATTATGAAAAAGATTATACTTTCCTTATTATTTGCATTTTTGTTAGCGTATTCGGCAGCAGCAAAGCAATTTACGAGTCCTGAAAATATATTAAAAACAAAAAGTCTTAAAATTCATGCTACCGTAATTGGTAATTTTTCTACAAAGCAACCTTCTGAAACACTTGTAACAAAAATTAGCGGGAATTATCTTTTGAATGATAAAGAGTTTATATCTAATGATACGATTTTGGTCGGAGATATAATAAAAGTCGTTCCGCCTAAAATCGGTAAAAAAGATGCATACGCATATTATTATTTAAAGTCAGTAAAATTTCCTAATAATGAAACTTACAAAAATATCAAGGGGACAGATGCAATTATAAAGATTTCAAAATACTCTCAACCGACAGATATTGGTGACAAGGTTGTCAATGCAGCATCATCAACGGTTAATTTTCTTGTGAAAAATATTTCTTATCCTGTTGATGTAATGAATGGCACCGCAAATAAAGAAAATAGTAATAAATTCTCAAATACGGACAAAAAAACAAATATTAAAGATTTTTGTCCTTTCTTAAAAAAAGGTAAACATTTAGAATTGCAGACAGGTGATAGTGTAATGTTGACGTTTACCTATACTGACGACCTGCAATAGTCATTTGTGGTCTTGCTTTTACTCTTCGTTCCCAACCTTTGGGGCTGAGAATTATGCCCATATCTCTGAGGCGTCTTGTTACCATACGTATATAGTCATTCCCGTTGAATTTTCCGGGAATAACGATATCTCGAAATTGCTCCAAATATTCAAATGCCATAGGTATATTAATAAAAATCCTTAAAGGTTTTGTTCCTCTTTGATGATTTTTCCTTCTTGATGCCAAGACCAGATTGCTTAAATCCGAACGATGCGACTGAGAGAATGGTTTTAAATGTTCAACACTCACATTTCTGACTGTCAAAATATCTCCGTAAAAGCCTCTTGATACTTTATCTCCGAATGCACCTGCTTTAAATAATTTTTTGACTATACAGGGATATGCTTCACCAAAAGAGTGACGTGGGACCGGGTTTATTTCCATTATAAAAATTCTCTTAAAAGCTATCTTGCATGCATGAAAAATGTAAATACTTTTATTTGCTAATCAATAATTTAAAATTAATAAAATTTAATACATAGATTAAAAAGCCTATTCCAAAGAAAAAAATTCTTGCTATAATTACTGTATGTTGATAAGAGCTTTTCGAAAAATAAAAGAAGATGTAAAAACTATTTATCAAAAAGACCCTGCCGCAACCAGTCTGCTTGAGGTCTTGCTTTGTTATCCGGGTTTTCATGCTCTTTTTATGCATAGAATTGCACATAAATTAGCTTATTGGAAAATACCTTTAATACCTCGTATTATTTCTCACATGACGAGATTTTTTACCGGTATAGAAATACATCCTAAAGCTGCTATAGGACGAAGATTTTTCATAGACCACGGCATGGGTGTTGTAATAGGCGAAACTGCAATTATTAAAGATGATGTACTTTTATATCAAGGGGTTACTTTAGGCGGTACGGGGAAAGAACACGGGAAACGTCACCCTACACTGCTTAATGGTGTTGTTGTAGGTGCCGGCGCAAAAATTTTAGGGAATATAACAATAGGTGAACATGTCAGAGTCGGTGCAGGTTCTGTTGTTATTGACAATGTACCTGATAATTCTACGGTAGTTGGTATTCCCGCAAGAATAGTTGCTCAGAGAATTGAACAGGATGGTGAACTTCAACATAACAGAATACCTGACCCTGTCCAATGTGCATTAAACAGACTTAAATACGAAGTTCAGGATATAAAAGAGTCTTTGGATAAAATCAATAATCAGAACTCTAATCAATAAATTTACCGGAGAAAATTTCCATGATTTGTCTTGTGTCATCGGGTAAATCATATTTTGATAAGTCTTCGGTTTTGGATAAAACTTCATTTGTTGCTTTTTCAACTTCTTTTATTTCTTCTTTTGTTGGTTTAAGTTCTTTCTTGTCAGGTACCGGCTGAACTTTTTTAACATGTTGTACCTGTTGAGCAGTTGGGGTATCAGCTATTTTTTTTTTGAAATCAGCCTCGGAAGTTTTTCGAAAAATCATTCTTGGTTTTGTACCGCATAATTTTTTGGCAGCTTCTTCCAATAAATCTTGTTTTTTCTTAACTTTTTCAATAAAACCATCGAGTTTAAATGTAAGTTCGATTTTTTCCGAATTTAAAGAGATAGGTGTTGCCTGCATTCTCAATAGTGACCATAAAGGAGCATTAGACTGTAATTCTCCTAAAAAAGTATCCCAATTTAATTCAATTACATTATGAGAAGTGTTTTCGGAAGAAATATTATCCGGTTTTTCCTCGACTTGTTTAGGAGCAGTTGGCATTGCTTTTTCAAATTCACTATTGGCTTCTTTTGTTTTTTCAGGCATAACTTCTTCCTGAGTAATTTGAGTTTTTTCAACTTTGTTTTCTTGCAGGTTTTCAACAAATTTTTCGGCAGTATTCTCTTCTTCGGATTTTACGGTCGGTTGTTGCTCAACTTGTTTCACTTGTTGAATTACAGGTTGAGTATTTACGGATTTTGCCGGAGTTTTAGGAATAAATCCTGTTTTTATTATGTTTTCTAAATCTTCAATTCTTTCAAGCAATGCTTTTTCAGCTAAAATATTTTCTCTTGTTGCGACATTAACAATTGCCACATCAAGATATAAATAAGGATTTGAAGAATTTCTTATGTTTCTTTCCTGCTCTGCTAAAACTTCAATAATTTGAGCTAATTCCTGAGAAGAAAAAGTTTTCGCCTGCATTAACATTTTTTCACAGTTTTCAATCGATATATCGAGCAATTTAGAGGCTTCTTCCGTTGATTTACAAACTGATGCCAACATTAAATTTCTAAAATATCCTATTAATTCTTTCATTAATTGAGTCGGGTCATTACCTTTATCTACAATTGATTTGAGTAACTCAATAACACCGGATGGGTTTTTTTGAGAAATTAATTCCGCCAAATTGTATAAATCATCATCGTCTATACTGCCTAAAAGTGTAATGATGTCTTTTTTTGTAATTACTTTGTTATCTAATGCAAGAACAGTGCTTTGATCTAAAAGAGCAAGTGCATCACGAAGTCCTCCTGCAGAGCGTCTTGCTATAAACTCAATTGCATCATCTTCAATATTTATTTTCTCTTTTTCGGAAATTTCCTTTAACCTTCCTTTGATATCATCAACACTTATCCTTCTGAAATCAAATTTTTGACAACGGCTTACAATAGTTTCTAAAACTTTATGTGCTTCTGTTGTTGCCAAAATAAATATTAAGTTTTCAGGCGGTTCTTCTAATGTTTTTAACAAAGTGTTAAATGCTTCTGTTGTCAGCATGTGAACTTCATCGATTATATAAATTTTGTTTTTACCTAAAATAGGTGTAAATTGAACCTTTTCCAACAGATTTCTTGCATCTTCAACTTTTCTGTTACTTGCTGCATCAATTTCAATAACATCAAGCGGAGCAGTATTATTCATATCAAGGCAATGAGAACATTTCTCGCAAGGTGTACCGTTTTGCGGATTTTGGCAATTCAATGTTTTTGCAAAAATTCTCGCAATAGAAGTTTTACCGGTGCCTCTCGGTCCACAGAAAAGATAAGCATGGGCAACTCTGTTATGCTCAATTGCATTCAGAAGAGTTTTAACAACGACTTGCTGACCTACGACTTCATGAAATGTGGTCGGTCTGTATTTTCTGTATAGAGGTAAATATTTTTCAGCCAAAATTTTTTCTCCGATAAGTTTTATGGTATAAATAAAAGATATCATAGAAATGGGAAATTTGCTAAAAAAATGAAAAAATTAAAACCAAATGCTTTACAAAAAGGTGACACTATAGGAATAATATCCCCGTCAGGATATGTAAGTTACACTGAAAAATTTGATAATGCTAAAAAATACTTTGAAAATAAAGGTTTTGAGGTGAAGATTTTTCCTAATTCCAAAAAACAGCATAAATACTTAGCAGGACTTGATGAAGAAAGAATTGAGGATTTTAATAATGCTTTTTCCGATAAAAACGTAAAAGTAATTTTAACATCGAGAGGCGGGTACGGTGCAACAAGAATTATAGATAAAATAGATTACAATTTAATTAAAAGTAATCCAAAGATTTTTTGCGGATATAGTGATATTACTGCTTTTCATTCTGCAATTTATAAGCAAACAGGACTGGTTACATTCCATGCACCTTTTGCATTATTTGATTTTGGTTCTGAAAATGTTGATAAGTATACAGAGGAAAACTTTTGGAATAACATAACCAAAAACAATTTGAATATTCCCTTAAATAATGCATTTGAATATCAATGTGTACATAAAGGATCGGCTGAAGGCGAATTAATCGGTGGTAATTTATGTGTTTTAACTTCTATTATGGGAAGTGACTTTGAACCTGATTTTAAAGATAAAATTCTGTATATAGAAGATGTGAATGAACCATTATATAAAATTGACAGAATGTTAAACCAATTACGACTATGCGGGGTTTTTGACAAAATAAAAGGTCTTTTGGTCGGAAAATTTTCTTCTGACGATGAAAATTTTGACAAAAAAGTCACAGAATTTTTAAAAGAATATGATATTCCTTGCGGATATGGTTTTAGCGCAACACACGAACTTGAAAAAATGACTCTTCCGCTGAATGTACGTTATAAAGCTGATTTTGAAAGCGGTAAATTTGAAATTACGGAAAGCTATTTATCATAGTAAAAATAGTGTAAATGGAATATTACATTTGCAAGACGGTTTTTATATTCATACTTCTAACGAAAAGTTTTTAATAAAATTTTGAATGCCCAGTCAGGATTTCTTCCCTGCAATAATCTTGCATATAAATCACCAAAAGTAGCCCCTTTTCCAAGTCTTGCTTTTTTCATCGAACTTCTTACCGCACGCAAACCTTTATCTGAAAGTTTACCGGTAATCTTGTCAAAACCTCTCATGCGGGAAAACGAATCTTTTTTAACTTGAGTGTGTGCAGCAAAACTTGAATCTATTTTTGCTAATGCATGATAAAAATTTCGAAAATCTCTTCTTTTTATATCCGTAACAGGAATTGAACCTATTGCTGAAAGTGCATCTGTCATTTTTCACCTATAAAATATCTGCCTGTTTATAGAAAAGCACTAAAAAAAATTTTTTGCTACAAATTTTTATTTTATCAACTTTCTGATATGTATATTTTGTGTAAATCGTGAGCATACGTTGAAATATCGATGCCAATAGATTTTATTCTTTCCAAATCTTTTCCTGAAATATTTTCAAACATTTTTGCATCAAGTTTCATATCGCTTGCAATAAAAATTGCATTGGTAATGTCATAAAGTCTTTCATTTAAGCCGTATAACACCTTAAATGTTAGTATATCACTTGTTTTAGCATCAAAAACAGCAAAGTTTTTAAAATGTTTTTTATACCGGTTTAAAGAAAAACCGAAAAATGTATTTTCATTTTCGGCAAAATCAGTATTTGCAAAAGAATTAAAAGCAAAAATACCGTTTTTAGCCAAAGATTTTTTAACATTTAAAAAGAAATCATCACTAAAAAATCTTTCATCAATTCCTTCATTTCCGGCAACATCTACAATGATTATATCGTATTTTAGCTTGTTATTACGAAGAAACACCAATGCGTCCTGCAAGTAAAAATGGAATTTGTCCGATGGTTTAAAATCAAAATAATTTATTGCAATATCCATTATATTTTCTTCTATATCAACGGTGTCAAAGTGCTCAAGGTTATCAAAAATTTGTTCAATTTGTTTCACGAAATATCCGATTCCAAAACCAATCAGAAGAATCTTTTTTGCATCTTTTTTTAAAAATTTTGTTTGCAAAAAATAGTTGAGATACGGGATATTCCCTTTGTATTCGGGAGAATTCATAATTCCTGCCTGAATACTCATACCGTATTTTAAAAAGCGACCAACTTCACTTTCGCAAATAGAGATATCGTGAAAGGTTGAATTGAGTTCAAATATGACTTTTTCGTCATGAGAAGCCATATTTTTTAACACCTTTTTATCAGGCTTTTTTCTCATTGAATTTTCAGGAATTAATAAACCGTCTTCCGCAAAATCATTAATCTTTTTCATAGAGTTATTATAGTATAAAAAGTCCTATTTAAAACAGCCCTCTTGCAAAAGAAGTCATTACAATATTGCCCTTACGGTCAATTTTAGCGGTATTTGCGCTGTTACCATGTACACAACCGTAGTATAAGGTATATTCATCACTACTATACGGTTTTTCTATACAAGTTAATTTTCTGCCATGCATTATTTTGCCGTTATCTGATTCTTCCATAAGTTTCTTTGCCATTCTTTCGTTAATAAAGGAAGAGCCAAGTGCAGCTTGAATTAAGCTAAATTCTTCATCTTTTGACGGCAGTCTGCTTGTATTGCATAAAGAACCATGAACAACCAGACCGGATAAACTCATTTTTATACCTTTGGCATTTCTTGTTACAATGACAGATGCAGGAGGCATATCATTACTACCGCCAAAAGCAACTTTAGTATTATTGAGCATTTGGGATTTATAAAAACTGCCTGTTGATGCATAGCTGTTAATTCTGAATATCTGCATATAAATTCCTTTCGTGGCATGAAAATAAATTTATGCATATATAGAATACAAAAATAAAATTATTTGCTACTTGAAAATAAATTAAAGCCACTCTTAGAGAGTGGCTTTTTACGGAATTGAAATTTATTGTTTTAGTCGAATGCGTCTTATACTGCATTATACTATGTAAAGTTGAGTCTTTTCATTTAACTCGGGTTCAGGTTCAAACCAAGTTGCAATTCTATGCATCATAGGGTTGATATATTTTTTCTTGAAATTGCTGCAATATTCTTTTGTTGAATTCCACAAATTTTTTGCTTTACCCCATAAACCGCTGCTTTTTTCTGTTTCTTGAGGTTCTGCCTTAGGTTCAGGTTTAGTTTCTTCCTTTGCAATTTCACGCATCCAAGGATATGCTCTGTATTCATAATCTTTTTGGTATTCAGCCATTTCAATTGCATCCAAATGACCATCATTATCAGCATCAAATTTCAATGATTTATCAACTTCTTTTTGGTAATTATAGTAGATTTTCAATGCCATTGATTCATTTTCATTAAGTTCGCCGTCACCGTCCAAATCAAATTTAGATTTCAATTGGCTTTTGTTATATGCATCAGCTAAAAATTCTTCACTTTCATCAATTTTACCATCGCCGTTCATATCAAATTTTTTCATTTCTTCATCTTTGAATGCTTTATATGCTGCTTTTTCTGCACTGCTTAATTCACCGTCACCATCCATGTCGAATTTTTTAAGTTCGTCTTTTCTGCTGTTCATAACTTCATCAATAAGTTTGTTGCTAGCCATAGCGCCTATATTAATGCCACCGAAAATTTCAGGGAGTGTATAAGCAAAATATGCCGCATATTCCATGTTATTTAATTTTCCGTCACCATCTAAATCAAATTTTGTTTTTGGATCAGTATTTTCCTCAGCTTGTGCTACAGTAGGTTCGGTTGTTTCAACAGGAGTTTCTTCAGCTTGAGGCTCTGCATCCACTAATACTCCGCCTTTAGTTTCCTCTGTTTCTTTTGTTTCTTCTGTTGCTTCTGTTGCTTCAGGTTTTGTATCTGCGGTGATTGGGTTAGTTGTTTTCTTTGATGCTTCTTTAAATGCTTCATAAGCTGCAATTTCATCATCGCTTAGTTTGCCGTCACCGTTTATATCAAATTTTAATTTTTCTTTAACTTGTTCATAAGCTGTTTTTGCTTCTTGTTCCGCATAATTCAATTTTCCGTCTTTGTCAAAATCAAATACGTCAATTTGTTTTTCTTCTTTTTCTTTTTTTTCAATCCCTGATTTTCCACCAAATAAATCAATTGAAACTTTTCCTGAACTAAAATCGTTGTTAATCGGTAATGCTGTCATATTCTCTTTCCTTTTCCTATATTTATTCCCACTCCTTAATAAAGATTTTGTTAATTTCAAAATTGCGTTAATCAATTAATTATTATTAACATTTCTTAACAAATGCTCGTTTTTAACTTACTTTGTCAAATTGCATAAATGTACCGGAAATCAATAATATCGAGCCTAAAAACAATGCTTTTATTTGTTTTTTATTTGGTGTATTTTATAAGAGTAAAGTTTATGAAAGGGCATAGAAATGAAAAAGACTTTATTTGCAACAGCGTTGGTTTTAGGTATTTTAGCTTCAAGCAGTGCATTTGCGGTAACTGCATCTTTAGGTAATTTAAAGGTTAACGTAAATACTCCCAAACTTACTACGACCAAAACAGCAAAAACAACTACAAAAAGTACAATTGATACAACAAAAATGAAAGCGCAAATTAACGCTCTTAATACAAAAATAAATTCAGTTTCATCAACTTATCAAAAATCAGTTAATGACATGGTAACTAATTTATTACCTGCGGATGACCTTGCTAAATATAAAGAAAAAGTAGCAAAGTTAAAATCATCAGCAAAATCAGGTGCTGAACTTAATATCGACATAGCTGAAGACGGTACGGTTGCATTGAATAATTCTTTAAAATCAAATGCTGATGAAATTATCAAAAACTTAACATCTGCAAAGAAAGCAGCAGTAAATAAAGATTTATCCGCATTGAGCAGTGTAAAAAGTTCTTATCTCGATATAGCGAATAAATCTAAAGATTTAGCAGCCACAATAAAGAAAGAACCAGCCGCAGCGTTAGCTCTACATTCGGAGTTGTTTGCTTTAACTAAAAATGCGACTGAATCCGCAAAGCAAGCTAAAAATATTACAAAGTTAACTGCTAATGTTACAAGTGCTTTGGCTAAAGCAGGTATTAAAGCAAAATAGTTTTTAAACTGAAAATAACAAAAAGCATGGCTGATATGTCATGCTTTTTTATTTTATAATTAAAGATTTTATATAATGATTATTGAGCATCAGCAGTAAGTTTTTTAACTGCCTTATCTCCTTCAATTTTGCCTGATTCGGCTACATTTTGAGTAAATGCGTTGAAAACATTTTCTTTAGTTCCAAAATCTACTATAGTATTGTCAAGATTTTCCGTTAATTCTGCATTTTTTAAATTAAAACCTTCAATATTTTTGTTTACTGAGTCAAAATCTGCAAAATTACCAAAACTGCTGAAATCAAATTCTGCTTTTGCATTATCATCAACTACGTTACCGAGTTCGACATCCAATTCAAAATTCTTTGCGGTTAAGGCTGAGATTTCATTACTTATTGAAGCGTTTTTATCATTTAATGCCGATACCTGAGATGTTAATGAACTTATTTGTTCAAGTTTTGAATTGTTTTTAAGTGCTGATGATGCTTTGCTCGCGACTTCACCTGAAATATCAAACTTTCCGCCTGATACTTTTGATGATAAAATTTCATCGAAACTTGTTGCTTCTTCGCCTTCGTTTACTTGTTGATTTTTAGTTTCTTCAATTGCATCTTCAACAGCTTTTTCGTATTTTGCCTGAGATGCTTTTACAAAAGCATTTAGTTCATCATTTACGTCTTGTAAATCGTTTTCAACTTCATTTGAAAGGTCATCTATTTCGTTATTCAGATTTTCAATGTTATTTGCATTTTGCGTAAGTTCATCGGAAAGAGCATTTATTTTTTCATTATTTGCAGCTTTTTCTGCTTGATTTTTTACACTGTTTGCCTGTGATAAAAGTTCCTGAGTATAAGCATCGTTTTCTGCTGTTTCACCGTAAGTTGAAGATACATTATATGTAGTTCCGTTAATTTTATAACTTGCAATCATACCGTCAGCCGTGTATTTAATATCAGTTGCACCGGCTGCTTCAAGTTCTGATAAGAAAGATGCAGTTACACCTTGTTGTGATAAATCGTAATTTGCCCACAATACTCGACCTGATGTCAATGTAATTGTTGAAATTCTGCCTTGACTGTCTGTTGTATAGTTAGCCATTTCGCTTTTATCTATACCATTCATTGAAAGCATATCTTCTAATGAATTGCAAACATAATCATTCCACATTAGTTGGTCATTTTGTATCGGGTTATCCATATAGCCGTCTATATTTGCAGTACCGGTAACGCTTGCCGGTGCTAATTCACCTGTTGCACCCATGCCTTCATATACATGTTGGTCAAAGTCATCATCGTTCCAGCTGCCGCCATTGTTGTAATAATCAATAACCTTGTTCAAAGTTTCCAAATCATAGCCGTATAACTCACCGCCAAAATCAATGTCAGCTTGGCTATATCCCATTGCTTGGGTATTTTCGTGAGAAAGACCAAGGTAAGAAATATCGGTAGATATTTCGCCATCTTCATCCTGATCGACTACATCCGTAAAAGCATATACGTAATCGCGAGTATTACCGCAAGCAATATTTTGAGATTGCCTGTGTTGTACCGCCATATCAAGGTCACCTAATTGTGTGATTTTTCCGTCATGGTTGTGATCTAATACATCTAAGTGTGTTGATACCATACCGTCTAAAACTTGTTGATACTGCCATTGAGTTAAATAAATCGTTGTCATGCTCTTTACCTCTTATCTCTATGTTACCTGTATTTATATAAAGTCCTTGAGTATATACAAAAGTGCTAAAAAGTATATACTTATTTTAATATTTCTTCACATTTAATATTACATGTCATTACGAGGAACGATAGTGACGTAGTAATCCACTTCACTATGACGCTTAGCAATTAGCGTTACGTGGATTGCGACAGTCGTTTCACTCCTTCGCAATGACATGAAAATTTGTCATTACGAGGAACGGTAGTGACGTAGTAATCCACTTAATTATGTCGCTAAGCAAACAATGTTATGTAGATTGCGACAGTCGTTTCACTCCTTCGCAATGACATGATGTTATTTTATTGTATAAATCATCATAGTTGGGGTTAAATTCATGAATTAATTTTAATTTTTTTACTCTGGAACAGTTTTTCAGCTGTTTTTCTCTATTAATTGCAATATTAACATCGGAATAAATCTCATAATATACCAAGTTATGTAAATTATATTTTGCAGTAAAACTATTAGAATAAAAATTATTCTTATGTTCCCAAACTCGCTTAATTAGATTTGAGGTAAACCCAATATACAATGTGCCATTTGGTTTATTTGTCATTATGTATATGAAATATTGTTGCTCATTCATTTTTATATTATAACACCATGTCATTACGAGGAACATCGACATTTTGAGTGACGTAGTAATCCACATAATTATGTCGCTAAGCAAACAACGTTACGTAGATTGCGACAGTCGTTTCACTCCTTCGCAATGACATGAACTTTGTCATTACGAGGAACGATAGTGAC
>JAZLLQ010000048.1:0-23664 GCA_045598245.1 Candidatus Gastranaerophilales bacterium
AATTGCACATAAAGTAATTTGGTTTCTTGAAGATATTAAAGGATTTTCCGAAAGAAAACTGTATATCTTTGAATCAAAAGAAACAACTAAAAGAATCACAATATTATGTGAAACAAGTCTTGAAACCAGAGAAAAATATATTGACAGAAATTCCGGCAAAAAAGCAAATGAAATTATTGAACGTGAAAGAACAAGAATTTTATTTACTTCTGATGATATTAAAGTTGAAAAAAGTAAACCTTGCGGTTGGATTTACGGAGAAAATAAAGAACTTCATGACCGTAAAGGAAATGTAATCGGAATTAAACATTTTGCCTGTGATTTTTATGGGCAAAAACAATTATTAGAATAAAAAAAGCTGCTGATGATTATATAGCTTTTATGGGTGGGTTTTCCACCCTTATCTTTTATGTATAGTCTCTCTCAAATTAAGGGGGTAATTCTCTACGTTTATTACCCCTGAATTTTTATTAAAGGTGTATATTATGTCTGACTTGCCAAGTTTAACAAAAAAACAACAACAATTTGTTATGAGATATGCCGTTAATGGTAACAACGGAACAGAAGCATATCGTTTTGCATATAATTGTGAAGGTTCAAGCGAAGCAACTATAAATGTTGAAGTAAGTAAATTATTAAAAAACCCTAAGGTTTCCCTATGGATAGAACAAGCAGAAAACAATGTTCAACAGGTTTTTAAGGATGAAATAAAATATTCTGCACTTGATTGTTTTAATGAACTTGATGATGTAAGGTTAAGAGCCAGGGAATCATTTAAAAAAGAATATTCAACCGAATTAAAAGCTATTGAATTGAAAGGTAAACTTGCAGGACACTTTGTTGATAAACATCAGGTTACGGCAGGAAGTCTTGCTGATGTATTGGATAAATTGAAGTAAGGAGATTCTGAAACAAGTTCAGAATGACATAATTAAGAGTTTATTTTATGGAAATCGAAATTGATTTAAGCAAATTACAAAAACTGAAAGACGATTTAATATACTTTTCTGCAAATTTTTTAAAAATAAAAACAAAAAACCAAGGTACAATTGCTTTTAACTTTACTAACATTCAAGCTGACGCACATTATAAAATTGAAAATCGCAGAAAAGAAGGTAAACCTTGTAAAATTGTCTTTTTAAAATCTCGTCAAGTTGGTATGTCAACTTATACTGAAGCAAGATTTTTTTCTAAAATTCTTTTTAACAAATCAAAAAATGCTTTCGTGCTTGCAGATAAATCAGATTCGGCTCATAACATTTTTGATATGACAAAAAGATATTATGATAATCTTCCGGGTGGTTTAAAGATACCTTTATTAAAAGATAGCACTGAAGAACTTGTTCTTGCAACCGATTCTAACTTTAGAGTAGGTACTGCCGGAAGTAAATCTGTCGGTCGTTCAATGACAGTTAATTTCTTTCACGGTTCGGAAGTTGCTTTTTGGTCTAACGCAAATGAAATAGTTTCAGGTATGCTTCAAACTATTCCTGATAATATTGAAAGTGAATTGATACTTGAATCAACTGCAAACGGAACAAGCGGAGACGGTGCATATTTTTATAATATGGTACAAATTGGTCTTGATAAAAGTTCTGACTTTATGACTTTGTTCTATCCGTGGTTTAAGCATACCGAATACAGAAGAAATATTGTTGAACCAATAAAATGGACAGATGAAGAAATTGAATTAAAACGAATTTATAATCTTACTGATGAACAACTTGCTTGGAGAAGGGCAAAACTAACTTCTGACTTTAAAGGTCGTGAATATCTGTTTAAACAAGAATATCCGTCATCAATTCAGGAAGCATTTGTTACAACTTCAAACGCATTAATTCCTCTAAATTTTATTGAAGGTTCAAGAAAAAATAACGGTATTTCAGGTAGCGGTATGCCGATAATAATCGGCATAGATCCTGCAAGAAGTTCTGACAGAACAATAATAACTATCAGGCAAGGTAGAGTAGTAAGAAAATTCTATAAATTTCAAAAAATGGATAACGTAAGACTTGCCGGAATTGTCATGAGATTAATCCAAGCAATAAAACCTGCAAGAGTATTTATTGACTACGGACACGGAACAGGTGTTTATGACATATTAGTTGCTCAAGGAATGTCTGCAATTATTGAACTTGTTCAGTTTGGTTCTGCTGCATATGACAGCAAAAAATATATGAACCGCAGAGCAGAAATGTTTGATAAAATGCGAAGTTGGTATATGCAAGATGGCGGTGTTTATATTGAAGATCAAGAATTTATTGATGAATTTGTAAGAGATATTTCCATCATTCCAGATTTAAAAGTTTCTGATTCAAATGGCAGATATTATTTAGAGAAAAAAGAAAACATTGTTAAAGGTACGGAAATACATTCAACTGACTTTGCAGATTCTTTAGCATTAACTTTTGCAAGTCCGGTTGTTTATAATCCAAAAGAATTTGGTTTTGATAACGAAATTAAATCAGTAAATAAAAATTGGCAACAAAGGTTGTAAATTACGAAAGGAGAATAAAATGTTTCCATTAGGTTTATTAACTGCACTAGTCGGATGGAGTGCTTACTTATTAGGAAATTCTCAAGGCAATAAAAACAATAATAATGCTGCACAAAATGCCGCACAAAATCCTGCGATAAAATCAACAGGCGAAGAAGAAAAAAACAGTATAGCAAAGAATTATAACACGTATAACTATTATACTAACGAATCAGAAAACGGCAATACATTATTTGGTTCTGAAAAGAAAACTAAAAGAACATTGTTTGGTATGAATGAATAAAGCAATAGTTTTAACACAAGTAAATGTTGATAATTCTGATGTTCAGAAATTAATTGATACGCAGATATTCAAAATTGCATTAAATCAACATGCAGAAAATTTAAAACCACATCAAAGGATATGCACTGATTATTCTGTTCAAACAGATTTATTAAATAAATTTAATCAACCTGTTGTCATTATCAGAGATTATTTCCCGGACAAAAGAATTATTTTTCAACCAAAAATAACTTTTAAAGGTTCAACAATTATAGCTGCAATTGAATATTTAATAAGCTGTGAATATGATGAAATTCTTCTTATAGCTGATAATACGGTTCATCAAGAATGGTTTAAAAATAGAGTTAATAAAGAACTTGATAGCATTGTTGAACAAAATAGTAAAGTTAAAATTTATCAATTTACAAAAGGAAATTTTAATGTAGAGACAAAATCAATAAATGATTTTATTTCAGAAAGGTAGGTAAAATATGTGTTGGTGGAATACAGGAAGTTCAAGTGGAAGTTCTAATGCTCAAACTTATACTTCAAAAGAAACAACTTCTGCAAATGAAGAAAATAAAGAAGCAGCAAAAGCAAAAGCAAGATTATTAGAAACATCAGGTGGTAATAAAGGTGCTGAATTAACTGCACAACAAGGTCGTTCTGTAAGAAGGATATTTGGTTAATGCTTCATACTGAAGTAAAAACATCAGAATTAATTGCAATGGTTTTAAATAATCTTCGTATTGAAGATGAAATAGAAATGATATTTGAATTTGGTAATAACTGGAAAGATATTATTTATAATTCGGCATTAAATTCAGACATTACAATTATTGCTGATGAACAGAATAACCCGGTCGGCTTATTCGGAATTAGAGAAATTGATAAAGATACTGCACAAGTTTGTTTATTAGCAACTCCACATCTGACAGACAATTCAATTTCATTTTTGCTGAAAGGTAAAAAAGTTGTTAAAGAATGGATGAACAAGTATAAAAAACTTGAAAATTACATTTATAAACATAACAAAAACGGTATCAGAATGTTAAAGATATTAGGTTTTAATTTGGTTGATTTTAATCAAAACAAAATGTACTTTTTTATGGCTAAAAGTTAGGTGGAAAAATGGACAATATTGATATATCTGATAAAGAACAATCTTTAGTTCTTGATAGATTTAAAGAATTGAAAACTGAACGAACAAAATATATTCCTCGTTGGAAAGAGGTAGAATATTATGTTGCAATTTCAAATGAAATCAATTCAGAATTTGAAGATAATAAACAACCTCAAGAACAAAAGGATATATTTATTAATGATCCTACTGCGTTTATCTGCACGAACCAAGCCGGAGATTATCTCGCAGGTATTCTTTGGAATTTAAACGCAATCACTCTTGAACCTTCTAAATACATTATTGAAGAATCAGGTGGTACAGATTTATCTGACTTTTATAAAAAAGCTACCGAAGTTGTTCTTGAACAAATGAACGCAACTGACGCAGGTTTTCAATCAATATTAAAATCATATTGTTATGAACAATTCAGTTTTGCTACTTCGGGAATTGGAACTTTCAAAAGTAAAGAATTTGAAAACGGTCAATCAGATTGTTGCCTTACTTTCAAACCGTATGGTGTTTGGAACTCTTGCATTGATGAAGGTGCTAATAATAAAATTGACGTTATTTACACTGTTTATCATTGGAGATTGAATCAAATTATTGAAGAATTTTGTATTACTGACGGAGAAATTGATATTGAAAAAGTAAAAGGTTTACCTGAAGAAATACAAAGATCTTATGAACAAAAAAGATTTAACGATAAATTCAAACTTGTTTATGGCATACTACCCAATAACCTTTATGAAATGGGCAAACGTGGAAAAATGGGTGCAAGATATAAAGGTTATTGGTTTCTTGATAACGGCAAAGACGGAATATTCAAAGTAGATTATTTTAAAATATTACCTGTTGCAATGTGCCGTGCTATCAGAGTAAACAATCAGGTTTACGGAGAATCATCCGGAACATTGGCAATATCATCAATTAAGATGTTAAATCATATTGCAGGTAATACAGTTGATAACATTGAAAAAACAACTGACGCACCTTTAGGTGTTATATCCGGTGCTTTAGTTGCAGGAAATGTAATTAATCGTTCTGCTGCTTCCGTTACAATGTTCAACGCACAAGCAACTGCTAACGGTTCACAGCCGATATTTCCTATTTCTCAAGCAGGAGATATTTCAGCAGTAGTAAATTTCTTAATCCCGGAACTAAAGAAAAATATTACAAATATTTTCAAGATAGACCAGTTACTTGATTTTAATAATCAAACACAAATGACAGCAACAGAATCAAGTTACAGAATGTCTATCAGAGGAAAATCAATAAACGGTTTATTGTCTCAACAAAAAGCAGAATGTATTGAACCAGTTTGTCATAGGGCAATATCTATTATTCAGGATAGCGGATTGTTCGGAGTAAATCTTGATGAATTACCTGAAAGTACACCTGAAGAAATAATATACAAAAAACTTGTTGAAAAACAAGGTAATACCATACCACCTGTTATTGCTGCTGCAATGAAAGACGGTAAAAGATGGTACAACTTGAAATTCAACGGAGAACTGGAAAAGTTATCCAATGCGGAAATATATGAAGCAATAGGTCAATTCTTACAATATTTTCAAGCATTACTTCAAATTAAACCTGAACTTGTTAATGCTGTAAACGATTATGAATTTCTTGAACTTTTAAAATCTGTTTCAAATTTGGTAAATGATAAATTGATTAAATCAAAATATCAATATGAGGAAATAATACAGCAACTTGAAGAAGCACAAGCACAACAAGCAGAACAACAAGCTATGCTCTCTCAATCTGAAGCTGTTAGAAATATGGCAGTAGCCGGAAAGGAAGGTGCAATTGCAAATTCAATCTAAATCTAAAGTTGATGATTTAATGCAAAAGCAACGTGAAGCAGAAGAAAAAGAAAAGAAAAAAGTGGAAATTCTAAAAGAAATTATGAAAAATTCTTTTTCTGACGCAAACGGAATTATGTTTTTAAAGTATCTGAAAACATTATGCTTTTGGGCAGAACAGGATATTAATATTAATAGTGATATTCTGTTGTACAAAAAAGGCAGACGTGATATTTGGGCAATTATCAGAAATGTAATACCTAAAGACGTTCTTGCGAAAATTGAAATTTATGACGATACGGACTTATCTAATTAGGAGAAAACGAAAAATGGAAGAAAAAAATTTTGACAACGGTCAAGATAATCAAAACACCGATTCGGAAAATCAAAATAATTTATCCGATTTTTCTATACCTGATGAATACAAAGAAAAAGGATGGGCAAAATTTTTTGATGGTAAAACCAGAGACGATTTAAAAACAGAATTTTTCAGAAGTTACGATAATTCTCAAACATTAATCGGTAAAAAAGTTGAAGATTATCTTGCAACAGCAGATTTAACAAAACTGGAAAACTATGAAGAAATTAAAAATGCTTTACGTAAACAAGTTGCACCGGATGTAGAAGTTCCGGGCAAAAGTGAAGATTATGCTTTAAATGATATTTTAAAAGACGAAAATGGCAGTTTATTATATGAATATCCTGCTGAAGCTCTTGAATATTTTGGCGGAGAATTTAAAAATCTTGGTCTTACCAAAGAACAAGGTCAAGGTCTATTAAAACTTTATACTGATTTTGAAATAAAAGAATTTGAAAAATATACTAATCAGAATCAGCTTGATTCAGATTTAAACAAAATGTTTAACAATAACGAAAAAGAAAAGAAAACAGTAGAAGGTTTGTTAAAAGAATTTTTACCTGAAGAAGATCAGAAATTTCTTCAAAAAACCGCACCGAATTACACTATTGAAATGTTTTATAAACTTGCAAAAGGTTTAGTAAACAAGTACGGATATAAAGAAAATAATTCAGGTGCAGATAAACAGACACCAAAGCGATTGACAGAAGCAGACAGAAATAAAGAATATGACAGACTTGCTAAAGTTCTTGATGATTTATCAAACAGACCACACCAACCCGGAGAAAAGGAAGCTATCATCAAACAAATGCAAGACTTATTTAAACAGTAACAGAATTATGAAAGGATAATAAAATGGCAGTTTACAATTATTTTGTAGAAGGAATTTATGAAACTCATAAAGGTTCAGGCAAAGATTATACAGCATTTAATTTTGAAATAAAATTATCAAGATTTTATCCTGAAGGTGCAGGTACTCATATTTTGCGTAGGTTCTTACCTATACTTATAAAATCGCAAAAAAATAAACCATTATTTTCTAAAGTGAAATCTTGGTTAATTACCGATACGGTAAAAGTCAGTGATGATTTTCCACTTGCAGGTAAAGAAATTTCCGAAATGAATCCAAAGGAAATACAAGAACTTGCTTGTATGTATGATTTGACAGAAATACCTTTACCTAACACTACTTCACTAACAGAACTTCGTGAAAAAGCAATGTTAGCTTACATGAAAAAAGTTTTAAAAATCCCTATGAAAACTCCTGAAGAACAAGCAAAGCTATCATTCTTCAAGAAACAACCTGACGGTACTATCAGATTGGATTTAGGAGATGAAAAACTTATCGTTACGGTTGATAGTAGTTTTATCGGTAAAAAAGTTGTTGAGAAGAAAAAAACACTTGGCGATTTTATTAAAAACGCAGGTCAGCAGGTGGCAAACGGTATTCTTTCAATTACAGGTAACGTAACTGAAAACGAAGAAGAAACTTCAAGCAATTCCGATTTTCCATCAGAGGATGATTTGCAAAACGCATAATTATTTATGCACTCGTTAAAGTTTGAACAAGCGAAAGCATTTGAACTTTAGCAAATTACTTTCAAAGAGAATCCATTCGTGGGCAATTTCTGAAGAAGTAAAAGTTGTATTACTCACAGATTACACTTTTTCAGAAATTGAAATTGTGTAATCACAATCGGAAGAATGAGTTTCGGATATATCCTCAACTCCCGCTTCCGCTACGAAAGGGAAAAGAAAATGACAGTTATTACCAGTCCGAATTTAGACCATGCAGCACTATTACTCTTTGAAAAGAACTTTGAAAGATTAGCTGCAAACAAAGACACGAAATTACTTAATTGTCCTGCGATTAAATACATGGACATTAAAGGTATTTCAAACATTTCACGTATGGAAGGCAATGAACTTGTTGATGTAACTACCGGTTACAACAACACAGGCAGAAACCCTGAAAAACAATACCTTACAATCAGAAACGATAACAGAAAATCTGTTGCAAAAAGATTTACAGGTACTTATTTAGTTGATGATTATGACAGAGCAGTTAAATTAATTACAGATCCTACTTCTGATTTGTTCATGAACTTAAAAGAAGCTAAAAACAGATTAACAGACAAATGTATTATTGACGCTGCTGTTGGCTCTGTAAAAGTTGGTGCACCTGATGACGCAGGTTCAACTTTAACTGCTGCACAAGATGGTGTTGTTACTATTGCAGGTACTTCTTCATTCAGCTATGCAACTGTAATTTCTCCGGCAATTACAACATTCAAAAATAACTATATTGAAACTGACGGTGTTACTCTTGCAATTTCAGCAAGCGAAGAACAAGATTTACGTGATGACGATAAATACATGAACGCATTGTATTCTAATCAAAATACTGTTGATAGAGGTACAATCACAAATGCTTCAGGATTTAACGTTGTTACATTCGCAGGTAATGTACAAGGTGGTTCTACTGTCGATTTACCTATCTTGCCTGAATCAACAGCCGGTGTACGTTCAAACGTCTTAATGGCACCTGAATCAATTGCTTTTGCAGTTGAAGTTGGAAGATTGGATTGTGAACGTTCAGCTAAACACGTAAACTCTTGGGAAATAACAATTGATATGTGGATTAAAGCTGTTAGACTTCAAGGTCCTAAAGTTATTATCTTAACTTCTACTATATAATGTACGAAAAGAAGCAGACTTGTATTTGTTTACAGGTCTGCTTTTTTTGCAATAAAAAGGAAAATAAAAATGATTACATCAGATATTGATATTTGCAATATGGCATTAGATTATTGCAACGTTAGAAATATAACATCATTAGACGAAGATACAAAAGCAAGCAAAAAATGTAAGGCTTGGTATGACACTGTAAGAAAATCTTTATTAATGAATTTAAACGCAAGTTTTTCAATTAAACGTGCAACGTTAGCTGAATTTGCTGATTATATTCCTGTTTATGGTTATGGTAAAGCATATGCTTTGCCGTTAGATTTATTGCAAGTTTTAAACCTGGGTAATCCTCTTGATGATAATCTATATCAAATTGAAGGTAATTATTTTTATTGTGATGAAAGTATTAAACAGGTAAATATCAGATATATAGCAGATATTAAAGATGTTACAAAGTTTGATTCTGATTTTGCAGATTTATTGGCATTAAAACTTGCAGAAAAAATATCTTTACCATTAACGGAAGATCCCGAAAAAACAAGTGTATTAAAACAACTTTCACAACAAAAATATATTGAATGTTCTACTAAATACGGTCGTGATAACAGAATAACAATTATAAATAAACCACGATATAGACATTCAAAAATTGTAGCAGATAACTTTGATTTTAATTATCCAATAAGATAGGAATTTATCATGAGAACTTCAATACCAAAAAATAATTTTTCATCAGGACAAATTGACAGAGATATTAAAGGTCGTTTTGATTTACCGTTATTTGAAAACGGTCTTGAAATATCCAGGAACTTTTTCCATACAATTAAAGGTGATTGTTACTATCGTACAGGTTTTGAGTATCTTGATGAAATAGGATATTCAGCTTTATATGAATTTAAGTTTTCGCAAGAACAAGCATATTTGCTTGTCTTTAGAACACAATATATTGAGTTTTGGTCATATAATGCAACAGGAGAACTTGTCAGAGTTCTTAACAGCAGTCAGCAACCATTGACGTTAAATCATCCATACGGTAATCAGATTTTTAACTTGAATATGACACAGAACTGTGATGTTCTGTATATTAATCATAATGACGGTGCTTATCCTGAATATCAGCTAAAAAGAACTGCAAGCAATGCTTTTACATTAACAAAAACAGCTTATACCAATACAGGAACAGCGAGTTTATCAAGTAATAGTGCAACCGAAAATCATGGTTTTCCATATACTTGTGCATTTTATGAAAATCGTTTAAACAGATGTTCTTCTACTAAATATCCTACATATCTTTACGGTTCTAAAGGTGCAGATTATAATAATATAACTGTTGGAACAGGAACGAATGACGGTTATCAATTTGACCTTGCGGAAGCAAATTCTAAAGCATTATGGCTTATGTCCGGGGTAAACTCTTTACTTGTCGGAACGGCAGAAGGTATTTTAACGGTAAACGGCGGAAGTGTATCAACTGCAATAACTCCTGAAGATATTTCTGCAAAATTATTTTGCCGTGATGGTGTTGGTGCTGTTAAACCGGTTCACAAAGACAATTATGTTTTCTTTGTTTCAAGTAATAAAAGATTACTTTATATGTTTGAATATGATGTTTTGCTTGAGCAATTTAAAGCAACAAATCTTTCTAAAGGAAATTATGAAATAACAAAAGGTGGTATTAAAAAACTTGCAAATAAATTTGACAGATTTGGTTTAATCTTTGCTTTATGCGGTGGCAGATTATTATCAATATGTTTTTCAAATGATGAAGCGGTAAACAGTTGGTCTGAATTTATTACTAAAGGAGAATTTATTGATATTTGTTCTGTTACAAGACCTGACGGAGATTTTGATTTATTTGCTAACGTAAAAAGAACTATAAATGGTGTAACTCGTTATTATCTTGAACGATTAACTGAAACAGTTGAATTTTCAAGATTTGAAGATTTTATATCAGAAATACCTTTAGGTAGTACGGATTTACAAAAATTTGAAATTGAAAAAAATGATAGATATGCTTTTTATAGAAAAATAGCAGAAGAACTTCGTGATTGTAATTATCTTGATTGTTCAATTCGTTATTCCGGTTTACGTACAAGTACAATAACTTTATCCGGCACAACATTAACTTCATCCGCAAATGATTTTAGTTCATCAAGTGTTGGAAAAAGAATATGGTTTAAAACTTCTACCGGCAGAGAATATGGCAGTATGGATATAATACGATATATTTCTGCTAATACTGTTGAAGTTCGTATATTACAAACACCCACTTCAAACAGAAGTTCGCAATGGTATTTATCAGCAACAGTATTTTCAGGTTTAAATCATCTTGAAGGGGAAACTGTTTCCGTTGTCGGCAATGGTGGTTATATTGGAGATTTTGTAGTTAATAACGGACAAATTGATATTTCATCAGCTAATACAAATAAAGTCTTTACTGCTGTTGTAGGATTGAAATACAAAGGAATTTTAAAAAGTAATAATTTGGGTATTCCATTACAAGGAACTCAAACTTATACAAATATGAAAAACATTTATAAAATTGGTTTGGATTTAAGTTTTTCAGCAGGTGGAGAAGTCGGTTCTGACTTATATAATTTGCAAAAAGTTCAGGAATTTAATCCTGAAGGTCTTTTTGATATTCCACCTTTACCAATAGATAAATACGAAGAATACGAATATTCTGATGACTACGACAAGGAAAAACATTATTTTGTCGTTCAAGATAGTCCTTTACCATTTCATATTGTAATGGTCGTACCTCATTGTAAACATATTGCAAAAGCATAAAATAAATGAAAGGAAAATAAAAATGGCATTACCTTTAATACCAATACTTTTAGCTGTTGCTTCTCTTGGTTCAGGAATTGTTCAGGGAATTTCATCCGTTAATAATGCAAACAATCAAATTGAAGCGGTTCAAACAGCTACGCAAGATAAGATTAATGAAAGAGCAAAACAAGCAAGAAAATTAATGTCAAAACAGAAAACATCATTTTTGAAAAGTGGTGTTTATTTTAATTCCGGAACTCCTTTAGAAGTCATTAATGAAACATATGACACTATGGGAAAAGATATTAATGCTTTGATACAAGACGCAAATACTAAAACTGATAATTTATCAAGGCAAGGTAAAACAGCTTTCTTTTCATCATTGTTATCAGGTGTTGCAGATGGTGCAATGTCATTTTTAGGTACTGCTGCACTTGGTTCTGCTACTTCAAACTCAAACGGTTTAAGCGGTTTTAAAAATTGGTGGTCTAATTTGAGACCTACAAAAGTAAGTGGTAACGGTATTGAAAATATAGGATAGGTGTATAATGGCAAGTATTCCACAAGGAGATAACAGACAATATTTTCAAAGTGAAGCAAGTGTTGATTTATCAGGACAAGTTGCTGATACATTATTAAATGGTTTAAACTCTGCTGTATCAATAACCCAAAAAGCAAATGAATCAACTATGGCAAGTAATCAAATAAAATTATCTGCCGATTTTCTTGCTAAAAATAATGAAATAAATACAAAATATCAAGCTGATCCTACTAATCCTCAAAGAGAAATTGAGTTAAAACAAGCATTTGATTCACTCGCCGGACAATATAAAATTAATCCATTGTGTCAAAAACAATGGCAAGACATTAAAACAAATGTATATGACAGATACAAAACATACAATTCTCAATGGGTAGAAAAACAACAACAAAGCAACATTCAAACTAATTTACAAAACGGTTATGAATCATTATTAAACCAAGTATCAATGTTAGGACTAAACGGTTCAAGTGTTGATGAAATGCGTTTAATTTATGCTAACGGTATTGAAGGACTTCGCAACGGTGCAATAGCAGGTTTGGGTGAAATGGTTGTTAATAATTTTCTGAAAGATGCTGATCATGATATTATGGCAACTTATATTTCCGCACTTGCATTAAATAATCCGCTTGAAGCACAAAGACTAATTAAAGATGAAGGTGTTAGAAATGACATTGGCAGAGCAGAAACATTAGAAAAACTGGAAAATTATATTTCTACATCTTTAACAAATCAGAATAAAAGAACTGCAATAAATGAACTTGGTAATACTTTACGCAACATGAACTCTGATGAAGCTGCAAAAATAATAAACGGTCAAGCAGATTTAACCAATGTAATGAAATTCATAGAATCAAATAAAAATCTTCCGGAAGGAAGCAAAGATTTGATACTTGATATTTATGGAATTGGTTCAAGAACAGAATACTATTATGACCGTGATAAAAAGAAAATAATTAAGGAACCTGAAGGTGGTTCACGTGGTCGTGGCAGAAGTGCAGGTAACGGTTCTTTAGTTGCATTGAAAAAATTATCTAAAACTCAAAAAGAAGAATTGGCTATTAATCTTGAACAAAGTTTATATGATATGTTTTCCTTTGATGAAGCTGAACCTGTTAATGCTAAAAAAGCCGTTAAAAACGGTCAAGGGCAAAATATACAAAGTGGTGTTATGTCTAAATTGCAATCTGTTGCAGAAGCACAAGGTGCAATTGATACTGCTTTAAATGCCGGAATTATTACAAAAGCACAACGTCAACAAATGATGAATAAATTTATTGAACCAATGTGTAATTATCTTGAAGCAAATATGCAAAATCTTGATGAAAAACAATGGCGAGTTGGTTCAAAACTCGGATACGCAAAACTAAAAAAAGAATTTAATGTAGAAGGTATTCCTTCAAATCATACAAATAAAATAAGAGAAACTAAAAAAATGTTATTAACGGCTCATGGCAGTTATTATAATCAATTAGAACAAGCAAGACAAAAGTTAAATTTAAACAGTATATATGATATTGAAAATTTGCCTTCAGAACAACAACAGCAAATTTACAAAACTGCCAGTGATAATGCCATTAATTATGCAAAAAGATACGGAGAACATCCGGAAGTGTTTTTTGAAAAAGAATATCCGCAGCAATATGCTTTGGGTATTTCTGCTTTTGGCATAAAAGACGGAAATACCATAGCAAAACAAGTTGCTAAAGAAATATATCAGAATACACCTGAAGGTAAAGAACCTGATGTAAAGAAAATAATGGGCAATGCTCTTAATGATATGTATGCTGAAAAGATTAATAAAGCACTGCGAACAGAAATAAAAATGTATGAAAAATATCATGTTATGCCTATGCCACAAATGATACGTACTGATTTGGGTATGGTAAAACCTAGCGGTTATGACGAAAGAATGAAAGCATATAAAGAACAAATGCAAAACAGAATGAAGTCTCTAAAAGTTACCGAAAAAGATGTACAAGAAACTGCTAAAGCATATAAATTAACACCTTCGCAAGTTTTAAGTATGTTAGAAATTCAAAAATATGAACAAAAAACAGGTAAGAGATTTTCAACTGCTGATTACAACTAAAGGAAAACGAAAATGACAAATTTATTTCAACAAAACAATACAATAGAATATTTTCAGAAAAAAGAAAATGAAGGATATAAAAATCAAGTTAATATGGCAAGTAGTTTTGTTTCTCCGGAATATCTTGAAGCAGAAAGTCAAAAAACAGATACGGCTCTTGATTATCTGAAAGATCTTAAAAAATGGGGTTTTGCCATACCATATGCAGGAACAAGTGCTGCAATAACAAATGATTTAAACCTAATAGGAATACAAAATAAAGTTAAAGACGGTGTACAATTAACTCCTGAAGAAACTGAAACATATAAATCATATGTTTTAGATATGGCAGGACATATGGCAAGAAAGAAAACAATTCCTGCACAAGCTGTTAATTTTTTAATGGAATCATTACCATATTCAATTGAATTTGGTGTCGGTTTAGCTGCTTCAGGTTCAGGTGTCGGACTTGCTTCTTTAGGACAAACAGGAAGTAAACTTGCCGTAAAACAAGCATTAAAGCAAGGTGTTAAAAATGCAGTTAAAGAAACTGTAAAAAAACAGCTAACACAAACAACAGCAAAAACATTGCTGAAAGATTCAACATTGGGTGTAGCAAAATTCAATTTAAAATATTTACCGCAACAAGGTATTAAACGATTTGGAGAACTTGAACTTGATAATAATTTATTTGTTACTCCTGAAGGGCAAATATTATTAAATGAAGCCGATACTAATCCTGCTACATCAGTATTAAAAGCAATTGGTTTAATGCAGATTGAAACATTGTCAGAAACAGCAGGTTATGGTTTCAATTGGGCAGGTAAAGGAATAAACAAATTTATAAGTTCAAAATTATTAAAACGTTTACCTGATAAATTTTTAAAAAACTTTAATAAATTATCAAGACAAGTAACCGATCTATCAAGTGTCAGAGCATTAGAAAAATATGGTTGGAATGGCATACTTGAAGAATTTGGAGAAGAACGAGTATCAGATTTATTACAAACAACTTTTGATTTAGACGGTCAAGAGGGGTATTCGTTTGAGCAGTTTTTGCAAGCAATGTTTCCGCCGGCAGAACAAAGTGCTGCTGAACTTTTAAGTTTTGCACTTATGGGTGGAATAGGAACAGGAGTTAAAAAAAGTGTTGATTATTCTCGCTATAAAAAAATTGCTAAAAACATTCAGGAAGAAACACAAAATGATGACGGCACATATAATATTGAAAAAATGAAAAGTTTATTGAAACGTAACAATCCTGATATTACAAATGAAAACCTGGAGAAAACAATAAAAAGTATTACTGACGGAATAAGTAAAACAGAAGATTATTCCGTTGATGATTTTCTGTTAGACGCAGGTGTATTCAGGGTACATATAAGAAAAAGTGATACTGATGAAAGATTAACCGAAATTCTTAAAGAAGGCGGTATTGATGATGAAGAAATAGAAAATGTTCTTAATTATGCTTCGCTTGATGATAAAGCACGATTAATAAAAATGAGTAATGAAGCTAAACAACAAAAACAAGATTATTCTGCTTTAAAAAAAGAATTAGTTAATGCAGGTCATTCAGAAGAACAAGCAGATTTAGAAGTTGAAAGTCTAAACAGAATTGATGAAATATTAATGGATAAATACAATTCTGAAGGGGAAGCTGAAAATCTGATTAAGAACAGAAATATTAAAATACAGAATTTACAAAATAATATTCAACAACAAAAAGAAAAGAATTATATTGAAAATTCGGAACTTGCAAATAATGATATAAAACAATTTAGTCCGGATGAATTAAAAACTGACGCAAAAACTTTTCAATATAAAGATAATTCTGATTCAGAAGGCAGAACGGACCGAATGAACGGTGTTAATGAATGGAACGCACAAAATTCAGGTATCGTTATTGTGTGGGAAAATAATGCCGGACAAAAATATATTGTTGATGGTCATCAACGTTTAGGACTTGCTAAAAGATTAAATGATAAAAACATTAAACTTAACGGCTATTTGTATCGTGAAAAAGACGGTTATACTCCTTCTGATGTTCGTCTTATTGCTGCAAAAAAGAATATTGCAGAAGGTTCAGGTACTTCGATTGATACAGCAAAAATAATTCGTGAACTCGGTGGTTCTCAAAACTATCCTACTGATTTACCACGTACAGGTGTAAACTATGAATATGGTATTGCTTTATCAAATTTAGGAGATGAAGCATTTGAAAAAGTTGTAAACGGATATGTTACACCTGCACAAGCTGCAATGATAGCAAATGTAATAAGAAATGATTATCAAAAACAATCTGTTGCGATAGATGTAGTTGCTCAAGAAGATATAAATACACTTCCTGAAGTTGAACTTATGGCAAGACAAATTTTATCTACTCCGACAGAAACATTTGAACAGACTAATTTATTCGGAACTGAACAAATCGTTCAGAGTTTTGCCATGGAAAAAGTTAAAATTATTAATGCTGCTATTAAAGAATTGAGCAAATCAAAAAATTTAATGGCACATCTTGCAAATAATACTAAAGCTATTGAAGAAAACGGTAATATATTAAATGCTAAAAACAATGAAGAATTAAAAAGACAATCAGAACAGGCAATAGAAGTTATTAAAAAACTTTCATTCCTGGAAGGAAATATTTCTACAAAAGCAAATGAACTTGCTAAACAAGTAAAAGCAGGAGAAATAAGTTTAAATAAAGCAGTTATGGAGTTCTGCAATTTCTGTATGCAAGATAATATTTTAGATATTGCATTTGGAAATACTAAACAAAATAATCAAAATACAATATCTCAAAAAACATTTTTAAAGGCAAGAGAAGTGTTAAATGCTCTTAAAAAAATTGTAAATGGTTCTGAAGAAGAAACTGTTGAAAATCTTCGTGATGATTTAGAACAATATGGTG
This sequence comes from Candidatus Gastranaerophilales bacterium, assembly GCA_045598245.1. GTDB lineage: Bacteria > Cyanobacteriota > Vampirovibrionia > Gastranaerophilales > JAILCC01 > JAILCC01. The sequence goes on from JAZLLQ010000048.1 coordinate 17,032, forward strand.
GAACTAATGATGTTACTTTTGTATTTGGTAATAATAAAAAAGGTATTCAGCATATTGCTCAAAAACATGGTTCAAAGACTTTATTAAAAGTATTTGATACTGTTGTTGATGGCAAAGTTAAAAGATATGTAAAAGGTAATAAAACTATAATATTAGGAAAGGAAAACTACGAAGCAGTATTATCATTAGATAAAAACGGTAGTAAAAAAACCTGGTTATTATCAGGTTGGAATATAAAAGACAATAAAAAAAGTTCAGATGTAAATGGCGAGGTTAGTACTCAATCCATTACTACGCAAAACTTGCCTACGTTTAGTCGTCAAGATTTGGGTGCTGAACTATCTAACATTATAACTGATAATACTAACAATTTCAATCCTGACAATATATTTTTCCAATCTGCTTCAGAAACATATTATAAAAAAGATTTTACTGATTATGTTACATTTTTTAATACTTCAGAAGAATTATATTATTCTGAAAATCAGAAAGAAAAACAAGATTTTGTGGAAAATGTAATAAATTCATTACCAATGAAAAATTACATTGATACAATTGATATTAAACAAAGCAAACAATCTTTCAGTACATATATTGAAGTGGCATATAATTCATTTGAAAGAAATACAGAAAATCAAGATTTGGATGAAGAACAAATGCCAACTTATATAATCCGCATTTCTGATCACATCCCGACTACTAATGTTGCTAATTGTGATGTATATATTTATTTTAACGAAAGTAAAGAAGATATACATAATAAATTTAATGAGTATTTATTGCCAAAATTAACAAGTGATATTGAATACGCACAGAAACAACAAAATAACCAAAATAACAAAACCTTTGCTGATTTATTTCCTTTGTCTCCGAAAACAGATAATAATCCCAATATATTTTATCAATCAGCATATCATGGAACACCGTATGACTTTGATGAATTTTCTACTGAAAATATCGGAACTGGCGAAGGTGCTATTGCTCATGGTTGGGGATTGTATTTTGCAGAAAACAAACAACTATCAGAAAATTACAGAAAAAAATTATCAAATAAGAATAGTAGCAAATACTCCGGTCAAGAAATTTCTGATACTATCAATGGGTATGTTTATGACGAAACGGGAGATGCTGTTTTCTCTGATTACGAAAATCAATATGCTCTGCAAACAGCGATAAATCAATTGAAGAATTTTGACGGAAACAAAGAAGCTGCTATTGAAAATGCACAAAAAAATCTTGATTGGGCAAAAGATAATTATAAAGAAGGGTATGAGCTTTATAAAAAGGTTTTATATATTTTAAAAAATCATAATATTGAAGTTAATCAAGGACAATTATATGAAGTTGATATTCCGGAAAATGATGTATTACTTGATGAAGATAAAACTTTTTCAGAGCAATCAGACAAAGTAAAAAATTCTTTAAAAAATATTTTTAATGATACTAATATTGATAAAGATATTTTAAAAGAAGAAATTGAAAGACTTGAATATGAAATAGAAACATTAGAAAATGAAGATGGCACTGATTTTGATTATCAGGAATATCAAATAGAAGAAAAACAAAAAGAACTTGAAAAACTTAAATTGCAGTTGTCTATAAAAGACATAGAAAAATTTAATTATACAGGAAAAGGAATATATAACACACTAACTGAAATATTCGGTTCGCCAAAGGAAGCGAGTTTAAAACTTAATGATTATGGAATCAAAGGAATTACATATAATGGAACTTCTGACGGTCGTTGTTATGTTATTTTTGACGATAAAGCTATCAACATATTAAATAAGTTTTATCAGGATTCTGAAAATCCACGTGCGTCAATTCACTTTAAGAATAATGAAACATTAATATCATTAATGGAAGGAAATGACGCAAGCAGTGTTATGCACGAACTTGCACATTTATATTTGCATGACATCCAGGAACTTTCAAAAACAAATAAACGTGCTGCAAATGATTTGAAAGAAATATATTCTATTCTTAATTTCAATGCTGAAAATCATACTCCTGAAGAATTTAGGGAAATGCATGAAAATTTTGCTAAAGGTTTTGAAGCATATCTTTTGAACGGACAAGCACCTTCTGCAAGAATGAAAACTATTTTTGAAAAATTTAAAGAATTTTTGAAAGAAGTATATCAATCAATTTCTGATTTGAATATTGAATTTTCTAAAGATGTTCAAATGATGTTTGACAGATTATTAACTACTGATGAAGAATATGAAAAAGAAGTTCTTCCCTTGTATGAACAAAATGATAAACTTGCTGAACAAATTAATCGGCAAGAAACTTTGGCATACAAAATTAAAAATAAAATTAATGATGTTGTTGATTCCTGGAAAAGTTTCTATGATACGGCTATTATTCCTATGGACACACAACTCGGAAGAATATCTCCTGAATTAAAGAAACTGTTAAGAAAACATACTTTTGATTTAACTTATAAAACTAAACAAGATTGTAACAGAATTACACCGTTCTTATTAAAAATAAAAGAAATTAAAAACAGTAATTTAACCGTTGAACATTTAGGAAAACAGTTAAATGCTTATAATTTCTTATCTTACGCATTAAATAACCGTGACGCACGCACTGTTAATAAGTTAGTTAAACAATTAGGTATTGAAAAAGAATTTCAAGAAGTGCGTGATGTCCTGGATGAACTTCATGATGAAACTGTCAGTGTCGGTCTTGAAGTCGGCTATCTTGAAAGTTATTATCCTCGTATGGTTCAATCTGACAAAACAGGAGCATTTATTGATTTGTTTGAAAAAATGAGCAGAGAAGAAGAAGTTGACCTTGAGAACCAGGTATTAAATTTTGATGAAGCAGAATATTCAGATGTAATGAGAACCATAAAAGAAAACGATTTGTATGGTTTTTGGTCAAATGAAGATAAAGCTAAACTTATTAATACAACAATTCGTGGTTTTGGCAAAAACAATATAATGCTTTCAAGAATCGGACAATTGAAATTTGAACGTAACATTGACAAATTGACACCTGAACAACAACGTTTCTATGAACCGATTGAAAAAGCATTATCAAATTATGTTATCGGTGCAAGAAAGAATATTGAAGAAAGAAAATTCTTTGGTGCCGAAAATAAAGAAGTGGGTAAACTGCGTGCAAGCATAAAAAGGAAAAAAGAAACATTACGTGAAGTAAAAACAAGAACTCCCGGACAAGCAAAATTTAAAGAATTAAATCGTTTAAAATATGAACTTGCACCAATAGAAATTAAAATTGAATCAATTAGCGGAGAATTAGAAAAGAATAAAGAAAAATTAGCAGCGTCAGATGACGCAGAAATGAAAGAAAAGCTAACAGGATATATAAATAATCAAGAAGAAATTTTAAACGGTCTTAAAAACAAATCTGAACGTTTAAAGGAACAAATTAAATGGACAGAAGAATCAAATAATTTAAAAGTAAAAAATACTGTTGTCAAAAGATTGAGTACTGAAATTTCTGATTCGAACCAACAAATAAAAGATATTCTTGGAGATATTGACCATATTGAAGATTCTATCGGACGATTGATTGTTGACCTTGCAGAAAAAGGTATTATTCATGTAAAAGATGAAAAAGTTGTCAGAGATTTACTTGTTTCAAGATTTAATTCTGTAAGGTTAGAAAAGTTTGCTGCAACAGTTAGAGACGCAAGTACAATTGTAACTTTAAATGATATTACCAATGCTGTAACGCAAATTACAGATTTAACTTTTTCTGCGTATAAATTCGGCATAATTAATACCATTCAAGGGATGGGTAAAGCTGAAGGTTTAACACGTGAATCTTTAGGAATTAAAAATATTGCTGAAGAATTTAGAAGCACAAGCGATATTTCAAATTGGGTAAACAAGCAGTTAAAACTTATCGGTCTTGATTTAATTGACGGTTTTGCAAAAAACACTGCAATTAATGCAAGTATCATATCTGCACGCAAAAAAGCAAAAAGTAATAATAAGAAATTTGCCGAAAAACTTGATTTCTTATTTGGAGAAGAACAAGCTAAACAAGTTAAAGAAGATTTGATTAACGGTAAAATTACTGATGATATTATATTTATTGCTTTTAATGACCTTGCTGATATACAACCTATTACAACTGATCAGATGACAAAAGGTTATCAATCCGGATATAGAACTTTTTACGTATTAAAAACTTATAGCATTAAAGCACTGGATATTTTGAGAAATGAATGTTTCTTTAAAATTGCTGAAGGTACAAAGCTATTGAAAACAGATAAAGTTGAAGGTGCAAAACTTATATCCGAAGGATTAGGAAATATTATCAAAATGCAATTATTTATGTGGCTTTTCGGAATACCGCAAGATTTATTAAAAGATTTAATTGCAAATCGTGAATTTGATATTCCTGACCATGTGATTGATAACATTATTATTTTCGGTATATTTAACAGATTTTTTGTAAGTAAAGTTTTTGAAAATATTGCAAATATTTATTATGTAAATAACCAACTTCCAATTGTAGATACAATAAAAGATTTAGGAGTAGGAATAGAACAAGTTAAAAAAGGCAAAAAAGATATTAAAGATTTGTATGTTTGGTCAAGAGTTCCTATTGTGGGCAAACTTTATTATAACTGGCTTGGTGGCAAAAAAGATAAAAGAGTACAACTGTAAAGGAGTGAAAAATGGCGAATGAAGTCAATTATGTTCCCTGTAAATATCGGGGCAACAGTTCTACACGTGAGTTTTCATATAACTGGAAACTCATGGAAGTAGATGAATTAATTGTTTCTCGGGAAGTTGTTGCAACCGGAGAAGAAACAATTCTTGTAAGAGGTTCTGATTATACGGTAGTAAATAATGCTGTCGGTGGTGCAATAACATTGACAACTGCACCGTCAGCAAATTATTACATTAATATCAGAAGAAAAACTTCACAATTTCAGGAAAAGAGTTATTCAACATCAACCGGATTTCAAGGGGATGAAGTGGAAAAATCTTTTGATAAGGCTTCTTGTTGTTTACAAGATATGCAACATTCAATAGAAGTTTTTGAAGATAGTGTTGATAATAAAATTGAAGAATTAGATGATAGAGTTGAAGCAGCAACGGAAACAGCAAATGAAGCATTAAGCAACTCTGAAACTGCGGTATCAACTGCAAACAGTGCTGATTCAAAATCTGATACAGCATTAAGCAATTCTCAAACTGCTATATCTACTGCAAACAGTGCTGATTCAAAATCTGATACAGCATTAAGTAATTCTCAAACTGCTGTTGAAACGGCAAACAATGCTGAAGAAACTGCTGAAAGAGCAGAAGATAAAGTTGATGAATTTGGTCAGGATATTGAAGAAGTTATTGAAGCAGCTCAAAAAATTAATCAATTAGAACAAGCTGTAAATACTGCTGTTCAAAAAGCAGGAGAAGCTACGGCAGCAGCTCAATCTGCAAGTAATGATGCAGATGTTGCAACTACTGCAGCTCAAACTGCAACTACTCAAGCTGAAGAAGCTAAAGCTAAGGTAGGTAATCTTGCAGACTTAACTACAACAGCAAAGAATACTACTGTTGCTGCTATAAATGAAGTAAATGCAAACAAACTCAACAAGCAAATGATAACCAACTGCTTAACCGAAATACCACAAAAAATAAAACTCGAATTAAACAACGGCACTCTAACATTAAAAGCAGGAAGCAAGGTTATTGTTCCTAATGGTTTTGAAAGTGATGGTACAACTCCGAAGTTTGATGTGGTTGTGATTGAGAATGACATTGTTTTTAGTGCTACGGGAACTGCAACCAATTCATTTCTTTATTTTAGCACGCTCGAAAATAAGTTTGGTTGGACTATAAATAATTCAAGTGGTTCGGGTCAAGGTGCAACAAATTACATGCATTATAGAACTGATTTGAATAAAGTTTATTATAACAACTTTACAGATAATCTTTTTTCTTTTCCTATTGCCATATTTTCGTACACTAACTCTACTGTTACTTCCATAGACCAAATATTCAACGGCATAGGTTATATTGGTTCAACAGTATGGGTAGATAAAGGTGTAAAAGGTCTTGTTCCTGATGGTAGAAATGCTGACGGAAGTTTGAGGAATATTGAATATACTATTCCTAGGTTAATAACATACACAGGAAGTCAAACTGCAAATAATATGTTTGGTGTTTTTGAAAAAGATATAAATTTCCTTTGGGATGGATATAACTATATAGAGTCAGAAACACAACCTGATGACTCCTTAATATATACCCTTTGGTATAAACCAAGTGAAAATATCATGAGATGGCATACATCCACAACAAGTGGATGGACAGTTAAAAATGTTTGTGTTTACACTCAATATAGTAAAGTATCAGGTGCAATAACATCATTCCAACCAAAAACTACTTTCCACGCTGTGGATTATAATGAAGCTGACAACCGCTATGTAAATGTATCAGGTGATACAATGACAGGCACTTTAATTGCCCCATATGTCAGGGTATCAAAATCAACAGTAGGGTCAGTTGATGTTCAAAATACCTCAGTAGATAAAGACGTTGCACAAGCTGTAAGTGAAAGTACTCAATACATTAGATTTTTAGATAAGAATTGTGCTGTAATGGGGCAAATTGGTCTTGAAAGATATACAGATGGAAG
>JAZLLQ010000049.1:0-4155 GCA_045598245.1 Candidatus Gastranaerophilales bacterium
CGGATTTACAATTCCAAGAAGACAGAGTTATAGAAAAACGTCTTTATTTAAGTTATAAATCTTACGATATTGGTTCAAGCATGACTTCCGCAATACATAATGAAGATAAGTATTCGGAATATGTTCTTGAACAACAGGAAAATCAGCTTGAATATTTAGATAAAATATTTGAATTTCAACAAACATCATTAGAAAAACAAAATACTAATTTTTACAAATATATTAACGCTGTTAGAAAGTATCCGAACAATAAAACTTTAGCAAATATTGTAACTGAAAAATCTGATTTAGATTTGCAATTGGCAAATTTAAGAAGTCAAATTTCATTGGCAGTCCAAGCTGAAGACGAAAATTCATTAAAAAATCTTTTTAGTCAATTAAATACTTTAAATGATAAACTTAAAGCTGCCGAAGTTAACTTCCAAAAAGAATTGGCAAATGCGAGCGGAACTAAAATATCAACTGATGAGGTTGAGGCTGATTTTGACAAGCAGGTTGCTGCAGATAATGAACAGCTGATGCAGGATATACTTACTTCTTTGTACCTGAGTATTTCGACTTCAAAATCTGAAGCAAGACAAAATAATGATAATGCAGCTGTAACTGAACTTGAAAAAATGGAGAATAATTTGGTTCAGATTTCGGAGAATACTGAGGGTTTAACGTTAGATGAATTTATTTCGAAATTGTCAAAAGCAGGTGCGACTAACGGTGCTGTTTCTACAAATAACGATGTAACTGCAAGTACAACTAACAATACTCAAAACACAACAGGCAACGTAACTACAAATACAACTAATAAAAAAGCAATTCTTGTCAATAAAAATGGGGTACCGTATACCGGTGTAAAAGGCGGTGTTCTCTACAAAGACGGGGTTGCGTTTACAGGTGTATATAAAAATGTATTATTTAAAGACGGACAAAAATTCAATGGCAAATACGAAGCTGACGGAAAGTATTATAAAAACGGTGTTATTCTGACAGGCTTTTCTACCGATGGACTTTTGTGCCGACAAGGTGTTCCCTTTACGGGAATAAAAGGTTCCGCTTCATTTAAAAACGGAAAAGTTGTATCAGGCACTGTTAACGGCATAACATACGAAAGTGGTGAAGCTAAAAACGGCGTTGATGCAAACGGAATTATGTATGTTAACGGTAAAAAGTTGACAGGAACTTCAAACGGTAAGTTGTATAAAAACGGAAAATTATACACAGGAGCAAAAGGCGGAGTTTTATATAAGGATGGTGTTGCTTTTTCCGGTTATAAGAACAATGTACTATACCAAAATGGTCAAAAATATACAGGTAAGTATCAAAATGATGGAAAATACTATTACAAGGGCAATTTATATACAGGGGTAATGTCTAACGGGTATTTCTACGAAAATGGCGTTCCGTTCACAGGCAAAAAAGGTAATGCGCAGTATAAAAATGGTTTGATTATATCAACCTAAGTGTATAAAAACAGCCACCGGAAAATGATTTTTCTGTGGCTGTTTTATTAATATTTACATTAATTTATTTTAAATACAGATTTGTTGCTGCGTATTTTTCTTTTAGTTCTGTTTCGTAGTCTTTTGCAACGTGGAAATCTTTATTGCCTTGGGTTCTTTTTCTGTATTCAATAATCGCTTTTGGTAGAGTGTAGCCCATAATGAGGCAAACCAAACCGATATTAACCGCAACCGATGAAACTTTCAAGCTCTTTGTTTTTGCCAAGAATGCTTTTACTGTTTTTCCTGAAAGTTTATGTGCAGATAAAAGTTCTTCAAGTGAGTTAGCCGCTTGTTTCACTGTTTTTTCACTGATATATTTTGAAGTATCAACTGCTTCGGTTACTTTGCCTGCTGCATCTTTAACTGAAATTGTTTTTACAATTCCTGACTTTTTAAGCATTTGAGTAACTATATTATCCGGATTATTTTGTATGAATTTGTTAATTACTTCGCTGTCAGCTGTTTGAATTTCTTTATCAAAGCCTGTTGCTTTTGCAAGTTTTCCTAAAATTGATGTTGGTTTTTCTAACGTTGTATTTACGAATTTTTTGAATGTATCAAGTCCTTTTCTTGCTGTACCGTTTTCCATTGCTTGTTCTAATTCTTTAGAAGAGAGGAATTTTGCATCTAAGTCAATCGGAGTTTTGAATAATTTTGCGGAAATTTTTTCTATACCGTCTTGTAACATTTTGCCTGCCGCGTACATAAAAAAGATGAATGAACCTTCTTTAAATGCGTATTCTGCAAATTCACCTTTGGTTCTTGATTCTCCAAGTCTTTCAGCTGCAATACCTGCATCAAGAATTAACATATTCTTGACGGGATCAAACATAAAACTTTGAAGTGAACCGAATGAAGGATTTTTTGATGCCTTGCTGCCAAATGCACTGAATGTCGGGTTTGCGGCAATTCTTTGTTGCGCTTGATTTGCCCTTTCCTTGTCAGCCAATTCAACTTTTTGAGAAAAATCTTTTTCAACTTGTTTTTTAGTGAAGTTTTGTTTGATTTTTGTTAATGCTAAGTATGCAGCTAAAGTCAACGCAGTTGCGGCAACAAATTTGCCGTAGAATAATTTTTTAAATACAGGTAAATTATTATATGCTTTTGTGATGTCTTGTTTAATTTGCTCTGTAGGAGCATTTTCTATTGCCTGTTGGACTAAATTTTTATTTTTGGATGCTACTACTCTGATGTCGACACTTGGATTATATCCCAGTGTTTTATACAAAGTTTTATTGATTGCGCCTTGGAAAAACGGAATACCAAAAAGCCATATTGCTTGTGTTCCGAATTCGTCAATAAATCTGTCTTTTCCCTCTAATTTTCCGCCTGCTTTGTATGACTGATATGTCATGCCAAGACTGTTAGTTATGTCCTTTACTGCCAAAGGAACCTTGGAACTTGAATTACCTAATGTTGATATTAAACTGCTTGTTAAATTAACTGTCATTTTCTTCCTTCATTTCTAAATAGGGTATTATAGACCCCATGCCAAATTCATAAGTCTTACGTGTTTTCTAATAGCCCCTATTCTTCGAAGGTTTATATTGTTATTTTTCATATTAGTTTTCTCCTTTTTCTATATTAAGTTCTTACAATTTTTTTTTTGCTATTTTCTTGGTTTTTGCAACAAAAAAAGATTTTTCTAAAAGAAAAACCCTTTAAAATACTTTATACTCATGCCGAACGAGGCAATCTTTTATTCATACTTTAAAAGATTTTGTTAATTAGTACGAAACTGACGTCGTTGATAATTTCTGATTCTCATTTATAAAAATCTCATGTTACTGTAAGCATATTAATTTAAGCATAAAATTTGTTTTTTGTCTATACCCTGTACTGTTTTATTTTTTAGCAACTGCCTGTAATATTAATTATAAGGAGTTGATTTAATATTTTATGCTTTAATTTTATATTTTTATCTTTGATATTTTCTTACAGTATATAATTTTGACTTGCACTTTTTGTTTATTACATGTCATTACGAGGAACAACAACATTTTATGTGACGAAGTAATCCACATAATTATATTGCTTAGTATTTATATTTATGTGGATTGCTACGGTCGTTTTACTCCCTCGCAATGACATGAAACGTCTAAAACGTGTGACAAGTCGAGACAAAATATAATCAGGAAAATGTAAAGGAAGAAAAAGTACAAATCTAAAATAATAGACAACGCCGATATAAATAATAGAAGTGTAAATCAACTTCTTATAATTAATATTATCAACTAATTGTCAAAATTTTATATGTAAAATGTTTTATAAAAGTTCACTCTAAATGTAAATTTTTATTAACAACCACACTTCTTCACCTAAAGTTTTTCCGTAAAAATACCGATAAGATAACTATGAAATTAGTTAAGGAGTATTAGCATGGAAATTAACAAGGTTCAATTTGAAAGTATGAAAAGTCTTGGTATTACACAATCTTTTGAAGATTTAGACGTAGACAAAGACGGAGTTATAAGTGACAAGGATAAAACAGGTGCAAATGAAGAAATCGCTAAAGTTATCGGTGATTTAATTTCTGCTGCGGGAAAAGACGGCGAAGTTACCGACTTAAACGGTGATGATGTTGTTGATGATATAGATAAAATTCTCAAGAACTACGAAGAAGTAGTTAAAGCGGGCGATAAGGGTGATACAACGGCAG
>JAZLLQ010000050.1:0-26162 GCA_045598245.1 Candidatus Gastranaerophilales bacterium
ATGAAATATTTTACAAGCTCTATTTGATGCGTTGATTTCTCTTTTTCTTGGTACTTCTATTTTCTCTTTGTTTACGCAAAGCAAAGAGAAAAAGAAGTACGTACAAAAAACTCTAATGAAAAAGTACAAATTTAAAAGAAGTTTTAAAAGAAACCAACATACTCAAGATATACCTAATACTGTAGACTTACTTCCTATAATTAATATTATCTCCATTCATGCTAATATGTATTGAACTAAAACAGACTATGGTCATGTAAAACTTTAACGGTTATAATATTTTTATGAGTTTATTGGAAATAAAAAATTTAAAAATAGCTTTTAATGTTGATAAATATCTTCTTGAAGCAGTGCATGGCATTGATTTATGCCTCGAAAAAGGTAACTCATTAGGTATAGTCGGCGAGTCCGGCTGCGGAAAATCGGTAACTGCAATGTCTATTATGAAACTTTTACCGTCTAATGCAGTTATCACTTCCGGTGAAGTTTTTTATGACGGTAAAGATATTTTAAAACTAAATGAAAATGATTTGAGAAAAATAAGAGGTAAAAAAATTGCTCTTATTCCACAAGACCCCATGACTTCACTTAATCCGTTGTATACTGTCGGTGAGCAAATTTTAGAAGCTGTGGAGTTGCATGCGGGTTTAAAAGGGCAAAAGGCAAAAGAAGTTGTTATACAGGCACTTAAAGACGTTCATATTCCTGATGCAGAGGCTAAATATAATGCTTATCCTCATCAACTTTCAGGCGGCATGCGCCAAAGAGTTATTATTGCAATGGCTTTGAGTTGCAACAGTGAACTTTTAATAGCTGATGAACCTACAACAGCTCTTGATGTTACTGTTCAAGCTCAAATATTAAGTCTAATCAAAAAAATTCAAAAAGAAAAAAATCTTTCTTTATTATTAATTTCACACGACTTAGGTGTTGTTTTTAACGTTTGTGATGATATAGCGGTTATGTATGCCGGTTCTGTCGTTGAAAAGGCTTCGAAAAAAGAACTGTTTAGTTCACCAAAACACCCGTATACCAAGGCTCTGTTGAGTTCGCTCCCTGATTCTGAAAAGAATGAATTAAAGACAATTGAAGGTCAACCGCCAGCTTTAACAGAAATAATATCAGGCTGTAAATTTTCACCAAGATGTAAATATAAAACCAAAATTTGTGCTGAAAAAATCCCCTGTCTTAAAGAAGAAGGGGATAATCATTTGATTTCTTGTTTCAATTGGAAAAATTAGTTGAAAAGTTTTACTAAAGTTTTACCGATTGTGTTGATTGAATCTTCAATGCTGTCTTTGATTAAGTCTTTTGTTAATTTTAAAGGACTTTGTTTTTCAATGTGGTCAAATGCAACGAATACGGGATCTCTTGAGTTTTTAAATCTCATTCTGTCATAAGTTGGGCAAAATGGATCATATGCGCCTGAATTTTTTTTCTTGTCGTTACCGCCTTTTTTTCTCAATGGTGAATATTTGCCGTTGCCGCCTTTTGTTATATCTGCTGAAGTTGAAAGTCTGTCTCCTGAAAGTGATGTTGTCATTTTTTTATCTCTCTATATTGTCCACATTATAATAAAGTATTTAGTATATAAAAAAGTGCTATTTTTTATATACTATTCTTAACAAAACTTAACATTATGTTTTGTATAAGCGTAAATACACGCGAAATTTTCATTACAAACTTCCCAAAAAATTTTTTTCTGATAAAATAAAAACAGTACAATTGATAAAGGATAGATTTATGATTTCAACAAATGAATTGAAAAATGGTATTACTATCGAAGTTGATGGTGCGCTATATTCAGTAGTAGAATTTTTACATGTAAAACCCGGTAAAGGTGCTGCATTCGTTAGAACAAAACTTAAAAATGTTGAAACAGGTAACACAATGGAAAAAACCTTCAGAGCAGGTGAAAAATTCCCAAAAGCTGTTTTAGAAAAGAAAGAAATGCAATATTTGTACAAAGCTGATAAAGATTATATTTTCATGGATAATACAACTTTTGACCAGGTTACTTTGACAGAAGAACAAATTGGTGACGGTATCAAATATTTAAAAGAAAATATGATTATTCAGACACTTGAATGTAAAGGCAAATTAATCGGTATAGATTTACCGAATTTTGTTGAATTGCAAGTTGTAGATACACCTCCGGGTGAAAAAGGCAACACGGCACAAGGCGGTACAAAACCTGCTACATTAGAAACAGGTGCTGTTGTAAACGTTCCTTTCTTCATCAACAATGGTGAAATGATTAGGATTGATACAAGAACAAATTCATATTTGGATAGAGCATAATTATAAGAGTTTATAATGAAAATGGACATTGATTATATTAAAAAAATTGCCGATGTCATGGATGAAAAGTCTATTGTTGAAATTTCCATTGAAGACGGCGATCAAAAATTGGCAATAAAAAAAGGTGAAATATCAAAAGCTAATACTGTTCCGGTAGTCGAGGCATCAGTCAAAGAAACACCGTTAGTTGATGAAAAGGCTGTCACTGAAGTACCTGTCGAGAACAAAAAACTTGTTCCCATAACTTCACCAATGGTAGGCACATTCTATAATTCGGCTGCCCCTGATGGAGAACCTTTTGTTAGTGTCGGAGATATAATCAAGCCTGGGCAAGTAGTTTGCATTATTGAAGCAATGAAGCTGATGAATGAAATTGAAGCTGATGTTTCCGGCAGAGTTGTCGAAATATGTGTCGAAAATGGTCAAACAATTGAATTTGGCCAAGTTTTGATGTACATAGAATAAAAGGACAAAAAATGTTTAACAAAATTTTAATAGCAAACAGGGGTGAAATTGCTCTCAGAATTATAAGAACCTGCAAAGAAATGGGCATAAGAACAGTTGCTATTTATTCAAAAGCTGATGAAGATTGTTTGCATGTCAGTATGGCTGATGAAGCATATTGTATTGGTCCTGCGCCTTCTCAGGAAAGCTATTTGAATGTTGCTAACATTTTGAGTACTGCTCTGTTAGCTCAGGTTGATGCAATTCACCCCGGATACGGGTTTTTGGCTGAAAATGCTTCATTTGCCGAAATTTGTGAAGACCACCATATTAAATTTATCGGTCCTTCCGCAGAGCATATAAAAGCTATGGGGGATAAAGTTTCTGCAAGAAAAACCATGGAAGAACATGGTGTTCCCATTGTTCAGGGTTCTCCCATATTAGAGAATGTTGAAGATGCAAAATCTTATGCCGAAAAAATCGGATACCCCGTTATTATCAAGGCAACAGCCGGTGGCGGCGGTAAGGGTATGAGAATTGTCATGAATGCCGATGACCTTGAAAATGCTTATGCTATCACTCGTTCCGAAGCTCAGGCATTTTTTGCAAATGACAAAGTTTATATGGAAAAATATATTTTGAACCCAAGACACATTGAAGTTCAAATTGTTGCTGACGGTTATGGTAACGTATGTCATTTAGGCGAAAGAGATTGCACAATTCAGAGAAGAAATCAAAAACTCATTGAAGAATCCCCATCAGGTGTTGTAAATGAAAATACCAGAGAAAAAATGACTACTGCTGCAATTAATGCAGCCAAAGCCATAAATTATGAAGGTGTTGGAACGGTTGAATTTTTGTTTGACGGAAAAGATTTTTATTTTATGGAAATGAATACACGTTTGCAGGTTGAGCATTGTGTTACGGAAACTGTTACTCATAAAGATTTGGTTAAAGAGCAAATTCTTATTGCTGCAGGAGAAAAACTTTCTTTCAAACAAAGTGATATTTCATTAGACGGACATGCAATTGAATGTCGTATAAATGCAGAAAATCCGGATAAAGATTTTATGCCTTGTCCGGGCGAAATTGAAGGCTATATTGCTCCGGGCGGTTTTGGAATAAGAGTAGACAGTCATGTTTATGCGAATTACAAAATTCCGCCTAACTATGATTCCATGATAGCAAAATTAATTTGTTGGGGTGAAACCAGAGAGGATGCAAGAAAAAGAATGCTTAGAGCATTGAGCGAATACGTTATTTTGGGAATTGAAACAACTATTCCTTTCCATAAAAAAATCTTGAGAAACAAATCCTTTATTAGAAATAATTATTCAACTAAGTTTGTTGAAGAAGAAATGATGAAAGTTGAAGTATAAATGAGCAAAGAAGAAATTTCTACATATATGCAGGCAGCAACAAGTTTTTTGGCTGAGAAAAATTTTAAAAAAGCTATTGAGGAATATGAGAAAGTACTGAAGGCTGATAAAAAAAATATTGAAGCATTTAAGGGTGCAGGTTTATGTTATTTTAATTTAAAAGATAACGAAAAGGCTATGGATACCTTTAAAAAGGCTTTGAACATTGATGAAAACGATGCCACATCCCTTTATTACGCAGCATCTTTATCAGTTTTACTCGACAAAACTGAAGATGCAATTTTGTATTCCAAAAAAGTTATTGAATTAAGACCTGATTTCTTTGATGCCTATAAAATTCTTTTTACAATATATTTAAAAAATCAGCGGTTTAATGATATTTTTGATTTAAATGAACAATTTGAAAAGCAAAATATCGAAACTAATGATGATACTATTCATATGATTTTATCTACTGCTTTTATGATGAAAAAGGATTACGAAAAAGCAATAGAGATTTTAAAGGTTGCAAAACGGATCTCACCTGAAAGAGTACAAATATACAATAATTTAGGTGTTTGTTATATGTCGGTAAAAGATTATGATGCTGCAATAAATATGTTCCAAAAATCTTTGACTTTAGACAATAATAATGCACTCACATATACCGATTTAGGTACAGCTCTACAATTAAAAGGTGATTTTTTGAAAGCTCTGGAAGTATTTAATAAAGCACTTGAATTAGATCCGACAAGTTTTTTAAATCTTTTAAATGTTGCTAATCTTTCAAATATTTTGAAAAAATATGATATTACAATTCAGGCATACGAAAAAATGTTGAATTTAAATCCGGATCTGAAAGATGTAAGAAACTCTTTAATAGGTGCTTATGTTAAGAACGGTCAACCTGATAAAGCGATAAATTTAATTGATATTGCTTTAAAATCAACACCAAAAAGTGTTCCTCTTTTATTCAGGAAAGCCAAGATTTATACTGATTTAAAAGACTTTAATGCTGCTCAAAAAATTTATGAACAAATAATTTCTTTCAAAAAAAATTCACCTGCAATTTACCACGCATATGCTTTGCTTTATGCGAAAATGGAAAATTATGATAAAGCATTACAATATTTGAATAAAAGTATGACTTTGGATGATACAAACGCATCAGTTCATAAAGATTTTGGTGTAATTTATTTGATGAGAAACCAAGTAGAATATGCAAAAGACGAATTTGATAGAGCAGCAGAGCTTGGTCAGGATGATAATGAAATTTTAAAAGAATGTGCTGATTTTTATTATTCTATCAGCGAATTTGTTAAAGCTGACGAATTATATAAAAAATCTTTGGCTTTGGAAAATAATCCGTTTACAACTCTATCAATGGGAATAAATTTAATAGGGCAAAACAAACTTGACGAAGCCTTTGCGGTTCTTGAACCTCTTATGGGAGTTTTTCCTGATAATGCAGAATTGTTATATAATCTGGCAAGAATTTTCTACTATAAAAAAGATTATGAACAATCATCAAAACTTGCAAGAAAAGCATATTTTGCAGTTCCAACAGTTGAAATTGCCAATCTTTTAGGTTTGAGCTTAATGAATTTGGAAGATTATAAAGGTGCGGCAAATATATTTGATAAAATTATAGAAAAATATCCTTTAAATGCTTTCTTATATGAAGATTTAATCAAATGTTGTGAGAAAATTAACGATAATGAGGGTTTAACAAAAGCATATATGACAGCATTAAAGAATCTGCCATACAGAGAAAGTTATGTAATAGAAATGGCGAAAAATTCTTTAGCTTCAGGTAAACAAAATAGTGAAGTTAAAAAATTATTGGATAAAGCATATTTTGAACACCCATCTGAAAATTTAAAGGCAATGGTTGAAGAATTTAAGATAAAAAAATAAGTTAAAGTATAAAAACTTTAACTTATTTTTAAGTATTATTTTATTCTGCAAAAATTAGTTTACGGGAATATCAAGAGCCTTAGACAATGTTAATTCAAGAGGTGTTCCCGGTTCCAGAATAACTTCACCACCTTTATTGAATATATTGTAGACACTTTTTCCTATAATATAACCGCTACCGCCTAATGCACCGCCGATTGCACAAATAGGAGCAGTTAATATAACAGGTGCGCCGGCAAGATATTTAAGCCCTTTGTCAACACCGAAAGTAGTTGATTTTACTACGATATCTTTACCTTTTGAAGCATCATTTTTAAATGCTTTTCCGTAGGATGTACCGCCTGTAATGTATCCTTCATAATTAACAATATTACTGTTTGCCATATAACCATATAAAGGAACTTGTTTGCCTGCCGGTGTAACGATGTGGTCGAATATTAACATGACTCTTGCTTCTTTGACAAACATTCCTGCTTTTCTCATTTTGCCGATTGTACCTCTTACCACGCTTCCTGCCGGAAGAACGATATTATCACCGACCATAACGTCTGAAGTTAAAGTTGCATTGAACTGATCACCCATATTTGAAATAACAGAATTTATAGGTGATTCTAATTTTAACGGTATAATTGTTCCTGCAGGTATTCTTTGAGAAGAAACTTCAATTTTTACAGGTTCATTATTGACAGGTTTTTCTGATACATCAGGAAGTTTAATATCTTCTAAAACAGGAAGTTCTTTTTTTTCTTCAATAACTTTATCTTCTTCTTTTACTGTTTCTGCAACTTCTTTAACTTCCTTCTCTTCAATTTTTAAAGAAGCAGGAGCTTTTTCTTCAGAACTTATTACTTCTTTATCATCTTCCTTTACAATATCTTCTTTAACAAGTTCATTAACTTCCGGTTTCATTTCCATTAAAATAGCAGGCTGAATATCTTCGACTTTTAGTTTAGTTTGATTTGTTATTGCGAAAGGTGAAACTTCCTGCCCTTCTATCGCTGTTGTTTCTGCTTTAACAGTATCAAATGTGTTGTATGCTAAAAGTGCAAATGCAACAATTACAAATAAAGACGCTGTTTTTTTTATTTTCATACTGACCTTCTCTCCAAATAAATTTATTAAATATTCTTAATTAAAAGTATATTAGAGCTACCTTAAAAATCAAGAATGTTACTATTTGTTAATAATTTATTATAACATTTTTTCAAATATATTTTCTTCATTTGCCTGAATATACAAAAAAGCAAAACAATGAAAAATACAAAAATATTTCTACACAGAATTTTTATTAATAAATGTAAAACTTTAAAAAAAAAATAAAATTTAAAACTCTAAAATACTGTTTAATTATATATGGTTAATAAATAAGGATAAGAGCATGAATGTAACAAGTATTGGTATAAATATAGGCGATCTAAGCGAAATACAATCATCTGCAACACTTAAAACTTCAAAAAGCGAAGATGAAATTGCCCAAATTGCCAATGATTTGAATATTACAAAAATTGCAATTGATAATACTGATGAAGATGCAACATTATCAACTGAAAAAAATGATACTGTCATTACGAAACAAGATGAAAAGCCGGAAAGCGAAACCATTGCAGAAGACATAAAAGAAGAACAAACGGCACTCGATAATATAAAAAACACCTTAGATGAAAAGAAAAAAGAATATAAAAAACTTGAAGAAGAGATCGAAGAAAAAAATCTTGAATTAAACAAAGCAGTAAAAGAAGCAGAAGAAAAAGGAGAAACTAACAGTATTAAAGTTTCTACACTTGAAGTTGATTTGAAATTCTTAAAATCAAAATTTTCAGTAGTACAAACAGATATAGAAACTCTGACAAAAGATTATAATAGCAAAAATGACACTATAAAAGAACTTCAGACAAAATACGAAACAGCAAAAGCCAAAGAAAAGAAAAAAGCAGAAGAAACTAAAAGCACAACAAATACAAACATCTCAAATAATACGAACAACGCAAATAATAATACCTCTGACGGAACTGATTGGACTAAATTAACCGTTGACGGTAAAGGCATTAATATCGGCAATCTTGCAAAAGTTTTAGCGGATGCAAGTAAAAAATGCGGTTCAAAATCAGCAAGTCAGGTCGTGGATTATATTGAAAAACATGGTACTGAGGAAGAACGTAATGCTGTTGTTCAATTATTCTCAGCATTAGATGATGATTTGTTAAATAACGATAATTCCGTATTCAAGTCACAAGGTACAAGCAGTCCTGCAATGAGTATGCTTTTTGGTTTCTTTGATGACGGCAATAAAGAAGATGTTTTAGGTAATAATCTGTCTTCTGTTGTTGATAATATTGCTCAACTTGCACAATATGACAAAGATGGTGACGGATTTATATCAGATACAGAAATCAAAAATATGACTACTTTTTCAAATAATTTAGAAAATCTTGAAAGCGGAAAAACAAATACCCTTGATAGTACAAATTTATTATCCACAACTTGGATGCACTTTATGACAGGTGTAAATGAAGATGGTAGTACAGGTGGTTGCGGTTCACCATACAAATTTGAAAACGCTTGGAAAACAACAATAAACGGTCAAACTGTTTATACAATTCAAAGTGGTGATGGCTCCACTTCTCTCGTTTTGACAGAGAAAGAAATGGATGCACTTGATAAATATTACAAAGAAAAAGGCGATAAAGCAGATTACAAAGGTGCAATAGAAGCAATAGGCGGAAAAATCACAAATGATGACGGCTCTGTGGAATTTGAAAATTCTTTGGGTATAACCTGTCATATCAATGCTTTTGATATACAATCTTCCCACGTTAAAAAATCTCTGCAAAATTCTAATTCTATTGATACTTTATTATGGACTGCATTAAAAGGTATTCAACAGAAAAATTGGATATAGTTTGTAACTGATTTTCATAAAGTAAACGGCTAAAATCCCACCCTCTTCCATTTTTGAGAGAAATATGCTATAATAACGGACATGAATTATATCTGGGAATGTGTTTATTCATGGATGTAGTTTAAGCATAGTTTATTGGAGTTTTCGCATGAGTAAAGAATCGGTCAACAATGCAAGTTTTGCAGAATTATTAGACAAATATGATTACAAATTTTCTAAAGGAGATTTGGTAAAAGGTATTGTCGTGTCAATAGATAATGCAGGTGTTTTGGTTGATATCGGTGCAAAAGCTGTCGCATTTGTTCATCCGAAAGAAGTCTTTTGCGAAGGAAATCAAAGTTACAAAGAAGCTCTAAAAATTGGTGAAGAATACGAATTTTTAATCATTAAAGAAGAAGACGAAAACGGACAACTGGCACTATCCCACAAGAGAGTTGCTCAAGCCTATAACTGGAAAAAGATTGAAGATGTTTATAATAACAACGAAAGCGTCATGGCAGAAGTTAAAGCATCGGTAAAAGGCGGTTTAATAGCTGAAGTTCTTGGATTGAAAGCATTCATTCCATCAAGCCATTTGAGAGTAAAAGAAAACAATGACTGCATTGGCGAAACTGTTGAAGTAAAAGTTCTTTCGCTTGATGCAAATTCCATGAACATAATTCTTTCTCAAAGAAAACTCTTGAACGATACTCAAACAGATAAACGCAAAAATACATTTGAAAATGTTGAAGTCGGTAGTGTAATCGAAGGTGAAATCGTAAGATTGGCAGACTTCGGGGCATTCGTTGACATAGGCGGAATTGACGGGTTACTCCCATTATCACAAATGTCTTGGAAATGGGTTGACCATCCGTCAGATATTATTAAAGTGGGTGACGTTATTAAAGTCGAAGTCATCGGAATTGACCACGATAAACAAAGAGTCAGCCTGAGTTTGAAAAATCTTCAGGAAGACCCATGGCAAAAAGCTAAAGAAGATATCAAGGAAGGTAGTAAGGTTAAAGGCAGAATCACCAGAATTAAAGCGTTCGGCGCATTTGTAGAAATTCTTGAAGGCGTTGAGGCTTTACTTCCGTATAAAGATTTACTCGAATATCAACAGGCAAACAATGTTGCCCTTGATGCAGGCAGTGAAATTGAAACTTATGTTATCAAATTCAACCCTGACGACAGAAGAATAAGTTTGAGTGTAAATCCTTTGAACAGTGAATCTCCTATTATTCAACCTGAAGAATAATTTTCACAATGAAATTAATCAAAGTATTAAAAACATTCGACATTTTTAACAGTGAAGCATTTCAATTTCTCAAAGATAAAGCGTTGAATATCTTTTTGATTGAATCTAACAGCACAAGTCAGAATGGTGTTAATTTGGTGACTGATGATAAGTCCGTAAATATTAACATTATCAATCGTCCTAAGACTTACAAACTGCTCATTAGTGCGCAAAAACGCATAAAGGAAAAACGTGCCAAAGAAAAAGAGGCTGCAAGATTATGAAAATTAAAAACGCAGTATTTCTCAAAAGTTCTGACGGTTTAAAAAATTGTCCTGAATTAAACGTCAATGAAGTAGCACTTTTAGGTCGTTCTAATGTCGGTAAATCGTCTTTTATCAATAAAATATGTAACCGCAAAAATCTTGCCAAAACAAGTAATACTCCGGGCAAAACACGATTAATGAATTATTTTTTGATTGATGAAAAATTTGCAATAGTCGATCTTCCCGGATATGGTTTTGCAAAAGTTTCTCAAACCGAACAGGAAAAATGGCGTAAAGAACTTGAAAACTACCTTTTAAACAGGAAAAACCTTGTTGCAGTAATTCAATTTATTGACGGCAGGCATGATGTCCAAAAAAATGACCTGCAAATGCGTGAATGGATAAAATATCATAATCTCAAAGTCTATACTATTGTCACAAAAATGGATTATGTAAATAAATCTCAAACACTTAAAGTTTTAAATAACATTGAAAAAACTTTGAATAGCAAAGTCGCACCATTTTCAACCGAAATGGCGGTCAATCCTGCTATTGACAAAATTTTTGATGAAGTTATTGAGAAGAAAAATTAATATCTTGATAAGTAATTATCAATTTCCCAAGAAGATACATACGTTCTGAATGAATCCCATTCCATACGTTTTGAAGTAATAAATTCATTATAAATATGATTCCCCAAAGCCGCTCTTGCTATAACGCTTCTTTCCATCAAATCTAATGCTTCATTCAAACTACCCGGAAGCGAATGAATTTTATAGCGTTTTCTTTCTTTTCCGGAAAGTTTATAAATATTACTATCAACTGCTTCAGGTGGCAAAGTTCTTTTCTTAACACCATCTAATACAGCAGTAAGAATTGCCGCAAATGTCAAATAAGGGTTGCAGGAAGGATCCGGAGAACGCAGTTCTATTCTCGTTGCCTTACCACGTTTTGCAGGAACTCTGACTAACGCACTTCTGTTTGCCAATGACCATGCAAGATAAACGGGAGCTTCATATCCGGGAACCAAACGCTTATAGCTGTTTACGGTCGGATTCGCAATTGCCGTTATTGAACGAATGTGTTTTAAGATACCGCCAATTGAATATAAAGCAATATCACTCAGTTGATGCTCTTTACTTTCATCCAAAAATGCATTTTTTCCGTCTTTGAATAACGAAATATTGCAGTGCATACCCGAACCGTTTATACCGAAAATAGGTTTAGGCATAAACGTTGCATGCAAACCATTTTTTTCGGCAATTGATTTTACAACTAACTTAAATGTCGTAACATTATCTGCGGTAGTCAAGGCATCTGCGTATTTAAAACCTATTTCGTGCTGCCCTCTTGCACCTTCGTGGTGACTCGCTTCAATTTCAAAGCCCATATTTTGCAGAGCATAAACAATTTTTGCACGAACTTCCTGTCCTTTATCGTCAGGACCGGCATCATAATATCCTGCCGTATCATTTGTAATCGTTGTAGGAACACCATTTTCATCTCTTTTGAATAAGAAAAATTCAGCTTCCGGTCCGACATTCAGTTCAAACCCGAGTTCTTTTGCCTCTGCAATAACCCTTTTTAAATTTGCTCTCGGACAACCTTCAAACGGTGAACCGTCAGCATCATGAATATCACAAATTAAACGGGCAATATTGCTGTTCTCTTTGGCTCTCCAAGGTATTAAAGAAAAAGTTTTTCTATCGGGATAAAAATACATATCGGATGTTTCAATATTTCTAAAACCCTTTATTGACGAACCGTCAAGCATCATTTCATTATTCAAAATTTTATCTATTTGGCTTGATGGTACTTCTAAATTTTTAACATGCCCGTTCATATCAACAAACTGTAATTTTACGAGTTTTACATTATTTTCTTTTATAATTTCAATGATTTCATCGTCAGTTAATTCAACATTATGTTGAGGAATAAATTTCATAATTATCTCCATTTTCGAGTTTTTACATACAAATTTTACGAAATTTGATTAAAAAAGTCAATAAAATGTAATAATTATTGCCAATATATTTTATATTTTGTTATTTTATAAAAATAATCATTTATTTTATTTTTTCTGTGTTTTTAAAATGAGTTTTTGCAATAAGTTTTAACTTATCTTTTCCAAACTTATTTACAAATTCTTGCGCTTGCTGAGTCGGAACATCTCCGCCGCCTTTTGCAAATTCAATACCGTAAATTGAAGACAATGTTTTAGTTCGTTTTACAAATTCTTCTCTTGCTAAAATTGACGCACAAGCGACAGCAATATCACTTTCAGCCTTTGTACGTTGAATAAGATTAATTTGTTTCCCGTTTTTGAAAAGTGCATTTTTTATAAGACTTTCATCACCAAATTTATCGGAAATAGCATTTTGACATTCAGGACATTTTTCTAAAAGGTTTTCAATAGCTCTACTATGTGCCCAGGCAAGCAGTCTGTTTAGGTTTTTGAATTTTACATATAATTCATTGTATTTTTCAGGATTAATTGTAACAACACTAAACGGACAATTTTGTTTAATTTTTATTGCAACTTCTAAAATAAATTTATCCGTAAGTTTTTTGCTGTCTTTAATATTCAAACCGGTTAAATATTCAACTTGTTCTTTTTTTACAAGAACACCTGCCGTTACCAAAGGTCCTATATAATCTCCTTTGCCTGATTCATCAGTCCCTATCCAACAAGGAAAATCATGAGAAAAATCTGTTGAAATCAAAGTTGTTTGCATACCGTCAGTTTTTGCCGGAGTTACATTTTCAAGATATTTTTTTACGAAATTTTCGGTTTCTTTGCCCTGCACAAGAAGTTTCAAACTTGCATAACACGTAACATTAATGCCTATTCCTGTTGCTTTCCATAAAGCATTTTGAACTTGAGAAATTGAAAAACCGTCTTCTGAAAGTTTTTGTTTTAATTCCGTTTGAAAATTATTTGTAACTTTTGTACTAAAAAAATTCATAAGTTTCTCTTTAATTTCTACAAAGCAGCTTTTAAAATCTCTAATGCTTTATCAGTCTCAACTGTTTGTTGTTCTTTTGTAGCAAGATTTTTTACCGTAATTTTATTTTCTTTTATTTCATCTTCACCTAAAATTACTGCAAATTTCGCACCTGATTTTAGCGCTTTTTCAAAACCTTTTGAGAAATTTTTTCCCTGCATATCAAATTCGGTTTTTAAACTGTTATCTCTCAAAATTTTAGTCAATTTCAAAGATTTGTTTAAATCTTGTGAAACAATATATGCATCAATATTTTTAACCGAAACATCAGGAATGAGTGCCATAAGTCTTTCCATGCCCATTGCCCAGCCAACCGCAGGAGTAGGAACACCGCCTAAAGTTTCAACAAGACTATCATATCTTCCGCCACCACAAACAGCATTTTGAGAACCTAAAGAGTTACTCTTTATTTCAAAAACCGTTCTGTTGTAGTAATCTAAGCCTCTTACCAAAAGTTTATTTACCGTATATTTGATATTTAATGCATCAAGATAACCTTTTAGTTTATCAAAATGCTCCTGACATTCTTCACAAATAAATTCTGAATTAATAACACTTTGAACAGCTTGAGTAGCCAAATATTCCTGACATTCCGGACTTTTACAATCTAACATGCGTAACGGGTTTTTTTCAAAACGCATTTTACAGTCATCACAGAATTTATCAAGCATAGGTCTTACCGCTTCTTTTAATTTTTCTCTGAAGTTTGCACGACATTTTTCACAACCTAAAGAATTTATTTCCAATTCTAAATCATTTAACCCGATTTTATTAAGAAAGGCTATTGCGGTTGAAATAACTTCCGCATCACAAGAAGGAGCTGACATTCCAAAAACTTCAACACCAACCTGATGGAATTGTCTTTGACGACCTGCCTGAGGTCTTTCATAACGAAACATTGGACCTTTGTAAAAAAGTTTTACGGGCGGGCTTATTCTGTGCATGCCGTGTTCAATATAAGCTCTTACAACTCCTGCCGTATTTTCAGGACGCAAAGTTAAACTTCTGCCTTTTTGGTCAAATGTATACATTTCTTTGTTAACAATATCTGTTGAATCACCAACACCTCTTGCAAACAGTTCTGTTGCTTCAAAAATCGGAGTGCGTAATTCTTTGTAATTAGCATTTTCAAAAACTTCTCTCATTGCCTTTTCGACAAAATGCCACTTTTCAATCTCTTCACCTAATATATCTTTAGTACCTTTTTGTGCGGTTATCATTTACTTACTTTCCCTTCCATACATATCTTGGAATCTGATAATATCTTCTTCTATAAGTTTATCACCAAGTTGAACCTCTATAATCTCTAAATCATCAAAAAACGGATTTTGCAATGAATGTTTAGCTTTTAACGGAATATCTATACTTTGTCCGGGGTTCAAAACTAGCTCTGTTCCTTCCAATAAAATTTTTGCTTTACCTGAAAGCACAACCCAATGTTCACTTCTATGGTTATGCATTTGATAACTTAATTGTTGACGCGGCGAAACGTGAATTAATTTTGTTAAAAAGCCTTCACCCTGCTCTAAACACTTGTAAAATCCCCAAGGACGATAAACTGTTTTGTGAACCATATATAAATCATTATTTGTTTTTTTCAAATCATTATATAAATCTTTGACTTCATTAGTTTTGTTTTTATCGCAAACCAAAACAGCATCAGATGTTTCAACTACAACAAGATTATCTGCACCTATTGCACTAACAAGTTTTGAACTGCTGTATATCAAAGAGTTTTTACAATTTTTTGCAATTACTTTGCCTGCAAGAGCATTGCCATGAGTATCTTTTTCCTGTACATCATAAATAGCTTTCCATGAACCTATATCTTTCCAGTCACTTTCTAAAGGTACAACAACTATGTTATTTGATTTTTCCATCATTGCATAATCAATGGAAATGTTCGGCATTTTATCATAAGACATAAAAGGAATAGCAGTATCATTTGAAAAATCTATTTCATTTAAAACAGTTTCTATTTCCTTCATATATTTAGCCATTTGTGCTTTAAAAGTGGAAATGGTAAACATAAACAT
The DNA here is from genome assembly GCA_045598245.1 of Candidatus Gastranaerophilales bacterium. Lineage (GTDB taxonomy): Bacteria > Cyanobacteriota > Vampirovibrionia > Gastranaerophilales > JAILCC01 > JAILCC01. The sequence continues at coordinate 15,443 of JAZLLQ010000050.1, forward strand.
TCCGCTGTTCCAAAAATAGCTTCCTGCTTTTATATATTCTTCAGCAGTTTTTTTATTCGGTTTTTCTTTAAATTTATCAGCTTTTAATGCTTTACTATTAATTTTTGAGATGGTTTCATCAGTTTTTGTTCCAATATATCCGTATCCCGTATCGGCTGAGTTAGCCTTAACTCCGAAAGTTACAATATAACCTTTTTTTGCAAGTTCTTCCGCATTTTGAATACAGTTCGCAAATTTAGAAATATTTTTTATTATGTGGTCCGATGGTATAACTAATACTACCTCATCACCTTTTCCAATAAGTTTTTCCGCAAACTTCATACCACATGCAATTGCGGGTGCAGTATCTTTGGAAACAGGTTCTGCAAGAACATTTCCTTCTTTAACTTTTTTAGCCAATTGAATTTTAACGTTTGCAGCAAGTTCAACATTCGTACTTAAAATAATTTTAGAAGGATCAATAAAAGATACAATTCTGTCAAAAGTAGCTTGTAATAAACTATTATTATCAGTCAATTTTAAAAGTTGTTTTGGATAAAACTCTCTGCTTATAGGCCATAATCTTGACCCGCTACCCCCTGCTAAAATTATTGCGTACATTGAACCTCCTAAAATTATAAATTATTTACTGCAAACGAATTATAAACCGTAGATGAAACGGAATTGATTAAGGTGCGAGCAGAATAATCATTCCATCTGCGCTTTACCATAACCGTAATTATATATCTGCGACCGTTTGGAAGTGTTACAATACCGACATCTCCAAGCATTTCACCAATATCCCCTGTTTTATGAACTAATGTAGCACTATCCGGAATACCTTGTTTTAACAAACTTGTATTTTTTACTTTGCTCATTATTTCAACTATTCTTGAACGATTTTCTAAGGATAAAAAATCCGGATTATCAGAATTATATAAAATTGTCGCCATATCCCTTGGAGTTGTTACGTTCGTTCCGTATAAATCAGGTAACCATGTTTTTATATAAGTTTTCGAAAAACCCCAATTTCTCAAAGCATTATTCATTTCTTCCGTACCGCCTATTGCTGATAAAATCATATTAGTGGCAGTATTATCGCTTGTTCTTATCATGTAATTTGCAAGGTCATTCATTTCAAACACGGCTCCTTCCGGTCTGTACTGTAAATAACCTGAACCGCCTGTCCTGTAATAAGAAGTCATTTTAAATTTTTCATATAAATCTAAGTCACCGGATTCAATACGCTTAAACATTTGAACCAAAATCGGTACTTTTATTATACTTGCGGCAGATACCTGAATATCAGAATTAATACTGACATAATTATTTGTTTGGTAATCCCAAATAAAAATTCCTGCTTTTAAATTAGGATATTGATTAATTACATATTGCAAATTGTTTTTAAGAGTTGTCATTTCTCTGTTTAATTTGAGCTGTGCCATTTGAGGTTTATTAAAGTTTACGGAGCTGACAAAATTTTTCCCCATAAAATTTGTATTTGCGAACATCAAGGAAGCACTGTTAACAAAATTTTCTGCTTTAACTTTAATCTTAGAGTTGTGCAATTTGTTCAAAAAAGTATAATCATATACCCTCGTAGCAGTTGGAAATAATACAAAAATCAACAGACACATTAAAACAAAAACTCTGAAAAAATTTATTTTTTTCTTTGGTTTTTTGTTTGGTAATCGCTTTATATGTGATGTTTTTTCCTTATAAAGCTCAGTATCATAAGGCTCATAGTTGTATTTTCTGTAACTACTCATAATTCCCCAAACTATACAAATCTCCTTTTGAGTATTATATCAATTTTTTATATAAAATTTAAATTTGTAAATAATACTTCATAAAAAAGCTGCCTTTTTTCAAAGACAGCTTTAATTTTTTATCTAATCAAGAATTAAAATACTATTACTAATTCTTCATTAGGATTCAATGTTGAATCGCTTGAAAGACTAGGAACGAATACGTAAACTAATTCGTCAATAGCTTCATAAGCAACACCGAATACACCGCTTACTGATTCTTTAGCAATATCATAAACACCTTTGCCTACTGACCAGAAAGCAAATCCTAAACTCTTAATACCTGTTCCGGGATGACCTGAGAATGTTTCAACGAATACATTACTTAAGTTGTCGCCTGTTTCTTCAAGTCTGTTACCGCAAGTATCAGCAATAGCACCACCTGTTCTTCCAACAACACCAAGAACTCTGCCTGAACCTGAGAGAGGGAATCCTAAAACTCTTCCAAGGAAGAATGGTCTTTTGTATGCTTCAGCAGACGCTTCTGAAATGTTTTTCGGGAAGTCAAGGCTTGCTTTTGTTTCAGTATTTGTAATAGTTAAGAATTTAACTTTGATATAACCTGGATTATTTACACCCGGTCTGCTTACTTCAACAACTCTACCATCAACTCTTGATTTTACAGGGAATGTAATACCATTGATAGTAACTTCTTTTGTTGTTTTAGCAGTGAAGTGATCACCGATGTTAGAAACTTTAGCACTCAATCTGTCATCCATTTTGATTGAAACAGCAACAGGTACATAAGTTTTCAAAGATGCAGGAGCATTTTTATCTAAACTTAATTTTCTGTAATATGCCAAGTCAGTTCTCAAGGCACCGATTAAGTATGCAACTTGTTCCTTTGTTAAATATTCACTTGCAGGAATTTTGTCAGCATCAGGAGTAGATTCTAATAATTTTGAAGCGATAACCTCTGCTGTTGCATCATTAGCCCAAGTAGGAATATATTCCATCTTTTTGCCTTTGAAAATCAAATTGGTAGCATCTGCATCAGGTTCTACTGCAATAATTTGAGCAATTGTAGCAAAAACTTCTGCCTTTGTAATAGGTTGATCAGGTTTGAATACATTTTCAGGATAACCAATCATTACACCTGCATCTAATGCACTGCAAATCCAACCTGTTGCCCAATAGTTAGAAGTAATATCTTTATATTTTTTTGTGCATGCTTCATTTTTACTTAAACCAAAACCTTCAGAAAGAACAACTGCCCATTCAGAACGAAGAATAGGCATTTTAGGGTTAAATAATTCGGTATTTGAATAATTATTTTTGATTAAATTCAAAACACCATCAGCCCAAGATTGAACCATTGCATTTTTCTTTCCGCGAATACCTAAAGTATTTTTTGTTTTAATAATGTCGCCACCTTTTACATATGCACCATCATCGGTAGAATATTCAAAAGTTTGAGCGCCAAATAATGACGGATGAGCATAAGATTCAACGTTAGTAGCATTACATTGACAATCTTGTGCAAATGAAACTCCGCCAAGTACAAATGCAGCTGCAACTGCTGCAATACAAGTTTTTAAACCTTTCATTTTACTCTTTCTCCATACTTAAAAGTCTTACATTTAACATGCCAATTATCTCACTATAAGACCCTCACGTCAACTTTTTTTTTAAGTATGAAATTAATTATTATTAATTAAACCAAGACATCGGATTGTACCAAGTAGCTCCGTCACCGTTCTGTTGTTTTACTCTTTGTACTGCATTATCTCTCAGGTTTTCCGCTAAATCCTGTTTCATTTTTCCGGCATCAATTTGTGCATTAGCTTTACTAATAGCATCTTGTGCTTTAGTTTTTTTACTATATGCTTCATCTAATTCTTTTTTCAAACTTTGTGCTTTACCTTTTGCATTATCAATAATTTCACCGTTTTTATCAACTTTTTCCTGAGCTGTTTTTCTTGCTTCCATTAAATCTTTTTTCTCTTTAACAGCATCGGAATACTTTTCTTCTGACTCTTTTTTAGTAGATTGTAAATCTTTTAAATCTGATTCTAATTGTTTTTTCTGTGCTTCTTTTTCTTTGACTTTTGCTTCGGCTGTTCTTATTTTTTCTTCTGCCTGAATAAGAGCGGTTGATTTTGCACTTTTTTCTGCTTCAGTTGTTTCAGGCATACCGTTTGCTCTGTCTAAAGCACTTTTGGCAACTGTCAATTCAGAATTTGCTGTTGTTAATTCACCTTCAACACTTGTTTTTTCAGATGTTTTAGCAGTTATTTGTTGATTACAACTGTCAATTATAGGAGTTTGTGCTTGGATAACAGCATCTTGCTGACCTATTTCTTCATCTTTTTCACAAACAGCTTGCTTAGCTGCACTATATTCAGATAAACATTTTTCGGTTTCACCTTCAATATTACTTATTTCGTAATTTATACCGCTTATATCTTTAGTTGCTTCCGCTACATTATTTTCCTGTTCCGGTATTTGACTTGAAGCTGTTTTAATTTGTTCTGCTCCTTCATTATAAGTTGGAACAGCTTCTTTTTCGACCGCCTGAGCTATTTCTTTATTTGATTTATCGTAATCTAATCCTTTTGTATTTTCAGATTTTGAAGCTGTCTTGCCTGAGGATGTGTCATTTTTTGCGGGTATTGTTTTTTGCGGATTAGTCGTGGTAGTTTTACCCGTACCCGTTGTTCCGCCGGTAGCACCTGAACTTCCTGTATTACCTGCAGAAGTAGTACCATTTTCATTGCCGGTAAGCAGGATGTTTGCAGCATTTTTGGTTCCAGTTTGAACGCCATTACCTAAGCCGTTAAAAAGTGCTCCTGTGAAACTGTTACCGTTAGTTGTTGTGGTCCCTGTTGAAACAGTACCACTTGTATAACCGTTTGCTATGACAGTATTATTATATAGTTTGGCTTTGGCTGAAGAAATAGCTCCTTCGCATGCTTGGAATTGAACAAATGCCTGTTGTTGTAAATCTGTATCACCTGCTTTTTGAGCATAATTTTGTGCTTCATTTAAAGCTATTTTTGCATTATTCATGGAAGTTATTGCAGCTGCCCAATCACCGTTAGCTGCATAGCTGTTTGCCTGATCCATGTACATCTTTGCATTACCAAAACTGGTTTTTGCATAACTCAAAACAGGAATATTATCACTTGAAATTGCTTCCATTGTAGTTGAAACTTCGTTCAAATCAGTTTCACTCGATTTTATTTCTGACGAAAATACACTTTCATCAGACGAAGTTGTGCTTGTTTCCTGAGATGTACTTGAAGATTCTGTCTTCGCAGGTTCTTTTGCACCGGTAGCTTTTTTAGAAGAAGTTTTTTCAAGACTTGCGGATAAAGTACTGTTGGTTAAAGACCCAAAAGAACCGACTTTACCGCTTAAACTACTTGATAATTTGGATGTGTCAGCGGCTGAAGAAGCAGAAGGTTTAGTTGTATTACCTGCTTTCTTGAGGTTAAACCCGTTATCATTATTAACTTGTTGGTTAATTTTGGCAACCATGCCGCTCTCTCCATGATTTTATATATCTTATATATATAAAAACTATATCTGATAAAAAATTGCTAAATTTCACACAAAAAAGCCTGATAAAATCAGACTTTTTTAAAATTTGAAATTTTTTAAATTTAATATTGACCGACAACTTCAAGTTTGACTTTTACAACACCGGAACCTAACATACCGATATCCTCTGCTGCCTTCTTAGAAAGGTCGATAATTCTGTTATGCGCATAAGGTCCTCTGTCCGTAATTTTTACAACACAACTTTTTGAATTTCTCAAATTCGTAACTTTAACCAATGTTCCAAACGGATACATCCTATGTGCTGCTGTGTATTCTTCTTTATTAAATCTGCTACCGTCAGAAGAACGTCTGCCATGGAACTGAGGACCATACCACGATGCCATCCCTTCCATTTTATGTCCTAAATAACGACTTTCCTTTCCGGTAAAACCACGAGAAACATCAGAATAATCTTTTCTTAATTCTTTTGCTCCCAGTGCAATTCTTGTATTATTTGCCCACGTATATGCAAGTTCGTGAACAGATACACCTACTGCTTTTGCATTTATTTCATCAACAGTAACTAAATTGTCATCACCAACTTTTAAAACAGTGTCTTTTCCTGTTCTGACAGGTTTAATAATTGACGGATCAACACCTTCTTGTAAAATCTTTTCTAATTTGGATGCAACGATTTCTGCTCTTTTTTCAGCTGTCAAACCAGCTGAATCTTTGACAAACCAAATTGCTTGTTTATTACCAACATAAACAACATAACCTTTATTAGAGGGAGCTTTTTTTACTTGAACCGGAACGGATGCCGGATTTAAACAGATGGGTTCCTCTATGGATGCAAGCATTTCTTCTTCCTCTTGAGCATTTACGGTCACACCAAAAAAGCCTGAACATAAAATCAAGAGTGTAATCACTAATAAACGTTTCATAAAAATTCTCCAACCTAAATATTCAATGATTAAGCGTTTAAACTGCTCTCTTATTTCTAGTAAACTTCAAACACAATATGTTGTCAAATTTCATAAAAATGTAAAATGCACTACAGACAAGGACTTCGAGCTTACCCAAGTGGTTTTACAATATATAAATTTAATTTATATATATAGCGTAAAATGGTGATACTAAAGGTTTTAGAGAAAAATAAACCATACCCGTGTGGGCTATTTGTCAAATTGCTTTACAAAACTTAATATGATGATTATTCTATTTTTATTCTTCCGTCAGGTTTAATGTCGATTTTTCCGTTCACAGTACGTTTTTTGAACAATTCTACGGTTGCTTCCTGATCATCCCACTCAAATTTTTGTATTCTTTTTTCAGGACAATTTAAGGATTTTAAAACTCCCGGACCTCCCGCCAAAAACGCACCATAAGCAACAGTAAAAAATTTGTCTGCTGAAGGTTTTGTTTCATCCAATTTTATTTTCCTATCCCCATCAAGTACATAAACATCTTTCAATTGTTTATTTTTATCAACAGTATAGGTCATACCCGCAATTTGCAAATTTCCTATCTGGTGTGACCCTGCAGGTTCATCTAAAGTTAATTTAATTGCATCAATTATGTCTTTTTCACTGAGTTTGTATACACCGACAGAATTGATGTAAGGTAGAGATGTTTCAATATCTCTGTTGGTAATTTTTCCTGCCTTTAAATCGACTTTTTGGCATCCTTTGTTATGAAAAGCAATTTGAGCACCTGATTTTTCCTTTATTGCATCTGCAACAAAACAAGACAATGGATGTTCTTCAAATTCTTCCTTTTTCTTCACCAAAGTTGATTGTAACTCGCCTATATCTTCAATTTTACTGAAACAAATTTTTTCCAAATAATCAACAAGTAAACTGTTTTCAAAATTTTCCAAAGAATTTAATTTGTTTGTTGCAGATTTAAGTTTGCCGTCTTTATCAAAAATTACATCCAAAGTACCGTATTGTTCGCCATTTTGACCTGCCTGAAGAATAAGCACCGGTTCACCGCTTCTTGAATAAAAATAATTTTGATAAGGTACTATACCATCAAGAGAGTGATGAGAATGTCCACCTACAATAATATCTATACCATCTGTGGATTGTGCAAGTCTTTGATCCTTTTCTATACCCATGTGTGATATAAGTATAATTTTATCAATACCTTGGGCTTTTAATTTATCTACTTCTGCCTGTATTACCTGTGCTGATTTTTCAAATTCCATAAAACCGATATCTCTGCAATCTTCTTTGGAATCGTTGGAAATAGTATCTAAAATATCAGCTGCAGTTGCACCTATAATACCGTATTTATGACCATTTTTAATTATAATATCACTTTTTACGAGTCTTTTTGCATCAATATCATCCTGTAAATGATTACCTGCTTTATAATCAATATTTGCAGCAAATATTCTGAATAAATTACTGTTGATAAATTTTGAAAGTTGCTTCGTTCCCATATCTAACTCATGGTTACCCAAAGTCATACCGTCAAGACCTAAAAGATTTAAAAATCTTCCGATAAAATTATTTTTTGTTCTCCCTATATAAGAATCTCCTGCACAAAATTTGAAGGTATCAGCTCTGTCATGAAAAGAAACTTCATCAAATTTGTCGGCTGCTGACTTTATCTTTTTTGCACCGGCAACATTAGCATGTAAATCATTAAAATAAAAGATTTTAGCCTGTATGTCACTATCACTTGGAATATTTGTCATGAAATTACCTTCTACCTTCATTCATTTTAAAACAAAGGCAGAAAAAAAATTGCCTGAATTTTAAAAATATTTTCTTGCAAATCCAAAAACTTTTCCGATTATGAAAAGATTATTAATTTCTTCTTTTTTTAAAATTATTTGAGGATAATCTTTGTTGTCGGATGTTATAATTATTTCATTTATATTTTTTGATAATCTTTTTACAAATATTTCATTTTCATATCTAAAGAGATAAATTTGATTATCGATAATTTGTTCACCATCATAATGTTCTATCAAAACTAAATCACCATCCTGAATTTCAGGCGACATGCTATTTCCTCTGGTTTTAATCAGACTATATTTTTTATTATTTTTTAATTTTGTAGGAATTAAACTTATAGGAACCGCTAAAGTTTCCTTATTCTCTGATGCAATTAAACCACCTGTCCCGCAAGAAGCATATACATCATGGTAAAAATCAATTTTTATAATATTTTCGTTAAATATAACTTCTTCACCGGTAAAATATGACATAGGTACCTTAAAATTATCACAAAATATCCTTAATTTATTTAACTGAGGTTCATTTATACCATTTTCCCAATGAGATATTGTTTTTTGGTCTACTCCTATAATTGAAGCTAATTCATCCTGAGATAATTTTAACTCTTTTCTCTTGGTTTTTAATTTTAAAGATATACTCTCAGACATAACGTACTATTACCATTCCTTCCTGATACTTGACAATTATTACAAAATATCCTAAAATATATTCCATCAAGTATAAAACATGTTATCAAAAAAAATTTTTAATACAAGGACATGTTTTTATCTAATTATTTAGGGGGAAGAAAGAATGGAATCAGGAATGGAAAGACTGTGTGCAGATTGTGCTGAGCATTTTTGCACATCAAAAAATGAGTCTGAAAATTTACAAGGATGTATTTACAATCTAATTATTTATGAAGATGAAAACAAAATGCTTTTGTATAACTTACCGTCAAAAAGCATTTATAAAATATCTAAAGGTTATGGAATAGAAGAAATATCATTTCCTCAGGCTATCAGAGAAATTGACATTATCCCTTCTAAAGCTCCTGAATGGAAACGATTTCAAATTTTAAACTTAGCAAAAGATTTAGGATTTTTTGGAATATAAATATTAAAAAGAGATAAAACGGAGAGTTAATAATAAATGTTTACTATAGGTGAAATAGCCTGTATATTTGGCATGAAAGAATCTACCATCAGATATTGGCTGCTTAAAAACAGAAAGGATTATGAGTGCGATTTTTATGATTTTAATATCAGCGATTTATTGCACAAAATCAAATCCAAACATAGCATTATAACAAAATACAATAACACAAGAAGATATTTCAAATATATTATTTTAGACATTGATGAATTTAAGTATGAACTTTTTAAATATATTGATTTTATAAAATCAATTCGGCAGAAAAAAAGAGCAGGAAAAGATTCTTGGACATTAACTGCAATTGATTGTTATAACTGCAATATGAATTGTTCAATATGTTCATATAAGAAAATTTGTGAACGTACTATTGATGAAAACAGAGAAGAACCCCCAATGAAAACCGTTGTCAAAAAACTGCTTTCTTCAATAGGAAAGCCTCCTCAACCCTACTTTCTTGATTAGTTTTGTATCTAACCTTATTCTCTATACCACGGTATGTAGCTACCCAATACATACCGTTTTTCTTTAGAGTTCGTCTTTTACCCAGTCAAGATATATATTTTTTCTCGGATTATCGTGAAATACACCTTTTTCATCGGGAACAGTCTGACCGTTATCATAAGTATCAATTGTACCGTTATTAGGAATATATTTATCAATAAATGCATCTTTTTGAGAATATTTTTCATTTAGGAAAGGATACATTACCGAGTGTAATTGTTGAGCAATTTTAACGGAATTAGGCAACGTAAACTTTTTAATTTGTGAAGTAGGTATTACATTTTCACCAAAGTTTTGAGAAGGTTGATAAAAATTGTCCATCGCAATATCTTTTTTGATACTGCTTTGAAATGCAATATTGTGATTTTTTACATCAACCAATGTAATATTAATATTTAATAAAGCGGAAGATTTGACCGGATTAGCCCATATCCATTGGCATCGGTATTTCCAGTTTGATTTTAGAAAATCTCTTTCCGTATCAAATCCGCCATGTACAAATACCAAATAGTTTACACCTAATGCCCGAGCAACAGTTTCTGCTTTTTCATAATCAATAATATACCTTTGTTTAAATTGTTTTGTTAATTGTTCATATTGGCGGGTTTTTTCTGCCAATCTTAAAATAGATTCGCTGTTACTTACGTCCATTACATCTAAGTCTTTGTATTTTTGCAAAGAATTAACCAAATCAGCAGCAAACATATCTTGAGCATTAGAATACATAGCATGGCTTGAGGTATTAATAGAAGTATTTAGAGGAAAAACAGCAACACTCTTCTTTTCCGTAACAGCATTTGAACTTCCGCAAACAAAGAAGCCACATATTAAAAATATAACAATGATTATTCTTTTCATAAAAACAGTCCTACTCCCTAACCAATACCATTATGACATTATTTTCAAATAATTGTATCGGTTAATAATAGTAGATTTTAAGATTTTAACATAAGAATAAATTATCAGACTCTTGGTAATTTGTGTCATTACGAGGAACATCGGCATTTTGAGTGACGTAGTAATCCACACAATGATGTCACTGAGCATCAATGTTACGTGGATTGC
>JAZLLQ010000051.1:0-14011 GCA_045598245.1 Candidatus Gastranaerophilales bacterium
TGTATGTTTAAATCAAGCAGTATGCGGAGGAGAAAACGGTTGTAAAGAGCATATTGAATCTTGTATTAAGGAAGACGATATAGACTGTGGTATAAGTAAAACTGTATATGTAAAACCGGGAACAAAAACGAGTTCTTGCGGAGCGGGAATGACGGGTGATATTTCCGAAATCAATGTAGCAACAGCATGCGGAGCAGTTCCGTTGTATAAAAACACATGTTGTCCAAGTCCATTGGTTAGTAAAGGAGCAACATGTGCTTGCGATAAAAGTACAATATCATTCTCAAAAGGAGATGTATTTAAAGCCGGAAGTATTGAATTTAAAGAAAGTACTTCAGACTACGATATGAGTAAAGATTACAATGCAATGTGTACCAAGAAATCAGACCCGGGACAATATGCATTAAGCGGAAGTGCAATACTTTGCGGTGTTGGTTCTGATTTTGCAACAGATAAAGGATATTTCTGTAATGACATAGGAATGGATACTTCAACATTGTGTCCAAAAGGATATTATTGTCCGAGAGAAATAAAAGATGTTATAGAAGGTTCCGTTGTAACGGTAAATAGTAAAGAAATCAAAGTAACAAAAGACGTAAATACCAAAAAAGCATTATTCCACATGACAAAATTTGATGGAACAAAAGAAAATGACGGCGGTTTAATAAATGCGATACCTTGTCCCAAAGGATATTATTGTCCCGAAGAAGGTATGAGAAAAGCAACTATATGTCCAAAAGGATTCTATTGTGAAGGAGAAGGAGCGATAAAAGCAAATCCTTGTCCTGCAGGAACATATAATGATACAGAAGGAGCAACATCCAAAGATGCTTGCAAACCTTGTGAAGGAAGTAAATATCAAGACAAAGAAGGACAAGTGGAATGTAAAGATTGTCCGACAGGAACGATAGTAAATGATAAGCATACGGCTTGTATCGGATGTAAAGCCGGAGAGCAGATGGTAAAAGGTGTATGTGAAAAATGTGAAAAAGGTTTCTACAATCCTTCTGCAAACGGAGCATGTACACCTTGTCCGGCAGGTTTTGTAAGCACGACAGAAGGAGCAACCCAATGTACGCCTTGTAATTGTAATAAATACCAAAAAGGCAGTGACCATACAAAGTGTGTGAACTTAGATGCAGGTCAATATACGGTTGATTTGAGTACGAAAATCGGAGTTGATCCTACTACCAAAAAAGATATATACAAAGCAATGGCTTATACCGACCCTACAAAAGGTATATCCGAAAGTGTTGTAAAAGATTGTCCTACGGGTTATAAATGTCCTGCCGTGAAAGACAAATGCGGAGCTTCAATTGTAGCATGTGATATAGGTGAATATCAAAACAAAACAAAACAGACAGTATGTTTGGATTGTCAACCGGGAACATATAATAACAAAAAAGCACAGGCAATGTGTTCCGAATGTGCAGACGGTTTTGTAAGCACAAAAGCAAGAGCAACGAAATGTGATGCTTGTTATTGTAACAATTATCAAAAAGGCAAAGATAAAACAAAATGTGTAAGCATAGTAGCAGGTGAACATACAATTGACCCTGCGGTAATTGATGCAAACGGTAATGCTGCACATAGAGTATATAGTGATTCAACCGTAGGTATAACGGATAAACAGGTTGAAAAGTGTCCTAAAGGATATAAATGTCCCGTAATTGCGGATGGTTGCGGTAACGGCTATGAGGCTTGCGAACCGGGAACTTATCAAGATACTGAAGGTCAAACAACTTGTAAGTATTGTGAATGTGGACATTTTAATCCTTATTATGCTCAAGATAGTTGTAGCAAAACTGATAATATTTGTCCTCCCGGAACATATTATCCGTTCACTCCTGCCGACAAAAAACCTGCTGTAAATAAATTTGATTGTATGGAGCCTGATCCCGGGTATTATGTTGATGAGAACGATAAACCATTAAGATGTAAGCAAAAGTTAATTTGTCCGGTATATGGTAATTTGTTCTTAATAGAGATTGACGGTGCCTTAAGAGATGCACACAAATCATCATATGGATCTGATTTTACATTAGAGTACCAAATTAAATCTTTCTCCGGCGGGGTAGGTGATTTAAATGGTTGGACGTACGGTAGTAGTGCACATAACATGCAAACTTCAAATGACTTAAGATTAAAAAATTTGCTTGCAAATATGAGCGATGCTGATAAGAAAAGAAATTTCACATTTTATACTTCGTACTTGATAAGTGAAAATGGTCAAATAGTAGGTGCATTTTCCAGACAATCTGCTGCTGCGATATTGCAAAAAACAAATGCACATCCTACTAATTGTTCTTCACTGTGTTCAAATGATTCATTATGTGTTCAAACTTGTAATGATATTATTGTAACGAGCAGTCCTTATGCTGCTTCTCCGGGAAGAAATTTCTACGGATCTTATACCGAAGATTATACGGGTGGTTCCGTGAAAATCGGCGAATGCAGTTACAATATTTCTGATACTATAAAAAGGATGATGAGTCCTCTAGTGTTAGACTTAAAGGGTGATGGACTTCAATTTACTTCCGTTGAAGATGGAGTTTTATTTGATATTGATGCTAACGGTTCTCTCGACCAAGTAGCTTGGACTACTGCACAGTCTGAATTTGATAATGCATTTTTGGTTCTTGATAAAAATAAAAACGGTCAAATTGACCACGGTAAAGAGTTATTCGGTAACCAAAGCGGTGAAGAAACCGGATTTGATGAATTATCAAATTACGATGATGACGCGGATGGTGTAATAACAAAAAATGATGCAGTTTTTGAGTCATTGAAACTGTGGTGTGACTTCAACAAAAACGGTAAAGTAGATTATGATGACGATGGTAATACCAGTGAGTTGAAAACACTTGCAGACGTTAATATAACTGAAATTTCAACTTCATTTAATACTGAGTATGACGAAAATAATGAAGTCAAAACAGATGAACATGGTAATAACGTTGGTTTTGTCGGTTGGTTTAAGCAACTTGTAGAAGAAATTGTTGACGGTGTTACTACATTAGTTGAAAAAATCAAAACCATGATAGATGTATTCTTTGTTATGGTATAACCAAATGATATAAATAAAAAGAGGTGAAGTTTTCTTCACCTCTTTTTTTAATAACCTAAAATTTTTCTTACTACGAAACTTGCCATCATTATTCCCGAGGCAGGTGCAACAAAAGGCGTTGTAGGCGGAGTAATCTTTTTAAACTGAATTTTCTCACCTGATTTTGTTTCAATATTTTCTTCCGCTAAAATTTTTTCACTCGCTTTTGGTTTTTCACTGCTCAAAACCATTGGCAAATTTTTCTCAATACCATCTTGTTTTAATCTTCTTATAATTCGACCTGCAAAAGGACAATTTATTTTTTCAATTTCGGAAATATCTGCAATATAGAGTTTTTCGGGGCAAATACGACTTGCCGCACCCATTGATGTAATTACTGGAATATTATTTTTATGACAATATTCAATTAATTCAATTTTGAAATTAAACGTATCAATTGCATCAACAACAAAGTCGAAATTGTTTTGAAAAATATCATTCATGCTTTCTGTATAAAAATCATTTACTACTTGAATTTCGGCATCAGGGTTAATGCTCAAAATACGTTGTGCAACAAGGTCAGCTTTATTTTGTCCTATCGTGTTTTGAAGTGCAATTAGCTGCCTGTTTATATTTGACTGACTGACCTTATCAAAATCAACAACGGTAAAATGACCTATACCGCATCTTGCAAGAGTTTCGACTACAAATGAACCGACTCCGCCTAACCCGAAAATTGCTATATTAGCGGTTTTTAATTTCTCCTGATTATCTTTTCCCCAAAAAAGCTCGTTTCTTGAAAAAGTTTCCATTGATTAATCCTTATTTAATTCAAATAACTTTTTATAAAGTTCTTTTTGTTCTTTTGAAAGATTTTCTTCAACCGCAATTTGAATTTTTACGTTCATAAATCCAAAGCCGCCATCTTTTTTAGGCATACCAAGATTTTTTAGTCTTAAGACCTTACCTGCCTGAGTATCAGGCGGAATGGTAACTTTCACAATTCCATGTAAGGTTTGTACATTTTTTACCGTACCAAAAATGCTTTCTGCAGGTGTAATCATAACGGTTGAAGTAACATTTTCACCGTCAATTTTAAAAGCAGATTTCGGATTAAATTTTATAACTAAATAAAGATTGCCGATATTTCCGTAATCATCCTTTCTTCCCTCTTTGGAAAGTCTGATTTTTTGTCCTTCTTTAACACCTTTGGGAATTTTAACACTTAAATTTTTGGATATTGTAGTTAACCCCGAGCCTCCGCAACGATAACATTTACTGCCTCTGCCGGAACATTCGGGACATTTATCCATAAATGAAATACGAATATTTTTAGTTGTACCTTCAAAAACATCTTCCGGTTCAACTATAATATTTTCTGTAATATCAAGATTTTGTTCAGGCTGTTGAGGTTGTTCTTGTCTGTATGAACGAGCTTTTTTGCCGTAATTTGTTCTTGATGTTTGCGAAGTAAAATCACCAAACAACGAACTAAAGAAATCACTAAAACCACCAAGTCCGCCTAAGCCGCCTAAATCACCGAAGTTTATATTTTGGTAAGATGTATTTCCGCCCATGCCTCCAAAATCAAAATTGATATTTTCAAATCCGGGTGGTGGTGTAAAATCTGAACCTGCCTGCCAATTTGAACCTAAATTATCATATCTTTGGCGTTTTTGAGGGTCTGATAAAACTTCATAGGCTTCATTTACATCTTTAAATTTTTCGGCAGCGTCAGCTGCTTTATTAACATCAGGGTGATATTTTTTAGCCAATTTCCTGTAAGCAGACTTGATTTCTTTATCTGTTGCACTTCTTGTTATACCAAGTATTTCATAATAATCTTTATATTTCATAATTTTTCTTCGTTACAATGTAATCATTCTATTTTTATTTTAGTATAATATTAATAGGTTTCAAATAAAATCAATTATTTCTTAATGTTTTGAAAAGGAGTTATATGAAAAAATTATTAATATCTTTGTTATTATTGGGTTTCACGGCAGTTAACGTATTTGCCGAAGAAAATGCACCATTTAACGAAGAAGAAAAATCAGAAGAGGTTATGGAAGCAGAAGTAACAGAAACAGAACATCTTGAAAATATATTAAAAGTACCTGAATTTGTTGATGAAAATTTTGACAAAAAAGAAATTATTACTTATAAAACCTTTAAAATTACGGATATTGATAAAGTAAGCAACAAGAAAAATGCTTTTATCATTTATACTCCTCTATTCGGCAAAACAACAAATACTGACACAAAAGGGTATGAAGCAGTTGTTGTTGATAACAAAATTATTAAATTAAATCAATTTAATACTTATATTCCCAAAAACGGCTATGTTATTTCAGGTCACGGCAAAGCCAAAAAATTCATTACAAATGAACTTTTTGAAGGTGCAGATGTAGATATTGATTTTAAAAAAGGCGAATTTAAACTTGTTGTTCACCCTGATAACTACATTTATGAAGCAATTTATCGCTTAAATACGATAAAAGATGTTTATGAAAATGCCGATAAAAAAGTTATAGACAACTATAATATGAACTTTTTTATCACACGCTCGGAAGAAATTTTAAACAGAACCAAAAAACTTATACAGTTCCATGATTATGAAAATGCTAAAAAAATGACAAAAGATTCTGTTCTTTATGCGGACAAAGCCTTGTATTTTTCTTTGGAATTCAGACCTGAAGAATATAGAGCTGCTTGGGTTTATCCGTATCAAAAAACCGAAGAAGAAATTGAGCAAATTATTGATAACATCGGACAATTAGATATTGAAAACATTATATTGGAAGTTTATTATAACGGCACTACAATTTATAAAAGTGAAGTTGCGGAAAAATACGGGCTTCCCTCACAAAACCGCTATTACAAAGATTTTGACCCTCTTGAAGCATGGATAAAAATAGCAAAAGAAAAAAACAAAAATCTTTATATTTCATTCAATACCGTAAATGTCGGAAACCCTCCAAAATCAACAATTAAAACAAATATTGTATCTGTTCATCCGGAATGGCTTTTAAATAATAAAGTCAAAAAAGGTGAAAATTACTTTTTGAACCCTGCAAATAAAGAAGTTCAAAAATATTTTATTGAATTAATAAACGAAGTTACTCAAAAATACGAAGTTGCAGGTGTAAATTTAAAAGGTTTAAATTTACCAAAAAATAATGACGGCATAAGCGATTTTGTTAATACGATAATTGAAACTAATAAAGATAATGAAAATTTAAAACTTTCATTTAATACATATCCGAATTCATCGGATATTACAACTTGGCATTTAGACGAAAATATTACACTTATGCCCGTTTTAACATCGCCTGACAGTGATTTTGCAAAAGACTTTTTAAATGAAACCATCGAAAATTCAAATTCAGCAACAATTTACCCGATTTATATGTCTTTATATCAGGAACAAAGACCGCGCAAATTTTATGAACAATTAACTGTTGCAAGAAATTTAGGCTTAAACGGTGTAATTCTTTATGATTTAGATAGTCTTAACAAAGAATACCATGATGCAATGAAACTTTATGTATTCAGAGCGCCGTCAAAAGCTAAAAAACCTTTGTACGAAAAAGAAAAGAAAAATTAGGAAGAAAAAATTATGGCATTAAAATCAAAAATAAGACCTGTCGAATTAGTCGACAAAAAAGTTGTCCTTATTGACCAAACAATTTTACCTTATGAATATAAAAAAATAGAATATACAAATTACAGAGATATTGCAAAAGCTATTAAAGATATGATTGTAAGGGGCGCACCTGCAATAGGTATTTCAGGCGCACACGGACTTGCACTTGCTGCTTTGGAATTTCAAAACCTTGATAAAAAGGCTTTTTTTGAACACCTTAAAGATGCTGCCGGTTATTTAATTTCGCAGCGTCCAACTGCGGTTAATCTTGCTTGGGCGGTTAATAAATTATTTGATTATGCAAAATCTTTGGAAAATTCGGAAATTAATGAAATAGTTGAAAAAATATTTGAATATTCTAAAAAATTGGAATTGGAAGATGTTGAAATAAATATTAAAATAGGTGATTACGGTGCTGAAATAGTACCTAAAAGTGCAACAATTTTGACCCATTGTAATGCAGGAGCCTTAGCTACTGTAGGTTATGGAACAGCTTTAGGTGTGGTAAGAAGTGCTTTTGAAAAAGACAAAACAGTTCAGGTATTTGCCGATGAAACTCGTCCAAGACAACAAGGTGCAAGACTTACAACGTGGGAACTTGTTGAAGATGGTATTCCGGTAACGCTTATTACTGACGGGATGAGCGGTTATTTTATGAAAAAAGGAATGATTGATATGGTTGTTGTGGGTGCAGACAGAATTGCAGCAAACGGAGATGCGGCAAATAAAATCGGTACATACAACTTGGCTCTTGCAGCCAAAGCTCATAATGTTCCGTTTTATGTCGCAGCACCTTTATCAACAATTGACACAAACATCAAAACAGGTGATGAAATTATCATTGAGGAGCGTTCCGCAGAAGAAGTTACTCACATTAACGGAAAAACTGTCTGTGCCGAAGGTGTAAAAGTAATAAACCCGGGATTTGATGTAACACCTCATGAATTAATTGCGGGTATAATTACCGAAAAAGGTATTCTAAGACCTGATTATCAAATTTCAATAGCAAAAGCAAAAGAATAGAATTGTATTACAAGAATGTGTTGTATTAAATACGATAAAGCTGATTAATGAAATTTACAAAAAAGAAAAATTATCAAAATATGATACAATATCGTAGGAAAGATTTTAATTTAGGACTTTTAATATGATAGGAAATAAAACAATTGTATATACGGCAGGGACATTTGATTTGTTGCATTGTAACCATTTAAAAATGCTTGAATACGCAAAAGCATTAGGAGATGTTTTAATTGTCGGAGTTAATACAGATGAACTTGTTGCAACATATAAATCTGAACCTATTATTCCGTTTGAAGAAAGGATTGAATTAATAAAAGCACTAAAGTTACCTGATGTTGTTATACCTCAACATAGTTTAGACCACACTGACAAGGTAAAAAAACTTCATTTTGATATTTTTGTTGTGGGTGATGATTGGGTCGGAAAATACGATTATTTAGAAGAAATGGGAGTTACTGTTGTTTATTTTCCATACGGCAGAAGTTGCAGTTCAACAAGTTTGAAAAAGAAGATTTATGATAACTACAAGAATATAGTTGAAAAAGCAGATAATCATTTACCTAACAATATACAAATCAAGCAGGGGTAAGTATGATAGATTTTATAAAAAAATTATTTCCATACAAATTTTTTGGAGAAAATAACAAGCTGTATATTGTTCAAAACGGACAGAAAAAAGAATGTAAAAAGCAGATAAAGGGGCTTGAATTAAATATAAGGGGTGATAATAATACTATCACTATCCATTATCCTTTTACTTTTATTAATACTGAAATAGAAATGGAAGGAAATAACTGTAAGTTTGAAATAGAATCTTCTGACAGACCAATGAAAGATACTTATTTCTTCATTGATAATGCAGGTGAAGTATATATTGGGAAAAATTCAAGATTTAATACAGGGAATATAAAAATTTTTGTTGGAGATAACCCGTACAATAACCCAAGTAAACTAATTGTCGGAAATGATTTTCAAGTCGGCAGAAATGTTACAATAAGAACATCAGACGGACATGCAATATTTAACAAGGGAGAAGATTTGCCGTATAATGCACCTCAAACAATTAAAATAGGTGATTATGTTTGGCTTGGAACTAATGTAATGGTTACAAAAGGTGCAGAAATATCTTCAAATACAGTTGTAGGCGCATATACACTTGTAAATAAAAAATTTACCCAAGAGGGAATAATTTTAGGCGGAATACCTGCAAAAATCTTAAAAGAAAATATATATTGGTACCATAGAGATTATGGACAAATAATAAACAAGAAAGATAATCTGATTTTTGATGATATTCCAAAATATAAAATCAAAAGAGTTATGATTAAAAAATTAAAAAGTAAATTAAAAAGATTATTGCCTAAGTCTTTCTGTTAAATCAGGTGCTATTTCAATTTTAGACGGCAATTCCATATAATTTTTATACTGATAAGTGATATATTTCTCAGGTTGATTTGGTGCATAAAATTCGTAATTTTCAAATTTCATTTTTTTTCTTGGAAAAATAACGTTTTTATCAATAAATTTTTCAGGAACGAATAAATAACTGTCTAAACTATCCAAGCCGAAGTAAATATTATTGCTTTCTCTATCCTTTAATATATTTGAGTTGTTCAATATTTCTTCATTTACATCTTTATATTTTTGAGCCAATGAATTAACAGAATCATTTTTAATCCTCATGCTGTTAATCAATGATTTATGTGTAGAAATAGAGTAATTCTCGTCATAGTAATCATGAGGGAATATATCAATTACAAAATAATCTTTTAAATTTGTTCCCTTTATTATTTGAATATACCTGTGTCCAATAAAAGAAACCCACTGATTAGGATTTTTTTTAAGAGCATTTGCAACAACATCATGTTTGTTATTCTTTGATGCATAAATTTTAGAAATATCAGCGCAAATAAATTTATCTTTCAAGATTAATTTTAATTTTTCATAATCCTTACGCATCATACCAACGTCCATATCATCGTCCCAAGGAATAAAACCTTGATGGCGAATTGCACCCAACAATGTACCTGACGTAATAAAATACTCAAGATTATTTTCATCAAAGAAATCAGTTACGCCTTTTACGTAGGCAACTGTTTCTAACTGATAATTTCTCAAAAATTTTTCCTGACAAGGTTTCAAATATAAAATATTAGCACATTCACGTAAGTTTCTGTTATATTCTAACAATTTTTTGTAAAAAAATTCATAAAATCTTGTTAGTTTCCAAAAAGATTTTTGTTTAAAATATAAATTAATACACTCATCAGCTTTATCAAGATTTGCTAGTATATCACAAGAACTTTGTTTACTTAAATTCAAATGATTAGTATCCAAAATTTCCCTGAGAAATTTGTACTGTTTCACTATATTATCACAATATTGCTTAAACATTGTTAGTTTTGGTGAAAAATACTTTCTTCTCAATTTTTTATATAATACTTTTTTTTCCATATTACGAAAAAACCAATGTTTTAATAAAATACCGGATTGTTGGTTCTATAATAGAAAGTACATTTTTGCCTTCATTTTTTGTATTTATTAATAAGTCATATTCCAAATAGTTGCACAAAGATGTATCATCGTACAATGCCACCAAAATTACATCAAAATCAAACTCTTTTAATTCTTCAGGTGTAATAGTTTTGTATCCCATAAAATTATTATTTTTATAATCTTCAGAATTTTCAAATTTTTTATCTGCCAACGCAACTATATTCAATTTTGACAAATCAAAATTATTTTTTAAAATTTGAAAATAAATACCTGCTCCATAGATAACAATATTTTTACCGGCATATTTCTTTGCCAGTTTATCAATTTGTTTTTGAGCATTAACTTCCTTAAAATAATCTAAATGATTTGGCATACCTATCTCCAACAACCAAATAATAATATAATATTTTATCTTGTTTATCAATAATGTTAATATATTATATACATCTTAACTCTTAATTTTAAATGGCGGAAGTCGTTAAAACTAAAACAGCAAGCCACCCTTTGGCAGAAAACAAAAATTTCTCTCCGCCTATATCGGATATTTGTTTTACAAAAAAACCTGTACATTAACAGTTGGTTTGAGAAAATGTTGTGTCAAAAAGAAAGTAGCTGCTTTATTTCTCAATCATATAAGCTTTCTCACCTAATATTATCCAATCACACTCTTTTTCGACAGATAATTTTGTTCCATCCTTCAAGTAAAAGGTGTAAAAAGTAGTATTATCAGTACATCTCATTTCAGTTTCTTTTCCTAATTTTATACTGTTTACGTAACTATATAAATTAAATATTTCAACCTTATTGTTTATCTCCTTTTCAGTGGCACCTGCAACCGTAAGTTGCATTATACTTGCAGATTTAATTTCATCAAGCTTCAAGCCTGCATATTTAGGTTGGCTTAAAAGATGATTTGAGCTGGACTTAATTACATTTTCTACAGCTTCTCCTGATTGATTCCAAACAGTAGGCATTATAATGCTAATAAAAAACAATAATCCGATTTTCTTTAATATTTTCATCATTACTTCCTTTCAATATATCCTGAGGTAGGAAGATTGTACATATCATCAGTAATCGGTTCAAATCTTCCGTGAGTATCTACATCGGTAAAACCCAATTCAGCTTTATATATTTCATTAGTTTCCGTATCATAAACCCTTTCGTATCCCATAGTAGCATCACTTCGTTTTTGGCTGAGTATATCATAAGTTTTTTGCCTTGCATTCCAGCCTGAAGTAATAATATCAGAAGTTTCTTGTCCAATTTTGTTTAATTCTTGGGCATTTTTAAGAATTTGATTTTGCTGTCCATAATATCCAGAAATAAACTTGTCACTAAAATTGATTGTACTTACGCATTTATTCAATATTGGCAACCATTCCGTTAATTGATATTCGGGAGTTGTAAAGAATACAGTATTATATACATTTAAAACCGTTATAAAATATAAAGAAAGTTCTTTTATAGTTGTCGTAAATATCCCGTCAACAATTTTACCGTTTTCGTTAGTATAAATAGCTCTGACTATTTCCCCACCTGTTGCATTTTTACCCAATTTATTTATAACTTTAAAATTTTTAATTATCGGAATCTGAAAAGGAATAGCCTTTTTATCGATAGAAAAAGCTTTAGTATAAACTTTATAAAAAGCTTCTGTTGTTTGAGGATTTATAACAGGTAAGACGGACATTGGCGGCGTGTTGTAATATTTAAGATACCAATTTTTCATTTGCTGAGTTTTAATATATCCTTCCGATTTCATATTAAAGAAAATTCTATAATCAGGATTTTGTGGATTATAAACCATAAATGTGTAATGAATATAATCAGCATTTGCAATATCAACTTTCCAACCTTGTGGTATTTGCATTGAAAATACACCGTTATCATAAGTTTCGAGCTTTACGTCTTGCGTTTTGTTTTTTATAATTTTAGGTCCGAAAAGTTTAATTTTCAGTGGATTTCTATTTTTGTGAGCCATCTTTACAGATGCATTCTTATTTGAAACATTATCATTATGCGTTTTTAAAATATCAAATCCTTTGATAAGGAATCCTGACAACAATATTACGACTATAACAGAAACAGATAAAATAATTTTTTGAATTTTATTCATGACTAAAATAAATACCTCCGCCTGCTAATAAAAGAAATTTATTATTACCAATAACTTCATACATTTCGTACCCATTAACAAATAATTTATTATCTATTATATTAAATTTTGAAGTAATATTATTAATAGTTATGGTATTTTTCCCCAAAAATATAATTACTTCTTTTTTCACTGTTTTTTGAGTATCACTATCATAAACAATTTCATATCCTTTATAATTTCCGCAAGCAAGAGTATAATTTTGCACATTAACTTGGCAATATTGTTTATTTTGTTTTAAAAATGAGCTTTGATAAGCATTTGCAGATAAACATACAAATATTATAGTAAATAATAAAATTGATAATGATAATATTAATTTTTTCATTTTATCAATACATATCCTTTAATGTTTTTTAGATCAAATATACTATAATAAACCGTTTATTGTCAATATTTCAACAGCTTGTAAGAGCACAATATAAACTAACAGTCGATTTGAGAAAAAGTAGCAAAGGTTTTGATGATTGGTGCAAAAAATTGTACTCTTGCAAATTTGCAACATATCAGAAAAATTGCTACAATAAACACATGAAAAAATTTCCCATTAATAACATATATATTATTTATTCTTTAATTGCACCTTTATTATATGTAGCATTATTCATAATGAATTATAAATATGGCAAAATTTGTGCCGACAACTGTGTCAGCCGACTCCCGATATCAGAGAGTATTTTTCAAATAATGAATTTATCTTTATTGTGTTTGGCAATATTACAAGTGGTACTTTTTATATGTGCAAAACATAATTTATTAAATAATCTCATATTAATTTCTAATCTTTTTCATACACTCTGCACTGCTATGTTGCCTGTTGGCGGATTATTGGTGCTTGCATTTGGCGGAATTTTATTTTATTTCCCGATTTGTATTGTTTCTGTAATTTTATGGTTTAAATTATTGTTTAAATTTTTAAATAATCAAATTGTCAAAAATTAATAATTAAATTTCTCCGACTTTTTCAAATCGGACTATATGAGATTTTGCCACTTTGTTTACTAACATGCGACATTACGGCAGTTTTTTAATGAAAATCAAATATTTTTATTCATATATAGTCCAGTTTGACCAATTTGAAACGAAAAATCTCACAAAGTCGGAAATGGCTACAACTCAAATAGATTGCCTCGCTTCGCTCGCAATGACGTACTTTCTTTCCGACTAAATCGGACATTCATTGCAAAGCACAACAGTTGCGACAACTTCCGACTTCCTAAATAGGATATTTATTTTATAAAAACTCCCCATCCAAATTGGACAGAAAGGTTATAGTTATATTTATAGGCTATCAGGACATTTAGATGATAATCTCGAGCAAAAAATCAGGGAATTTTGGCGAGGTGGTGGGAGAAAATGGCACTTCCTAATGTTTGAGAGTCAATGTCAGTTTTGTCCGTTTATTGTACCCTGATTGTCCATTGATTGTCAGTTTATTGTCCGTAATCATACAAAATGAGGTGCAATAAATTTATGTGGTGGGAACAGTTTCACTTTTTTCACCAAACTTGCTTTTTATAAATTCCTCAAATTCAGAAGAAATAGTTAATTCGATTTGTTGCTTAAGATTTTTGCGTAACTCATCAGGTGCAATAATACCTCATCCAATATATTTTATATGCGGAAATTCTTTTAAATTTGT
>JAZLLQ010000052.1:0-19881 GCA_045598245.1 Candidatus Gastranaerophilales bacterium
CAACTGCGAAACCGTCAGTTCAGAGGACAGCCGCAGCAATGACACCCCCTAGTGTATATCCCAACATACAAATAGTACATTTGGCAATTTCTTTTATTGCACCACCTATGTTACCTTCTCTCAATTCACCAATTGCAGAAAAAACAGCAGGTCCTAAAAACAGTGCAGGACCAAGCCATTTGCCGACAAAACCGCCTATTTTACTAAAAATACCTTTACCTGCATCAGCAGCAGCTTTCTTTGCCGCTTCTTTAGCAGCACTGGAAGTTACATCTTTATAAGTGCCGACCCAATTAAAATCTTTAAATTTACCGCCGGCTTTCATAAATTTTCTAAGTTCAAGACCGAGATTAGTCCCCCAGTTACCAAATAAAAACTCTGAAATCTTACCAAACAGACCAACTTTTTGTGCAACAATAGGAGCAGTATTCATCAAAGGTACATGTGAAGCCGGATTCATAGCGTTGCGAATAATTGATTCAGCAGTGGTTTTAGCTGCCCCTGAAGCAACCGCTGATTTTATACCATTAAACGCTGCGCCTGCGCATCTTGCACCAATTCCTGCTACCATGCCTCAATACTTTCCTACATGTTTCCTTACATTAATATAAAAACATTTTTTTCAAAGAAATTGCCTGTATTAAGGCGTGACTAAAATATTTCTTAATTTTTGTTTTTATAAAAAAACATTTTAAATATATAGTGTAACAAATCGCCGATTTACATTTTGCAGATGGTAGAAATAAATTACATAAGAATAAATTATCAGAACTTTTTTAATACATAAATTTTTGTTTTAGGTTTATATATTTTCATGAGTTTTTATGTACGTACTTCTTTTTCTCTTTGCTTTGCGTAAACAAAGAGAAAATAGAAGTACCAAGAAAAAGAGAAATCAACGCACCAAATAGAGCTTGTAAAATATTTCATCGCACAAATTTTCTGTCATTTGTTAAAACAAATGCAGATAAATTTGCACTCTGAAATATAACAATCTCTACGCCAATTCATGGCGGCAAAGCCGCATCATCACCCTTGCGGGTGATATCGGTTTTTTAAATTTGAGAATATTTATATTTAAATAAAACATCATGTCATTGCGAAGGAGTGAAAACGACTGTCGCAATCCACGTAACATTGATGCCCAGTGACATCATTGTGTGGATTACTACGTCACTCAAAATGGCGATGTTCCTCGTAATGACACAAATTACCAAGAGTCTGATAATTTATTCTTATGTAAAAAATATTGTTTTTAGTAACAGACAATTTTCAATGTCAAATATGCATAAAAAACAATTTTAATATTATTTATCACTTCCACTATCCTAATTTGATTATAAAAAATTTTTATTCTATACTTGATTAGTCAATAGTAGGTCGAATATAGCAGTTCGGCAGAATAAAAAGAGGGAAAAATGCAAAAACAACTTGAAGAAATTTGTGAAAAAGCATTGAAAGAAGTTGAAAATGCTAATAACTCCGCTGATATTGAAGCAATAAAACTTGAATATCTTAGCAGAAAAAGTGTTTTGAATAACATAAAAAAGGGCTTAAAAGATTTGAGTCCTGAACAAAGACCAATAGTTGGCGCATTTGCTAATGAAGTTGCTCAAAAAATTGAAAATGCGGTAAATCAAAAAGAACAAAATATATACGAAAAAGAATTGAACGAAAAATTAGAATCGGAAAGAATAGATATAACTTTACCCGGAAAAAATATTCCTATGGGCAAAGTTCATCCGCTTACTCAAACAGTGGATGAAATTGTTTCAATATTTCAGGGAATGGGCTTTACAATTACCGATAACGAAAATTCACCCGAAGTAGAAACAGAATACTATAACTTTGATGCGTTGAACTTCCCGAAAGACCACCCCGCAAAAGATATGCAGGATACATTCTACACAAAAGTTGCACCAAACGTAATTTTGAGGGGACAAACATCCGGTGCGCAAATTCATACAATGGAAACAAAAAAACCACCATTAAGAATTATAAGCCCCGGCCGTGTATACAGATGCGAATCAGTCAGTGCAAGAAAAAACAATCTATTCCATCAAATTGAAGGTTTGGTTGTTGACAAAAACATTACATTTGCTGATTTAAAAGGAACTTTGAACGAATTTACCAGAATTTATTTTGGCGAAGCAAGACCGACAAGATTTAGAACAAGTTTCTTCCCGTTTACCGAACCGAGTGCTGAAATTGATGTTCAATGTATCATGTGCAAGGGTAAAGGTTGCAGAGTTTGTTCACAAACCGGTTGGCTTGAAATTCTCGGAGCAGGTATGGTTGACCCTAATGTATTAAAAGGCGTAGGCATTGACCCTGAAGTTTATACAGGCTTTGCTTTTGGCATGGGTGTTGAACGTCTGGCTATGCTTAAACACGCAATCAGCGATATCAGAATGTTCTTCAACAATGATATCAGATTTTTGGAACAATTTTAAATAAGAGGGTAACATAATGCAAATTTCATTAGAATGGCTTAACGAATACGTTGATATAAAAGATTTATCACCTGAAGAAATTGCTCACGGTCTTACAATGAGCGGTTTAGAAGTAGAAGATATTGAAAAAATCGGTGCAAAATTCACCAATATAAAAGTTGTTGAAATTCAAAAAATCGACAACCACCCGAATGCAGATAAACTACATTTGGTTACCGTTTTTGACGGAACTAACCACAGACAAGTCGTTTGCGGTGCACAAAATATTGAAGTCGGACAAATTGTTCCTTATGCTTCAGTCGGCTCAAAAGTTTTGGACAGAAAAACAGGCGAACAGTTTGAACTTACACCCGCTGTAATTCGCGGGGTAGAATCTCAAGGCATGTTATGCTCTGATGATGAACTCGGTGTTGCTGACATGAAACTTCAGGAAGAAGACGGTATTTTGATTTTGAACAAAATTTTTAAAGATGTTAAACTCGGTTCTGATGTTAAAGATGTTTTGAATTTAGCGGAAGATACAGTTCTTCATGTTGCACCGACTGCAAACAGAGGCGATGAAATGTCAGTTGTAGGTATCGCAAGAGAAGTTGCAACAATATTTTCAAAAGAACTAAAATTCAGTCCTATGACTTGTGCAAATGAAATTAAAAAACCTGATTTTGAAGTTAAAATTGATGAAGATGTTTGTAAATATTATGCAATAGCAGTTTTGAAAAATTTAAAAATCGGCAAATCACCTGCTTGGATGCAACGCAGATTACTGGCATCAGGTGTTCGTGCAATAAGCAATATCGTTGACGTTACGAACTATGTAATGCTTGAATACGGTCAACCTTTACATTCATTCGATTTCGATAAATTAAACGGATACCTTGAAGTTAGACGTGCAAAAGAGGATGAAAAAATCACAACATTAGATGGTGAAGAAAGAAAACTCAATACAAATTCTGTTCTTATTGCTACAAAAGAGCAGGGAGTTTGTCTTGCAGGTCTTATGGGTGGTGAAAATTCTGAAATTGATGACAATACCGTTAATATAGCGTTGGAAGCTGCTTATTTCCCTGCTCCCTCAACAAGAAGAAGCTCAAAAAGTGTCGGTTTGCGTTCAGAAGCAAGCTCTCGTTTTGAACGTGGCGTTGATATGGAAATGGTTAAACCTGCTTTACTTCGTGCAATTCAACTTTTAACAGAACTTTGCGATGCTAAATTTGAAGGTATCTCAGAAGTCGGTAATAACGAATTGCCTGAACAATTAATTACACTAAGATATGCACAAATAAAAAGATATTTGGGGCTTGAAATTCCGGAAGAAACCTGCAATACTATTTTGCAAAATTTAGGCTTTAAACTTTGCGGCAAAAACCAATTAGCAGCCCGCTTTTCAGTTCCGGGATTTAGAGCTGTTGACGTTACAAGAGAAATCGATTTAATAGAAGAAATAGCACGTATTCACGGATATGACAAAATTGCACCGACTTTGCCTCCAAAAACTATTGCTGCCGAAGTTAAAAAAGAAGATGTTTTAATTAAAAAACTTCATAATCTTTTGCTTGGCAAAGGTTTTTATGAAGCAATGACTTCTTCATTAATCGGAAAACCTTTATATGCCTGGGCAGGAATTGAATATGATGAAGAAAAAAATGTGGAAGTTCAATATTCTCAGTCTGAAGATTTTTGTATGCTAAGACAAAGCATGATACCGAGTTTGTTGAATATTATCAAATATAACTTTGATAACGGATCAAAAAATCTTTGGTTCTTTGAACAAGGCAAAATTTATACAAAAGAAGAACCTGCGACCGAAAAATCAACAGGTGTAAAAGAAAAAAGAATTTTGTGCGGTTTAATTACCGGAAAAACCAACACTTCTCAATGGCAACAAACCGAAGATGTCGATTTTTACACTCTTAAAGGTATTATCGAAAATATTTTTGAAGAATTAAAACTTACTCAAAGAGTTTTATATTCACCTTGTGAAGATGTTAAATATCTTCACCCAAAACGCAGTGCAAATGCAGTTATTCTCGGAAAAAACAAAGCACCTGTTGCAAAATTTGGGGAACTTCATCCTATATTCAAAGACCGACTTAAATTCAATCAAAATATTTATTTCTTTGAAATTGACTTGGATTCTTTACTTTCAAACGTAAATTACAATGCAATTCTTTGCAAAGAACTTTCAGTTTACCCTGAAGTAACAAGAGATATAGCATTTATAGTTAAAAATGATGTTTCTTATCAGGATTTGGCAAAGTCAATTAAAAAATTAACTTCACCTAATTTATTTAATGGTGCCGATATTTTTGATGTTTATCAGGGCGAACACGTTGAAGAAGGCTATAAAAGTGTGGCATTTCACATTTATTTGCAAGATAAAACTCAAACTCTTACCGATGAAATCGTTGATGCTGAAATTAACAAACTAAAAGAAGGTTTGAAAAAATATTACAGCTCGGTAAGTTTTAGAGAATAATTACAAAATAAATAAGAAAGGTTCGGATATAATATCCGAATCTTTTTTATTTATATTAAGAAATATTACGGTTTTTCATATAAATTTTTTTAAATTTCTGATAAATAGCAAAAAAGTGAAAAAAAATTTGTTTATTTATATGTAAGGCTAGGATAATATTGGAGTGTTTAATGACACAAGCACAAACAACATCTATACCGTATAACGGCTCAGGGACTATTAATATCCATATTAATAATCCTACTGCAAGTGTGGGAGGAGGCATGCCTCCAGGCACTCCTTACATGCCATATCCTGCAATGCCTTACCCGTACTACTGTTATCCGCCAAATTATTATTTGGGAAATCTGAATAACGGTGGTATTAATCAAACAACTAATGTTAATGTTCCACCTGGGCAACAAGGAGCAAATAACGGCTCTAACGGAACCAATATAAGCAATGAAACAAACAAATCAACAGAAACAACAAACAATTCCAAAGAAAAAAAGGAACGTAATATTGTTGTATTAACGGACAATTATGTAAAAAATCTTGAAAACTACTTAAGAAGTAATAATACATCAATAAGACAAACAGCCGTGAAAGAACTTCTCATGAGATTTAAAGAAGATAAATCAAGAATAGCAAACCCATCACTTACAGCATTATTGAATTTAGCTCTACAAGATGTTAATGCTTCCGTAAGAGCGGTAGCAATGAGTATAATTCAAACAGGTTATGCAAAAGGTGATGCAATGACAGAAAAAATATTACAAAATATCCAGTCAACAAAAAAAGCATATTCAGCAGACGCATTTCAGGCAGCAGACTGCTTGCTTCAAATGTCAAAAACAAAAGTAAAAGTACCTGATAATTCTCATTATCTTGATCAACCAAAAGTTGTCTACAAAACAAAGGAGCGTAACGCATGGTAGGTAATTTCGTTACAAAAGTAATAGGACTTGCGGCACTCGGGCTTGCCGGTTACGATACAATAAAAACAACAAGTCAACTTGCACCAAAATATGCAAGGCAATTAAGAGTTGAACAATTAAATGATATGTACATGAGAACCATGAGCAGCGATTCTCCAAGCGTACTTGACTCAAAATTCGGACAAAGTGTTCGCAGATGGTCTTTGGATAATAATATATTCAGAACAAGTCAAAAAATAAAAAGTAATGTCATTTGTTTTACAAGAAAACTTGCCGATAATTTCATTCCGTTAACATTAGGTGCAGCAGCATTACTTACAGGCTCAGGCAGATTTTCATTATTAAAAATTCCTTATCTTGATAAAATCGCAGCAATTGCACTTGCCGTAAAAGGCGGTATGACTGTACTCAGAAGCGTATTTGGCGTAGGCGAACCCGATTACAGAAAAAATATATTATAAGTAATTGTTAAAACCAATAAAAAAGCTATGCGAACTTAAATCAGGGATGCATAGCTAGATAATCGTGTGTATTGTTTCTAAGGAGTATATAATTATTGTAGAGGTAAAACTTTAGTTTGACATCGTTCATACTTATGATTTATTTTTGTTTTATCCTCTAATTAATGTATGAGGTTATTCCTCACCTTCAACTTCTGAAGGCTCAGTTTCAATTTTAACGCCCATTTTCAAAAGTTCTTGTCTTGCTTTTGGTGCAAATGCCGTATCTCCAAAATTTTCCATAATTGTCTGGTAACATTCTATTGCTTCATCTTTATAATGTCTTTTCTTTAAAATATTAGCTTCCATATAATACATAGGCGCATATTCAGGAGAAACAGACTTCAACATTGCACTATCCAAATCGAGTTTTATATTAATCAATGTTTCATTATCTTTTGGCGAAAACAAAGAATTAGAATAAATTTTGCGAGTTAATGTATTCAAGTCTTTATTCATTGTATCCATTTGTTCTTGATTCAAACCGCCTTTTGCTTTCTTTTTTGCTGCAGCATCAGCGCTGTTATTAAAAATGGAACTACAACCAAATATCAACAATACCGTTATAAAAGATACAATAAATTTGTTAAATAACTTACTCATTTTCCAAACTTCTCCCTGATAGAATAATATTTTCTATCTTAATTCTACTAAAGTTATTCTCATTTATCGTCAATTAAATATATGATTTTTTACGTAATATTTATTACATGTCATTACGAGGAACGATAGTGACGTGGTAATCCACTTCATTATAACGCATAGCAAACAACATTACGTGGATTGCGACAGTCGTTTCACTCCTTCGCAATGACATGAAAATTTGTCATTACGAGGAACATCGGCACTTTGAGTGACGTAGTAATCCACCTCATTATGTTGCTATACATCAACATTACGTGGATTGCGACAGTCGTTTCACTCCTTCGCAATGATATGAAATTATGTGAAAATTAACTATCTTATCATTTGGTCAACAGTCATAATCAATATGCCTGATGCACCTAAACCCTTCAATTTATCAACACTTTCATAAACTTTATCTTTATCCACAACAACATGGATAACAACCGCTTGGTCATTTCCGTATAATGTTGTAACGGTAGGAGAACTCAAGCCCGGCAAAAAATTTTTTACTTCATCAAGTGCTTTTTTAGGAATATGTGCCATCAAATATTTTTTATCCCTCGCATCAATTGCAGATTTTATAGCTCGAATAAGAGCTTCAATTTCATCAGGACATTCTTTGCTTAAATTAGGACGTCCTATAATTACTGCACTTGAATTAAAAATTTCGCCTATTATTCTTAATTTATTTGCTTTCAAAGTCGAACCGCTTGAAGTTATATCAACAATTGCATCAACCAATCCCATTCTAGGCATAATTTCTGTTGCACCTTCAACCTTTGCAATTTCTACATCTTTGCCATGTTGAGCAAAATATTTTCTTGCGACATTAGGAAAAGATGTTGCAACTTTAATACCATTCGGTAAATCATCAACACTTTTATAAACTTCTTCATCTTTAACGGCAACGACCATTGTACATTTGCCAAAATCCAAAGCTAATATATCTTCTACATCCAATTCACACTCATTGACAATATCTTGTCCCGTAAAACCGATATCACAAACACCGGCATGGACAAAATTAGGAATATCTTTCGTCCTTACGAAAATAATTTCATACAATCCGTTTTGTGTTTTTACGCTCAGAGTTCTTTCACTTCTGGATGGAAAATTTAAACCTGCCTGACTAAGTAGTGCAAATATATCTTCTGACATTCTTCCTTTATTAGGAATAGCTATTTTTAATCCGTTCATCCTTTTTACCTTTCTAATATTGATTTTTACAGAAATTATATATTAAAATACAAATTTTTTAAAGAAATTTGAAATTTAATAGCAAAAAAATTTTTTCACACATTTCATGCACATACCATAGATAAAATTTCAGGTTAAATCTGCATATTTTGAATAAAAAATTCTAAAAGACACTAGTTTTCTCGAAAGGAACATAAAATGAATATACAAGCAATTGGCAATGCTTTTTCAAACAATTTCAATTACCGTAAACAAACAAGTTTTGGTGGTTTTGGAGAATATCGCATCAACCCTAACACAATGGCAGTTGATAGTGCAGCATTTGAAAGTAAAAAGAAGTTAACTGATTTTGAACAATGTATAAAATTGTTGAAAGAATCAAAAGTCAATGGAAGACACAGATTTAATATGTTCCAACAACACAGATTAGGACAAGAATTATCAAGATATAACACAAAAATACCAAAAGCCCCCATTTTAATAGAAATTTTAAATTTAAGATACAATGATGGTCAACCTTTAAAAATGGAAGATATCGCAAGTTTCTTCTCAACAGTAGAAAATTCAACAGTACATCAGGTAAAGGGAACCTTAGATTTATTAAAACATAACATAAAAAAAGGATACGCAACAAATAGCATAGAACTTGATGATGTATTATTTTTACCGTTAGAAAATAATCCCGAATTACTTGAAAAACTTGGAGATGTCGCTTATAAATACAGAAATTTATCTTCAGCAGATAAAGGCGCATTGTTAGATTATACAATGGATGTAGTCGAAGATTCCGATTTTAAATTTATAGGATATACAAAAGATATTGCAGATAAAATACAAAATGATATAACAGGTGGCATGGTCTATAAGTTATTACTCTATGGTGCAAAAAGATGTGATAAAAAACAGTTTAAAGATTTATTGACATCTTTCTCCACGGAAAAAATGGAAGAAATACGTCAAGATATGAACGAATTCAATTCTTCAACAATGGAAAAATATTTTATTGATAATTACGTTCGCAATTACATTGAATATTAACCGATAATTAAATAAAAAAGAGGTGCTAAAAAGCACCTCTTTTTTGTTTTTTACTATTATTTCTTTTTATCTTTTGCTATTTCCGAATCTAATCTCAAAAATACAGGATTAATAGTTTCTTTTGTTGCAATTTTACTTTCTTTAATATTTAGATTTCTTAAGTCTTTAAGTTTTATATCACATATATTTTCATCAAAGCCTAATTGTTTAAAGATTTTTTGAGAAATGTTAGGTATGACAGGGAATAAAAGTACACTTGTATATTTCATTACTTCCAATACCGAATACAAAACTTTTTCACATTCTTTTAAATCAGTTTTTGCTAATGCCCATGGGGCTTTATCATTTACATATTTATTTGTTGCATCAACAAGTGCAATAACTTTTTCAATCGCATCGGTTACTTCATAATAATCAAATTTACGCTCAACTTCTTCAACAGTTTTTATGCATAAATCAAAAAGCTCTTTATCAATATTATCATTACCGGATTGATTGATATTTCCGTCAAAATATTTTACCAACATTGACAAAGTCCTGTTCAAAAGGTTTCCCACATTATTTGCCAAATCTGCATTAACTTTTGACTTAAATTCATCATCACTGTAATTACCGTCTTTGCCAAATGCAGCAGTAGTCATCAAGAAATATCTTATTGCATCAGGTTCGGTTAATTCAAAGTTTTTCATCAGAGTATCAATACTGATAACATTTCCTAAAGATTTACTCATTTTTGTTTCGTCAATTGTTATCCAACCATGAGCAAAAATTGATTTAGGAAGTTCAATGTCCAATGCCATCAAAAACGCTATCCAATATATTGAATGGAATTTTAAAATATCTTTACCGATAACATGAACATCACAAGGCCAGTATTTTGCAAACTTTTCTCTATCGTCCAAAACGCCGACACCGGTAATATAGTTAGTAAGTGCATCTATCCAAACATAAATACCCTGCTCAGAATCAGAGGGAACATCAATACTCCATTCGACAGAAGATTTTGAACGTGAAACACTTATATCACCCATATCTTTTAATTGGTTTAGAATTTCATTTGCTCTGGTTTGAGGAAGAATGAAATTAGGATTTTTCTTAATATGTTCTGCAATTTTATCCGTATATTTTGAAAGTTTGAAAAAATAATTTTCTTCCTGAACTTCTTGAGGTTTCTTTTGGTGAATAGGGCAACAACCGTTTTCATCAAGTTCTTTCGGAGTTAAAAACGCTTCACATCCGGCACAATATAAGCCTGTGTAAGAACTTTTATAAATATCGCCTTGTGCTAAAAGTTTTTCAAATGCCCATTGTACAACTTTTTCATGGTCTTTATCCGTAGTTCTTATATATCTGTCATAATCAATGCATGCCTTTGCCCAAGCCTTTTTAAATTCCGCACTTGTATTATCACAATGTTCTTTGGGAGAAATGCCTGCTTCTTGAGCAGTTTTTTGTATCTTTATACCATGTTCGTCAGAACCAGTTAAAAAGAATACATCTTTTCCTCTTTGTTTAAAATGTCTTGCAATAACGTCAGTTGCAATTTTCTCGTAAGCATGCCCGATATGAGGAAGCCCATTCACATAATCAATTGCAGTTGTTATATAAAATTTTTCGTTTTCCATAATTCTATCCTTAAAATCTCAATAATATCTGTATAATAATAAATCTCAAAAATTCCAACGCAGCAAAAGCAACAATTGGAGAAAAATCAAAACCGCCAAGAGGAGGAATAATTTTTCTGAAAGGCTCCAAAATAGGGTCGGTAATTTCTTTCATAGCTTTAAACGGCTGATTGTACCAATTAATATTAGGAAACCACGTTAATAAAATTCTCACAATCATAATCCAGATTACAATTGTAAAAAATAAATATATCCCATGTATTAGTACTGCTTTTGAAATCATTAAATTCTTCCTCTTTCTAAAGTCTGACCACAACCACAGTTATTTCTTTCGGTCGGTACCTGCTCAATAAAATCAAAAAGAACTTTCTTTAAATTAGCAATGTTATTATTAAATACGTCAATTACCGCTTTGTGATTAACAGGTTCCGTGTCACTTACCAAACCTGCATCATAGTCAGTTACCAAAGAAATATTCAACGGGCACATGTTCAATTCTCTCACAAGATAACTCTCCGGATAATTAGTCATACCGACTACACTAAAGCCTTGATTTGTATAAAATTTCGATTCAGCTTTTGTATTAAATCTGGGACCGTTAATAACAAGCATTGTACCTGTTTCATGAACATTCACACCGATATTTTTAGCAACTTTTATTGCCAAATCTCTTAATTCCGGACAATATGGATCTGCAACACTGATATGAGTACATATAGGACCTTCGTAAAATGTATCTTTTCTTCCATAAGCAAAATTAGCGAATTGATCACAAATAACAAAATCTCCCGGTGCAATTTCTTTTTGCAAACTGCCAACCGCACAAGGCGAAATTACTCTTGTACAACCTAAAGATTTCATTGCCCAAACATTTGCTCTGTAGTTAATTTGATGAGGTAAGATATCATGGTATCTGCCATGACGAGGTAAAAATGCTACTTTTTTATCTCCGATTTTCCCCAACATTAATTTATCAGATGGAGAACCGTATGGCGTTTCAACTTTAATTTCTTCTATATCATCCAAAAACTTATAAAATCCACTACCTCCAAATATACCTATCTCTGCTCTTTTCTCAGTATCGTTAACCATAATAAACTCCAATATTTTCTACAAGTTGAATTATACCATAACAATAAACAAAAATTAAAATTGTAACTTGAGAGAAAATATAAAATTTAAGTGGCTATTAATATCTGTTGTAACATTTTGTTACAATACAAAACCCAATGCCTGAGAGCATTTATAGACATATAACAGATTAAAACACATGCATAATAGCAAATTTATTTATTGATAATTTTTTATAACCATGTAAAGGTAGATAAAGGAAAGGTTGTGTAAACATGGTTTCGTTTGTAGGAAAAGAAATTGGAGCTAATGTCGGCGAAATAGCTGAAGCAGCTTTGAAAGGAACTCAAACCGGTAAAGTAGCAGTTGATACAGCTGCTCAAATAGGCAAAAAAGCACTGGCAGAAACAGGCAAAGATATTTTATCAATAAACATGATAAATGCAGCCAAGAAAAAAGGCATTTCATTAGAAAAAATTCAAGCATTTCTTGCAAAAAGAACAGCGGCTCAAAAATATGATTCTTGCGTTCAAAATGCGTACAGAAATTTAGTAAAGCATAATTCAACTTACCAAGTTGGTACAGCATTCGCAAAATATATGAAAGATGGAGAAACATTAAAAGAAGGTGTTAAATTGATTGAAAGGGCAAAATTACCGGCAACAGTCACACCGGCTGATATGAAAAATTTAACTAATATGCCTATTAAAGAAACTGCAACAGGTGCATTAGGTTGGATTAAAGGTAAAGGTGATGCAGTCATTAATGCAGCTAAAAAACATCCGGTTGCGGCAGTGGCAATTGCTTTGGCTGCAGTAGGATTAGGCTACCTTGCATTCAAAAAACCCGCTGAACAAACTACTTTAAAAGAAGCTGCATAATAGGCTTATAATATTAACCCAAGATAGGTAATTTTCAACCTTATCTTTTATCGAGATTAAAAGAGTGAACATAAAGTTCACTCTTTTTTTAGTCAAATAATTCTTTTTCAACAATTGAACAAATTAAATGTCCAAGCATTATATGAGATTCCTGAATATGCGGAGTATTTTCGGATGGAACTTTTAAGATATAATCACATAAATTATCCATTTCACAAGATTTTTGTCCCGTAAAACCAATAACAAAAATATTTTTATTTTTTGCGGATTTTATTGCCTTTATAATATTTTTTGAATTACCGGAAGTTGATATAGCTACAAAAACATCACCATCTTCTCCAATTGCATCTATTTGTCTTGCAAAAATATCCTCAAACGAACAATCATTTCCTATCGCAGTCAAAACCGGAACATTAGTTGTCAATGCGACAGCATTTAAAGGGATACGTTCTTTTAAAAATTTCCCTACTAATTCTGCAGCCAAATGTTGGGCATCAGAAGCTGAACCACCGTTTCCGGCAATCAACACCTTTTTTTTATCCTTATACACAGCGATAATTTTTTGGGCAATTTTTTCCGTTAAATCAATAAAATTATCATTATCAAGAATTCTCTTCTTTGTATCAATTGAATTATTTATATAATCACAAATATAATCTTTTTCAGTCATACAAATATCCACAAAAAATAACATTTGCAATTATTATAACATATTTTCCAGAATTAAATACTATTTAATGATATCATTTCTTATTGCTTTGACAACTGCTTGTATTCTATCTTTTGCACCCATTTTATGCAAAATATGGCAAACATGCGCTTTTGCGGTGTGCATGCTTATAATTAAACTGTCACCTATTTCATTATTTGTTTTACCTTCAGCCATTAACTCCAAAACTTCAATTTCCCTTGAAGTTAAAACATGCACTTCATCATTCTTTTTTAATACACACTCCATTGTATATCCTCTCATATCAATTTATCAAATATATATAAATATAATTTATACATATATTGTATTGTAAACACTAAGAACATACAAATTTATAGAAGAATTGTTACAAAAATTAATTTTGATTATAAGCTCTTTTTTATTTATATATAACAAAATGGGCGGAAATAAGTTATCACCCGCCCATTAAAATTATATTTTTAAAACTATGCTCTGACTTTCATGCAACCGTCAATAATACCTGCAAAGCTGTCAACTTTAAGACTTGCACCGCCAACTAAAGCACCATCAATATCAGATTGAGCCATTTGTTCTTCAATTGTAGAAGGTTTAACGCTACCACCATAAAGAATTCTGATAGCATTGGCAGCTGAATCGCCTGCAACTTCAGCAACAGTAGCTCTAATCATTTTGATAACTCTGTTTGCTTCAACAGAGTCACAAGTTTTACCTGTACCGATAGCCCAAATAGGTTCATAAGCAATAACACTTTTTGCAACATCATCTGCGGAAATACCATCTAATGCAGCAACAATTTGTGATTTAATGTGAGAATCAGTTTGACCTGCTTCACGTTGTTCCAAAGTTTCACCACAGCAAATAATTGGTGTAATATCCGCAGCCAATATAGCTTTTGCCTTTTTATTAATCATTTCATCAGTTTCAGAAAAATATTGACGTCTTTCACTGTGACCGATAATTATGTATGCGCAACCTGTTTCTTTCAACATATCAACAGCGACTTCACCTGTAAATGCACCTGACTGCTCCCAATAGCAATTTTGTGCAGATAATTTGATACAATTGCAATCCTTTAAAATTTCACCAACTTTATAAAGAGAGGTAAATACAGGAGCGATAACAACTTCCGGCAAAATTGCTCTATTAATGTTGCAAACAACTTTTTTTAAGCCTTCAGTAAATTCAACTGCTTCCGCAACAGTTTTGTTCAATTTCCAGTTTCCTGCGATAATAGGTTTTCTTGTCATATTTTTTCTCCTTTTCTCAAATATTGAAAATTCAATATTTTGTACCATAATTGCCATAATAATTATTATCAGAAATAATTGTTTATTTGCAATTGTTTTTGATTTGTACTTTCTTTCTCTTTTTACTTAACTGCGCGAATAAAAAGAGAAAGAAGGTACCCAAGAAAGAGAAAAATCACGCGCAAGTTTAGAAGTTGTAAGGTTTTTATTTCACAAAATTTCTCAACATAACGTTGGAAATTTTGTTTCTAAAAACCAACAACTTCTATGTAGAGGTTACAGCACTCTACGAGTGCAACTATCATCCTTTGGATGATATCGGTATATAGTCTTTTATGTCATTGCGAACGAAGTGAAGCAATCTACATAACAAAAATAGCCATGCATTTATAATTAAGTGGATTACTTCGTCACCTAAAATGTTGTAGTTCCTCGTAATGACATGTAAAAATTGCGGCTTTGCGCCATGAATTGGCTAGAGATTGTTATATTTTAAAGGTCAAATTTATCCGTCTTTGTCTTGCAAATGGCGGAAAATTTGGGCTTTAAAATATTTTACAAGCTCTATACGATGCGTTGATTTTCTTCTTTTCGGGTACTCTTTTCTTCTTTTGTTTACGCCAAAGCAAAAGAAGAAAAGAGTACAAATCCAAAACGAAGTTTTGATAAAATATACTCTATTAGGTAAATATACCCAAATCGCATTTTATTTCTGATAATAATCATTATACAATTTTCAAAGAACAAAATATTTCATACAACAATATTAACTCAAAAATTAATTAAGAGGAATAGCAAAAATTTATATCGGGTTTTTTAAGCATCACAAAAAAATTAGACACCCTAACAAATTTTATTTTTTTTCATGTTAATATTCATGTAAGGTCTTTTCTAAAAGGAATATTTATGCAAATTTCCAAAATTTCATCATCACAAAATTTCGGATACAAATTAACATCAAATTTTGTTGAAGGATTTTCCCGTTATCCCCAATTAATAGAAAGTTTGCGAAATGAAGGTAACGACAAAGTCACCATTGATTTTCATACGAGAGAATCCGCTGCCGGCAGAAGTTTTGCCGTAAGGATGGATGTAGACACTTGCGATGGTCAAAAACCTTATATAGTTGATGAAATAAATGATTTAACACTGAAAAATTTTAGAGAACTTGAACGTGAAGTAATCGGCTGTTATCTTACTAAATGCAAAAAAGACGGAACCATGATGGAAAAAGTGCAAATTTTATTGGAAAATTTCCCACATCTCGGAGATTATATTAAAAATTATTTGCAAAATTTATAGCATTTACTGTCAATTAACAAAATATTAATTTTAATATATAATACATTTATCATAATAAATAAAAGAGAGAGAGGTTGTTATGGACTTAATGAAAGGCAAAAAAGGTATAGTTTTTGGTGTCAGTAATACACATGGAATTGCTTACGGCATAGCAAAACAACTTTTTGAAGCAGGTGCAGAGATAGCATTTTCTTACGCAAATGAAGCAATGGAAAAAAGAGTCAGACCTATTGCTGAAGAAATGAATTCTAAATTAATCAT
This sequence comes from Candidatus Gastranaerophilales bacterium, assembly GCA_045598245.1. Classification (GTDB taxonomy): domain Bacteria; phylum Cyanobacteriota; class Vampirovibrionia; order Gastranaerophilales; family JAILCC01; genus JAILCC01. The sequence goes on from JAZLLQ010000052.1 coordinate 16,290, forward strand.
TGAATGTGATATTACAAATGAAGAACAGTTGAAAAAAGTTTTTGAAGAATACAAAAAAACATACGGTGAATTAGACTTCGTTGTACACGCAGTTGCTTTCGCCAACAGAGAAGATTTAACCGGCGAATTTATAAACACTTCTAAAGAAGGCTGGGATTTGGCAATGGGAGTCAGTGCTTATTCATTAATTTCATTATCAAGAACAGCAAGACCATATTTCACAGATGGAGGTTCAATACTTGCTTTGACATATCTTGGCTCTGAGAAAATGGTTACAAACTACAACGTAATGGGTGTAGCAAAAGCAGCATTAGAAGCTAACGCTCGCTATTTGGCAAGCGACTTGGGCAAAGAAAACATCAGAGTGAACTGCATTTCAGCAGGTCCTATTAAAACTCTTTCAGCTAAAGGGATTTCCGGTTTTGATAGAATGTTAAAAGCTGCAACTCTGAAAGCACCTTTAAAACGTAATGTTTCAACCGAAGAAGTTGGAAACGCCGCATTATACTTGTTGTCAGATTTATCATCAGGTGTAACCGGTGAAGTCATCCACGTTGACTGTGGCTGCCACAGCGTTTATGCTTCAAGTGACGAAATTGAAGCTATGACAAGAGAATAATTAATTTAAAAAGCATAAAAAGTTCAGACGAAATGTCTGAACTTTTTTATTATTAAATTAAATTATATCGGCAATTTTGGTTCATCTGCTTCAACATGTAAAGTTCTTTGAGGGAAAGGTATTTCTATACCAAGTTCATCAAATTTGTTTTTAATAAGACGATTAAATTCACGTCTGACTTTCCATTGAAACATCGTTTTTGTTTTAACTCTGAATTTCAAAATCACGGCAGAATCACCAAAACTGTCAATGCCCCAAGCCTCGGTATCACTCATAACATATTGTCCGCATACACCGTTTTTAAGGTCATTATTACCTAAATCAACAACGGTTTTAATTACTTCATCAACATTTTCCTTGTACGCAACACCGACTTCAACAATGGCAAATGCATAATCTCGGGTATAATTTGTAACAATATTAATCATGCCGTTGCGGATATAGTAAACTTTGCCATCCCAATCACGCAGAACGACCATTTTCAGGTTTAATTTTTCAACGATACCTATTTTTCCGTCAATTTCAACAATATCCCCAACAAGAATTTGCCCTTGCATAATAAGCATTGCACCGCTCAAAACGTCTTCTATCAGCTGTTTTGAGCCAAAACCTACCGCAACACCGACAACTCCGGCCGCTGTCAATATCGGTCTTATATCAATACCAAGTTTCGGCAAAATTTCCATAATGCAAAGAGCAACAACGAAAAAGTCCACAACCGATTTTACGGTTGAAATAATTGTATGTATTTGTTTTGATTGTTTACGGTTTTGCACATTTTCAAAAACTTTTCTTCCGGCAAAATCCAGCAAAAGATGCAACCCTTTTAAAATAAGTACAAGGATTATAATTCTTATGCAAATAGTCACAAAAATATTATGAAAAAACACTTCCGGTTTTAAAAAGTTCAAAACTGCATCCATTTTAGACTCCCTAAATTATTCCTCAACGAGCGAAATACTAAAAATACCCGATGTTCTGGCCATATCCATAAGTTTTACTACTGCACCATGAGTAGAATTCTCAGAAGCTCTAATCAATAAACCTGCATCTTTATCCTGAGATTTATCTTTAAGCATTTTCATAAGTTCAACTTCAGCAATAATTTTTTCATCCAATAAATATTGACCTGCATCATTAACATCAACAGTCAATATTTTAGATTCTTTGGCAACCTGTTCAGCCTCAGTAGAACTAGGCACTGCAAGACTCAAGCCTTGTTGGTCAAGCATAGGAGCTACAACCATCATGATAATCAACAATACCAAGAAAATATCAGTCAGAGGTGTAATATTAATTTGGTTAAAAGTTTTTCTTGGTTTACGTTTTACACCTATCGTCATTATTGTGCCTCCTTATTTAATTGGTTTTGAGCATTTTCCATTAGTTCTTTTTGTCTTTTTTTGTTCAACGGTTCTCCCGCCACAGTCAATTTTTCATATCCGCTGACTTGTGCAGCCTTCATAATTTCCATGATTTTGGAACTTTTAGTTTGCTCATCAGCTTTTACAACAACACTCTTATCAGGTGCTGCTTCTAATAACGATTTTAACTGCTCTTCAAGTTGAGCACCGGTAACCTGAGTTTCATTAACGAATAACATTCCGTCTTTTGTAACGCTGACAACTACTTCTTTATGTTCAACATTCACACCGCTGTTAACCTCGGGTACCGTAATATTATTATCAACTGATGAAAAGGTCGGTGCCAAAACCATCATGATAATCAACAATACCAAAAAAATATCGGTCAACGGTGTAATATTTATTTCATTAAATATTTTTTTATCTGAAAGTGACATTTTAACCTCTACAATTGCGGATTAAAAGTTTGTGCCTGTTGAGTTAAAGCAACTCCATTTTCATTTTTTGCATATGAAAGGAACAATAATTTCATCAATTGGAAATCGCTTTCGTATCTTGCAACTATACTTTGAAAAGTATTGAACAAAATAACCGCAACAATAGCAACACCAAGACCAAATGCAGTAGCTATCAAAGCTGAACCAATACCTGTTGCAACTGCTGCACTTTGATTACCCTGAGTTGCAAGATCCTGAAATGTATAAAGAATTCTGACAACCGTTCCGAACAAACCTAAGAAAGGTGCAACACCACCGATTGTACCTAAAATTGAAAGATACTGTTCAAGTTTTCTTACCGCCAAACTTGTTGAAATATCAAAAGCAGCAGCAAAATCACCTGAACCATTTTGTTCTTCAAGAATTCTTATACCTTCTTCAGCAAGTTCGCCCGTAACTCCGCCGAGTTGAGCGCTCAATAATTGCGCACCGCTAAGATTATCTTTCACAAGTTCAGTACGCAATTTTCTTATAAAAGAAACAATATCACGTTTATTATCGTTGTAAAATGCAAATCTGTTAAACATTACTCCCAATGTCAAAATTGAACAAATCAAAATCGGTAAAAGCACCGGCCAGTCCAGTTGAATTGAATGTAATAATAAGTCCATAATTTTATCCTCTTTCTCTAGTTATTTCTTTAATATCTGTTTGCTCCAAATACGTTGTAATCAAACGTAAATTGTATGTCTATACTTTGTCCTTTAAACTCAGCAGGTAACGGTCTGAATGGTGCAGTCAGTTCTACTGCTCTCAATGCTGCCTGATCGGCAGACGGTAAACCTGATGATTTTAATACTCTGCATGATAACATTCTGCCACTTTTTGCTATTTTAAATAAAAGTACAACACGCTTACTTTCATTACCTTTTGGCGGATTCCAATTCATTTTTATGCGACGTTGCAATTCTCGCATATAAGGTCCAAAATCAGGTTCTCTTATAGCATCTATACCAGGACGACCACCACCGCCACCCGGGTTGCCTACATTACCGCCTGAGCCGCCTTGACCTCTTGATAAGCCACTACCTGAACCGGAACCTGTACTTCTTGAAGGTGCTAATGACGGTGCGGGTGCATATTTACCCGTGCTGCTTCCTCCGCTATATCCT